>DERO01000004.1 GCA_002360945.1 Leclercia adecarboxylata | reverse complement strand
CATATGCACCAGCAGCGCCGCCCCCGCCTCGCCGCCCAGGTGGAACCGTCGCTCGCTCCAGTCAAGACAGGCGCAGCAGGCTTTACGTCGGGTGCGGGTATTCAACACGATCCCCAGGGATAAGAACGCCTCGCGCCCGGCGAGGGTGAGGGCCGAGCCATCCGCCACCAGCCAGCCCTCTCCCTGCATAAAGTCATACATCTGTACCGCGACCGTGCCTGCCAGATGGTCGTAGCAGGTGCGGGCGTGGCGCATCGATTCCGGCGCTGTTGTCTGCGGCGGCGTGATGCGCCCCCACGACAGCCCCATCATCTGCTCCACCAACTCCGCGACCTCGTGCCCCGCCAGCCGATAATAGCGATGCCGGCCCTGCGAAAGACAGCTTATCAGCTTCCCCTCCAGCAGTCGGGTGAGATGCCCGCTGGCGGTAGAAGGCGCCACATCCGCCACGGCGCTGAGTTCGGTGGCGGTCCACGCCCGCCCGTCCATCAGGGCGCAGAGCATTTTCACCCGGGACGGGTCGGCCATCGCAGCGGCAACAGCAGCAACGGCCAGCTCCAGCGCGGCGCTGTTATCAGGAGGTAAACTGGTCTTTAGCATTGGCAATCCACGGCCCGGTGATCTCTGCGGCCAGCTTATCATTATCCGTCAGCAGAATAAGGTGGTTCGCATGATCGCTGTACTGGGTCAGGATGGATACCCCCTGGGCTGCCAGCGCGGCCGCAATCTCCCCCAGCTCGCCTGGACGTTCCTGCTTCAGCTTGCGGATCAGCGGCTTGCGCACCGCCTGCACGTTAAAACCGCCGTCGAGCAGTACGTGGCGGGCTTTTTCGCCCTCCGCCACCAGGAAATGCGCCTCCACGCCAAAAACGCCGCCGCCCTCCAGCCCCACGCCATGCTGCCCCAGCAGTTGACCAAAGCGCGCCAGCTCGCCGGGCACGTTGTTGAAAATCACATGAACGTCATACACCGGCATGTCCTCCGGTCTCTGAGGCGTATTCCCGCACCACCTGCGCTACGCGAATGCGGTAGCTGGCAAAAATCGACGCCCGTCCTTCGGCCTGTGCAGCCTGGTGAAAGACGTTTTGCTTCCAGTTCAGGATCGCTTCCTCATCCCGCCACCAGGAGAGGGAGAGGATTTTGCCGTCGGTAGTCAGGCTCTGAAAACGTTCGATATCGATAAAGCCGTCGATATCCGCCAGCAGCGGTTTTAGCTCGGCGGCCAGCTGCAGGTAACGCGCCTGATGCGCAGGTTGCGCTGTAGCTTCAAACAGAACTGCAATCATGAGGATCTCTCCGTTGTGAGGTTAAGGAGAGGATGAAGGAAAGGAAAAAGGGATGCTTCGGTGAGGAGCGAAATGTTATTTCGTGCACCGGGTTGCCGGGTGGCGCTGCGCTTACCCGGCCTGGAAAGGCCCGAACCGTAGGCCCGGCAAGCCTGCGCCGCCGGGCGGTGTTTTAGCCGAGGATCGACTTCGGCTCCATAAATGCGCTGATCCCCCATGTCCCCATCTCACGCCCCACGCCGGAGTGTTTGAATCCGCCAAAGGGGGCTTTGGGCTCATGGGTGAGGGTGTTGACCAGCACGCGGCCGGACTGGATCTGCTCTGCCACGCGGCGGGCGCTTTCCACGTCTCCCCCCAGCACCAGCGCGCTCAGCCCGTAGTCGGTGTCGTTGGCAATGGCGATGGCTTCGGCCTCATCACGGTAGGCGATCACGCACAGCACCGGGCCAAAAATCTCTTCGCGGGCGATGGCCATCTGGTTGTGCACGTCGGTAAACAGCGTCGGGCGGACAAACCAGCCGTCCCGTGTGCCTTCCGGCCGCCCTTCTCCGCCCGCCAGCAGGCGCGCCCCCTCAGCCAGTCCTCGCTGAATATACCCCTGCACCCGCTGCCACTGTTTGTCGCTCACCATCGGGCCGACCTCGGTGGCATTATCCCGCGGATCGCCGGACTTCACCGCCGCGATGGCCTGGGCCAGCGCCTGTTCGAATTCCGCTTTCCGCGACTGCGGCACCAGGATGCGCGTCCCGGCCACGCACGCCTGCCCGCTGTTCATCAGCCCGGCCTGCACCGCCAGCGGGACCGCCTGTTTGATATCGGCATCGTCGAGAATGATCGTCGGGGATTTCCCGCCCAGCTCCAGGGTAACGCGGGTAAAGTTCTCCGCCGCGTTGCGCAGGATCGCTTTGCCGGTCTGGGTTGAACCGGTAAATGAGATTTTCGCAACATGCGGGTGACGGCTGATGGTCTCCCCCACCGTGTCGCCGCACCCGGTGACGATATTAAACACCCCTGGCGGCAGGTCGGCGGCGTGCAACGCCTCGGTCACGATCTGCGTCTGCAGGGCGCTCATCTCGCTGGGCTTGATCAGCGCCGTGCAACCCGCGGCCAGCGCCGCCGCCAGTTTGCCGCAGATAAAGCCCGCGTCGCTGTTCCACGGGGTGATCAGCCCCGCGACGCCGAGCGGGGTCATCTCTACCCGTGCCGCCCCGGCAGTGCGCACAAATTCAAACGCCTCCAGCGCCGCGATGGCCTGGCCGATCACCTCCGCCGGATAGCTTGCCATCCACGCCGAGCGCGACGCGGGCGCGCCGTACTCCTCGATCACCGCCTCCAGCAGATCGTCGTGTCGGGCCGCCACCGCAGCCTGCATCCGCTGCAGGGCGGCAATACGCTCTTGCCTGGTGGTTTGCGACCACGCCGGAAAAGCGGCTTTCGCGGCAGCAATGGCGCGTTCGGCATCCACCGCGTCGGCCAGACGTACCTGGCCTATTACCCGGGCCGTCGCCGGGTTATAGAGATCGAAACGCTCGCTGCCGTGTGGGGTGACAAATTCACCGTTGATATAGATCTGTTCGATGTGCTGCATAACAACCTCCTCAGACTGGATGGAGACAGTCTGGCACGCCTTCTCCGTTACGATAATCCACGCTATGCTGCAAAGGTTGTTTCGATTTTCAGGATAATCTATGCACCGTTCAGGACTGACCGAGCTGGAAGTGGTAATGGCCGTGGTGCGTCGCGGCAGCTTCCGCGCCGCCGCCCAGGAGCTGGGGATGTCGGCCACCGCCGTGAGCAACGCCGTTGCCGGGCTGGAGAGCCGCCTGCAGACCCGCCTGTTTAACCGCACCACCCGCAGCGTGGGGCTCACCGACGCCGGGCAGCGCTATGTGGCGCGGATCGGCCCGGCGCTACAGGAAATTCGTCAGGCGGATGAAGAGATCCACAGCGACACCGACGAGCCTGCCGGCACTCTGCGCCTGAACGTTCCTAACAACGTCGGCGCGCTGTTCCTGGATGCGCTGCTGATCGACTTTATGATCCGCTACCCGAAAATGCGCGTCGAGGCGGTGAGCGAAGCGCGGATGATTGATATCGTGGCGGAGGGTTACGACGCCGGGGTGCGTCTCGCGGAGTCAGTGCCGCAGGACATGATCGCCGTGCCGCTCACGCCGGATATTCGTCAGCTGGTCACCGCCACGCCGGACTATTTTGCCCGCTACGGCACCCCGCAAACCCCGGACGATCTGCTCTATCATCAGGGGATCGGCATGCGGATGGCCCACGGGGGGATCTATCGCTGGGAGCTGGCGCGACGCGGGGAGCAGATCGCCCTGGCGGTGCCGCCGCGTTTCGCCACCTCGGATCTCTTTGCTTCGATCCGGGCAGTCAAAGCCGGGCTGGGGGTGGGATTTTTACCGGAACTCTATATCCAGCAGGAGCTGGAAAGCGGGGAGCTGGTGAGCGTGCTGGAGGAATGGTCGCAGCCCTTTGCCGGGCTGCGCCTTTACTACCCCGGTCATCGCCACGTCCCGCCGGGGCTGCGGGCGCTGGTGGCGATGATCCGCGAGCGCGGCCTTACTCGAGGTTAGCTTTGTTCAGGCCGTAGGCCGCATCCAGCGCGCCCGGTTCCATACGGGAGGTGATCCCCAGACGGTTCCAGGCGTTGATCGCCACGATCGCAAAGTTCAACTCGGAGATCTCAATCTCTGAATAGTGTTCCGCCACGCTGCGGTAGAGCACGTCGCTGACGCCGTGTGGCCCAATCTGGGTCAGGGCTTCGGTGAAGGCCAGCGCCGCTTTTTCACGGGCGCTGAACAGCGGTGACTCGCGCCATGCGGCCAGATGGTACAGGCGCAGCTCGCGCTCCCCGGCAATTTTTGCCTCTTTCGAGTGCATATCCAGACAGAAGGTACAGCCGTTGAGCTGGGAGACGCGGATGTCGATCAGGTGCTTCAGCGCCGGGTCGATGGAGGTCTGGCCCACCGCCATGCTCAGGTCGGACAGCGCTTTAGCGAGGGCAGGTGTGGCTTTATGATGATTTACGCGAGTGCTCATTGTCTTTCCTCTTGATGTGCGGCATATGAAATGCGATGGGGCAAATCTACGCCGTTCATGACATAGTAAAAAGATACAAAAAGCGCGAAACGAGGTAGGACATGAAGCCGGGCTATCACGCCATCTACACCCGCTACCGGGACAACATTACCCGCGGGATCCTCAAGCCTGGCGACAAAGTGCCTGCCATCCGCGTGCTGGCGGAAGATCTCAAAGTGGCGCGCAAAACCGTCGAAACCGCCTATGCCATTCTGATCGGCGAGGGCTATCTGGTGAGTCAGGGGGCGCGCGGCACGCGGGTGAACCCGGACTTAACCCTCCCCGTTACGCCTCCGCCGCCCGATGACCCGCTGACGGGCCAGCTGCCGGAATCGCTGGTCAGCCAGCGGGAACGGGCAGGCTTTTTGCGCCCCGGCATCCCGGCACTGGACAGCTTCCCCTATAAAAAATGGCTGCTGCTGGCCGGTCAGGCGGTGCGCGCCATGCGCCAGGAGGAGATGCTCAACCCGCCGGTGATGGGCTGGAGCCCTCTGCGTCAGGCCATCGCCAGCTACCTGAATATCTCGCGCGGCTTGTCCTGCACGCCGGATCAGGTGCTGATCACCAGCGGCTACAGCGGCAGCCTGCGGCTGATCCTCGACACCCTCGCCAGCCGCAACGATAAGGTGGTGTTTGAGGATCCTGGCTATTTTATGGGCCAGCAGCTGCTCCGGCGGATCGTGCCGCGCCTGCACACCGTGCCGGTGGATCGTTCCGGCATGGATATCGATTACCTGCTGCGCCACCACGCCGACGCCCGGTTTGCCATCGTCACCCCATCGCACCAGAGCCCGCTGGCGGTCACGCTCTCGCTGCCGCGCAGGCAGCAGCTGCTCGACTGGGCCGGGCAGAACGAGGCGTGGATCATCGAAGATGACTATGACGGCGAGTTTCACTACACCCGCAAGGTGCTGCCGTCGCTGAAAAGCCTCGATCGTCAGGATCGGGTGATTTACATGGGCACCTTCAGCAAAACCGTGATGCCGTCCCTGCGCCTCGGCTACGTGGTGATGCCCGCCAGCACGGTATCGGCCTTTAACGACTGCGCCGATCTGCTCGCCAGCGGCCAGCCGGTGCTGACGCAGAAGATCCTCACCGCCTTTCTCAACAACGGCCACTTCTTCCGCCATCTGAAAAAGATGCGCGCCCTCTATCAGCAGCGGCGGGACTGGATGATTGCCGCCCTGCACGAGGTCTACGGGGATCGGTTCTTCACCGAGCAGAACGACGGCGGGATGCATATCGTGGCGTTTTTAACCAGAGGCAGCTGCGACCGGGAGATCGCCCACTGCTGGCAACAGCAGCAGCTGCAGGTCAATGCCCTGTCGGCGTGGTACAGCGGGTCGGTCAAACGCTACGGGCTGGTGATGGGGTATAACAACGTGCGCAGTTACGACGAGGCCGTTGCGCTGCTCACGCGACCGAAAAGCCAGACCTGCGATCTTCTGAAATAGCAACCCCCTGATTTTGCATCATAAAATTCTTATTTCAGATAATCATAAAGGTATGAATTACCGCGACTGCCTTTATAATCAACGCGCAAATTTACTATTTCTAAGGACAAGAAAAAATGAAATCACTTCTGGGATTCGACTATCTGTTAACGCCGCGCGTGCTGGTCTTCTTCTACTGGATCGCCATGCTGTTTATCCTGCTCGGCGGGATCTACTCGATGTTTACCGAACATCTCATTGCCGGCTTTTTCGGCATGGTGTTCAGCCTGATCGGCACCCGCGTGATGTTCGAGTTGATTATGGTGGCGTTTAAAAATAACGAATATTTGCGCCGTATTGCGGAGAACACCGGGAAATCCACCGTAGAGTGAGGCCCTCACCCCGCCCCTCTCCCACAGGGAGAGGGAGAAAACAATTCCCTATACATCAAATCGCGACAGCCCGACATCCTTCAATTGCTCATCGCTCATCTGACTTAAAATGCGGCGCGTGCGGTTAATGCGATACCACTGTTTCACTGCCCGCCCGATCCAGATAAACACCGCAAACGGCCGTTTGGCCCGGTTTTCGTAAAATTCCATGATGCGCTCCTCATCGTCTCAGTGGGGTTATCATCACGGAAATCAGGGAGGACAATACAGATTCAAAATCTACTTTTATTTAACATACAGATCCGCTAATAATGCCTCTGAATGGCATTTTTCGCCGCAATCTGTACTGGTCTTTGCATCTGTATGGTGACAACCGAGGATACAGCATGACGCGCTACCAACATCTGGCCAATCTTCTGGCCCAACGCATTGAACAAGGGCTGTATCGCAGCGGGGAGCGTTTACCCTCGGTGCGCGCACTGAGCCAGGAGCACGGCGTCAGCATCAGCACCATACAGCAGGCCTATCAGATCCTCGAAAACCTGCAGCTGATCACCCCCCAGCCGCGCTCCGGCTACTTCGTCTCCTCGCGCAAAGCACAGCCGCCCGTCCCGGCGATGACTCGCCCGGTGCAGCGTCCGGTAGAGGTGACCCAGTGGGATGAGGTGATGATGCTCCTCGATGCCCGCGCCGATAAAGAGATGATCTCCTTTGGCGGCGGCTCGCCGGATCTGAACCAGCCGAGCCTCAAGCCGCTGTGGCGCGAGATGAGCCGCATTGCTCAGCACCAGCCCGGGGAGATGCTGAGCTACGACGTACTGGAAGGACGGCTGGAGCTGCGCGAGCAGATCGCCCGCCTGATGCTGGACGGCGGTTCGACGGTGGCGGCGAACGAGATTGTGATCACCAACGGCTGTCACGGGGCGCTGTCGCTGGCGCTGCTGTCGGTGTGCCAGCCGGGGGATATCGTGGCGGTGGAGTCGCCGTCGTTCCACGGCACCATGCAGATGCTGCGCGGGTTTAATATCAAGGCGATCGAGATCCCCACCGATCCGGAAACCGGGATCAGCATTGAAGCCCTGGAGCTGGCCCTGGAGCAGTGGCCGATCAAAGCGGTGATCCTGGTCCCCAACTGCAATAACCCGCTCGGGTTTATCATGCCGGAGGCGCGCAAACGTCAGGTGCTGGCCCTGGCCCAGCGCCACGATATCGTCATCGTGGAGGATGATATTTACGGCGAGCTGGCGGCGGAGTACCCGCGCCCGCGCACCATCCACTCCTTTGATATCGACGGCCGCGTGCTGCTGTGCAGCTCCTTTACCAAAACCGTGGCCCCCGGGCTGCGCGTCGGCTGGATTGTGCCGGGGCGGTATTACGACCGGGTGATGCACATGAAATATGCCGCAGGCGGGTTTAACGTGCCGGGTACACAGATGGCGGTGGCGGCCTTTATCCGCGACGGGCACTACCATCGCCACGTGCGCCGTATGCGCCAGATTTATCAGCAGAATATGGAGCGCTACACCTGCTGGGTGCGGCAGTATTTCCCGTCAGAGATCTGCGTCACGCGCCCGCAGGGCAGTTTCCTGCTGTGGGTGGAGCTGCCGGAACAGGTGGACATGGTGTGCGTCAGCAAGCAGCTGTGTCGCCTGAAGATCCAGGCCGCGGCGGGATCGCTGTTTTCGGCGTCAGGGAAGTATCGCAACTGCCTGCGGATCAACGTGGCGCTACCGCCGACCGAAAAAAACCGTGAGGCGTTAAAGAAAATGGGCGAGGCGATTCATATTGCGATGGAGGCGTAGTGCGGCCTGATGCCCTCTCCCACAGGGAGAGGGCGAAAACCGTAGGCCCGGTAAGCGTAGCGCCACCGGGCGATGTTAACGACTCAGAACTTCCACGACACGCTGCCGACGATGCTGCGCTCGGCACCAAAGTAGCAGTATGAGAGCGAGTTACAGGCCGCGACGTAGCTTTCGTCCGTCAGGTTATTGACGTTCAGCTGGGCGCTCACGCCGGTCAGCCCGACCTTCGACAGATCATAGCCTACCGCCAGATCCACCAGCGTATACGATGGCAGCGTGTGGGTGTTCATGCGATCGCTGGTCACGCCGTTGACGTAACGCACGCCGGATCCCACCGTCAGGCCATCGAGCGGCCCGGTTTTGACGTCATAGCTGAGCCAGCCGCTGGCCATATTGCGTGGCGCATAGACCGCCCGCTTGCCCTCTTCCTCCGGGCTGCTCTTCTTGTAGCGGATGTCGGTATAGGTATAGGCCGCCTGCAGGCGCAGGCTGTCGGTCAGCTGCCCCACCGCTTCCAGCTCTACCCCTTCGGATTCGATTTCACCGATAGAGCGGTACGGATCGGTCGGCTCCTCTTTGGTGGCGATATTTTTCTGGTTGATGCGGAACACCGAGGCGCTGAACTGGCTGTTCATCCCTTCCGGCTCAAACTTCACGCCCGCTTCCCACTGCTTGCCTTCCATTGGATCCAGCAGATCGCCGTTGGCATCGGCAAAGCTGGTCGGCGTAAAGGCGGTGGAGTAGCTGATGTACGGCGCGATGCCGTTATCAAACAGGTACAGTAGCGCCGCGCGGCTGCTGAAGTTGTTCTTGTCCAGATCGCTGCGGGTATCGTTGAGCTTGTCGATATTCGAGACGCTCACCTGATCGTAGCGCCCGCCCAGGGTCAGCCGCCAGCGGTCCAGCGAGAGCTGATCCTGCAGGTAGTAGCCGGTCTGGCGCAGCTTGTGCTTCTCCTGGCTGTACATGGTGATGTAGTCCGGCTTCGCACCGTACACCGGATGGAAAGCGTCGATCGGCGGGAAGCCGCCGTAGTAGCCGGTGGTGTTGTTGCTGCGATCCTGATAATCAAGGCCGATCAGCACCCGGTGGTTCACCGCCCAGGTATCGAAGCTGCCGTCGATCTGGTTATCCAGAGTGATGGCATCCATCTTCTCGTCCGAGCCGGAGTAGCCGCGGTTAAGCTCGGTTTCGTTCAGCCAGCCGGCGGCATAGACCTGATTCAGCTCTACTTTGGTGTGCAGATAACGCAGCTTCTGGCGCACCGACCAGCCGCTGTCAAACATATGCTCGATGTTGTAGCCGACCATGTTCTCGCGGCGATCGTACTTGTCGTAATCGTCCTCGCCTTCAAAGAAGGTATTGGAGATCATCTTGCCGTCGTGCGGAACCACGGTGCCGTCGTACGGCAGGCCGGAGTGGCTGCCGCCCTCAGGGTCGCGGTGGAGATAGGCCATCAGATCGAGGCGGGTGTTATCGGTGATGCGCCAGGTCAGGCTCGGCATCAGGGCGTAGCGCTCCTCCTTCAGCGGATCGAACTGGGAGTCGGCATAGCGGGTCATGCCGCTCAGACGGGCCGCCACGCGATCGTTATCATCCAGCGCGCCGGTAACGTCAAACATCGCCCCGCGCTGATCGTTGTTCCCGGCGAACAGCTTGATCTCGCCGCCCGGATCGAACGAAGGTTTGCGCGAGGTGAGCGCTACGATCCCGCCCGGGGAGGAACGGCCGTACAGCACCGAGGCCGGGCCGCGCACCACTTCAATATTTTCCAGGAACCAGGGATCGACCACCAGCGAGCTGTGGGAGTTGGTGTCGCCCATCATCTTCAGGCCGTCGAGGTAGACGTTGTCCAGGCTGCCGTCGGAGAAGCCGCGCAGCACGATGTAGTCGAAGCGGTTCGAGGCGCCGATCTGGTTGCTGTAGACGCCCGGGGTGTAGCTCACCGCCTGACGCACGCTGGTGGCACCCTGCTCTTCAAACTGCTCGCGGGTGACGATCGACACCGCCTGCGGGGTCTCGATATCCGGGGTCGCCAGCTTGGTGGCCCCGCTCTGCATCTGTGACGTTACCACCACGGTTTCGGTTTTCGGCGTCTCCTGCGCCATCAGAGGAAGCGCGACGCTCCCGGTAACCCATCCCACCAGCAGTGCCAGCCGCGTTTTAGCGAACATGAAAATCTCCAAAGGCATTTCTAATTGTTAATAAGAATTATTACCTTTTTCATTTGGAAGATAGCTATGCGCGCCGCCAGAGTACGTATGCGCAATGCCAAACCGCACGAATGGCGTTGGCGATCAAGGGAAAAGCGGATTACTGGCTGCTGCGCACCGCGCCGGGGCAGACGCCGTAGCGGCGACGAAAGGCGGTGGCAAAGTTGGTGGCGTGCTGATAGCCCGACATCCATGCCGCCTGCTGCACGCTGTGGCCCTCCAGCAGATAGCGGCGCGCCAGCGCGAGGCGGCAGTCGCGCAGGTAGTCGAACACCGTGCAGCCGTAGGCCTGGCGGAACTTGCTCCGCAGGCTGCTGGGGCTCATCGCCGCGCGGGCTGCCAGCTGGGCGAGGGTGTAGTCCTGCTCGGGACTCTGTGCCAGCAGATGACGGACCTGCTCCAGCCGGGCGTGCTCCCCGCCGGACGCGACGGGCAGCGCCGTGCCCTGCTGCTCCCGCAGGTGCAGGCCGTGGCCCAGCAGCTGGTACATCACCCCTTCCAGCAGCAGCTGGCGCGACAGGCTACTGCGCTCGCGCTGCCGGGCATGCTGAATGCCGGCCAGCACAAAGTCTGGCACCTGCCAGACAAAGGTGGGGGCGTTAAGTTTCTCCCATTGCGCCAGCAGAGAGGCGAGCAGGCTTTCACGGCGGGCATCGTCGGGATAAACGCCAAAAGAGAGGGTTTTCAGGGCGATATCGGCGTCATGACGGGCAGACATCGCCTGCTGTTCGCTCAGCCTGGCGCTGAAGGCCATGCCGGGATGCACCGCGTACACTTCGCCGCTGAGGGTCAGGGTCACGCAGCCTTCGAGCACCACCAGTACATACAGCGGGCTGCTGTGGCGGGAGGTGGTTTCATAGGGTTGAAGAACGCGCACGTCGGAATGGGTTAAGGAGATGCCGGACGGGAGGGTCATCTCTTCAACATCGCCGTGCAAAACGGGGCTGGTGCTGGCACAGGCATCCGTCAGCAGGGGAAAGCGGTAGTCGATGCCGTAGCGCTCGCCAAAGACCTTAAAGTCGGCCACCGAAAAGGTTTTTTTCGTGGCAGCGGTCGGATGAGTGAGCGTTGTGTTGGACATACCTGTGCCTGGAGGAAGCTATTAAAAATAAAACAGTATCACTCCTTTAACGCGGCGGCAATGCAGGTATATTCCGCTTCGCTTAATACCTATTTAAACGCTGGCAGGATGCCAGCGTTTAAATATTATTTTACGGCAATACTGTTAATCAGGCTTCTTGCCAACTGGCAAAAGTCTCTTCGTGATTCTTATTCAGCACCACTTTATTGCCTTCAATTTTATCGACCCATTCCAGCGGAATATAATGGTGTTTACCGCCGGATTCAGAATCGTTTTTTGCCAGCTTAATACGCTCACCATCAAGATGGTCTACCGTGCCGACATGGTGACCGCAGCTTGCAATAACCGGAGTATGTTCCTTGATTTCGCTCTTGTTTACCATAATTCATTCTCCTCAACAGGTTTCTACGGGTTGTGACACGAAACTAACTGTAGACCATAACCAGGCTATTTCCCGTCTCATTAGCATTTCGAAACATTATTCCCGCAGCGCGGGAGAGGATGTATTAAATATATAAGAATGGACTGAGAAATATTCCAGCATCGTTATTATGCCGCATAATTACCATCACGCACTCAACATGGAGGCATATATGGTAGAAGCCAATCGTACCGAAATATCCCTGGCTCTTGGTGAAGCGGTTTTAGATGTTGTGCAAAAAGGCCAGGAAGTGTCGAGAGAGAATCTGGCACGGGCCATGAAAAGTAAAGCCGAGCGCGAAAGCGATGACGAGCGCCTTCTTGACTACTGGAAAGCCTGTCATATCCTCGCGGCGTAAAGATGGCGGCGTGGGGCCTGTGCTCCGCGCCGCCTGTGCGATCACTCGTCGAAGAACCAGTAGCCCTGGTTAATCAGCCCGGTCAGCTCTTCCACAAACGCCGGGTTTTGCAGGGCCGCGCCGAGCTCCGCCTGGCCCAACTCGGTGTAGCGGCATAGCGCATCCGCCGCCGTTGCGTCCACCGTCTCCAGCTGTTCGCTGTTGATAAAGAAGCTGCCGCCGATGTTCAGCACCCGCAGTCCGCTCAGGCGAGTCAGGATTTCCCCGCCCAGCAGCGCGTCGAGCACCTCTTCCGCTGTATATTCCGGCTCGGCAGGCGCGATATCCAGCTCGTGACGCGGGGTGGAGATAAAGCTGCCAAACCACTGCCTGAAGTCCTCCGGCTGGCTGATCATCTCGATCATCATCTTGCGCAGGCGCTCCAGTTCGTACTCCTCCACCCGGCCCGGGTGCTCGCGGCAGGTCAGATCCGGATCGCTGTAGTGCTCGCCGCCCAGATCGTTTTCCAGGGCGTAATCGGCAAAGCTGCTGATCAGATCCCGGCCGTTCGGGCCACGGAAGCCCACCGAATAGTTCAGCGCCGTCTCGTGGGTAAAGCCGTCGTGCGGGAATCCCGGCGGAATGTAGAGGATATCCCCCGGGGCCAGATCTTCATCGATGATCGGTTCAAAAGGATCGACATGCAGCAGCGCCGGATGCGGACAGAACTGACGCATTGGCAGCTTGTCCCCCACGCGCCAGCGGCGGCTACCCATCCCCTGAATGATAAACACATCGTACTGATCGATATGCGGGCCCACGCCGCCGCCCGGGACGGAGAAGGAGATCATCAGATCGTCCAGACGCCAGTCCGGCAGCACGCGGAACGGACGTACCAGCTCGGCAGCCGGGGCGTGCCAGTGGTTGACCGCCTGGGCCAGCAGCGACCAGCCGGTTTCGCCTAAGCCGTCGAAGTGCTCGAACGGACCGTTGCTGGCCTGCCATTTACCCTCTTTATGGCTGACCAGGCGGCTGTCCACTTCCGGCTCCATCGCCAGCCCTGCCAGCTCGTCCGGGCTGATAGGATCGATAAAATTGGGCAGGGCGTTCTTTAAAACGACAGGTTTCTTTTGCCAGTATTTTTCTAAAAATTCCGGCCAGTTCAGGTTGAGTTGATACGCCATGGTTAGCACCAGTGAGAAGATAAACGGGCCTGATTATAGAGAGAGGCCGGGCCGGTCTGCCTTGTCGTGGGTCAAGCGGGGATGAATTCTGCGCATTCAGCCTTTCGCATGACACAGCCTGACAGTTTCACGCTTTATCGTGATCGCGAGTTACAGAGTGACTTATATCGTTAATCACAAAGAGTGCACTGTTATGAGGCCTGCCATGAGCCCGTTCATCGAACTGCCCGTTTCCGCCGATGTGAAGACCCTGATGGGTGTCTATACGCGCAAGGAGAGTCCGTCCGTGTTTGCGCCTGTGGCCGGCGAGCTGCTGGCGGGAAGCCGTATCAGCGTGCAGGCGACGGTGGTGGGGGATGCGGTACAGGGCAATCCGCACTGGTACCGGATTGATGAAGATACCTTTATCTGGTCGGGGGCCTGTAGCCGGATCGACCCCTGCCCCGCGTTTCCGCCCTCCACCCGCGTCAACTGGACGGCGGTGGTGTTTGAGGTGCGTTAAGCGGTAATCACCCGCACATCCTGTGCCGCAAAGGCCGCGATCGCCTCCTGATCCAGGCTCGCCTCCACCACCAGCACGTCGATATCGCTGCTTTTCGCTACCACAAAGCGCGCCACGCCGGGAATTTTATCGGTGGTGAGCGCCACAATGGTCTGGCTGCTCTGGCCGATCACCGCCTTCTTGAACTCGCAATCGGCAAAGTCGAAACCGGTCAGCCCCATGCCCGGATCCATCGCACAGCCGCCGATAAACGCCTGATCGAAAATAATCCCCTGGATCTGACTCGCCGCCGTGGCCCCCACCGCGCCGCCAGAGGTCCGCTGGATCTGGCCGCCGGTGATGATCACCTCGCACAAGGGATGGCGCAGCAGCTCCGCGGCGATGGCCGGGGAGTTAGTCACCACGGTAATAGCCAGATCCGGCGGCAGCGCCTTCGCCAGGGCGAGGTTGGTGGTGCCGGTATCGATAAAAATGCAGCTTCCGGCTTTGATCAGGGTTGCCGCTTTCTGCGCGATCGTGACTTTTTTTGCGTGATTTTTTTGCTCGCGGCTGTAGAAATTTCCGGCATCTGCCAGCTGCAGCACCGCCCCGCCGTAGACCTTCTTACAGAACCCCTCTTTGCTAAGCTCATGTAAATCGCGGCGAATGGTATGTTCCGACACCTGCATCCGGGTCGCCAGTTCGGCGCAGACCACCCTGCCATTTTCCTGCAGGATCTGGCGGATCAGATCTTGTCGTTGTTCCGGGAAAGCTGCATAATCGAGCATGAATTATCTTCTCTGGATTTGAATCGAGCAACAATGCGCATAATGTTGCATACCGGCGCGCTCTGTCAATCCATCAGGTCAGAAACCGGAGCGTCACGATGAAATACTATGATGATTACCGCCAGCAGGTGCCCGCCACCCACCCTCATGACGGCTTCCTGTTTGCGCCTGTGACCGCAAATTCGCGCCCCGGGGAGAAGGTGCAGCGCAAAATACCGGCCTCCCCGTTACTGAAACCTTATAAGGATGTGAAATGACCCCTCAGACCACCGGAGCCGTCCAGCGGCTTGCCACCCGGATCGTCTTTTTTATTGCCGGCTACGTGACTGCCACCTGGGCGGTGCTGGTCCCTTACGCCAAAGCCAATACCGGCGTTAACGAGGCCACGCTTGGCTCGCTGCTGCTGTGCCTGGGGATGGGGGCGTTAATTGCGATGCCGCTCACCGGGATGCTGACCAGCCGCTACGGCTGCCGTCGGGTGATTGTTACCGCGATGGCGATCGTGCTGCTCACCACTCCGCTGCTGGCGATCGTTCCGGATCCGCGCCTGCTGGCTGCCATCTTGCTGCTATTCGGCGTCGGCGTGGGGGTGACGGACTGCGCCATGAACATCCAGGCGATCATCGTCGAGCGCGATTCACCTAAGCCAGTGATGTCCGGCTTTCACGGCATGTACAGCGTCGGCGGCATCGCGGGCGCGGGGGCAATGACCCTGCTGCTGACCCTCGGGGCCAGCGCCTTTGTCGCCTGCCTGATTATCATCCTGAGCGTTATTTTGATGCTGGCCTTCAGCCTGAAAGGGCTGCTGCCCTGGGCTAACCCTGCCTCCGGCCCGGCGTTTGCCGTGCCGCGCGGCGCGGTGCTGCTGATTGGCGCTATCTGCTTTGCAGTGTTTCTTGCCGAAGGGACGGTGCTGGACTGGAGCGCGGTGTTCCTCACCGAGGTGCGCGGCGTACCGGAGTCGCTGGGCGGGCTGGGCTTCACCTGCTTTGCGGTGGCGATGACGATTTTCCGCTTAACCGGCGACAAACTGATCGCCCGCACAGGGGCCCTGCGCGCGGTAGTGGGTGGCGCGATCGTTGCCGCCGTCGGCTTTGCGCTGGTGACCTTTATGCCGCTGTGGCAGCTGTCGCTGCTGGGCTACGTGCTGGTGGGTGCCGGCTGCGCCAATATCGTGCCGGTGATGTTCTCTGCCGTTGGCCGTCAGACCCGCATGCCGCAGGCGGTCGCCGTCCCGGCCATCACCACTCTGGGCTACCTCGGCGTACTCGCCGGGCCCGCCATTATCGGTTACGTGGCCCATGCCACCTCCTTAACCCAGGCGTTTATGGTCATTATGCTGCTGATGCTGGTCGTCGCCGCGCTGTCCGTGACCGTCACCGCTAACCAACCCGCCCGCAGCGAGGGATGATATGAATATTGCACACGTCGCACTCTGGACACACAACCTGGACGCTCAGGTCCATTTCTGGGAAACCGTATTTGGCGCACACCGCAACGAACGCTACCTGAGTAAAAACCGCCCGGGGTTTGCGTCGCACTTTATGACCCTCAGCGACGGACCGACCATCGAGCTGATGACCGTCCCCGATCTGGCCGATTCCCCATCTCACCCGGAGTTTGTCGGCTGGGCGCATATTGCCCTGAACGTCGGTAGCAAAGCGGATGTGGATCGCATGGCGGAGCAGGCGCGGTTAAACAACACGCTCCTGAGCGCCCCCCGGATGACCGGCGACGGCTATTATGAAGCGGTGATTGCGGATCCGGACGGGAACCGGATTGAGCTGGTGGGGGAGTGATCGTCCCACTGAATAATACCTGAAGCAAAAGCCCCGCAATGCGGGGCTTTTCGTTTATTTCGTTTATTGTGCTTTTCGTTTGTTTCGATTACAGTTCTCTATGGTGAACTTTTACTCATCGTAAACATGAAACTCGACACTAACTGGAATACTGAAATGACAAACTCACTTCTGAACAGCCTTACGTTACCGGCTCCAAAGGAGATTGAGGCAGCTGTACGCGGACAAAGGGAGCTTGCTACGTTTCTGTCCACCAAGCAGGAAACGCAAAAAATTACGATCCAGGATGCACAGGATGTCACTCATCAGATTGAGCTGCCAACCTCTTCACTGACGCTTCTGATGAGCATTCTGGGTGAACTGGCCGCGGGCAACGCCGTGCAGGTTGTGCCCGTACATGCTGAATTAACCACGCAGGAAGCAGCCAATATCCTGAATGTTTCTCGCCCACATATGGTGAAACTTCTCGAGGAAGGCAAGCTACCTTTCCATAAAACTGGCCGTCATCGCCGCATTCTTTTCGCAGACCTGATGAAGTACAAAGATCAGCGTGATGCAGAGAGCATACAAGCCCTTCGCGAACTGACGGAACAAAGTCAGGAGCTTGGCTTTTACTGATGACGCACTCACCTTATCCCGTCGTTCTTGATGCCTGCGTACTATACCCATCAATGCTGCGGGATCTCCTCATGCATATTGGGAAGATGGGCTTATATCAACCCAAATGGACTACCCAGATACATGATGAGTGGCAGCGAAATCTGCTTATCAATCGTCCTGATATCACGGCAGGCCAGCTGAAGCGCACCGAAATGCTCATGAATAAAGCCTTCGCCGATGCCTGCGTCTCAGGCTATGAGAGCATTATTGATGGTCTTAGCCTGCCGGATCGGGATGACAGGCATGTACTTGCCGCGGCTATTCGTTCGGATTCCGAAGTGATTGTGACCTACAATCTTGACGATTTCCCGGCTGGAAGCCTCGCTGAATTTGATGTCGAAGCGCTTCACCCGGATGAGTTTTTGTCGGACCTTTTCGACCTGAACCATGCGCTGGTTCTTGAGGCGGTGAGAATGCAGCGTTCACACCTGCGCAACCCTCCCCTCACGCCAGACCAATTTTTGCAAAGCCTGCTGCAGTTAGGTTTGCCAAAAACAGTGACTGAGCTGGAAAAATACAGAGTGATGATTTAGCCCTTTCTCTGGCAGGCACCTGAACCCACTGCGTTTATAAATTCCCCCTTCTCCATTGGCGACAATTTAACCATTCCTGGCCTACGCTTACCCAGTGTGAAAAGCGGTTTTGAAAAATCCCATATCGCTTTCATATAGTTATCATATTGTTAAATGATAATGATAATTAATGTGTTAGAGTTGTTGCGTTCGAAAGCTGCCGCCATAACCGCTTGAACTGTACGGAGGTGGTTTTCACGCTGGGCGAAATCCTCTCATCTCTGTCAGGCTGAATCATTGGGGCTATTAATGGAACACATTGTTTACGTCGTTGATGATGATCACGCTGTCAGGCGGTCCGTAGTCGGGCTGCTGGAATCTGCGGGGCTGAACGCCCTCGACTTCTCCTCGGCAGAATCTTTTCTGCAGCATACCTTTGAAGATGTGCCCTCCTGCGTGATCCTCGATATGCAGATGCCCACCATCAGCGGGTTTGAGGTAGCGGATACCCTGAAGGCCAGCGGGCGCGAAATCCCCATTATCTACCTCACCGGCCACGGCACTATTCCCATGTCGGTGAAGGCGATGAAGGGCGGCGCGTACGAGTTTCTCACCAAGCCGGTCGCATCGAACGATCTGATCGACTCGATTGGCGCGGCGCTAAAGCTGGCGGAAGATAACGCCTCGCACCTGCGCGAGCAGTACTCCCTCAGGCAGCGCCACCTCTCCCTCACCCCGCGCGAGCAGCAGGTGCTGAAGCTGGCGATCAGCGGCATGCTGAACAAGCAGATCGCCGCCGAGCTGGGGGTAAGTGAAATCACCGTCAAAGTCCACCGCCGTCGGGTGATGGACAAAATGCAGGCCCGCTCGCTGGCGGATCTGGTCAGGGCCGCCGAGCGCCTGGCCTGAAGCCTGCCCTCAGAGTGACGCCTCGCTCGCCGCCAGTGGCAGGGTAAAGGCAAAAACAGAGCCGTGTGGCTGGCGGTTGCGGGCCGTCAGCTTGCCCCGGTGACGCTCGATAATGCTGTAGCTGATGGTCAGCCCCACCCCCATCCCCTGGGCTTTGGTGGAGTAGAACGAGTCAAAGATGCGCTCGCTCAGCCCCGGCCCGATGCCGGTACCGCTGTCGGCGATTTCAAAAGTGATCCCCCCGCCCTCCGGGTTTGTGGTGGAGAGTTCCAGCGTGCCGGGCCGCTCTTTCACCTCAGCCATCGCCTCTATCGCGTTCATCACCAGGTTCAGCAGCACCTGCTGGATCTGTACGCTGTCCCCCACGATAAAGCTGTCCGTCGCCGCCAGGGCATAGATGACGCTGATCCGCCGCTGCTCCAGCTGGCTGCGCGACAGGGTGATGATGTGCCGCACCAGATAGTGCAGATCGATGCGGGCGAAGACCGGATCCTGCTTGCGGGTAAGGGACTGCAGGCTGCGGATAATCTCCCCTGCCCGCTCGCCCTCGGAGACGATCTCCTCCAGCCCGATGCGGGCCTTATCCAGCCGGGCCGGATCGCGGTTGAGCCAGCGCAGGCTGGCCCCGGCGTTGGCGACAATCGACATCAGCGGCTGGTTGATCTCATGGGCGATGGACGAGGTGAGCTGCCCGACGGTGGTGGCGCGCGAAACGCGGGCCAGCTCCGCCTGGGCCACGCGCATGGCATCTTCCGCCGTCCGCTGGGTGGTGATGTCGGTGATGATGCCGTAATACTCATTCACTTCGCTGCCCACCCCCACCGGATCGCCAATCCCCAGAATGGTGCGGGTGGCACCGTCGGCGCGGATAATGCGGAACTCGGCGCGCATGGTCAGGCCGTTGCGCACGCTCTCGGTCACCAGGGTGCTGATGCGCGGATAGTCATCCTGATGCACGAAGGTGAGGAACTCGGCCATCGAGATCATCTTCTGTTTCTCCGGCAGGCCGAGAATGCGGGCGTACTCTTCCGACATAAACATCAGATCCTGCTGCAGCTCCCAGCGCCAGCTGCCGGTGTGGCTGATCTGCTCCCCCAGCATCAGTGAGGTCTGGCTGGCCCTCAGCTCTTTCTCGACCCGACGGCGCTGGAGGTTCTCTTCCAGCAATTCCGCGTACAGCCGGGCGGTCTCCAGCGAGATGGCGGCGTGCGCCCCCAGCAGGCTCACCACCCGGGAGTGTTCCACGGTAAAGACCTCCGGCATCAGGCGGTTCTCCAGATAGAGCACCCCCACCAGCCGGGCCTGCTTGAACATCGGGACGCACATCACCGCCGCCCCGGAGGTCACCAGATACGGGTCCTGGCTGAAGGGGTGGAACTCCTCCGGTTTGCCGGTGTGGATCTCCTGCCCGGTGCGGATCACCGCCGCCAGCACCGTCAGCGGCATGTCGGTGGCCATCGGCACCTCTTTGCGGATCTGCACCCGCACCCCGTCGGTGGTGGTGCTGGCGCTGGCCTCGATCTCCGGGATGTTGTTGTCATTCACCCGGATCAACAAGCCGCGCTGGGCCCCGGCCCGCTCCAGCAGGATGGTCATCAGGGTTTCGATCAGCCGCTCGAGGTTGATCTCCTCCGACAGGGCGCGCGAAGCCTTGATCACGCTCTGCAGATCGCGGATCTCCTCGTTACGGGCAAAGGCCACCGTGTCCCAGGCGTTGGCCTGGCCGGGGGCCAGCAGGTACGGGAAATCCCGCTCCAGCTGGCGAATTTTGGACTGCGCCCCGGTCCGTCCCCAGGCGGTCATCGCCCCGCGGAAATGGGCATCGGCGGCGGTGGTGTAGCCGCAGGCGTGGGCGAAGCGTCCGGCCAGCTCGTGGGCCAGGGCGTTGAATGGGTTAAAACCGCCGTCGCGCGACAGGCGCACCGCCTTCTCGTACTGCTCAAGGGCGATACTGTTCATGCCGTCCAGCCGGACGATCTCGGCGTAGATCAGCGCCTCTTTATCGGCAAAGTTGGCCGGGTTGATCCGCGCCCAGAGGGCAATTTTGTCGTAATGCAGATGGATCTGGCGGCGCAGGTCGGCGGAAAAGGTCTCCGGGGTCAGCTGCTGGGAGAGCGCCAGGGCGCTGTAAAGATGATAATCCAGCAGATGAATATGGCCCGGCGCGGACCAGGCAAACTGCCCGGCCTGCTCGAGATTCTCTGCCGCCTGCGGGAACTCGCCGCAGGCGAAGTGGGCCATCCCGCGATAGAGCCAGAACCAAAACAGCATGGTGGAGGTCTGCTCCGTGGCCTGCTCTGCGGCAGCGGGCAGCAGGGAGTGCGGCAGCACCTCGCTGGCGGTCCAGTGGCCGCTCACCGGGGTGCGCAGGTGCTCCACGTAGTGACGTTGCATCAGCAGGATCGCCTCCACGTCCTGGTAATGGGTTTTGCGCACAAAGGCCAGGCCGCGCTCGATGCTGGTCAGCACCCCGTCGAGGTGATCGCCCCGGGTAAGGAAGTTGATTACCTGATGACAGGCGGCAAAGCAGGCCACCGTCATGTCCCCGTGGGTGACGGCGGAGGTGAAGCAGGCCTTGGCGCACTCGATGGTGTAGCCCAGCGGCTGGGTCCAGACGCTGAGCTGATCCAGCGGCAGCAGGGTTTTAGCCTCAAAGGCGTCGTAGCCGTGGCGGTTGACCAACTCCCGCGCCAGGGTGCCGTACTGGAAGCCGAGGCGATACTCGGCGTAGCGGTGGCCAATCAACACCCCGAACCACGCCATCGCCGGGGCGGACGCGCCGGTAATGCCGTGATCCAGCGTCAGGTGCATCATCCGGCACAGCAGAATGAAATGCAGGCGCGAGCGGGTAAAGCTGGCGAACACGCATGCGCTGTTGAGCAGGTTCATCACCGCCTCGGTGTCGCCGTCGGTCATCAGCGGCAGCCCGGCAAAATGGCCCTGCGGGTTATCGCCGACGCGGTTGCACAGGCTGTGCCAGGCCTCGTCGCACTCGGCGGCTTCCGGGTAGCGGCTGACGTGAATGCCAAACACCGCCAGCCAGCTCAGGGCCGCCTCCAGCGCCAGCCGGTTGTCGGACTGGCGCATATAGACTTCGGCCAGCAGGTTCGCCGCCAGCGCTTTTTCCGCCAGCCCGCCGGGAGAGTTGAGAATGCGGTCGCACAATCGGCGGGTGCAGTCGAGATTGCCCAGCGCAAACTGGCACCCGGCCTCCTCGCTGTCGAGGGTGAAGTCGCTGGCGCTCTCCGGCAGCGCACCGGCGTTGCCCAGTGCGCGGGCGGTCTGGATATAGCTCAGGGCCGAGAGGTAATCCCCCGAGCGGCGGGCGCGGCGGGCCGCCAGCAGGCTCAGCTCGCGGAACATCTGACGCTGGGGCGCAGGCTGAATGCAGTCCAGCGCCGCCGTGACGTGATGCACGGCGCGGAAGAGGATCTCGTTGCCCGCCGCCTGACGGGCCGACTCCGCCAGCAGGCTGGCGGTGGTCAGGTGCAGGCGGCTGCGCTCGGCATTATCCAGCAGGGCGAAGGCCGCCTCCTGCACCCGGTCGTGGGTAAAGGCATAGCTCCCGGCGTTGAGGGTAATCAGCTGCGCCGTCACCGCCGGGTGCAGGGCATAGCGGATCTCCGCGACCGACATCGCCACCACCCGGCAGACCATCTCCAGCTCGCCGCTGCCGCCGAGGCAGGCGATGCGGCCCAGCAGCAGCTGGGTCTCTTCCGGCATCTCCTCCAGCTGCTGCAGTACCAGGGTGACCACGTTTTCGGTGTAGTGCCGGGTGCGGATAGCGTGCAGATCGTAGTGCCACTTATCCTGGTATTTGTTGTGCGTCACCAGCCCGTCATCGACGATGCGGCGGAAAAACTCATGGACAAACAGCGGGTTGCCGCCGGTTTTTTCGTGGATCAGCCCGGCCAGATCGAGGGTGCTGGCCGAGCGAGTATGGAAGATATCCGCCAGCCAGCGCGACACGGCCTTCACCGACAGCGGCTCCGGGCGCAGCTCGGTGGTATTACGCGAGGCCAGGTGCAGGCTCGCCAGCTGATGATGCAGGGTGTCGTCCGGCAGCGAGCAGGCATCCCGGTGCGCCACCACCATCAGCAGCGGCACGGTGCTGGCGTGGGTCAGCAGGTACTCCAGGATTTGCAGGCTGGCGGGGTCGATCCAGTGGATATCGTCCAGCAGCAGCACCAGCGGGCAGCCCGCGCTGGCAAAGGCCTTCACCAGGGCCAGCACCATGTGGCTGAAGCGCGCCCGGGCGTCGATGGAGAAGATGTCGCTGGAGAAGCGCGGCTTGTTATCCAGCAGCAGCCGCAGCTCCGGCACCAGGCTGACGGCCAGGGCTTCGTAGCCCTCCAGCTCGCGGGACAGGCGGACCTTCCACTGGGATACCTCCTCCGCCGACAGCCCCAGCAGATGCAACGCCAGGTTACGAAACGCCGAGGTCAGCGCCGCGTAGGGCAGCGTGGGGGAAAACTGGTCCACCTTGCCCACCGCCAACAGCACGCTGCGGTTTTGCAGAGCCTTCAGCCCTGAGGCGATCAGTGACGATTTGCCGATCCCCGACGGGCCGCTAATCGCCACAAATCCGGCGATGGCATCGCGATTGACCCGCTCAAAGGCGTGGAGAAGCTCCGCCGCCTGAGGATGGGCGGTGTACAGGGTGTCGGTAAGATGAAAAGCCGGGGAGCGGTCCTGCAGGCCGGGGATAAAGGCAGCGATCTCCCCGTCTTCGCTCAGGGTGGCCTGGCAGCGGCGCAGGTCGGCAATCAGGCCATCAACGGTCTGATAGCGGTTCTCCGGTTTTTTCGCCAGCAGCTTGAGGACGATGGTCGACAGCATGGCGGGCACGCCGGGACAGACCTCGCCGGGGGCGTGAGGCTCGGAGGCAATATGGTAGTGCGCCCACTTGCCCTGATCCTCGCCGCCCAGCTCAAACGGCAGGCTGCCGGTGAGCAGCTCGTAAAGGACTACGCCCAGGCTGTAGAGATCGCTGCGGTTATCCACCGCGCGATGGGTGCGGGTGGTGTGCTCCGGCGACATGTAGGCGGGGGTACCGCCCACCACCGCCAGCCGGGATTGCTGGATCTCTTCCGAGGTGCCGGACGAGAGGCCAAAGCCCCCCAGCCGACAGCGGTTGTCATCGTGAATGAAGATATTGCCGGGCTTGATATCGCCGTGCACCAGGTTGCGCAGATGCATCAGGCGCAGGGGCAGGCTGATGCGGATCGCCAGTTCAAGAAAGCTCTGGATACAGGCCATCGGCGCGCCGACGATCCGGGTTAACAGCACAAACGAAAAGGGGGCATAAACCAGTGCAAAGCGCCCGTGATACTGCGTGCTGGCCACCGGGCGGATGGCCCAGTCGTCGCTCAGGTACTCCCGCAGGGCAAACTCGTTACGCAGCAGGCGCGTTGCGCTGGCCTCTTCTTCATCGCTCACCCCGGTGGCGATGATAAACGACCCGCCGGAGGTGGGCAGACGGGCATTGAGCCAGCAGAGGCTCCCCTCCTGCCCTAACGGGGTAAATATGACGTCTTCTTTAAGCACAAAAGCCCGCCCTTCCGCTAAATTTTCGGGGGCAGGCCAGAGCGCAGGCAGCGATGGGTTGTTCATCCACGTTTCCTTCTTGTTCTTTATTAATGGTTCTCGTGGGATCGGTTTTGCAGGTGTTGTCAGGTGGCGAGCGCGCGTTGAATGTGCGCCAGCAGCACATCGACATTAATCGGTTTGCGCAGAAAAACAACAGCGCCGTGTTCAACAGCGTAGCGTTGGATGTTTTCATCCGCATGACCGGAGATAAAAATAAGCGGCGGCGGCGAGGGGGCGATAAGGTGCAGTTTGTCGAGCATCTCGAGACCCGTCATCCCCCGCAGACGGATGTCGGCGATGACCAGCGCCGCGTCTGCCAGCGCGGTGGGGTGGCTGAGAAACCCCTCCGCCGAGTCGAAGGCTTCTGTGGCATACCCCTCCGACTGCAGCAGGTTGCTTAACCCGCTGCGAACAGACCGTTCGTCATCAATGATGGCTATGCGCTGCGGCATGCTCGTGTTCCTCAAACTAAAGGTGATTAACCCTCGCTACCGTCGCCAGGACGGGCCGGAGGTGGAGTGCCGCTGATTTTGGGGACGCATTCATGGCGAAACCACGCCATCGTCAGCTGGCGGCTGAACAGGCGGCGGCCAATCGGGATCAGCTGTTCGCCCACCAGCATGCCAAACAGCCCCAACAGGGCGACAACCGGTGGCGCGGGCGAGTGTACATCAATTGCGGCATAAATCACCCCTGCCAGAATTCCACAGCTCAGCGAAACGACCCAGGCTTTCATGACGAGGCTCCTGTGGTAACGGCGACGGGCGCCTTTTGCGCGCTGTCGTCAGCATGCAGAAAATGGCGGGTGGCCTGTTCGCCAGCCAGCATCCCCAGCAGGCCAATCAATGCCAGCGCGGGCGGCGCGGGGGAACGGACTTTCAGCAGCGCGTACAGCAGGCCGATCAGCACGCCTGCTGCGAGGGAAATTAACCCAGTACTCATGGTGGACTCCAGAGAGGTCAACAGCAGGCCGGATGAGGGCCCAGCCTGCCGCTGAAAACTTAGCGAACCGGGGCCGGAACCGGCGCCAGGGTTTGGTGCTCGCTCGTCTGGCGAGACGGGGCTTTGTGCACCATGGTGTAGGCGTAGTCCACACCCATGCCGTAGGCACCGGAGTGCTCACGCACGATATCCATCACCGCGTTGTAGGTCTCTTTGTGGGCCCAGTCACGCTGCCACTCCAGCAGCACCTGCTGCCAGGTTACCGGGATCACGCCGGCCTGGATCATGCGCTGCATCGCGAAGTCGTGGGCCTCTTTCGAGGTGCCGCCGGAGGCGTCAGCTACCATGTAGATCTCGTAGTCGCCTTCCAGCATCGCGCACAGGGCGAAGGTGTTGTTGCACACTTCGGTCCACAGGCCGGAAACCACCACTTTCTTCTTGCCGTTAGCTTTCAGGGCGTCACGCACCTTCTGGTCATCCCAGGAGTTCATGGAGGTACGCTCAAGAATGTCTTTACCCGGGAAGACGTCCAGCAGCTCCGGGAAGGTGTTGCCGGAGAAACTCTGGGTTTCAACGGTGGTGATGATGGTTGGGATGTTGAACACTTTGGCCGCTTTCGCCAGCCCCACTACGTTGTTTTTCAGCACCTGACGGTCGATAGACTGCACGCCAAACGCCATCTGCGGCTGCTGGTCGATGAAGATCATCTGACAGTTGTCGGGAGTTAATACTTCGAGTTTGGAGTTAGACATAATGGTATCCAGTGAGGTTAACAGGTGAAATCCGTCGCACGACGCGGCGACGATGCGATACCTGTATCCTGGATGACTCTTCGCCCTGGCGTAATTATCTCTTTGTATAATTAACCTTTCGTATAGTTATACGCAGGTATAGTTATACTTTGGTATAGCTATCCCTTTGTATAACTGGTTTTTTCCGGTAACCGGTTCCAATAATCCTGACATTTCCTCTCTCAGTCAGGAGCAGTTATGACTTCCTCTGCCAAAGCAGATTTGATTCTGGTGAATGGCCAGTTTCATACCGTCGATCGTGAAAATCCTCTCGCCGAAGCCGTGGCCGTGCGTGACGGCAAATTTCTTGCCGTGGGCACCGTTGCCGAGGTGATGCAGTACCACGACGACGCCACCAAAGTGGTGGATCTCAAAGGCCACACCGCCATCCCCGGCCTGAACGACTCGCACCTGCACCTGATCCGCGGCGGGCTGAACTACAACCTCGAACTGCGCTGGGAAGGGGTGCCGTCGCTGGCCGACGCCCTGCGGATGCTGAAAGAGCAGGCCCTGCGCACCCCGTCACCCCAGTGGGTGCGGGTGGTGGGCGGCTGGAGCGAGTTCCAGTTTGCCGAACGCCGGATGCCGACCCTGGACGAGATCAACGAGGCCGCGCCGGAGACCCCGGTGTTTATCCTGCACCTGTACGACCGCGCCCTGCTCAACCGCGCGGCGCTGAAGGTAGTCGGCTACACCAAAGACACGCCAAATCCGCCGGGGGGTGAGATCCAGCGCGACGCCAACGGCAACCCGACCGGGATGCTGATCGCCCGTCCGAACGCCATGATCCTCTATGCCACCCTTGCCAAAGGGCCAAAACTGCCCCTCGAGCAGCAGGTGAACTCCACCCGCCAGTTTATGCGCGAGCTGAACCGTCTGGGCTTAACCAGCGCCATCGACGCCGGCGGCGGTTTCCAGAACTACCCGGAAGACTACGAGGTGATCGCCGAGCTGCACGACAAAAAGCAGATGACGATCCGCATCGCTTACAACCTCTTTACCCAGCGCCCAGGCCACGAGCTGGAAGATTTCGAGAAGTGGACCGACATGCTCAAGCCGGGCCAGGGCACCGACTTCTTCCGCCATAACGGCGCGGGCGAAATGCTGGTGTTTTCCGCCGCCGACTTCGAGGATTTCCTCGAGCCGCGCCCGGATCTGGCCCCCGGCATGGAGGACGAACTGGAGCGCGTGGTGCGCCATCTGGTGGAGCACCGCTGGCCGTTCCGCCTCCACGCCACCTACGACGAGTCCATCAGCCGCATGCTGGACGTTTTCGAGAAGGTCAACCGCGAGATCCCCTTCGACGGCCTGCACTGGTTCTTTGACCACGCCGAGACCGTCACCCAGCGCAACATCGACCGCATCAAGGCCCTCGGCGGCGGCATCGCCGTGCAGCACCGCATGGCCTTCCAGGGCGAGTACTTCGCCGAGCGTTACGGGATGGAAGCGGTGCGCCACACGCCGCCGGTCACCCGCATGCTGGAGACCGGCGTGCCGGTGGGCCTGGGCACCGACGCCACCCGCGTGGCGAGCTACAACCCCTGGACCGCGCTCTACTGGCTGGTCTCCGGCCGCACCGTCGGCGGGATGCAGATGTACGATCACAGCGCCCGTCTGGATCGCGACACCGCTCTGATGCTCTGGACCCAGGGCAGCGCGTGGTTCTCCAACGAGCAGAGCCAGAAAGGCCAGATCAAAAAGGGCCAGCTCGCGGATCTGGCGGTGCTGAGCAAAGACTTCTTCCGCGTGCCGGAAGAGGAAATTAAGGGCATCGAGTCGGTGCTGACGGTGGTGGATGGCAACATCGTCTACGCCGCAGGCAGCTTCGGCCCGCTGGCCCCGCCTGCCATCCCGGTGTTGCCGGAGTGGTCGCCGGTGGTCAAGGTGCCGGGCCACTACCGATCCGCGCCACCGCAGGCCGCCCGTGTGGGAATGAGCGCGGTGCACCACTGCAGCGGCCCGTGCGGGGTGCACAACCATTCCCACGACTTTGCCCGCACCGCAGAGATGCCGGTGGCCGACGATAACGCCTTCTGGGGAGCGCTGGGCTGCAGCTGCTTCGCGTTCTGATCATGATGAACTCAACCCAACCTAACCTGCCCCGGATTGACCTGGGGCTGTTCTTCCTGCGGATCGCCGGTAGCCTGCTGCTGTTGTACGTGCACGGCCTGCCGAAGATCATGCATTTCAGCGAAGAACTGACGCGGATCGAAGATCCCTTTGGCTTCGGGCCGTACTTCAGCCTGATCCCGGCGATCGTCGCCGAGGTGATCTGCCCGATCCTGATCCTGTTCGGCGTGGCGACCCGGCTGGCCTGCGTGCCGATCATTGCCGTGCTGCTGGTGGCGATGCTGGTGGTGCATCCGGGCTGGTCGATTGCCGAAGGCCAGTTTGGCTGGCTGCTGCTGATTATCTTCACCACGCTGGCGATCACCGGCCCCGGCGCGTGGCGGATCCGCTCGCGTACCACGGAGAGATTCGCATGACCCAGATCACCGACGCGCACGTGGAGCATCCGCCTGCCCCGACGATGTCCACCTGGCAGCCGCTGCATCAGCGGGTATTCCGCATGCTGTGGATCGCCACGGTAGTATCGAACGTTGGCTCGTGGATGAGCGACGTGGGGGTCAACTGGAGCATGCTGACCCTCAGCGCCGATCCGCTGGATATCGCCCTGGTTCAGGCGGCGAGCAGCCTGCCGATGTTCCTCTTCGCCCTGCCCTCCGGGGTGATGGCGGATATCGTCGACCGGCGTAAATACCTGCTCTTCTCCCAGCTGTGGATGTTTATTGCCGCTGCGGGGCTGGCGATCCTCTCCTTTACCGGGCACGTCACGCCGACGGTGCTGCTGGCCGCGGCCTTTCTGCTGAGCGTCGGCAGCGCCATGAGTTCGCCGCCGTTTCAGGCGGTGGTGCCGGATCTGGTGAGCAAGGCGGAGCTGGGCCCGGCGGTGGCGCTCAACTCGCTGGGGATCAACATCAGTCGCGCCATCGGCCCGGCGCTGGGGGGCTTTTTGCTCTCGCTGGCCGGCCCCTGGATGGTGTTCCTGCTCAACGCCCTGTCGGTGCTGGGCGTGGCCTGGGTGCTGTGGCGCTGGAAGCCTGCCGCTTCCGTGCAGCGCCTGCCGCCGGAGCACTTCTTCTCGGCGGTGCGCGCCGGGGTGCGCTACGTGCACGCCGCGCCGGTGCTGCGTAACGTGTTGATCCGCACCGTGGCGTTCTTCGTCTTCGCCAGCGCGGGCTGGGCATTGCTGCCGCTGGTGGCGCGTCGCGAGCTGGGCCTCGGCCCGGCGGGGTACGGCATCATGCTGGCCTGCATCGGCCTGGGGGCGATTGCCGGGGCGGTGCTGCTGCCGCGTCTGCGCCAGCGCCTGAACGCCGACCGGCTGATGGTGGCGGCAAGCCTGGTCTTCGCCATTACCATGCTGGCCCTGGCCTTTGTGCGCCACTTCTGGCTGCTGAACCTGTTTGAGTTCTTCACCGGCTTTGCGTGGATCGCGGTGCTCTCGACCCTCAATCTTGGGGCACAGCGCAGCGCCGCGCGTTGGGTTAAAGCCCGGGCGCTGGCGGTCTATCTGACGGTCTTTTTCGGCTCGATGACCGCGGGCAGCGCCCTGTGGGGGCAGATTGCCTCGCACGTGAACACCGCCACCTCACTCTGCGTGGCGACGCTCGGCATGCTGCTGGCCAGCGCCACGGTGCTGCGCTGGAAGCTGGAAAAAGATCCCAACCTGAACCTCGATACCAGCGGCCTGATTGCCGACGATGCGCGGGAGAGCATCCCCAACGAGCGCGGCCCGGTGCTGGTCTCCTGCGAGTATCTGATCGACCCTGAAGCGGTAAGCGATTTCCTGCAGGCCGTCCACGAGCTGCGCCGGGTGCGCCGCCGCGCAGGTGCCATCAGCTGGGCGGTGTATGAAGATATCGACCAGCCGGGTCTCTTTGTCGAGACTTTCCTGATGGGATCCTGGGTGGAACACCTCCGCCTGCAGGAGCGCCACACCATGAATGACCACCTGCTGCAAAGCCGCGTGCTGGCTTTCCATCAGGGCGAAGCCCCCCCGGCGACCCGCTATCTGGTAGCGCCG
This sequence comes from Leclercia adecarboxylata, assembly GCA_002360945.1. Taxonomy (GTDB): domain Bacteria; phylum Pseudomonadota; class Gammaproteobacteria; order Enterobacterales; family Enterobacteriaceae; genus Enterobacter; species Enterobacter adecarboxylatus_B. Next base: position 172,977 of record DERO01000004.1, on the reverse strand, counting down.
GTTTAAAACCTAAAACAACACCTTGAGGAAGAGACTATGGCGACGATTAAAGCGAAAGATGGCACTCAGATTTATTACAAAGACTGGGGTGCAGGTAAACCGGTGCTGTTCAGCCACGGCTGGCCGCTGGATGCCGACATGTGGGACAGCCAGCTTAACTATCTGGCGGAACGCGGTTTCCGCGCCATCGCCTTCGACCGCCGCGGCTTTGGCCGTTCGGATCAGCCGTGGAATGGCTATGACTACGACACCTTTGCCTCCGACATCAACGACCTGATCACCGCGCTCGATCTGCGCGACGTGACGCTGGTAGGCTTCTCGATGGGCGGCGGCGACGTGAGCCGTTATATCGGCACCTACGGCACCGACCGCGTGGCCGGTCTGGCGCTGCTGGGGGCGGTAACGCCGATCTTTGGCAAATCCGACTCTTACCCGCAGGGTGTGGATCAGTCCGTCTTCGCCGGTATTCGTGACGGTCTGCTGAAAGATCGCGCTCAGTTTATCAGCGACTTCGCTACCCCGTTCTACGGCCTTAATGCCGGACAAAAAGTGTCGGAAGGCGGGCTGACCCAGACCCTGAACATCGCCCTGCTGGCATCGCTGAAAGGCACCCTCGACTGCGTGACCGCCTTTGCCGAAACCGACTTCCGCCCGGATATGGCAAAAGTCGACGTCCCGACGCTGGTGATCCACGGCAGCAACGACCAGATCGTGCCGTTCGACACCACCGGTAAAGTGGCGGCGGAGCTGATTAGCAAGGCGGAACTGAAGGTGTATGACAATGCACCGCACGGCTTTGCGCTGACCCATCAGGACCAGCTGAACGAAGATCTGCTGACGTTTGTGAAGTCGCTGTAAGGCGTTGCCGGGGAGCGTAAGTTCCCCGGTTATTCTTTTTTCCTGTCGCGTTCACACTCGTCGTTGCCGACAATACTTTTCTTCTCCTTCTCCCCTTACACTCAAATCCCTGAATACCTTGCCCGGAAGATGAAATGAACAGCACTGTCTTTGACGCATTCCGTTGCCTTAATCTGCTGGCGACAGGGAGTCGTGCTTTTGGTATTCGTGAGATTGGCCGTGAGATGGGGCTGGATCCGGCGAAAGTCTCCCGCCTGATGCAAACGCTGCTGGCGCTGGAGATGGTGCAGCAGGACGCCAGGCGCAAGTACAGCCTGGGGATGGGCATCCATCGCCTCTCGGCGAACGCGATCCATAATTCGGCGTTTTATACCGCCGTGCTGGAGATGCTGGAGGAGACCGGCAGCCACTCGGTGTCGATTGTCGTGGGGGTGTTAAGCGGCAAAAACGTGGTGTATCTCATTCATACCCGCGGCGGCAAAAGCATCGCCAGAGCCATCGGAAACTACGAATCGTTTCCGGTGCATGACTCGGTGATTGGTATCAAGCTGCTGTCGGCCATGAGTGACGAAGAGATCGTGGCTCGCCTCGGCGTACACGATTACCAGCTGCTCAAACGCGATATCGAAGAGGCCCGGCGCCATCAGGTGTTTGGTAAAACCTTTAACGAAACGGATTACCGGATGGCCTGCATTATTCCGGGCATGCAGGCCGCCATCGCCCTGTCGAACATCCAGGGCGATAAGCTGGACATCGACAAACTACGCCATTTTCTGATCTCTGCCGCGCGCAAAATTAGCGGCTCCGCGCTCCCGCCCCTCTAGTAGTTGCACGCAGCGCTCCGCCGTGGTGGCGACCGGCTGCCCGGGGCGATAGAGCGCACTGCCGATCCCCACGCTGTCGTAGTAGCGCAGGTAATCGGCGGCGTTATTGACGTCCACGCCCCCCACCGCCGAAAAGCGCACCGGCGCGGACAGCGGGCCCTTGATCAGTTGCGGATAGTTATCCGGCAGGGCGCTGGCCGGGAAAATCTTCAGCACGTCGGCCCCCGCCTCGCAGGCGCTGAAAATCTCGCTGGGCGTCATTACCCCTGCGCACACCCCCAGCCCCTGGCGTTTTGCCGCGTGGATCACCCGCAGATCGAGGTTGGGGGTGAGGATAAATTGCCCTCCGGCGGCGGCGCAGAGATCGACATGCTCTGGCGTTAACACCGTGCCTGCGCCCACCGACACCCCATCGCTAAAGGCATCACGCAGCCGTCGCAGGCTGATGATCCACTCCGGTGAGTTGGTGGTGATCTCAACCGTGGTGATGCCATGATCGCGCAGACAGGCCACCTGCTCCACGCAATCGGCAGGGGTGATGCCACGTAAAATCGCAATAATCCCGGCGCTAGCCATCATGTCGAAATACCTCATTGAGCCCGGCAATCAGCGCGGTTTCCGCCTCCAGGGTGGAGCAAGGCAGCCCGATTTGCTCGCAGGCCTGCTGGTAGAGGGGAAGCAAGGCGCGGCTGCCGATAAAACAGACGCGCGCATTCCCCGGGTGACCGCGCAGGATCTCGTGCCCAATCAGCAGGCCGGAGAGCCAGCTGGCGGCGCTGGCCGGGTCGAGATCCCCCAGAATGTACCGCCCCCGGCAGCGGAACAGCTCGCTCACCAGTTCGCCCCGCCCGGCCTCGATCGATTGCGCCACGGCAACGCCCTCGCTGAAGGCGCTGGCGGAGGTCACCTGAGGCGGGAGCCCTCTACCCACCACCGAATGATTTAACACCAGGTGATAGAGCTCGCCGGTCATCAGGGTGCGCAGGCCCGTCACGCGCTGCTGCTGGCGGTCAATGGTCATCCATTTGCTGTGGGTGCCCACGGCGGCAAAGGTGCAGGCGTCCGTCAGGGCGATGGCCCCGGCTAGCTGCATCTCTTCGCCCCGGCAGACTTCGTTGGCCAGCGGATCGCAGATACCGGGTCGCAAGGTCAGCGGGTTGCTGAGGATACCGGGCAGTTCGCGGCCCTTGCCCAGCAGGTCGCGGAAGCTAAGCGGCAACGCCATGTAGCCCGCATCGGCAATACCAATATTGCTGCCAATCATGCCGCACAGCAGTACGGGCAGATGCGGGTCCCAGGCGTCTTCCAGCCGCAGCAACTGCTTACGCAGGATCGACGGCAATTCAGCGCGCTCGCAGGTGGCCACGCCGCAGGTGTCCTGCACGGTGCGGATCACCTGGCCGTCACGCACGCCGATCGCCCGGAAATTGCTGGTACCCCAGTCAACGGCAATGTAATTCATACCCGCGATCCAAACACTGCCAGCGGCAGCGCGTCGGTGAGATCCTGCAATTCGTCGCGGGTGACCGCGTCCAGCCGTTTGGCCGGTTCGCGCACCACGTCGGTGGTGAAGATCCCCGCCCGGTGCAGCACGGTTTTGTGGATCGCCACGCCGATACCCGGCTGCACGCCATAGCGCAGGAAGGGAAGATAGCGGTAAAAGAGCGACTGCGCTTCCTGCGGATTATGCTGCCAGGCCTGCAAAATCATGTTGATGACGTCCGGGAATTCGCAGGCGGGCATGGTGCCGATCACGCCGCGGCGTAGCTCTTCGTAGAGAAAACCGGCGTTCAGGCCGCCGAACAGCCCGACGCTGTCGCCCAGCGCCTGCTTCAGAGCGGTGATTTTCAGCGTGGTGGGCGGTTGCTCCACTTTGATGTACTTGATCGCCGGAAACGACTGGCACAGCGTGACCAGGGTGGCCACCGGGATGTTGACCCCGGTCATCAGCGGTGCGTCCTGAATCATGATGTCGATATCGCAGGCCGCGCAGATATCCCGATAAAAATTGACGATCTCCTCCGGGCCGGGTTTGACGACCGACGGCGGATTGACCATCGCCACCTGCGCCCCCCAGCGCTGTATCCGGACGATCTCTTCTATCGCCACCGCAGAGGCGGCCCCCCCGGCGGCGGCCACCAGCGGCAGATCGCCGGTGAGGTTTTTCACGCAGGCGAACAGCGCCTCTTTCTCGTCCAGGGTCAGGGCATAGCCTTCAGAGGCATTGCCGAACAGCGCCAGGCCATCGATGCCCTGTTGCAGAAGGAATTTCACCAGCCGCTCCATCGAGGCGAAATCCACTTCGCCCTCTGTATCAAACGCGGTGGCCAGAATCGGTACGTTGCCTTTTAACATGTTGCCTCCATGACGGCGTCTTCATTGATTTCAATACCCAGCCCCGGCCCCTGCGGCAGTTGGTACTCCCCCTGCTGGCAGATGAGCGGCGTGGTGAGAAGTTGGTTGGCAATCTCAAAGACCGGAGGCTGATACTCCAGCATGTAGAGATTGGGGATGGCGGCGGCGACGTGCAGCGACGCCGCGATACAGGGCGCAAGACCGACGCTGAGATGCGGGGCGACCTTCAGGTTCCAGGTCTCCGCCAGCGAGGCGATATGCATCAGCTCGCTGATGCCGGTGCGGCCCACGTCCGGCTGCAGAATGTCCGCCGCCCGCTGCTCGATAAAGGGTTTGAACTGGTAGCGGGTGCGCTCGGTTTCGCCCAGCGCAATCGCCACCGGGCTTTTGGCCCGCAGCTCACGGTGCCCTGCCACGTCTTCCGGCAACAGCGGCGCTTCGAGAAAACCGACGCCGTACTCGCGCAACGCCGTCGCCAGCCCGGCGGCTTCTGCCACGCTGTAATTCCAGTGGGCATCAAGGAAGATTTGCGCCTCTTCGCCCAGGGTTTCACGGATGGCCTTCACGTTGGCAATGTCTTCCCGCACCCCGTAGCCCAGCGCCAGCTTGACGGCATTAAAGCCCTTCTCCTGCCAGCGTTTCGCCAGCTGGCAACGCGCCGGCAGGTCGGGCTCTGGCAGTCCGGAAACATAACAGGGGATCGTCTGACGATAAGCGCCGCCCAGCAGTTGCCAGACCGGCTGGCCGAGCAGCTTGCCTTTGAGATCCCACAGGGCGATATCCACGGCGGCAAGGGCATCGATGTGGTAGCCGGTGATATGACCGCGATCGCGCATGGCATCGTACATGCGGGCGTTCAGCACCCCGCTTGAAAAAGCCGATTGCCCGATCAGCAGCGGTGCGAAGAGCTGGGTGATGAGCTCCGCAATGACCTGCGGAACCACCGGGGCCAGCGCTTCACCCCAGCCTACGCAGCCGTCGTCGGTGGTAATTTTGACCAGGCAGGTCTCCATTTTGCGCGAGTAGACGCAGCGGTACTCCGGGCGATAGTAGTAATCGCTGTCATGCCCCTCGACGCTCCCCCCGAGATAGGCCTGCTTTGGGGTAATCTTCAGCGGAAAGCATTCAACGTGACGTATTTTCATAACAACTCCGGGAACAGTTAATCCAGCACCTTGCCGGCGGTCTCTTTGGCCAGCCACACGGCAATGAATGAGATAAGCGCGGTGATCATCACGTACCACGCCGGGGAAAGCGGATCGCCGGTTAGCGAGATCAGGCTGGCGGATGCCAGCGGCGTGACGCCGCCGAAGATCGCCACGGTAAGGTTGTAGGCGATGGCGATGCTGCCGTAGCGAATGGCGGTCGGGAACAGTTCAACCATCGCCGCGCCGCAGCCGCCGTTAAACATGGCGACAAAGATGCCCAGCATGCTCATGGCCGCGATGGAGGACCCCACCGATCCCTGGCTCATCACCAGCATGGCCGGGTAAGTGAGCAGGATGAAGCCTCCGCAGCCCATCAGCATCAGCGGGCGGCGTCCCCAGATATCGGAGAGATAGCCGGTGATCGGCATACAGACCGCGACGCTCAGTAATCCGAGCGTGGTGATGAGATAGGCGTCGGTTTTGCTGTAGTGCAAATGGGTCGAAAGGTAGCCCGGCATAAAGGACTGCAGCACCCAGCTGCTGACCGCTTTGACCACCACGAAGCCGGTGCAGAACAACAAGGCGCGTGAAGAGGTGGAGAGGGATTTGCGCAGGGGCGCTTTCTCCAGCTTGCCGGCCTGTTTGAGCTTTTTAAATTCGCTGGAGTCTTCCATATTCCTGCGCATATACAGCCCGCCTAACCCCAGTGGGGCCGCCAGCAGGAACGGTATACGCCAGCCCCAGTCGTTCATGGCGCTTTCGCCGAGCGTATGGGTGAGAAACAGCACCAGCCCGGAGCCACAGACGAAGGCCATAAAACTGAAGTTTTCACTCCAGCAGGTGAGCGTGGCGCGACGGTTGGGTTTGGCGCTTTCGGCCAGATAGGTAATGACGCCTGAGCTTTCACCGCCAGCGGCAAAGCCCTGCACCAGACGGGTAATCACCAACAGCACCGGGGCAAGTATCCCTACCTGATGCCAGGTCGGCAAAATGCCCATCACGAAGGTGGAGCAGGAGGTGATGACGATGACGGTCACCAGCACCTTGCGCCGCCCTAACCGATCGCCCATCGAGCCAAAGAAAAGCCCACCCAGCGGACGCATCAGAAAGCCAGAGCCGAAGACCGCGAAGGATTTCAGCAGCCCGATAACCGGATCGCCGCTAGCGAAGAAGTTGGTGGCGATAATCGCCGCCAGGGTGCCGTACAGCCCGAAATCAAACCACTCGATAAAATGCCCGATGCCCGCCGAGAGCATCATTTTGGTACGGCTTTGGGCAGGTGCGCCCTGCTCTGTAGACGAATAGCCGTCGGCGTATTGAGAATCGGTGTTAGCCATTTAACCTCCCGAGGTTAAGCACGGAGTTAATCTGCGTGATGTGTTTGAACTGAGTGTAAGGAATGCAGGGAGGCTGGCGAGCGAGGCCGCTGGTTGCGTGAGGGGTATCAAAGAAGCTGTGAGAGAAATGTTTCACATAGTGAAACAGTCGTTAAAACACTGACGCCTGCTAAACAGGCGTCAGGCTTTTTTTAGTTTGCCGTCGCCGGGCGATCCAGTCGCTCCTCATCGTGTTCATCCACCGTGCCACTCTGGCGCTCCGCCAGCAGCCGACAGATCTCCGCATGCTTCTCCTCGGTGAAGGTAAAGCGCGACATCACTCCAAGGCGGATCAGCGAACCTATCGCCGGCAGCAGGCAGATGCCGAAGAACAGCCCCGACAGCACGCTGTCGCTCTGGGTTTGCGCCTGCGGCACATAGTCAATCAGGGTCAAAAATACCCCGATTAACCCGCCGCCCACCGCCACCGACATCTTGCCGGTAAAGGTCTGCCCGGAAAAGGTAATGGCTGCGCAGCGCTTGTGAGTGTGGTACTCGGCATACTCAATGGTGTCGGCAATCATCGACGAGGTGAGGATGTTGGTCATCATCACGAACAGGGTGCTGAGGCCGAGCAGGATAAACAGCAGCGTCGTGTGCTGATAGCCGGCAAACCACATCACCACGCGCACCGCGATATCCAGCCCGCAGAGGATCATAAACAGCTTTCGCTTCTGCATCCGGCGCGTCAGCATCGGGGCAATCAGGCACACTACCGCCGCCACAATCCCCATAATGCCGATCGCCATCTGCAGGCCGCCATCGCCCATGTTGTAGATAAAGAAGTAGATGTAGATGCCGCCCGCGACGTTATGGAACACACAGAAAAAGAATGAAATCAGGATGACAAACAGCGGCTTGTTCTGACGCAGGTTGTGGAAGGTATCGCGCATCGTCACCTTTTCCGGGCTCGGCGGCACGCGCTCCTTGATCTGCATAAAACCGTTAAGCATCAGCGGCAGGCCGACCAGCATCATCACCAGGGCCGCCATAAAGTAGCCTTTGTCGTTGCTGTGCTGGGCGAAGAAGGCCGCCAGCTTCGGGAAGAAGATGTTGGCGCAGGCAATCCCGGCATTCACCCCCAGCATCGCCGCCGTCACCGCGCGGGTGCGCTGACCGGAGTCGTTGGTCATCACCGAGGACATCGACCAGAACGGGATATCCGAGATGGCGTACAGCGTCCCCCACAGAATATAGGTCACCCCGGCGTAGAGGATTTTGGTGGTCATGTCCGCTTCGATTTTGTAGAACGACAGCAGGGTGACGCCGGTGATCAGCAGCGGAGCAATCAGCATAAAGTGGCGAAACTTGCCGAAACGGCTGTTAATGGTGTCCATAATGCTGGCAAACAGCGGATCGTGAACCGCATCCCATGCCCGGGCAATCAGAAAGATGGTGCTCGCCGCCAGGGCGGAGATCCCCAGCACGTCGGTGTAAAAATAGTTAATAAACGAACCCACTAAACCAAAGCTAAAACACTGACCTAAACCATAGCCAAAGTAAGACCACAACTCGCGAGACGGTATTTTCATTGTCATTGCCATAGTGCGTACCTGGTTGCCCGGCGGCGAACCGCCGGGTCGTTATTATTAGACTTGCGCGTTCGAAGCGATATTGCGCAGCTTGCGCATCAGCGCGATTTCAGTGCGTGAGAACGGGATGCCGTTCTCTTCAAACACATCGTGGAACCACAGGCGGCAGTAGTCGGCGGACTCTTTCATCACCACCGGCCACGGCAGCCAGGTCTGGGTTTTGCCGCGCACCAGCCCCCACTGATAGGGTGCGACTTTCGCCATATACATCAGCGGCAGCTGCTCTTCGATGGTGCCGCCCACGTGGCGCGCCAGCCATTCGGTACAGAAGATCGGGCGGCCCAACTGCTGGAGCTGCTGGATAATCGCCGTCATGCGGCCGGTGTTGGTGTAGGCGTGGTAGCTCACCACGTCCGACAGTTCCAGCGCGGTTTGATCCAGCGGGTGCTGATAAAAGGTCTCGCCCTCCTCTTCCGCTGGCAGGCGCCACGCGCAGACCGTGAGCGGCTGGGAAGGATCTTCTTCACGCGCCCACTGGAAGGCCAGCTTCATCAGATCATGGGCATAGGTTTCCAGTTTTGCGTCGTACAGCACCTCTTCGGTACCGGTGGCAAAAATGCCGCGGTTGCCTGGCTCGTTGTAGAGATCCCACAGCAGCACGCGTTTATCGTCGCGGAACTGGCGAATAACGTCGCGGATATAGCGCTCAATCTGCGGCCAGCAGTCGGGATCGCAGACCTTGTCACGCCCCGGACTGGCCGCCGCCTGGCTGTTGTGTTTCCCCGCCACGGGTGCTTTTTGCGGCCCGAGGTAGGGCTCATCCCCGGAAAAGCCGCAGTCGTCCATTAACGTCAGCATGGTGCTAATGCCGTGGCTGTCGGCGATGGTCAGGAAGCGATCGATGCGCGCCATCAGGCCGTCACGGTCGTGCTCCCAGACGATAAACGGCAGGTTGATGCGCAGCGTGTTATATCCCGCGTCCGCCGCCCAGCCCAGTTCACGGTCGATAGTGGTGGCATCGAAGGTCTCTTTTTGCCAGATATCGGTCCAGTTCACCGCCGTGGACGGCAGATAGTTAAACCCGCACAGCCAACCTTGCTGCTGATACCACGCCTGCGCCTGCTGCTTACTCCATTGCTCTTTCATCGTTGCTCCTCTTGCTGATAATATTTAGCTAATAAATATTAGTCGAAGCGGGAATGCGCAAATCGTGTTGTGCAGAAAAGCGACCGCACTCACAAAGATCGCTGCTGCGTGAAGAAGAAACGTGATCGGCGGCGCTAAAGCGGACAGTTAAGGTATGATGCGATGTCGCAGGAGGGAGAGAACGGATGAAGCGGAAAAACAAAGTCACGATGAATGATATTGCGCGAACGGCGGGCGTGTCGCAGGCGACCGTTTCCCTGGTACTCAATCAGTCCCGCAACATCAAGCTCAGCGACGAGACCCGTCAGCGGGTAATCGGCGTGGCGACCGAGTTGGGCTACGACCGCCTGCCCGCCATCCATGCTCCGCGCAACCAGGAGGAGATCGCCCTGCTGGTCAGCTCCCTGCAGAGTTACGATCCCTTTATCGATGCCATCAGCCAGGCGCGGGAAGCGGCCTGGCGCAACGAAGCGCTGCTCACCGTTTATGATTACGGCGACGATGTGAAACTGGCCCTGAACATCATTCGCCAGCTGGAGAAGCGCAACTGTGTGGGGATTATGCTTGCCTCCCCTGTCACCACCCTGGTGGATATGACCGATTTTCAGGACTGCACCCGCATTCCGCTGGTGCTGCTCAACCAGCGCGATCCGGCATCGCCGCTGCTGCCGTCATTTATCCCGGACGACTTCGCCAACGCCTTCCAGGTGACAAAACATCTCATCGCCTGCGGCGCGACGCGCATCGCGCACATCACCGGGGAAAACTGGATGGAGGCCTCCCGCCAGCGGCTGGCAGGCTATCAGGCCGCGTTGCAGCAGGCCGGCCTCCCCTGCGATGACCGTCTGGTGCGTCAGACCAACTGGCAGTTCAGCGAGTCTTATACCGCCACCCGGGCGCTGATGGACCTGGATGAACGCCCGGACGCCATCTTCTGCGCCAGCGACTGGCTGGCGATTGGCTGCTATCAGGCGTTGACGGCCGGCGGCGTGAAAATTCCGGACGATATGCTGCTGGCCGGCTACGACGACCAGAAGATTTCCGAGCAGCTCACCCCGTCGCTTACCAGTATTCAACTGCCTTACAGCGAGCTGGGCCGGCTGGCCGTGGAGTATTTGTGCAATCAGGAAGATGCCGCCACGCACGTGACCCTGGCGGGCAGGCTGAAGGTGCGGGCATCCAGCTCGCGCTAAGCGTCGGCTGAGGTGAACACCATTCCCGAATAAGGCTTCTGCCGACACGCCGCCAGCCGCGCGGCGAGATCCCCCACGTGCAGTTCCAGCTTGTGCCCGTCCGGGTCGAGAAAGTAGAACGACTCCCCTTCGCTTTTGTTCTCTTTCCAGACGGTGACGCCAGCGTCTCTGAGCTTTTGCGTAAAGGTTTCGAAGTGTTCTGGTTCGATAGAGAAGGCGTAGTGGGTGTAGTCGCTGTTCTGCGGCGGGATGAATTGTCGGGTGCCATCATATGACAGGCAGAGCCAGAGATCGCCACAGGTAAGATACGCCCCGGAGTGCCATTCGGCGTGCAGGCGCAGACCGAGAAGATCGCGCCAGAAAGCGATGCTGGCCGGCAGGTTGCTGACGGCGAGAGTCAGGTGGTTGAGGGCGTGGAGCATGGGGGCTAGTCCTGGATAGGGGTTAATGTCACTTCTTTAGCATGTTTATCGACGCATAAAAATAGAAGCGCCGGGTGGCGCTGCGCTTACCCGGCCTACAATATCCGTAGGCCCGTGCAAGCGCAGCGCCGCCGGGCAACCCTTTTAACCCAACGCTTGTATGAAAGCCGCAACCATACTGGATACCCCTTTACCTGAGGGGTAAATGATCGCTTTGCGGCAATCCGATACGGTATAAAATGCCTGATGTTTTGCACTACCACTGGCAAAAATAAAGTAATCCGCTTTTTCAGCCAGATTGACCAGTGCTGGTGTAGAGACATGATCTTTATTGGTTTCAACCAAAAGTCCCGGATACAGTCTCATTAAGACATCTTTACAACGACGTGCCGCACCTTCCGTCAGGCTGTAGATACCCAGTAGTTTCCCACTAAGATCGCGGTGGAAGGAAGAGACGACTGCACTGTCATCCTGCTCTTGCGGGAACGCATTTTCAGCCTCTTTCCCGAGAAAATGCGTGGCCAAAACGCGAACGAAGAGCTGCAGACTGTTATCAAGTCGGCCCCACCGCTTCAACGCCTCTATTTGCAATTTCTGCCAATAGTTCTGTCTCAGTTGCGGGTCAGGAACAGGCGCATCGAGCAATATTTCCGCCGTATCAAAAGCGTAAGACAGCGCGCGAACGGAGGCATTTTTAACCCAGATCTCCTCGCAGGCATCAAGTGCGTCTTTGTACTCATCGACAGAAAATTGTCCTGTCAGACATTTTTCAAGAAGCATGCCGCCCAGTCGAACATCCTGTTCGAAATGGATATCGTCAGCTGCCAGTAACGTTAACCAGGCCAGCCAGAGCCGGGAGGAGGCTGAAAGATCGGTATGATCGGCCCACGCAAGAAATACCGGCAGCGTATCGCGCAAGACTTTGCCTTGCTCGAGGCTTAAGCCCTTTTCCAGAAAAGCGATGATGACAGCCTCATCAAAAGATGAAACCAGCCACTCTCTCCACTGCCCGTCCATACGTTGACGTAGTTGTTCGAGTTGGGCCACGTCGTTGGTGTTGCCAATATCATCCAGCCACTGCATCCAGCCGTAGTTGCCCACGCGGAACTTATCCTGAAGCTCCTCCCATAAACGCCACAGTTTCGCATTCTGCCGCAGCGTTTGTTGGGTAACGTCAGGCATCGCGCTGAGCAGCGAATAGATCTCCAGCTCCCGCTCGGTACTGGCAATAAGCGTTTCCTGCAGCATTTCCGTCGCCTGGGCAGGGGAGATAATAAGGACGGGGGTCTGTACTGGTGCAGGGATGACGCTTTCATTCGGCGCGGTTTGCCCGGCAACCCAATCCCTGAGCGCGGTTTTCCACTGGTCGGGTAAAATTGTGGTCGCGCTTTCCCAGCCAGCAAAGCCCACCAGCGCTGCGCCTGTAGACCAGAGTTGCCAGTCGCGCAGACTGCCTGCCTGATGGGGGAACCCGGGGGTCACAGTGAATAGCGGCAGTAAACGCTGACTCATCGCCCTCGCTTCTTCCAGAGGCAGCGCCTGGAAACCGTCCGTCAGCAGGCGATCCAACCCCAGGTGGCCAAGGGTACGGACCAGCAAGCTCTGGATATTTAAAGGGATCCGCCCTGCCAGCACGTCGCCTATCTTTTCATGCGCGACGATATGCTCCCATCGGGAGCCTGCGGCTAGTGCGAACAGCTCAAGGAAGAGAATGTTCCGCGGCGAAAGGATGTTGTTACTGCGGATCTCTCCCAGATAAGCCTCGGCAGACTGCCCATCCCGCGCATAGATAGCCGTATAAAAATCACGAAGAATACGGCCTGTGGGACGACGCGCTGCAGACGAAAGCTGAGGACGCAACGTATAAAGATTATTCAACTCTGCCAGGAAACCGAATACGCGATCCCGACTGTCGGTATTTTTCTCCACACTGGGGTGAAGCGAAAAACGGATAAATCCGTCAGGCGATTGCTCCAGCAACAAGGCTTCAGCATCGTTGTCGGCTTTACAGCGTATCAGGAAATCAGAGGGGGTATCCGCCGATCCCAATCCGGCAATCAAAAACAGGCGAAGCTCATCCAGACTTTTGGCATCAGGCGCCAGGGCATAAATCTGCAGGTCGGGCCTGGCGGAAGGAATAAAGCACGGCATCTGCTTTTTGTTTACCGCCTCAATCAACGGTAAAAGCCAGCCGTTGAATTCAGGCGCATAACGCTGCGTAAGCACGCGCTGGAGATCGATTTTTTCATCGCTGGACTGGTAAAACGTTTCCAGCCATTGCGGAGGCGCTATCATTCGCTCATCTCCTGCTGCTTCGCAAAGAGGTACTGTTTTTCAAACTCCATGCGCGACGTGGTGATGATGTCCCGGTCATTGGTCAGTACCATACATTCTTCATTGCGATTTGATCCGCTCCAGGTGAAATTCATTGAACCCTGCAGAAAGAAAGCATGTGAAAGCAAGCCCTTAGTATGAAGCGCATCGCTCCACATATGATGAAAAACGGCTTTCTCATGGAGCCGGTTGCGTAACTGCTTCACAAAATCGCTATTAATCGGCTGGTTTCTGGTCACCATTTTCAGCTCAACACCGTAGTTCACCATACCGGCAAGCAACTCAAGGAAGTATATTTCCCGGTTACCCCAGGCCGGCTCAACATAATCCCAGTTGCCGGAACGGTTATCCAGCACCGTAAAATTACTCACCCAGGGCGATACCAGCCAGAGGGGCTGCGGGTTCATCATGAGTGCAACCAGTTGCGCTCCCAGCACTTCTTTTAGCGCACTCTGCCCACCCGGGCCGTGGATAAAAATCTGTCGTTGCGTGGTGTTATGCATCATTGCAGTGCCTCCGCCATTTCAACGCGCAGAATAATGCAACCCTGCTCGCGACGCAGTTCCCCAATTCGGGGGTACAGGAACAGCCCAAGGTAATCCAACGGCTCTATGTGCAGTCTGGCGATAAAAGTATGTAACTCGTCCTGCTGGGCACGGGATATCGTCAGATTGACACGTCCATTGGCACGCAACGCATCATGGACCTCCTTGAGCCAGTTTTCTGACGAGGCCTCAACATTGATAAGTTTGTCATCAAAAAGCGCCCCTGCGAGCAGTCGCTCGGTAATTAATTTCCGGGAATTGTAGGGGTTGTAATAGTTAAGCTCCGCCTGGCGGATGGTATAGCCGCGCGGCCACAGGAGGTTCTGATTACGGCACTGGGCTAAAAAGATTTCTGCTGCGCCAGCGTCTTCACCGCACGCTTCCACGGCCATCGCGTGGGCAGCAATGTTAAGATTGAACTCAATGGCGGCCCGTGTTTCAAGCTCACGCCAGTTTGCCAGCAGCGTTTGCATCGTATGATCCGTGGCGTCCGAACTGCCCGCCCGCAAAATGCGCGAATACAGGACGGTGGTAAAGCTATGCGAGAGTCTGAACCCGAGGCGACGCAGTTCGAACTGCAGCTGCTTATTTGCCTCTCTGCGCGCCTCGTAATTTTCTGCCTGCCGAACCTGGCGGAAGGCATTCTGCAGTTCCGGAGACACTTTCAGTATCTCAAGGAGATTTTGTAGATCGTAATCAATCTGTTCGTAATCCCCCGGTGAAAGGTTTCTGACCATGATGTTGAGGAACTGAACAGGATCGCGGAACCAGGCTTCCTGGAGACGAACAAGGATGCCGCTGCCACCGGATTCGACTTCCGTAAGCCATACCTCCAGCCATTCGTTACGTCCCTCGTTATCCTGTACCCAACGGGATTCGGTTACCACCGCTCTCTCGTCAACATCAGGTAAAATGCAGCACAGTGTCTGATGAACACCTGCAGCCAACGTATCCGCCAGTACCTGACGCGCCCAGTCGGTGAAGCCCTCCAGTTCGTTTACGGGCTTCCACAGGACCTCAGCACAATTGAGCAGTTGCTGCTGCACGTCGACACTGGACAGCAGCTCCCGCAACGCGATTTGCAGCTGCTGTTCCGTTCCTTCATCGTCAAACTGATCGGGCTGGAAGAGGCTGGCAGGGATCTCAGGAAGCGCTTTAATACCCTCTTCCGTGGCGATATAAGCCAGCGCTTCACGCAGCGTAAGGTCCGGTTTGACCATCATGGTTTCTGCCAGAAGCGCCAGAAAACACTCTATCACCCAGTTCGCTTTGAACTCATCAAATTCAAAGATCGGTAAGCTTTTTACCAGATGGTGGAAATAGACCGGGCGCAATCCTCGCAAAATGTCTGGATTGTTCACCAGCCGCGCAACCTCTTCATGGCTGAGAACAAAACGCAGGCGCATGGCGTCAACCCATTGGCGTGCGCCAACCCCGGCGATCTGCCCGTTTTCAGTCCACTGAAAATCAATCCAGGCGCGATCTTTCTGCTTGTTTTTGAAGCGTAAAGAAGCCAGAGCCCCGGTGGTGTAACGCACCAGCTCAAGGGCGGTCATATGTTGATGGTTAAAGAAACTGACGTCGCGCAACACCGGCCGCCATGCCCCTTTGGGTACATCGTGGCAAAGGGCTGCATCTGAATTGACCAGATGCAAATGCCAGTACAGCTGGGCGTTACTCTTATCACCGATCCGCTTGATATCGGCTCTTTTCGTCAATACCCGGGAAGGTTTAACGATATTGATTAGCTGGTCGTTGTGCTCAATCTTACACTCAAGCTGATAAGCGTCGCCAAAAGCCTCGTGAATCGGGAAATTTGCCGAGTAATTTCCGATAGCGGGTTCGAATCCCTCAGGCACCAGCCAGTCCGTATTTTTATCGCTGCTCACCGCGTAGCGTTTAGAGAGGCGACCTGGCGCAAATTCCCGCATTCCCTGCCAGAACGGAAGTTCTTCCCATTTGTCACCCTTGCGGGTGTTGCGTTCTAACCGGATAGACAGGCTCGGGAGATTGAGATCGCTGAATAATGTCTGGGGAATAAATTCAGGCGCAGGCGAGCGCCCGCTGTTCGACGGGATCGACCAGGGCTGACCATTTTCCGCCCAGTGACTTTTCAGATTACGTAACAGCGTCGGAAGAAACTCAAACATGAGCGAGCGAGGCGCGTTCCATAACAGAGGTTGCACCTCTTCATCCTTCAGCTGCAAAGCGTGGCATAAATATTTTGTTAACGCATTAAGCGCTCTACCACCCTGTATCACGCTTTCAATCAGCGTCTGCAACTCATTGTATTGTGTAGTCTTCCAGTCGCTTTTACCCGGATAGCGCAGCAACGACCATATATCCCAGAAATTACCGTTCTGGCTCAACCAGTCGAGTGTTGCCATCGCCGCCTGCATTTTCTGAATATGCTGGTTACGCATCGGCAGGCCCTGACGTTTAATTTCAGGGCTGACGAGTTCTTCATAGCGCTGGAAAGCAACCCGATCGCGGCCAAATTCTGAAAGGACGATCAGCATCCATGGGCGCATACCTCTGGGACGCCCTGCACGCCCTTTTCGCTGCAGATAGGAGGCAACATCGCCCGGTGCTTTATGCTGGATCACCGCGCCAACGCGCGGATCGTTATACCCGACCTCCAGAGAGGCCGTTGCCACAACGATGTCAGCCAGTGCATCAACCCCGGCATCCTGACTGGAAGTACGCGATACGCGTTTCCGCACACTCAGTTGATGGCCGATCTTTTCACTTGCCCGCCAGTTCTGTCCCAACTCAGTCTGTTTGTTAACGCTGCCTTGAGAAGCACGTAACGACGCCAGCGGTGCATGACTTGTTACCGGCGTAGGTCCGCCGACGTCCCACCCTTCAGCATCGCTGAGTTGCCCGTATAAACGGTTAATCCCATCCAGGTTATCTGAGAAAACAAAGGTTTTTTGTCCCCATGTCCCTTCGGAGACGGGCTCGTTGGTATCCAGGATTCGCGTCGTCAGCATACTGGTCTGGATAGTCGTGGAAAGCAGAGCGGTCTCTGAAACGGGATCGCCGCGTAACGCCAGCAGATACTCGGCCCCTTCGGCAATCATCTCGTCTTCGAGCGGCTGGACAAGCTCAACATTGCCTACCGGAGCACCGATAAGCTCAGCAAAAAATGCCTGCGCGTCTGCCAGCGTTGCGGAAAGACCGACGAAGTGGGGCAGGTTGCCGCCACGCTGCATCCATCGCCGCAACAGGTAGGCCGTCTGCGCCCCCGTCGTGCCGCCGTAGGTATGCACTTCGTCCAGCAGAACCAGCTTCGGCCCGGCGTCTCTTCCCGTGCCAAACAACTTCTGGGCCGACCGGTTGTTCAGCTGTTGGTTGAGCATTTCTGTGGTGGTGAAAAGGATGTCTGGCTGCAACGTGTTACGCTGCGTCTCGCGGGTGACAAGGACTTCACTATTGTCGATCTGGTGCTGACATTTTTTACAACGCAGGATCTCTCTTCCTGCCAGGATATCTTCACGACGCCAGTGAATGTCGCCCCCGCAGCCTTTAACCGGACAGCGGAGAAGATCGAACGCTATCCCGGCCTTATCTTCAATTTTTTCTTGCGCATCTTTCACGCTTTTGGGCGTATCGCCGTAGTAAGAGCCGATACGCAGCTTACGCGCACCGTTACTTTCAAGAAAGGCGTCCAGTTTCCGGCACTGCGCCCAGGTTTCCATAAACTGATCTTTCAGCAACTCTTTACGCGGATAAATGGCCAGAATGCGGACCTTAGGCTGCGCGTTGCGGCAAATCTCTTCCGCCAGGCTGGTAATGGCTGGCAGGTAAAAAGAGAGCGTTTTGCCGCTGCCCGTGCCTGCGCACACGATGGTTCCGCTGGCACTATCAACAGGGGCGCTGTGACGCCGCCAGAAGTGGATAATGCGCGACGTCGCACGCGACTGGAAACCCGCAAGAAGGAATTTGTCGACCGGCGCTAACGCGGCGCGCATGATGTTCAGCTCTCGCTCACTCAGAGGCAGGTCATCCCGCCACTGAGCGAGCAAATCCTCCGGTAAGTGTTTACGGTCCGGATAGGTTCGCTGCTGCCGTATAAAGCGAAAATCTGAAACCAGCGTCCGGCTGGTTTCGAGGGGTTTCTCGAGAAACCACTGACGTTGGTTGCGATAGAGATGAACCGACTCCCCCATGCGGGTACGCCATGCGGACGGAAGATAGGGATGAGGAACCTGAATAAGCATCGCCTTATCGATGAGTTCCGTCAGGACCTCAACGGGATCCTCATTCGGCAACTTTTCCTTAATGACGTCATTGATCTCGTCATCATTGAAAAAGCCGCCGGTATCTCCCCACACCAGAAGCGCATTCTCGCGCGCTTCCAGTTCATCCAGAACTTCGTACAGTTTTTCTATGGTTACCGAACTCATCCATGCAAGCCTTTACGTTTGACAACCAGTTTTGATTGCATTTTATGCGCCGTAATCCACTCCAGCACCGTCGGAGTCAACAGCGCCAGAGGGGCCTGCTGACTCATATTTAACGCAGCGAAGAAGGCTATAACATCATCCGGAGCATCGAGCTTCATTTCACTTTTTATTGCCGCCAGCTTTTTGCCCGTCTCCATAATGTGCTGTGGAGCGATATCGCTGTCCGGCAGGGCTTTAATCGCCTCACGGAACACCTTTTCCTGCTCAAGATAACGTGCATAAACGTCCGGCTGTAGCAGGCGCGGTTGTTCCAGTAAGGCTTCCTCCTGCATGGACAGGCTCACCTGGTGAGCGATAAACGCCTCCCAGGTATCGCCAATTTTACCGGCAAGCGTCGTGTTGCAGCCCCTGATTGCTTCCTCAGCCAACCCTAACTCATTCATCTCGCCGGCATTTTCACCCTTCTCCGCCATTAGCGCGATGAAGTCCTTCATGTAGCGCAGCGCCGCTTTTAACTTTTCGAGCTCATCCGTCGTCAGCACGACGTCACGCGGGACGTCGTCAGGTAGCCGCGAAAGCGTCGCAAAACGTTGGGCCAACGTTCTGGACGTATTTGCCAGAGGCGAAAAATTCGCCGTGATCTTGCCGTACTTATTCAGTACCGTTTCAACATCACTGGATTTACGCTTGATGTCGTATTGTTCGCGGAGTTCCGCCAGCTGTGCCTTAAGCGTTGTCATCATTTCCCCCCGCAAGCGTGAACATATTGCGCAGATCGTCATTGAGTTGACCGAGCATGGCGTCGATTTCAGCGCGGACTTCGATGATACGATCGCTGCCCATCTCTGCATTATAGCTAGTGAGCAATATCAGCAACTTGCTGCTAATTTGCGTCCACTGCGTCAGAATTACCCCAGCCCGGGAGATAATATCGCGATCCAGTTTGCAAAGGGACTGCCACTGCGACATCACTTCACTACTTTGCGTAACCTGCCGCAAATTCTGCAGCATGGCCCAGACATTATCCCCGCTGAGTGCCTTCAGTTCGGCCACAAAATCCGGTGCCAGAGGCATCGATGGCGGAAGGGTATAATCGCCAGCAGCATTCATTTCCATGAAAAGGTCGCTGAACTGCTTCACCAACTCGGCAAACTCTTTACCCGTATTGCAGTCCTGCAAACCCGCGAGAGCGTTAATCGCCGGCTCAAGTTCTTTGATGGATGCTTTCACCGCTGCGGATAAAGCATTGTTCACCGGGGAACGATAAGCTGCCAGCAGTGCTTCGGGCAGGACATCCGCTTCCAGAGCGTGATCGTTAGGGGCAACGAGATCGAGCCAGGCGGCGCGAGCACTATCCCACTCATTCAGCGATTTCAGGCAGATGGCGTCGACCGCGGCGGTTAGCGCCTTCGGCTTTTTCTTGCGGATCTCATCACTCTTCAGCAATAACGCATGCAGTATCGTTTTGCTGGTATCGCTGGTTTTAATCAGCCCCAATGCCCGTGCCAGATGGAGATGCGTCGTCAACAACGCCGGCAGTTCGGCGCGCTGTTCTTTAATCAACGCGCGAACGGCATAGGGTACCCACTCGCTGGCAAAGTTCTGAATATAAAGCAGATCGCTGGCAGCATTCGGGTAGCTCCAGTCAGGTCTTTTCGCTCTTGTTCTGTAGTACTCTGCCCGTATCAGGGCCATCGCCACCTGGAGCAAAATGACCGACTGACGTGGATGGTTGAACCGCTCCTCAGAGCAGAACCAGACCGCCTTGTCACCCCGGTTGGTATCGGCATTGTGCAGGTAGATATTCACCTGCCCGGCTTTGCCCGTGACGCGAATGGTCGGCAGGGACTTTACCCCCTCCCAGTCGCACTGCCCGGTATACTCCCGACTGATTTGCTCACGACCGTACAGCTCATACACGTTGGCCAGGCTGTTACGGATCAGCCTTGCATAGGTTTGATCAAGGCGTTTTCCCTGGTGAAACCACTCATCCAACGCTTTCTCGGCTTCAACCAGGAAATCCTCTGGCACTGGCACTGGCACTGGCACTGGCACTGGCCCCGGCCCTGGCCCTGGCCCTGGCGGTGGTGGCGGTGGTGGCGGTGGCGGTGGCGGTGGCGGTGGTGGAATATCTCCCGAACCAAAATACGTTGAGAGCTTATCGTGGCCAAAGCAACGAACGATGTCAGCATGTAGCGTTTCTTTAAGCACATCATACGTCGTGGCCGGATATCCCCAGATCGCCAGTATGGATTCAGCACGCTCTGGCTGATCAATGTTCTGTTGATACAGCCAGGTACGCACGCTGGCGGATGCCGACATTTCAGCCAGTCGCGCCGGCGGGAACCGATCTTCTTCCGCATAGCCTCGGTTGTGCGACAACACTTTCAGCAGGATTTCATTGATGATTTGCCGCGGGTTAAATTTCAGGTCGCCCTGCGCATCGCGACAATTCTGGTGCGCCAGGGCGCAAATCGCATTGGCGTTAAACGGGAAGAGCGGAATACCCAGACTGCTGCCGCCAAATGCCGGCAACGCCTCGTCGCTGTCCTGATAATCCCATACGGGCGGCCAGGGGGTGTCAGCGCCCTTTTCCTCCCAGAGTTGTCGTAGTGCGGCACTGCCAAAACGCGCGGCATTAAGATAGCGGCTACAAAAATCGATAATCCGTTGTTGGGTGACCAGACTGCTGCTGTCGTCGCTGATGACTTCTTCGATCACCCATTCGCCTTTCGCACGATCGCGCATCCCCTGACGACGACGCTGATAACCTGCGTAGCCATCGGTTACCGCGATCGCGGAGCAGACCGGGCAAAGCACCTCTTCTCCGTCCCGAATCCCTTCACGCTCAAGGCTGTCGATCAGCACATCTTCGATAGCGGTGATGAGCGACATGTCCTCCACCAGCACCATCAGCGTTTTGCCTTTCTGATGCAAAGCCTGACGAATCAACGTAAACAGATCCGAGAAACTGCGCCCCCGGAAACTGTAGAGCTGATTGAACAAGGTACGGGTCGCATCCCCCAGCACCATATTCAGGATAGCAGCCGCCGTCTGGCGATCGGCTTCATGGGTATGCAGTTTGGCCTGGTTAATGTAAGTCTTCGCCGGCCCGCTGAGGGCGCCAATATCGAACTCAAAATCCAGATCGGACCCTTTCAGCTGCTGCTCGTTTTCTCCCAGCTCATCGCTTGTTGCCCCGGACGTCAGGCGCTTTGTCAGACGAAACAGGCAGTGCTGCTCGTTCAACAGAAACTGTTTGAAGTACACGTCATTGATCAGCGTTGGCAACGCATGCTCTGCAGCATGGATATCAATGTCGTTCAGCTCTTTAAATCGCGGTTTTAGTACCTGCTTTTCAGCATCGGTCAGGTTTTTCTGCTGGCGAAGCGCCTGCATCTCTTGCTGATTTTTTTCATGCAAGCGACGCAACTGCTGCCCCATAATCACCAGCAACCACTCCGCAAGCTCGTGGTTCGTCAGTTTTTCACTGACCTGATCGATCTGTGAACGGGCTTCATCAAACGTTTCGCCATCCAGTCCTTTCAGCAGAAGGGTCAGAACTTCGCGCAGGCTGGCACTTTTCGGGATACGGACGATATGCCAGTTTTCAGACTCAGGCATCAGCCGGAGATTCGCGTCCAGCCAGCGGATAATGTGCGATTTCCCGACCCCTGGTTTGCCGATGATCGGCAAAGGACGTGGCGTGTTGAGAAAATGGCGAAGTAAATCGGCTTCAGTTTCATAACCCACCACTACGCCATCTTTATCATGGCGCAGCAGCCGCACCGGTTCATGCACAGCCAACAGCGTATGCTCAGCAAGCTCCTCGGCCTCGGTACGAATGCAGTCATTAATATTCTGTCGTAACGGCCAGTACTCCATTAATTTCATTAGCTATTCACCTCTCGCAGGAGTATGGAACTGATTTGTCTTGTTGAGCCGTCCGGGTGCTGCAGGAAGAGGGCATCGCTGTCATCTGCGAGCGTGTCAAAACCAATCGTGAAGGACGCTTCCAGACGGAAAAGCGCATGGCTGACTGCTTTGCTGATCTGATGACGTTGGTTGTCATGGTGGATATTGTCCATCAGCGGTTCGACGATCTGGCGATAGCTCCCACCATCCAGCATCGGCAGATACTCGACAAGGCGCGCCATAAACTCTTTTATTTGCAGTTGGCTGTCATTGTTGAACAGGGCGGGAAGCACCGGCGTAATCGCCCGCGTAGGATCCAGCAGATATCCTCCGTCCAGGTGGGGTTCAAGAAACCCCAGAAACTGTCCGTAACGTAATAATTCACTGTCTTCAGAGGTGTTTAATCTTCGCTTTTCATCCCCGGCATTGGCGTCGCTGAACAGAGGGCCAACGAGGGGGGAAACGTCCTCTTTTTTCAGGGTATTGTTGCCCCGAAACGTAAACTGATCGTGCGTGTAGAGCGCAGAGATGCCCAGAAGGAATGGCTGCCCCCGCGATCCTGTCAGCAGAGTGCCTTTCTCATTTTCAATAATCAGTCGAAGAACGCGTGCCGGGAGATCGTTTTCATTCGCCGTAATAAACTGGCTGCTGATGCCGTCGGCATCGCTCTTCCACAGACCTTCCTCAATCCAGAAGTTGAGGTTTTTGGGCAAACGCTCCCTGCCCGTATCTGAATCCGGTAGTTCTTCCGGACGCAGCGTCTCAATCAACTCCTCGCTGCTGACGGGCTGTTGCAGTCGGCGGTTTAACGCCCGATCAATCATACACAGCAGGCGAATCTGACTTCCCGGATGTGCCTTGTTAATTATTGACATCGCTTAGGATCCTTTGAAAATGTTCCAGGCTCTGCGCCTCTGGGTCGCTCTCCCACCATTCACGCGCGGGATGCAAAGCATCCTTGCGCTGGCGAGGGGCAACATAAATTCGGTTCAAACCATCATTTTTTTCGGTCAGCGGGAAATGGTCCTCCGGCATAACCAGAATGAGTTCATCCCAGAAAAGGTTGCGATCGTCCGGTTCCAGCGCACACCAGAACGGCGTCCCTTTCGGGAGAATTTTGGCGAGTTCATCCAGCACTGTCCGGCTGGCGCGGATGGCCATAATGCGCCTTTGCTGCAGCAGGCCTGCAATCCAGTATTGCCAGTGTCGGAGCAGTAATTTTCCCGCCGTATTTTCGCTGTAGTAGACGCGTTGCAGCTCGCCAAACCAGCTGTCTTCCCGAAAACCACTCATATGCACCGTGTTGCCGAGCGTTGGCGTATTAAGGCCACGCTGTTGGGCGCGACAGGCGGGACAACCGCCGCAGGCGAGCTCCGGCATATCGCCGTTCACGGTATAAATTTTGCCGAGCTGTTTACAAAATCCTTCCTGCAGGGGATTTTCGAGCCATTCGGCCAGCACCGTGAATCCGCGCTCCCGGGAGAGGAACTCCTCTGCCCGATAGCGTTGCAGGGTGTTTTGCCATAATGCCGGAGACAGGTGATCGCCACGACGCAGTTCAACCTGAACGTGGCTAAAGTAGTCGTCGAAATAGCGGTCAACGGCTTTATCATCAGACAGGTCGTCTACAGCGCTCTTCACATCCGGTGCCGGGAAGTGCAGGCGTAAAATACCCGCCCGGCGCATCAGCAACAGGGTTCGCCAGTTCCAGGCCACATTATTGTCAGAACCAAAATTGATTTCGGGGTGACGGCTGGCGAGATCGACAGTCAGGCGATTATTTGCGACGAGGGGTGCATCCTGATGCATCGCCTGCCAGCGCATTAAGCCTTTGCGGGCACCAATGAGCTTTCGGCGATTCAGTCTGGCCGCGACGTTCAGCTGTGCAGGATGGTAGATCAACCAGGCGATACAGGCCTTGCCGTCACGCCCTCCCCTGCCGCTCTCCTGATACAGGCGATCGATATTCTCCGGAACCGCAACATGCAGCACGGCGCGCACGTTACTTTTATCCATTCCCACACCAAATGCCGACGTTGCCACCATGATATCCAGGCGATCGTCTCGCCAGTCATCAATCAGGCGCTCGCGCTCTTTTACTGACGTATTGCCATGGAACAGACCACTTCGCTGATAGCCCTGTTCCTGAAGCCATTGATACCAGTACTCTGCCTCGCCCACTTTTGTCGCGTAGACGATTAAGGGGCGTGGTAATAGCGCAATGGCCTCCATGACACGCTGACGATGATGCTGTTCATCTGCTTCCCGGTTAACAAACCAGGCTGGCTCCGGGCGTAAAAAGCTGCCATTGATGTCGATACAGTTATCGGCATCACTGACAAAGAGCTGCTTCACCGTATCCAGGGTCGCCTGATGCCAGGTCGCGGAGAGAAGTACGGTTCGAAATCCCTGAGGAGAGACATCGGTCAGTGAGGTAACCAGAGGAGAAAGCAACTGAAATTGAGGACGAAATTCCGCGCCCCATTGATCGATTAGATGGGCCTCATCCACTACCATTGCGCCCAGCTGACCTTTTTCAGCCAGCATAAACAGTGAGGTGAGCAACCCGCCCCTGGCAGACTCTGGCGAACAGAACAGAATACGCTGTTCACCGGATTTGAGACGCTGAAGGATCTCCGCCCGCTCCTGCGATGACTGATCGCCGTACCAGGCATAGGCACCACCGTGATCGGCGTTGGCCTTTTCCAGCATCTCTTTGGCTCGCTGAGCCTGTTCGATAGCCAGACCTATCGTTGGCACAATCACCAGCGTCAGCTGGTCTTTTGGGGTGTTAAACATCAGAGCATGGATGACAAATGTCTTTCCCGCCCCGGTCGGTAAATTGACGATCAGCGTTTTATCCTGCGGGCTGGTCAGCACTGCCCGGACAGCAGCCTGCTGGCCTGCGCAGGTATAGTGATGGTAAGTGGGATCTTTCAGCTGGCTGGCAATCAGGGCATCCAGCGGCGACGGTGATAACGTACGCCTCTTTTCATGCCGCCATACCGCCTCAAAGGCCGCAGGCACTGCGAGTGATGCGTCCGCCAGCATGATCTCTGAAAGTAAGTCGGGGCAACGTTTCAGTCCAAAACGCGCCAGGGTATCTTCGCTCAGCTGTTTGTCAGGCGATGGCAGGCGAAGCAAGCGGGCGCCTGTCGCTCTGGCACACTGTAACGCATCGTAATAAGCATGGAGTCGATCGCCCGGCCCACAACGGTCATCGCTCTGTAGTGTTAATAACCGACGATAAAAGGGCTCTGTTATTTCATGCTGGCGATCGCGATTACCTTTCAGCGCATCGCGCAGTAAAGGCCATTGGGCATCATCAAACTCCACTAGTTTTCTCCCAGGAATGTTTCCCGTGTACAAAGAATAACGGCCTTAATCGCCATCAGTTGATAATGCAGGGTCACGCCTTCGGCATTTTCGACGCGCTGCTGTGCGATGGCTTGCGCCTCCTGCGCCATTTTCAAAATGGTGGCCTGCCAGTTCGGGGCCGGGAACCATTGCTCGATCGAAACCCAACCTTCTGAGAGAAGGTTGTAATCTTCATAGTCGTCATTGCCTTTGAGATCGTCAGGTTTTTCCAGCGTCTCGCAGGTCTCTTCACTGGCGACCTCGTTTAAGTCATCAAGCCAGAAGCTCACCATTCGCGGCGCAAATTTCGCATCCCGGCGACGTTGCCCTGATGCAGAAAAATCCCCTTCGGCATCCGCCGTAACCAGCCAGTGAAAATGACAATACAGGGCAGGCGAATAGCGCTTTTTGCCGCTGCTTTTCTCCATGCGTAAAATCGCCATTGTCGTCCCACGCGGATCCTCCTGCATCAGATCCCAGACCGTTTCGAGGAAAGGTTGACCATAGCGGAACGGGTACAGGGCGCTATCGCTGGTGCTGACCTCACCACGTTCAAGGCTCATCGCTGCGCTGGTTGGGGGATACCCTTTTGAGTAATCCATCCCGAGCAGACATTTATTCAGGAAGGTCGGGATATCCACCCGCGTTTTTTCACGCCGGTTTCCGCGCTCAAAGCGCAAACGGAACCCTTTTTTCTCATCCGGATACTGAACAAATTTCAACGCATCTGTTACCCATCGCAGCAGATCAACCGCCTGCTCCTCCGCCTCATGCTCGGCATGAAGGAGTTGCTCGGCAAACTCGCGCGCTGCAATGACCTCCTGCTCCATGGACAGGAGGTTCTCCTGGGTATTCACACGCTGTCGCTCCAGCGCGATCAGCCCGGATTCACCACGGAAATCTTCAGTTGCCGCCTCCAGGGCTTTCACCCCTTCACGCAGAAAACGCTGCCATGTCTCTTCCAGTTTGGTTTCAAGCACAAACTGCAGGCTTGCAACACTGTTGTTGAACAGCCCAATGCCCTGATCCAGCAGCGTCAGCCACGCCTGCGTGAGGCTTGCCCGGGACGGCAGCAGGATAAGGCTTTGTACCTTGCTGGAATTCAGCGTTGAACTGTAGCGATTAAAGCGGCCAAGGCGTTGCTCGAAGCGGTTGAAGTCGCGGCTTAATGCATAATGAACGGCCAGACGCTGTTCGCCATGCAGGTTAAGGCCATCTTCTCCGCGCTTATCGCACACCATAATTTGCCAGTTGCCGGCGAGCGTCATGACATTATCGGGCTCATCCGGCTGGTGACGAATCACACGTTGCGAGAGGGTCATGCCCAGTTTGACGAATAAGCGCGCTGCCGCTGACTCTTCAGCGCAAAAGACTACCGCTTTCCCCTGAGGATGTTCGGTAAACCACCGCGCCAGTTGCTCACTTAACAGATCATCTTTGCGTTTCTGCTCTTGCCTCGCCGTACTGATGATCTGCTCCAGTAACGCCTGCTCCTCAGCACTCCCCGCCCCGTTGTCCAGTACCTGTTTTGCCAGACGCGTCAGTATCAATGGGCTGGTAAAATGGGCATCGAGCCATGCCAGGCCATTCCGGGCGGTGAAATTCGGGTACAGATGTGGATAGACAGAGGCACAGCTTCGGTACTCTTCCAGGAGTTCATCAAGCGTGACCTCATTCGGGGCCACATCCCAGTGTGCCATCTGTACGCCATCCAGCCCGGGGAAGAGCCAGGACAAGGCCGGATTATCACGGCGGTTACGCAATAAGCGATGGTACAGACGATAGTTTTCCCCGATCCAGTTCCGCAGCGCGAGGATACGTTGAGTACGTTCCTCCCCTGCCTCTTCCGCGAAGAAATCGACCAGCGGACGAAGTGCGGCAACCTGGGCCATCAAAGGCTCATCATCGCCAAATTGCTCACTCAACTCTTCGAGGCTGCTTTCGATCACCGCATTGGGCGTGTCGGGTTGCAGTGAACTGTAAATCCCTCCAAGATGCGTACGTTCCTCTGTGCGCCGTAAAAACTGCGCGATGCCAGCGTCGTCAAGCGTCCATCCTTCGGGGTTCAGGCAGTGCAACATGGCAAGAAAGTTACGCTCATTACCGTTCATCGGCGTGCCTGATAACAACAGTGCCACCCGGGACAGATGGCAAAGACGTGCCATCTTTTTAAAGCGAGACGTATGCTGCTGGCCCCAGGCGAGACTGGCGAGTTGATGCGCTTCATCAACCGCAATGAGTGTCGGCGGCCATTTCTCCGGCACCACGTCATCCAGCTGTGCATGGGTGCGGAGCAGGATCTGGCAGGAGCGTCCGCCTTCCATCACATCCGCGAGATCGAAACGGTTTATCAACTCGTTCCGCCATTGCGAGAGTAACGCCTGCGGAACTAAAATCAGCACTCTGGCGTTCCGTTTCAACTCCAGCACGTGCTCACGAATGACCAAACCCGCCTGAATCGTTTTGCCCAACCCCACTTCATCAGCCAGCAGGTATTTAGGATTCTCATCCTGCAAAATACGGCAGGCCACAGCAATTTGATGCGGTTCGATTTCCACACGGCTGCTAATGAGGGATGACATTGAACGGCAAGCGGCGCGCTGCTTTATCCATGCGTTAACGAATTTTTCACGCAGCGGATAGAAATCATGTGCATCGTTAGCACGGGCAGCCAGGAAATGGGCAGGATCCATCGGCTGGTACTTTCCATAGTTGGGGTAAAAGATGTCGCAGAGTTCAACCTCCACGCTTTCCCCCTGGGAGAGCATCAGGCAATGCTTGTTATCGGGTTTTGCGCCACCGTAGCTCGCCCTGCACCACAGGCCGCTTGTCGGCGAGCGAAAATAGACAGTACATTCCTCATGCAGCTCAGCCAGCACCAGGGTGCTAATCGCCACAGCCTGTCGATACATCTCCGCCTGAAGGGGGGAGTAGAACCAGGCTATTTCTACCGTCTCTGGGGACAAAAACTGGACAATTTTGGCGATACCGCTAAAACGCGGCGATGTCACCAGATCACCTGCTGAGAACGAACGGGAGTGTATTGTCATGATATCTATTGGCAATCAGTGCTGAGTTTCCATTACGGAAAATGAATCGCATCGGTATTGAAAATAAATATACGGAGAATAATCCTATTAAGCAATTACAAATAATAAGGGTTTCAGGCGAAATTCAAACGAGCAGTGACCGCGGTCACAGTAATAAAAAACAATGAAAATCAGGCATTTTTAATGATTTAGCAGATTCATTATGGCAACTGAAGAAATAATATCCGGAAAGACAAATTACCTGATGAAATCATTTCATTAATTTTAAAAAACCCCTTATTAACAATAAGGGGCTTGAAATTTAACTTATGGCTTAAATTGTAGCATTAACTAATTTGATATAATTAGTCACCAGATAATCGGTCACCAGTGAGATATCCTTCGACAGATTCTGCACCTCATTCCACTTACGGGTAATCGGTTGACCATCAACATCAGTGCCGAGATTCCAGACGCCCGCGCTCCACGCACACAGTGGCTTGATGCGGTTCAGCTCCGCCACAAAGCGTGTAATAGGTGGAATGTCTGTCCAGCCGGGTTCTCCCTGATACTCCTGATGTACCTGATCGATTTCGTCCATAAGACTGCCCAGCGCAAAAATACCCACGCCATGCAACAAGCGAGAGTAGCGAGGCTTTTTGTCCCAATCATCGGTAAAGACAATTTCAACGGCTGACCAGAAATGATTCAGCAGTTTGACCATCTTATCTTCATCACCAAGACCGGTTGCCGGATCGCGGAAACGGTAAAGTGCCCCTTCACGCAGGCTCGCGTCGATCATTTTAATCATTGAGTTATCAGCAATCACACCGTCCGGATTCGTTGCTGTCTTAATGCGTCCAGCAAGCGGCCCTTCCCCAAAGTTCAGGCGCTGAGTCAATAACGAAGGGAATTTACGCGTCTGCAAATCTGACGGCAAACGACCATGGGTATGGGGAGCCAGTTCATAGAGCAGCGTTTTTGGCAGCGGTTTAGTTGAGTTTACCAGCATAAACTGCTCGCGCTGCTCTTCGGCATCGTTCGCGATAAATGCCGATACGGGCATCATAAACGAGTTGATATCCGCTTCACGTAAAGCCGCAGTACGCTGCTGCCCGTCCACGATAAAACCCGGTTTTTCAAAGTCTTGTGCTTCGGAGTAAGGAATGACTAAATGGCCCATATCACTGTTTTCCGACAGCGGTTCAAAGCGAACGCGCTGGTCAAACGCAATAATGACAGGGTTGGGGATCATAGGATTAGCGCTTTCAATATAACGCTGGATCTCACGGATATGGTTACGTACTTCGGGACGCTGATAGCCCACCAGGCTCTCTTCCCCACGTCGAATACGGGCTATCGCAGCAACCTTACTGATTTGCTTGCCCTCAATCGCGAGGCTAAAAAGTTGTCTCTTCTCACCTTGTCGGATACGCAAGGCAGGGACACGAAACTCACTCATGATTGTTCCTCTGAGCGTGATGACAATGTGCGCTGTAATCGACTATACAGCACTTGAATGTTGTGGAATCCCCGGCGTCGGTTGCGTTCGGCACCGCGGAAAATAATGACGTTTATACCGATCGCTTTACAAATATTGCACTGGCACTGTTTCCATGGCCGATCGCCAAGCGTTCGCTCATAGTCAGGACGCATCTTCTCTGCATCTTTCTCTCCGGCATGTAAGCGTTCATAGGCCATGAGCGCCTCCAGCGTATCTGCCAGCGTCATCGCCCCTTTGTCATATTCGAACAGGGCATGCAAGGCATCTTTCTCTAAATGACGCGCTAAATCTTGATCGACAACCCCTGATTTGATTTTGCGACTCAGGCTGGGATTGGCATCGAATTGCGGTACACGAACCGCGGTGTAAGCCGGGCCATCAGGCGTATGGTAATTATTTTTACGATCCTTAAAGGCCTGCTGTAGCGGTGTGGTGGAGTCGATGCTGGTCACACCCAAACGGATAAAATCAGCAAAGCTCTCCGGGCGGGCGATACCCAGTAAATGAATATGGGTATCACTTTTAAGGATGGGCTTAATTTCTACAAGGGTTTCAAGGATCTGTGTCGTTTTCAACGGCACCATACCCCCCATAGTAATATTTTTATAGCCCATAGCCAGCAACGCTTCGACAGACTGGCGATACGAGTGCTTGTTCCAGCCGTGCGCGACGCCAAAGGGCTGGAAACAACTCCCTTTCGATGATGACAGAAACTCCTGCGCCAGCGTCAGGGTGATATCCTGACGACGGCGACATTCAGCCAGCACGTCGCCACTGAAAACCTCGCCAGGCTTTTCATAACCAAAAATAATATGGTCAAGCGAGACGCCGTAATTGAAACGCGATGTCTCGTAAAACTCGATGACTTCATCGACGCGATAGGGAGGAACATCCTGATTCACATAAGTAAATGCCCCGCAATCTCCCATCGCCTCCATTGTTTCCGGCAAACGGAAGAAATGCTTCATGCCATTGCGGAAGTAGCGCAGTCTCTGAGCACGCGTGTATTTACTCTCACCGCCCCCCAGGCCATCAACTACCGCCTTGGAGACCAGCATCCCATCATAAGGGTAGGGAAAAACTTCATGCGGATAATGGTCATCGCGCTGGCGTACACGATGTTCATTGCGCGTTTCACGCACGAAGTCGAAACTTGGATCGATAAAATCCTGACTATCAGGGAAAAAGTACTTTAGCTTCGACAACCTGCTCTCCTGTCACGCCACAACACAGTCTAAAAAACGCGGGATTTTATCACAAAACTTCAGTCGGGACATTAGGCTTTGCCGGTTGCGACAGCCTGAAACAGCGCCCGAAAACGCTTTTCCTCAAACGCGTTGCCTGCATCACGAAAGGTGCGCAGTGCCTGCGTTGCGCTAATAGCGGGTTGCTGCTGCAGAAGCGTTGAAATATAGGCCTGGACTTCCTCAGCCTGTCGTTTAACGCCCCTGGTGGCTGCTTTCGCAGGTAAGGCGTGAAATTGTGCCGATAATAGCTGTGTAACAACGCTAAAATCATCATGCGCGTTAACCTTAAAGGTTTTTATAAAATAGTGCGCTAACATGATATTCAGCATCAACATATTACATTTAAACCACCCGGCTATATTATGGTTACTCGTCAGGAAATAGTCGTCCAGAGAGGCCGTAGTTTTTTTTGACGTGATAATCACGAGTTGTTTTTTCGACGATTCCAGATAATTCAAACCGCTAACGAGATCAGATTCTATTGCATTGATATAATCAGGCGAGCCGCAAATAACAAAATAATCCCCCGGTCTCGCTCTCATCAACTCCGTGAGGGAAGTGGGATGTGCAGATTTAAAAAAGGATCTGTCCGTAATCGCCTGCCACCAGACTTTATGAAAGGTTTTTCCGGAATAGACATCGGTAAATAAGGGGATCGACTCCTGATATCCTTTGGCAAAGGTGGCTTTATACGGCACGACTTTATCTTCGCAATGCAAAAGACCCAGTCCAGCAGAGAGAGCCCACAAATCAACCGAATATTCTTCACGTATGGCTTTTGCTGTTGCCCAATGGCCGCCTTTATAAAGGTTTTCAACCTGTATTAACGCGGACGATGAAAGCGTGGCATTTAAGGTATCGCACCAGGCGTCAATGAGATCGGCAGAAGCGATCCCCTTAGACAAATATTCACTTAAACTCAACAGGTTATTCTTGTCGCCATGCTTGCCATTGGTGCATGTCGTGATCAGATTGATGCGGTTCACACCCTACCCTCGACTCAATTTTCTGTCACAAAGGTATCTCAGAAAGGCGACCGTTAAAAGCAACGCGTATTACATCCCCAAAAATTGTTCCAGGGATAGACGATTAATGAGGAACATACTCGAAGTAGACATCCTGAGGATGGGTACAATGCGTGCATTTTCTCAACAGCCCCCTTTCTTCCAGCGCCAGGCAAAAGCGTTGGCACTCCTCCAGAAGAGCCTCAGAGTTTTCAGTTTGGACATTTAAAATCAATGCCCTGGCCAGCGTGTCATAACTAAACCCTCCCGTGGAACGGGTCACAATGTCCATTGCTACTTGTGTATCGAACGCTGACATATTACTCCCCCAGTTTCTGACTTAACGTTGACGGCCTAAGTATGGTACGAAAATTTGATAATGTCGTGATGTGATTAACGTCAGATTATGCAGGGAGCGGTCATTTAAAACTAATGCCAGAGCGGGCTAATAATGTGGTGATGACATTTAAATAGATTCATCGCGAGATTTTTTCGTAGTACATCCTGAAATGACAAAATATTGCGCTCTGCTTCGCGAGGATATGTAATAAATGCAGGGCGCACTTTTAAATATCACCACACCGTAAAACAGCGGCTGCGGCATAACCCCCGTCGCAGCCGCCCGGTCTTTATCCGTGCTTCACCATCACATGCCGTACCACGGTGTAATCCTCCAGCCCGTACATCGACATATCCTTGCCGTAGCCGGATAGCTTCTGCCCGCCGTGCGGCATTTCGCTTACCAGCATAAAGTGGGTGTTCACCCAGGTGCAGCCGTACTGCAGGCGGGCGCTCATGCGGTGCGCGCGGCCCACGTCCTGAGTCCACACCGACGAGGCGAGGCCGTACTGTGAGTCGTTGGCCCAGTCCAGCACCTGCTCTTCGTCGTCGAACACAGTGACGCTCACCACCGGGCCGAAGACCTCGCGCTGGATAATCTCATCCTCCTGCTTCGCCCCGGCCAGCAGGGTCGGCTGGAAGTAGTACCCTTTGCCGCCCGCCACGTTTCCGCCGGTCACCACGTGGATGTGCGGCAGGGCTTTGGCGCGTTCCACCGCCTCGCTGACGCGGGTCAGATGGGCGGCGGAGCTCACCGGCCCGAGCTCGGTGGTCTCATCCTCCGGGGCACCCATTTTCAGGCTGGCGACGGCGACGCCCAGTTTTTCCACCAGCGCGTTATAGACCTCTTTCTGGGCATAGATGCGGCAGGCCGCGGTGCAGTCCTGCCCGGCGTTGTAGAAGCCAAAGGTACGCACGCCCTCGACCACCGCGTCGATATCGGCGTCGTTAAAGACAATCACCGGCGCTTTGCCGCCCAGCTCCATATGGGTACGCTTAATCGACGGCGCGGTATGGGAAATGATGTGCTCCCCGGTAGCAATCGAGCCGGTCAGGGAGACCATCCGCACCTTGTCGTGGCCGGTCAGCGGATCGCCCACGGTTTTACCCCGGCCAAACAGGACGTTAATCACCCCGGCCGGGAAGATATCTTTTGCCAGCTCGGCCAGCTTCAGGGCGGTCAGCGGGGTGATCTCCGACGGCTTGAGCACCACGCAGTTCCCCGCCGCCAGCGCCGGGCCCAGCTTCCACGCCGCCATCATCAGCGGGTAGTTCCACGGAGCGATGGAAGCCACCACACCCACCGGATCGCGGCGGATCATCGAGGTGTGCCCTTCCATATACTCCCCGGCGGCGAGGCCGTTCAGGCAGCGGGTGGCACCCGCAAAGAAGCGGAACACATCGACAATGGCCGGGATCTCGTCGTTCAACACGCAGTGCAGCGGTTTGCCGCAGTTCAGCGACTCCAGTCGGGCGAAAGTCTCGGCGTTCTGCTCAATCACATCCGCCAGCTTTAGCAGGCACTCGGCACGCGCTTTCGGCGTGGTCTGCCCCCACTGGCGGAAGGCGCGATCGGCGGCCTGCACCGCAGCGTCCACCTGCTCCGCGCTGGCTTCGGCAATCTCCAGCAGCACCTCGCCGGTGGCCGGGTTATAAACCGGCTGCTTCTCACCTGAACCCGCAATCAGTTCGCCATTGATCAATAAGTTATGTTGCATAGCCGACTCCATTGTTTTTATGTTCCGGGAAATTACAGAGGTTGTCCGGCGTTCAGCCGTTTTGCATGTTCGATCGCGTCATTTTCCGGCGCGTTGGAGCGCCCGAACGGACGGGCCAGCGCCATGTACATCAGGCCAGAGATCACCACCACCGCCAGCCCCACCAGCACCGTCCAGCGGTCGATAAAGCTGGCGCTCTCCGCCGGTTGCGCCAGCAGCCAGATGCCGCACAGGCCGTAGGCCAGCGCCAGGATATTGACCAGCATCCCCCAGCCGCCGACGCTCCACTCTCCGGCCGGCTTCCAGCCTTTCAGACGCTGGCGCAGCGCCGCCAGAACCACCATCTGGAAGGAGATGTAGATCCCGATAACCGCAAAGGCGGTGATGCGCGCCAGGTTATCCGGCTGGAAGTAAACCCACACGCAGATCAGCACCGGTAGCAGGCAGCTGACGATCATCGCGTTGTCCGGGACGCTGTTTTTCGACAGCTTCGACATCCAGGCGCTACCCGGCAGCATCTGGTCGCGGGAGAAGGAGAAGATCAGGCGGCTTAACGCGGCCTGCAGGGAGAGGATGCACGACAGCATGGCGATCACTGCGATGATGATAAACACCGTGGCACCGGTCTCGCCGAGGGCTTCGTTGAGGATCGCCGGGATGGGATCGGCGATCTGGCCGTTGACGATATTCATCAGATTCGGGGAGGCCAGCAGGTAGCCGAGGATCGACACCATCGCCGAGAGAGCACCAAACACGATGCTGAGGATCATCGCTATCGGGATCTTTTTGCTCGGGTTTTTCACCTCTTCCGCCACGTTGCCGCAGGCTTCAAAGCCGAAGAACATAAACAGGCCGATCAGCGCCGCGGCCATAAACGCCGGCTGGTAGCTGCCGTCTTTGGCGATCACGCCCATCGAGTCGAAGACCACCGAGAAGGGCTGCGCGCGGTGGAATAGCAGGAGATAAATCCCCAGGGCAATCACGCTGACGATCTCACACCAGAAGCCAATGCGGGCGACCCGGGCGAGGTTTTTGGTGCCCGACATGTTGATGGCCATCATCATCAGCAGCAGCACCACCGAGGTGATCAGCATGTTGCCGGCCGAGGTTTCAAAGCCGAACAGCGACCCGACGAAGGTGGCGGTGTATTCCGCCACCGAGGTAATGGTCACCACCAGCGCCCAGAGGTAGATCCAGGCGGCGATCCACGCATATTTGCGGCCCCACAGGCGACGCGCCCAGGGATAGAGACCGCCGGTGATCGGATACTGCGACGCCACTTCGCCAAATACCAGCGCCACCAGCAGCTGCCCGCAGGCCACGATCGGGATCCACCAGATCGCCGGTGGCCCTGCCAGCGTCACCGCCAGGGCAAACAGGGAGTAGACCGCCGTCAGCGGCGAGAGGTAGGTGAACCCGAGCGAAAAGTTAGAGATAAGGCCGATGGAGCGGTGAAATTGCTGTGTATTATCACTATGAATTGCTTCACTTTTCTTGCCAGAAGTCTGTTCCATACGTTTATTCTCTGTGATGGGTTGAGTCGCAGGTAACACGAATCAAGGTATAGAAGAGCCCCGGAAGGCCGTACAGCGTCGCTCGGGCGATTTGTTAAGATTTGTATGGATATGTCACATTTTTGTTAAGGATAACCCCAATTTTCCGTGAGCCGCATCACGTCAGGTTTTTAAGATCCTGCCCTGGACACGCATTTTCCCCGCCATTTCGCCGTTTTTCACGCCTTCATCACAAAATTCAAACATTCGCTCCTGAACAGGCCCATTTCCTAAAAATGTAGATATTTTTAATTTATGGCTACGAAATGCACTGCCCTGCTCCTGAAACTTTCTGAGAGGATTGATTCTGATGAATGCACTTACCGCCGTAAAACAGCCCGACGAGGCGTTGTCCCGGACCATCACCGGTTTCAGCATCACGACATCCGTGCAGTCTCCGCGTTTGCTGGAGCTGACGTTCTCAGCGGAGGTCACGCAGCAGTTCCTGCGGGAGGTGGAGCAGTGGCCCATTCAGGCCCTGGAGTACAAATCCTTCCTGCGCTTTCGGGTGGCGAAGATCCTCGATGACCTGTGCGGCAACCAGCTCCAGCCCCTGCTGCTGAACACCCTGCTCAGCCGGGACCAGGGCGCGCTGCTGATCGACGCCGAGGGGGTGGATAACGTCAGTCAGGCCGACGAGATGGTGAAGATCGCCACCGCCGTCGCGCACCTGATTGGCCGCTCCAACTATGACGCCATGAGCGGCCAGTACTATGCCCGCTTTACGGTGAAAAACGTTGATAACTCCGACAGCTACCTGCGCCAGCCCCACCGCGTGCTGGAGCTGCACAATGACGGCACCTTCGTCGATGAAGTGACCGACTACGTGCTGATGATGAAGATCGACGAGCAGAACATGCAGGGCGGCAACTCCCTGCTGCTGCACCTCGACGACTGGGAGTCGCTGGATACCTTCTTCAGCCATCCGCTGGCCCGTCGCCCGCTGCGCTGGACCGCGCCGCCGAGCAAAAACGTGGCCGCCGATGTCTTCCACCCGGTGTTTGACGTCGACCAGCAGGGCCGCCCGGTGATGCGCTATATCGACCAGTTCGTCCAGCCGAAAGATTTTGCAGAGGGCGTCTGGCTGAGCGAACTTTCTGACGCGCTGGAGGGCAGCAAAAACATCGTCTCCATTCCGGTACCGGTGGGTAAATTCCTGCTGATCAACAATATGTTCTGGCTGCACGGCCGGGATCGCTTTACCCCGCACCCGGATCTGCGCCGGGAGCTGATGCGCCAGCGCGGGTATATCAGCTACGCCACCACCCACTATCAGACTCATCAGTAGGGATGGCGCGGATGTATGACTTCGTGATTATCGGCGGCGGCATTATCGGCATGTCGACCGCCATGCAGCTGATTGAGCTCTACCCGGACGCCCGCATCGCCCTGCTGGAGAAGGAGGCGGGCCCGGCCTGCCACCAGACCGGGCACAACAGCGGGGTGATCCACGCCGGGGTCTATTACACCCCCGGCAGCCTGAAGGCGCAGTTCTGCCTGGCGGGGAACCGGGCGACCAAAGCCTTCTGCGATCGGAATGATATCCGCTACGACACCTGCGGCAAGATGCTGGTGGCCACCTCCCCGCTGGAGATGGAGCGCATGCGGGCCCTGTGGGACCGCACCGCCGCCAACGGCATCGAGCGCGAATGGCTCAGCGCCGCCGAGCTGCGCGAGCGTGAGCCGAATATCACCGGGCTGGGCGGGATTTTTGTCCCCTCCAGCGGGATCGTCAGCTATCGCGAGGTGGCAGCGGCGATGGCAAGGCGCTTCCAGGCGAAGGGCGGCGAAGTGATTTATCGCGCCGAGGTCAGCGCCCTGCAAGAGCATGCCGACCGGGTGGTGATCCGCACCCATGACGGACGCGAGTTTGCAGCCACTACCTTAATCAGCTGCTCCGGGCTGATGGCCGACCGACTGGTGAAGATGCTCGGCATCGATCCCGGGTTTATCATCTGCCCGTTCCGCGGGGAGTATTTCCGCCTCGCGCCGGAGCACAATCAGATCGTCAACCACCTGATCTACCCCATCCCCGACCCGGCGATGCCGTTTCTCGGGGTGCATCTCACCCGGATGATTGACGGCAGCGTGACGGTGGGGCCGAACGCGGTGCTGGCCTTCAAGCGCGAGGGCTACCGCAAGGGCGACTTCTCCCTGTCCGATATGCTGGAAATTATGGGTTCAACGGGCATCCGCCGCGTATTGCAGAACAACCTGCGCTCGGGCCTGGGCGAGATGAAAAACTCGCTGTGCAAAAGCGGCTATCTGAAGCTGGTGCAGAAGTACTGCCCGGGGCTGACGGTGAAGGATCTGCACCCCTGGCCTGCAGGTGTGAGGGCGCAGGCAGTTTCGCCAGAAGGTAAGCTGATCGACGACTTTTTATTTGTCACCACGCCGCGCACCATCCATACCTGTAATGCCCCCTCACCGGCGGCGACCTCGGCGATCCCCATCGGGGCGCATATTGTGAGCAAGGTTCAGACTCTGCTCGCCAGTCAGCACAACCCCGGGCGTTCGCTGCGGGCTGCCGGTAATGTGGAGACCTTACATGCCGCGTTTACCCGTTAATCATTCTGAGACAGGAAGCCATCATGCAACTCAACGATCCCAGCTTATTCCGCCAGCAGGCTTATATAGAAGGAGAGTGGCGCGACGCCCACCGTGGTGAGACCCTCGCCGTGACCAACCCGGCGAACGGCCAGACCCTGGGCAGCGTGCCGAAAATGGGTGCCGACGAGACCCGAGAGGCGATTGAGGCCGCGAACCGCGCCCTGCCCGCCTGGCGCGCGCTGACTGCCAAAGAGCGCGCCAACATCCTGCGCCGCTGGTTCGATTTGATGATGGCCAACCAGGACGATCTGGCCCGGCTGATGACCCTCGAGCAGGGCAAACCGCTGGCAGAAGCCAAAGGCGAGATCGGCTATGCCGCCTCCTTTATAGAGTGGTTCGCCGAAGAGGGGAAACGTGTCTACGGCGATACCATTCCGGGCCATCAGGCGGACAAGCGGCTGATCGTGATTAAGCAGCCGATTGGCGTGACGGCGGCCATCACCCCGTGGAACTTCCCGGCGGCGATGATCACCCGCAAGGCCGGCCCGGCCCTGGCGGCCGGCTGCACTATGGTGCTCAAACCCGCCAGCCAGACGCCCTACTCCGCGCTGGCGCTGGCCGAACTGGCGCAACGCGCCGGGATCCCCGCCGGGGTGTTTAACGTGGTCACCGGTTCGGCGTCCGATATCGGCAACGAGCTGACCAGCAACCCTCTGGTGCGCAAGCTCTCCTTTACCGGCTCGACCGAAATTGGCCGCCAGCTGATGGCCCAGTGCGCGAAGGACATCAAAAAAGTCTCGCTGGAACTGGGCGGCAACGCGCCCTTTATTGTCTTTGACGATGCCGATCTTGATAAGGCCGTGGAAGGGGCGCTGGCCTCGAAGTTCCGCAACGCCGGGCAGACCTGCGTCTGTGCCAACCGCCTGTACGTGCAGGACGGCGTCTACGACCGCTTTGCCGAAAAACTCCAGCAGGCGGTGGATAAAATGCAGATCGGCGATGGCCTGAACCAGGGCGTCACCATCGGGCCGCTAATCGACAGCAAGGCGGTCGACAAGGTCGAAGAACACATTGCCGACGCGCTGGAGAAAGGCGCGCGGGTAATTACCGGCGGATCGCTGCATAAACTCGGCGGCAACTTCTTCCAACCGACTATTCTGGTAGATGTACCCGGTGATGCCAAAGTGGCCAAAGAGGAGACCTTCGGCCCGCTGGCCCCGCTGTTCCGCTTTAAAGATGAAGCCGACGTGATCCATATGGCTAACGACACCGAGTTCGGCCTCGCCGCCTACTTCTATGCCCGTGATTTGAGCCGCGTGTTCCGCGTCGGCGAGGCGCTGGAGTACGGCATCGTCGGGATCAACACCGGGATTATCTCCAACGAAGTCGCCCCGTTCGGCGGCATTAAAGCCTCCGGTCTGGGTCGGGAAGGTTCTAAATACGGTATCGAAGATTACTTAGAAATCAAATATATGTGCATCGGCCTTTAATTCAGGAGCATCCAATGAGCACCAACAAAGAGTTAATGCAGCGTCGTAGCAATGCCATTCCCCGTGGCGTGGGTCAGATCCACCCGATTTTTGCCGCCCGGGCTGAGAACTGCCGGGTATGGGACGTCGAAGGCCGTGAGTATCTTGATTTCGCCGGGGGGATTGCGGTGCTGAACACCGGGCATCTGCATCCGGAAGTGGTCAGCGCCGTGGAAGAGCAGCTGAAAAAGCTGTCGCACACCTGCTTCCAGGTGCTGGCCTATGAACCCTATCTGGAGCTTTGCGAAACCCTGAACCAGAAAGTGCCGGGCGATTTCCCGAAAAAGACCCTGCTGGTGACCACCGGCTCCGAAGCGGTCGAGAACGCGGTGAAAATTGCCCGCGCGGCGACCAAGCGCAACGGCACCATCGCCTTTACCGGGGCCTATCATGGCCGCACCCACTACACCCTGTCGCTCACCGGGAAAGTGAACCCTTACTCAGCGGGCATGGGCTTAATGCCGGGCCACGTCTATCGCGCCCTCTATCCCTGCGCCCTGCACGGCATCAGCGATGACGACGCCATCGCCAGCATTCATCGCATCTTCAAGAACGATGCCGCCCCGGAAGATATCGCCGCCATCGTGATCGAACCCGTGCAGGGTGAAGGCGGCTTCTACGCCACCTCCCCGGCCTTTATGCAGCGCCTGCGCGACCTGTGCGACGAGCACGGCATCATGCTGATCGCCGATGAAGTGCAGAGCGGCGCGGGCCGCACCGGGACCTTCTTCGCGATGGAGCAGATGGGCGTGGCGGCGGATATCACCACCTTCGCTAAATCCATTGCCGGCGGCTTCCCGCTGGCGGGCGTCACCGGACGCGCCGAAGTGATGGACGCCATCGCCCCGGGCGGACTGGGCGGTACCT
Organism: Leclercia adecarboxylata; assembly: GCA_002360945.1. GTDB lineage: Bacteria > Pseudomonadota > Gammaproteobacteria > Enterobacterales > Enterobacteriaceae > Enterobacter > Enterobacter adecarboxylatus_B. Next base: position 132,223 of record DERO01000004.1, on the reverse strand, counting down.
ACGCCGGGAGCCCGATCGCCTGCGCCGCCGCGCTGGCGGTGATCAAGGTCTTCGAGCAGGAAGATCTGCTGGGCAAAGCCAACAAGCTGGGCAATACCCTGCGCGAAGGCCTGCTGGCGATTGCGGAAAAACACCCTGAGATCGGCGACGTTCGCGGCCTGGGGGCGATGATCGCCATCGAGCTGTTTGAAGAGGGCGACCACCATAAGCCGAACGCCGCCCTGACGGCGCAGATTGTCGCCCGGGCGCGGGACAAAGGGTTGATCCTGCTGTCGTGCGGGCCGTACTACAACGTGCTGCGCATCCTGGTGCCGCTGACCGTGGAAGAGGCGCAGCTTAAGCAGGGGCTGGCGATTATCGCCGCGTGTTTTGACGAGGCGAAGCAGGGCTAATCTTTACGCCCGGTGCAGGCCGGGCCGTATTCAAGGAGCACGACCATGACCATCATTTCCCAGGCAACGGCCATCGACGGCTACCGCTGGCTGAAGAACGACATTATCCGCGGGGTGTATCACCCGGATGAGAAGCTGCGGATGAGCCTGCTGACCTCCCGGTATGAACTGGGCGTCGGCCCGCTGCGCGAAGCGCTGTCGCAGCTGGTTGCCGAGGGGCTGGTCACGGTCATTAACCAGAAAGGCTACCGGGTGGCACCGATGTCCGAACAGGAGCTGCTCGATATCTTTGATGCCCGCGCCAATATGGAGGCGATGCTGGTGCGCCTTGCTATCGAACGCGGCGGCGAAGAGTGGGAAGCGGAGCTGCTCGCCCGGGCGCATCTGCTGAACAAGCTGGAATCCCGCGACGCCAGCGAGACGATGCTGGACGAGTGGGACCAGCGCCATCAGGCGTTTCATACGGCGATGGTGGCGGGGTGTGGGTCGCAGTATTTGATGCAGATGCGGGAAAGATTGTTCGATTTGGCGGCGCGGTATCGGTATGTGTGGCTGCGGAAGACTGTTTTGTCTGTTGCGATGTTAGAAGAGAAACATGGGGAGCATCAGAAGCTGATGGACGCGGTGCTGGCGCGGGATGCGGATAAGGCGGGGGAATTGATGTATCAGCATTTGCTGACGCCGATTCCGATTATTAGGGGGGCGATGGGGGTGGGTTTGGCGACCTGAACAGGGAAATGCACCTTTAACAGGCACTTTGAAGTGGAAATATTTTCGTCGCCCTGGAAGCGATGCGGCACTGGCAGATGCAGATGTGCCGCACCCCGTCAGAACCCGTAAAACATAAAGTCAATCGCGCCTTTAATCAGGTCGCTCTGGTGGCGCAGGTCCGCCACCTTATCCCCAAACAGTTCATTCGGCGCGGCCACGATATCGGCCGTAATAAGTCGGTATTGCTGCCCGTTGATGACTACTAGCGGGAACATCCGCTCAGGTATTTTGCTGGAGAAAAAATCACTTTTCGCGAGCGGGATCACCAGCCTCGCCCCCAGATAATCATCCGCCAGTGGGGACTGCACCTCCAGCAGGTACGGATAGGCCTTGTTCTTTCCTTTATTGCGGTAAACGCAGAATTGCATCACAGCTTCCCTAGTTCGTCAGAAAATCGGCCGTGGGTTTCAAAGAAGCGGCGCATCTCTTCCAGCCCTTCTCTGTTCTCTTCTGTCCAGCGAGCAGCCTGCAGCCGTTTCTGTTCGTCGAGCAATGCTTTATTAAGGAGAGCGGATATGTTCGCCCCAGATTGCTTCACTTCATCATAGAGGGCCGGGTCCACGGTCAGGGTAACGGCTCTCTTTGGTTCTGTACGAATCATGATATTTACCTTTATACGTATTGTGGTACATATCCATTATGGCTGGTTCGCCAGTGAAAGCAATCTGCCCACTAGATAATCGGGGAGGCCGTATCAGAACGCGAGGAGGAATGACTAAGAGACGCTATTTTTGCCTACCTGCGGGCTTAACATCCGCCACCCAGGTGGGTAAATCCCAGGTGCCGCCCTGGCGTATACTACGGCACATCCCCGTTGTGGCCTGGCTACTTTTGCTGAATGTCTCACCATCCCAAACCCAGCTTGCTATCGTCCAGCAATCTCCGATGCCACGTCCTTTCTGGCTCAAAGAAATTACCCCCTCGCCATAATCAGAGCCGAATTGCGTAATCAGAACCGGTTTCCCTTCAAGCTTGCTGTCAACAACCAATAACCGGCTGCGTTGCGCCAGGCAACCAGACCCATACATATGCCCGGTCATGATGGTTATCAGAAATCATCATCTATCACCTTCCTTGAACGATGTACTGAACGTGGCATCAGCGATAAGGTTTTCTCCGCGTTTGCAGTATGTAATGCCATCGATGCCGGGTCAGGGGTAAAAAGTGGAACGCCTAAAATGGTTGCCAGTTCAAATACTGCGCCGATTGCACAGCCCATATCCCCTTCTTCAGCACGATAAACCAGTCCCCGCGATACCCCGGCACGTTCGGCCAGCTCTTCAACGGTAAGTTGACGTTCAATACGCGCAGTACGAAGCATTAACCCCAGTAGTCGTGCCGCATCACGACTATAGCGAGAGTAAGTTCGGGTCGAGGGTTTTGCCATGCCAGGCCTCTTTGTTTCATTAATAGAGCATTTGACAGGAATATAACCTTTTTATAGAACGCTTAGAACGTCCTGACCACAATTAGTGATTGGTCTATCACTGGTAATTTATCGCAATGCCTAATAATAGAGGCCTGGTTTGCTTACTTTGCGGGCTTAACATCCGCCACCCAGGTGGGTAAATGCCAGGTGCCGCCGAGGTGCAAATTACGGCACATTCCGGTTGTGGCCAGGCTACTTTTACGGAATGTCTCACCATCCCAAACCCAGCTTGCTATCGTCCAGCAATCCCCGATGCCACGTCCTTTCTGGCTCATAGAAATCACACCCTCGCCGTAATCAGAGCCGGATTCCGTAATCAGAACCGGTTTGCCTTCAAGCTGGCTATCAACCACCCAGTAACCTTTACCTTCGTTATACGCCGCCCGCCAACAGAGCGCAGAAATCAGCGAGTGCGCGTCATCCAGTGGTGTCAGGCTGATCGTTTCTGCCTCTTCATCCTCTGTAGGTTGGATGCGATCGCAGTCGCCATCCTCATTCAGAGTTGCCAGAAGTTTTGGCTTCAATACTGCCAGCTCAGGCGCTGTGAGGGGTCTTTCTTGCGATTTCTCAGGCTTAACCTGGTGAATAACCGGAGCAGGAACGGCAGCGCGGACGCTGCTTTCAGGGTTGACGCCTTTTTTGGTCAGCGCGCCCGGCGTTCCGAGCCGCCCCTGAACATCATCCATTTTCAGCAGGACGGCATAAGCCCCATCACCCGAGAGCACGAACGGATCGGGTCCACCTTTAAACTCCACTTTCCCGCTGCCTTTGACCGCCGTAATAATGCCCTGGGTCTGTCTGGCCGACAGTGTCCAGCCCTCTTTTTCAGACTTCACTTCTCCTGCTGGCTGGTCATTGATCCAGAGCGTCAGTTTTTCAGGCATAACATCGTTTTCACTCAATTCCGCCAACATTACTTCTCCCGAGACAGCAGTATTCTCTCCAGCCTGACGGGTGAACAATACCGACCCACCGATTCCGTCTTCAGAAGTGTACCCTGCAGCCCGGCAGGTCAGCGTGTTATCGCACACGACTTCCCAGTCCTTATGGCTGAAGGATACGCCGCTTTGTTGCGCTATTCCTGGGGCGCTCAGTATCGCCAGAGCCAATAATCCTGTCCGAAATCCGTTTTTCATGTCATCTCTCCGTAATGGGTAATACCTGTAGTTTGACCATAATGCACCTGCGAATAGTGCAAATATTATGGCGTTTTAGGAATGCTTTTAATTATTTTCGTAATAAATCTGTAGCCAAAAACGGCAGACAGCAGGTGAAAGCCAAAGGCAGCTGTCATGGCAAAGTCGGAGTATGTCTCACCGGCAGGAAAAATCACATCATAGGGCAGCAAACGGAGCAGCGCCCAAAACAGAAAGGTGAAAAGCGCTATTTTTCCGTACCGCCTTAATGTGGATAACGCCCACTCTTTTGGAAGCTCAGCAGGCTTTGTTTTACGGGTAATAGCGTTATAAGCGCTAATAATTACACCCATTAAAGGAACGCTGATTAGCGTATTGATGACAAGGCTTATGTAATCGCTGATTGAATCATAGGGTTCAGGATCGGGCTCGCCCAATATCTGTTTCGCTATCTTCCCGGCATCAGTGTAGCTAATGTGCGTATAGATGAAGGTATCCACGAGATCTTCATAGGGCACCACCCATGCGACAGCTAGCATGACGATAAAGAAAAGTACGATCCTGATTGATGTCCACCTTCCCTGTAAAAACATACTCCACCTGACACGCCTGAATAATATGCACGCTATGGTAAAAGGTTTATATTAAGCACTCCATATTAACCGTCTGGATAGATTCTTATTTCAGTACCAGGACGATTGAATAAAGGGAGATGTATTTATGGAACCAACACTTGAACAGATTATTGAGATCATTCAGGAAAACTTCGGTCCTTATCGCAAACCTATCGACGGAAACTCACGCGTTGAAGAGGACCTGCATATCTGTGGCGACGATGGCATAGACCTTTTAGAGGCCTGTGAACAAGCATTTAATATTTCATTTGATACTGAGAATAATAGCTTCCGTAACAGGTTCTCGCTCGCCGAGGATGAGTACCTGTTTACCAGCGAAGGACTTGATCTTTTTGGCATCTGCCGGTTTGTTGACTGGCTACGCGGCATACCGAAGCCGATTATTCGGGATGTCACGGTAGGTAAATTGCATCGTGTAATAGTTGAAGCTGTTAGAGAGCAAACCAAACAGGATTGAATGTATATAACTTTATTATCATTAACACAGCACCAAACCATTCATTATATTAATAGCGAAAAAGTGTCTAATCACGCTTATTACGTTTTATATTAATCTGGACTTAATTTTATTTACTGGGTAAATTTACAGGTGTTATTTAACGCAATACGGGCATGCGCCAACATGCCCGTATCGCTCATCACAATCACTATGAATAGCGAATAGTAACCATGACTGATATCGATTGTATTGCAGAATCACTGCAACCAGAAGTATTTGCCGCCGACGACCGGGTATTTACCGTGAGTTATGCGACGCGGTATGGAGATTATACCCGCATCCCTGCATTTATCATGAAAGGCCTGTGGCTCAATGAAGCCGGATTCAGCACCGGAACGAAGGTGGATGTGAAGGTAATGAAGGGCTGCATGATCCTGACGTCCCGGCAGGGAGAGCCGGAGATAGAGAAGCTGATGCGTGAAGTGAGTCAACTGTCGGACCAGAAGCAACAGCAGGTAATGGACTTTGTTGGGGTGATCTCCGGGAAGCTTCGAAAGGCAGACTAAACGATGGAATGAGTAAGGCGCCGGTGGGCGCCTTTCATGTTTGTAGAAAACGGGCTGATGGGTAAAAAGCGTGGCTCCCTGAAAACATACCGGAAGCCCGGGTCATATTATTTTATAAACTGAACACCCCAGCGAATGAATTCAATTATGGAATACTGCCCAAACAGTTCTCCCTCATTTGTCACCCAGATCGGGAAAAACAGTAACAGGCAAACTGTGAGCAGGCTGGTCAGAAGAAGGCTCATAAACCAACCGCTACGTAAAATCTTCTTATTCACCGCCCATTTAGCCAGGTGCAGGCCCATTCGCCAGCGAACCCAGCCCCTGCGCCATAAATACCCCAGGAAAGAGATAACAACGGCAGCGATGGCAATAAACAGGCCACAGTAACGCGCCAGCACCTCCAGGGAAGCGAGTAAATTATGCTGGTTATCCCAGCGCAGGAGCGGGGTAAGATAGACCCGTCCTGTCATGTCGTTGAACCAGACGTCGCCATAGGCCGTGTACAGAGGCATAAACAGATAGATTACGACCGCGCTGAAGATTGCCCACTTCACCACCGACCAGTTCTGGACCGCCTGGGTAATGGCTTTCAGACTAGTCAGGGCTTCATCAATATAGGTTGTGGTAACGCCTCGATTCATCGCTTCGCGGAGCATCTCCCCGGATTTACCCGCACGATTCGCATCCAGCATGTCCTGATGGGCTTCCGATTCCATAAAGGTGGCCACCGTTTTACGGCTAACCGCCGCAACAAGCGGGTTCAGCAACTTCCCTTTTGTGCTTCGATAGACAAGCTCATTGAGATCGTTTTTCAGCATCAACTCAACGACATGTCCCGCATCCAGTATTTGCGGATGACGACCGTAAACGATCCAGTTAACAGGTTGTTCAGCAAGCTGAGCCTGACGTAACTGGCTCGTAAATCGGGCAAAGGGTACGCTGGCGTTGTAGATGAAATTAACGTTACGCAAACCCTCATCAATACTGGAATCTGCCAGCTCAACGGCACCATAACTAGCCAGTTCCGGGATGCCCGCTTTGTAGAGGCCATCTTTAATGAACGTCGGCACATCTTCACGATGGTAGATCAACTGATAACGAGGCACGGCAACGCTGGCAAGCCGGGTAATGCGGGTTGTTTCGCCTGTTCCATCGCAGGGGGAACAGCGCTGGTTTCCCGAGCCGCTACAGTGGCCACAGTTCACCTTACCGCCTGTGCAGGTGTAGCACATCCGGTAGTGGCTCTCCGTGCGATACTGATTGGTGTAGTGATCGAAATGGCTTCGCTGTTCCAGTACTTGCCCACTTCCTCCACAGGTGGTGCAGCTTACGCGACCAGAACCATAGCACCAGGAGCAGTTGACCTGTCCGCGTCCATTGCAGCTAGTGCAGTTTTCAATTAAACAGAGGCGTGTTGGATGGGAATAGATTTCTTGCTCTTTTTCAAGCGCCCCGTAAGGCTGGGAAAGGACCAGCGCGTGAGCTTCACGCAGTGTTTCTGCCCGGGACAAGACCGCGCTGGTTTCCGCCTGGAGAGCCTCGTTGTACTGGAAATTACCCGTAAAAATCCGCGTGCCGCTCCCGGGGCTGACTCTCCCCACCTGAGTATATTCTGTCGCCTTAATACGAAAATCGAGACTTAGGTTAATCTGGTAGTCAAAATCGATTTTTTCGACCACGTCCAGTTCAAGATTATCTGGCTGTAGCCTCGTAGAGCGTTCCACGAAGTTTTGGATGGTGGTAGAGCACGTATCCAGCCACGCGTCTTTCATCTTCATTCCCTAAATTGAGATTTGTTTCGGCAGAATGATATGGCTTTGCCTACGTCAGGCAACTACTAATAAACGGAGTTGGGGGCATTAAGCATGACGCATCTTGCATATATAAAACAAAGTGAATGGAAATCGAACTGAATTAACGCCTCGCGAAAAGCCAATATTTAATTCATTTTCATTAAATGTTATCCCACGCCTGAAAGTCCTAAAAAACGCATAACCTCAATTTTTTAAAGGTTGCTGATGGGCTGAAACCGGAGCCAGCGCTCTTAGCCTCAGCGCATCTTCGATTTAAACCTCCACCCGCTCAAGGATCCTTTCCAGATATTCCCCAAGCTGATGTTTATGCAAATAAGCCTCAATTTCCCGCGCCCAGTTTTCTCCGTCGCCAAGCAGGGCGCGACTATGGGTTGAAGCATAGAGATAGCGGGTATCATAGAGATTAATCAGCGTCTGATTTATCCCCTCAACGTTGTATGCAGGGTTTTTACGTTGCTGTAGTTCCAGCGCACGGACAATACGCTCCTGATGCTGCGGATCGGAGGGAAACTCTCTCTCATGCAGTTCACTGAGCACCAAAAACTGCGGTGGGATCCCCTCTGCAATGGCCGCCTGCAGACGATAATGACCATCAAGGATCACAAAAGACGCCAGCCCGGCAATGTGCCGGACCAACACCGGCGGCAGTGTGCCCTCACGGCATTTTTTACGCCACCATTTCAGCCGCCCCGCATCGGTGTTTATCGGGTAACGTCCCAACAGCAAATTACCGCCCCACCACCAGTCCACGTGCCTGACTTTTTGCGGATCCGCTAAATCAGGGAAGTCCTCGCCATAGAGCACCCAGTCGCAGCCCATATTTCCGGCACTGGCGGGGGAATCAAAACGCCAGTCTGCGATGGGTACAGAGGGTTGCGCGGTGCGACTTACCGGTGCCATAGGCCTTAACAGCCAACGGCCTGCAGTCAGCAATGGCGCTGGCGATTCCATCAGCCGCCGGGCAAAGTAGCGACACCATTCGCCTGTCCATGCCTGCGCGCCCTGCGCTTTAACCGACTCTACATCTGCCGAGGTCACGGACGGTAATAGCGCCTGCTGACCGGGATGATCGGCATTAAAGACCAGCCAGACGCCGGAATGATCTTTCAACACTGTGGCCCAGAACAGCGTCTCGCCCTGAAACTGCAATGCCATGCGCCCATGGTGGCCGCTGAGCATCTCCATGGCATGACCGGGATGCTGCTCAGCCCGGACCGTCAGCTCCAGCCCCTGCCAGCGATTGTTGCGATCCAATAAATCTTTCCACCAGTATTGCGTCATTTTCCCTTCCCTGTGAGCGGCTTGCAGAGCATTAAAATATAGGTGATGGGAATGGCAGAGTAAATTTGGGCATCTGATTAAAGGCGTTGGAGTCCGCCCTTCAACTGCCAATACATCACAAATTCACCAAATACATAGATTCACCGTTTACATCACCATTCATTTATTGTGTGATCCTGTTACAGGTTTCGGTAGTTAGCTACCTCACCCACCGTAACAGGATTTCATTGATGGATTTTTACCAGGCTGACCCTACGCTGGAGAACTACTGGCGCGGGGTGATTCTTTTTGGAAAGAACGTCGCATCATACAAGTTCGCGCTTGCCCATGCCCTGTATGAGATTGATAAGACGGGCAGCGACATCATCACCCTCGACGAACTCGCCGTGCCGTTCAGCCGCCATCTTTGCGAACACCTGAAACACGCTCCGAAGCAGATTACCTCGAGCCGCAGCCAGTTTCTGGAAGCCTGCACGCAGTTTAATAACGATGAGATCTCACATAACCAGCTGATTGAAACCACGGTACGGCGAGGCTTTGCTAACGTGATTGATGCTTTCCACAATGTGAATGGCGGCGAGATCGAGAAACGATTTTTCATTGATGAGCGTAAGACGCATAACGGCATCCGCCTGACGGATAACTTCTTTCATCTGGGCGAACGCCAGCAGTATCAGAACCTGGCTTTTGAAACCACTGCGCGCTGGAACCTGGTCGAGCAGGCCTGGGCGATGGGCGTGTCCCGCAACCTCGTTGGCGTTCAGTTCGACGAGGATAATCAGTTGCTGTTCAGTCATGTGAACGCGCGTCGGGTGAATATTACCAGCTGTCGCGATAGTTTAAACGGCTACCAGAAAGGACGCTGCTTCTACTGCTTCAAACCCATCAGCCTGACCCCGGGCGATCCTGACCTGGCCGACGTTGACCACTTTATTCCCTGGGCTGCACGTGATGAGGTTGCCAATATCAATGGTGTGTGGAATCTGGTGTTGGCCTGCCAGTGCTGTAATCGTGGTGCTGAAGGAAAGTTTGCGCGCCTGCCCGGACGCACACTCCTGCAACGGTTAAATGCCCGCAATGAGTATTTTATCCAGAGCAAACTTCCGCTGCATGAAACCATTGTCCAACAGACCGGAACCCAGCCCGCCGCGCGGAAAAACTTTCTTGAAAATAACTGGAACGCTGCCAAAGTGAGGCTGTTCCATACCTGGGAACCGAAAGCCGAAGGCGAGGCCACATTCTAATGACGCTTAAATACTATCAGGACAATGCGCAGACCTTCTTCGACGGAACGGTGAATGTTGATATGTCCTCACTGTACGAGACCTTTACCAAACACCTTGCGCCTGGGGCCCGGGTGCTGGATGCGGGTTGTGGTTCCGGGCGTGATGCAAAGGCGTTTCTGGAGATGGGGTATCAGGTGGAAGCGTTTGATGCGTCCTCTGCGATGGTTGAGCTGGCGCGGGAACATACTGGGTTGCAGGTTCAGCTGATGACCTTTGCGGATGTGGAGTGGAAGGAAGAGTTTGATGGGATTTGGTGCTGTGCTTCGCTGTTGCATGTTCCGGCAGTGGAATTGCCGGGAGTGATGGGGAAGCTTGCGGATGCGCTGAAACCGGGCGGGGTTTGGTATGTGTCGTTTAAGTATGGGGATGGGGAGAGGGAGGTTGATGGAAGGAGGTTTACGGATATGGATAAGACCAGTCTAGAAAAATTATTTGGGGAAGTTTTAGAAATCGAAGTTATTAAACAATGGGTGACCAAAGATAGGCGTCCGGAAAGGGAAGAGGTTTGGCTGAACGGGATATTGCGAAAACGTTAGCTAATTGTAAATTAAAGAATTAATAATGCATTCACTCATGAATTGTTAAAATCTAAAGTCCAACATGACAAAGTTGTGAATATAAACTGAATCATTTTGAAAATAGACAGTGAAATAATTATCTACTATTTCATACGCGGCAACCATTGAATTGCCACTCAAATTACATAAGCAATTAATTTCATTGGCATTTTTAATAAAATGATAGTCTTTCATATTAATCACAGAGAAGATGTGGTCACGTGAGTTTGTCTTTTTCAACAAGAAAATCAGCTGGTAACAGTTAAGAGAATATTCATCATAATCAGTTTATGTGATTACTGGGGAATCAACATAACAGTACCCATAACCTCACAGGGCAACAATCACGGATAAAATTTTATTGCCTGAAATCAAAATCATCTTTATTAAGCGGAGTAACGAACTTCGAAAGCCTACGGAAATCACGTTACCGAGGCGCAATATGTAACCGAAATACCCTATCTACTGATTTTGTTGCAATTTGGCAGTTTTCAAGTTGAATACAACGCTCTCGTTGTTCATAATCCTCACGTATGGTCTGGGGATGACCGCAAACCTCAGGGCGGTAGCGTGTTGTTAAAAAGACTTTCAAGTAGTGGTTAGTCAGTAAACGCTATATCTTTGAGAAAATGAATTTTTCTATGTAGTTGTGAATAGTAGGTAGCATGATTAATAAACATAACATCATAGACCTGTTTTCTGGTTGTGGTGGATTTGGCCTTGGTGCCGAGTTAGCTGGCTTTCAGACGTATGCTGCGATAGACATCGATTCAGATTTGCAGTCTGCATATAAAAGAAACTTTCCTATGGCACATGTGATAAACGGGGACTTGTCTTCATTTTCCAAAGACGCATGGAAGTTTATATTAGGTGATAAAGAAATAGATGGAATTATCGGGGGGCCTCCATGCCAAGGATTTAGTCGCATGGGAAAAAAAGACAAGGATGACCCGCGGAATAGTTTGATATTTCATTTCTATCGACATATAAAAAATATTCGACCGAAATTTTTTGTCATGGAGAATGTTGAGGGTATTTTAGATAAGGGAAGTAGAAACGTTCTTTTCTCAGCCTTAGATTTAGTTAGCAATGACTATGAAATTATTGGCCCATTAGTCATCGATGCAAGTAATTATGGCGCACCAACCATTAGAAAAAGAGTCATTGTTGTGGGATATCTTGCTGATTACGTCGAAAAAATAGATAGCACAGATATTCACTCCAGCTTTAACCATAAAAAAACTTTTGTAAAAGATGCAATTTCAGATCTGCCTTCGCCTATAGACCAAGTAAAAGACATTAATAATTATGGGTGGGCAAAGTATCCTGACATCAAAAAAAGCATACTATCAGATTATGCGAAAAAAATGAGAGCACCTGCACCAGAAGGCCTCGGGTGGGTTACATCAAAAAACAACATAAAGAATAAAATAATCTCTGGTAACTTCGCCACACTTCATACTAAGGCCGTAATTGAAAGATATTCAAAAGTCGAACAAGGCCAAGTCGATGATATTAGTAGATTTCTCAGACTAGACTGGGATGGATTGTGTCCTACATTACGAGCTGGTACAGGAAGTGATAAAGGTAGCTTTCAAGCTGCGAGACCAATTCATCCTGAAGAACCAAGAGTCATAACTGTTCGTGAAGCTGCAAGATTGCAGGGATTTCCTGACTGGTTTTCTTTCCACCATACAAAATGGCATAGTTTTCGAATGATTGGAAATAGCGTATCGCCAATTGTATCTGAATTTATCCTATCAATGATAAAGAACAAAATATCACTGTGTGATTATAGGTCAAAAATCTCTTTAAAATAACGGATTAACACAAAATGAACATACTGACAGTAAGGACCGGCGTTGACTCTCGTTTTCTTGAAAATGTCATAACACGCGACATAAGTACTCAAGCAAGTATTTTTGATTTAGTAGATAACTCAATTGATGCAGCAAAAGAGTATTTAAATGCTTGTGATGAGATTGTACTTGATGAATATGGCCTACCTAATGACTACAGTAAATTCAAGATATATATTAGATTAGACAAAAATAGTTTTAAAATAATTGATAACTGCTTTGGTATTCCAGACAAAACTTTAGAAAGTGAAGCATTGATAGTAGGAAAAGAATCAAATCATGATTATGGTCTTGGGAAGTATGGCATTGGTCTAAAAAGGGCATTGTTAGAATTCGGGGATCATTATTCTCTTTGCACAGATACGGGCGAATATGCCATTAAAATGCAATTTAGGAATACAGACTTTGGTGAGAATAAAAACTTATCTGCTCAAAAAAACCCATCACGATCAAGGCGAAAAACGCTTTTTGTAGTTTCAGATCTTAAGCCCTTAGTAATTAAAGAGTTTGAAAATGAAGACTGGTTAAAAAAACTCAAAGATGAACTTTCAGATAGATATGGTATTTTCCTTAAAAAGGGTCTTGAAATAAAATTAAAGCCAATCAATTCAAAACCAATAACAATTAGGGATAGATTCCCAGAAATAGTTACCCACCCACATATACCGTCACGTCTTTGCCCTGAACCGATAGATGTTATGGGAGTAAAAATATTTATTGAGTATGGATTGCATGGGCAATACAGTGTAGGTGGTGGGTATGGTGTAAATGACTTAACGAACCTAGCAGCTTTTGGATGGTACGTAATATGTAATGATCGAGTTATCGAAATTGCGGTTAGAGATGACTCTGATTATGGATGGCGTAGAAACTGGCATAATGAGTATAATGGATTTATAGGGCTAATAAGATTCAATTGCCAAAATGTTTCTTTATTACCTTGGGACTCTACAAAAACAAAGATAACCACTGACTCCTTAGTATTTCTTGAGATAAAAAAGTTCTTATCTGAGTTCGCTCTAAAATTCAGAAGTGATAAAAAGAAATATTTAATTCATTTAAAAAACAATAATAACAATAATAACAATAATAACAATAGCGTTAAAGGAAAAAATAACACTGGCAACCCTGGCGATAACAACGGCAACACTGGCAATACAAACAGCAATACTGGCAACCCTGGCAACCCTGGCAACCCTGGCAATAAAAACGGCAGTGCATATGGACAACAAAAAAATATTACGACTGCGCATACTAAAGATTGGATAACATTGCTTCCAAAACAGTTCCATCAACCAAGTAAGAGCTGGATCTTAAATAATATTATTATCGAAGCCAAAAACTTAAATATAAAGTCTTCCCCACATGCTGCCTCATTGCTTTACCGTTCATTATTAGAAGAAACCTTATTGCTTTTTATTAAAAATACTAATAACCACGAAGATGTATTGATTCATTATTATGAAAAAGGTGAAGGAAAAAATAAATCTCATAGCAAAGAGTACATGGAGAATCAAGGGATTAGCTTAGCTATTGCTTCGCATTGGCTTTTTGATAATCCAGATAAATTCCCAAAACCAACAAAAAACAAGCTACGAAATGCTACAGGAAGATTAAGAAGCCATATTAAAACATTGAACAGTGTTGTTCACTGCAAACACATAATGACTGATGGGGAACTATCTACAATCAGAGCCCACACATTTGAATTGCTTGAGTTCCTAGTTGAATCTCTTGATAACTATTAGTTATATACTTAACCACTTCACTTTTATTTAATATTTCGGCATTTCATTCATAGATCGATTTTGTTCTAGTGATAGTATATTCAGGGATGCATGGGCCGTTAACGATTTTAATCAACCAACCAACTGCCTATGATATCCCTTGATTTACTCAATATTCTTTTCAAATAAAAAACCATTTTGTAAACCCACTTCGCTCATAAACCCCTCGAAAAATGCATTATATTTTTTCGATTGAGTTTCAAAAATTAGGTTTTACGCTCTACTCTTTTCCTTATTTATAATGCTTATTCGAGTGAGCAACGTGAAAAATATCTATAAACTGATACGAGTTCCTTCCTACGCAACAGTTGCAACAAATTTCAGGCTCATAATAGCTATTTCGGCTAGCTATATAAATCATAATTTCTTGAAGAGTATTATCGTGGCGAGGAAAGAATGTTCAGTATATATGCTTTTCAAAGGGTATTATCCTAAGAGGGCATACTTAGTATGATAGTAAGAGCTCAACAAGTTTGTTGTCCAGTTAAGCGCGTCGATTTAGCTCGCACAATGCCCAACATTATCGACCCTAAATATAAAAGCATGAAAAGCTTTATGTAGCACAAATTCCAGACACAAAAAAAGCCGCCCTTAAGCGACTTAATTTTTGCATCTTTTGGTGCCGAAGGCCGGACTCGAACCGGCACGTATTTCTACGGTTGATTTTGAATCAACTGCGTCTACCGATTTCGCCACTTCGGCACTGAAGGGGATGCGGAAACGTTGTGGATTATACCTGTCGCGCGCCGCCATGCAAGCGGCGACGCGCTAAACCGCGCTAAGTGCCCAAAAAACCAGCGCCCTCTCAATCCTGCTCGGTCACTGCCATCCGAATCACCCTCGCCGCCTTCTGCTCCGGCAGTGTCAGCACCTTCCCCCACATCGCCTGCACCATCTCGCAGGTGAGCTTCTCTTTGCCCACCGCGTTCTCCGGCATCACCAGCAGCTGTATATCCTTACCGTACTTGCTGGACAAGGCCTGCATAACCGGCCGCACATCTTCCACGGCGGCGGCATGTTCCTCCGGGGTCACGGTATGGCGATCTCTACCCCAGCCCGTGCGCATCATGTCGGCGTCGGCCTGCAGGCGGCGCTGCATCATCTCTTTATCCAGCACCCGCATCGGGTTGACGCCGCCCTTCACGGCAGGAAATAAGAAGCGGAAGCAGGCATCGTCACTCACCTTCTGAATGGCGGCGGTCTGCTCCATGTTGATTGTCATCCAGGCCACCGCATTCGCGTCGGGAGCATATTGCAGGCGCGACATCTGCAGCTCGAGGATCTGCGGCTGGACCACGTCGATGATCTCCTGCTCAGACTCCCCCGCTTTGTGCATGGTGAGGATCTGCTCGCGGATGCGTGTCACAAAGCGGGGGTCCTGCTCCTTCAGCACCTGCCAGGAGGGCATGGCGTTCAGGACGGTATCAAGTCGATGTTCGGGGGTGTTCTGCAGGCGCTGCTTGTCGTAATAAACCCAGAAGGCCACTGCTGCGGAGATAACCGCTACCACTGCTATACGAGTCCACGCTCTTCTCATCGTTACGCATCCTTGATCCTTTAGCTATGCCGGTTTACACCGGCACGCCGCTATGGAAGCGAAACGCAGTGTCCGGTGATGAGATCAGTGTGGCTTCAATTTCGCCAAAAAGCTGTATGCGCGGAGAGATATCGTTGTCGCTGACCTGTTGGGCAAGCGTCAGATAGTCCTGATAGTGCCGCGCCTCAGAGCGCAGCAGCGACAGATAAAACTTCTGCAAATCCTCGTCGAGGAACGGTGCCAGCGCGGCGAAGCGTTCGCAGGAGCGCGCTTCGATATAGGCACCGCAGATCAGCTTGTCGATCAGCGTCAGCGGCTCGTGGGTGCGCACGGCGGTCAGCATCCCTTTGGCGTAGCGGCTGGCGGTGATTTTGACGTAGGGGATGTTGCGGGACAGCATTGCCTCGCGCACCTGCCAGAAGTGGTGCAACTCCTCTTTGATCAGCAGCACCATGCTGTCGATAAGCGACTGGCCCCAGGGGTCGTCGGTCTTCGGCATCACGCTTTTGCCAATCTGCTTATGCAGGGCGACAAAGTCCGGTTCCGGGCCTTCGCGGAAGGTAAAAGCTTCGTAGGGCTTGAGCCACTCGAGCAGCGCGTCGGCACCGCTCTCGTCGGCGACGTATTTACGCACTAGCAGCAGCGCGGTCTGGGCGGCTTTGAGTTCGCACACCATATGGTCGGTGAGCAGCAGCGGCAGGTTAGCCGGGTCGCGGGCTTTATCAATCCACGCTTGCGGGGTCGGGCACTGGAGGAAGTTTAAAACAGGGGCGAGTATCTGCGGGTAATCCATTGTTTTTCCTGAAGCGGCAGCCGAAGCTGCCGCGATAACACTTAGTGACGCACGCCGTCGTCGTCTTCATCAACGAAATCTTCGTCGTCGTCTTCGTCACCCTCTTCGCCGTTCGGATCTTCGAAGTAGGTGCCCCAGCCGTCGTATTCCACTTCAAAACGTTCGGCCAGGTCCATCAGCTGTTCAACCTGGGCGTCGATCAGCTCGGCCTTCAGCGCGCCTTCGCTCAGGATGTCGCAGCAGATGACGGTGTCGCCCTCTTCCACTTCCAGCTCTTCTGGCTCAGTCACTTCGTAACCCAGACGGAACGCCTCAACCGCCAGTTTTTCCAGCGCTTCGAAATCATCCGCAGAGAAATGGTGCTCGATGGTGTACAGCGCATCCGGATCGCTGCCGTCTTCCAGCAGTTCTTCAATAATCAGTCGCGTCTCTTCGCGCTGTTCTTCCAGCAGTTCTGGGTTTGCCATGGCTCGTTCCTCTTTAAAGTGCGGCAGATACTTCTATTTTCACACACGGATGTGTTTGCCTCCACCTTTGTAAGAAAGATTTGTGAAACGGGGTTGCAAGTGAATATTGATACAGATAAAGTGAATTTTAATTCAATAAGTGGCCTTTGCCATGTGAGGATAAAATGTCTGAACTGTATAAAAAACATTTCCTGAAATTGCTCGATTTTACTCCCGCACAGCTCACCTCCCTGCTTGCCCTCTCGGCACAGCTGAAAGCCGATAAGAAAAAAGGGACTGAAGTACAGAAGCTTACTGGCAAAAACATCGCGCTCATCTTCGAAAAAGACTCAACCCGCACACGATGCTCTTTCGAAGTTGCCGCATTTGACCAGGGCGCACGCGTCACGTATCTCGGGCCGAGCGGCAGCCAGATTGGGCATAAAGAATCAATTAAGGATACCGCGCGCGTGCTGGGCCGGATGTACGATGGCATTCAGTATCGCGGCCATGGCCAGGAAGTGGTCGAAACCCTGGCGGAATTTGCCGGCGTACCGGTGTGGAACGGGCTGACCAACGAGTTCCACCCGACCCAGCTGCTGGCGGACCTGCTCACCATGCAGGAGCATCTCCCGGGCAAGGCCTTCAACGAGATGGTGCTGGTCTATACCGGCGATGCGCGTAACAACATGGGTAACTCCATGCTGGAAGCGGCGGCGCTCACCGGGCTGGATCTGCGTCTGGTGGCCCCGAAAGCCTGCTGGCCGGAAGAGAGCCTGGTGGCGGAGTGCAGCGCGCTGGCAGAGAAGAACGGCGGCAAGATCACCCTCACCGAAGATGTGGCGGCGGGCGTGAAGGGCGCAGACTTTATCTATACCGACGTGTGGGTGTCGATGGGCGAAGCCAAAGAGAAGTGGGCGGAGCGGATCGCGCTGCTGCGTGGCTATCAGGTGAACAGCCAGATGATGGCGCTGACCGGTAACCCGAACGTGAAGTTCCTGCACTGTCTGCCGGCGTTCCACGACGATCAGACCACCCTGGGCAAGCAGATGGCGAAGGAGTTCGATCTGCACGGTGGGATGGAAGTGACGGACGAGGTATTTGAGTCGGCGGCGAGCGTGGTATTTGATCAGGCAGAAAACCGCATGCACACCATTAAAGCGGTAATGGTCGCGACTCTGGGTGAATAATACCTGCTTCTAAAATAACGGGAGGGTTATCGCCCTCCTGCTCTTTATATTATCCGTCTGGATATTATTAATTTGCCCTCACCCGCACCTTACCGTAGGGGCACTTTTTAAAAATGCATTTTGTCGGGGCATCACACGTCTCGCTCTCCGGCTCGCGATGGCCGGGGCAGCTGGACATCTTGTGCATCACGCGCCACAGGGTATGGCTGTATTTGTCGATTTGCAGGATATTAATATCGCAGGGCTCGTCGTTAATAAATAAACGATTATAAATAACTTTTATCCGATCGCCGGGTTTGAAAAGCTGCTCGCCGTTATACCACAGAATATATTTATGATTATGCTGAGTGAGAATTTTTGAAAATAACGTCCCGGTGGCCGGACTGGCAATGGTGCCTAAAGAAACCCAAGTTTTAGAAGCAGTCATCAAAATACCTTTTAAACGAGCCTGAAAAATGCGGAAAGCCATACGGTTAATGAGTGTAAAAGAACAATGAAAATGTGAGTAATAGGCGCAGCCTATCTTTTTAATTAAGATCCATAAGCATCAGATATGACTTAAGTCAAATTTCCCCAGAACGATTGCCAATGCCGATATTGAGATCGGCCGAGGCCTGCGCCTGCCGGGTCGATTGATTTTTCAGCGTAAACAGGGTACGTTTTGGCCTTAATTCCTGCGCGGATGTGCCGATCTTATGCCTATTATTCAATCTGTTGAACGTGCCTTGCAGATCCTCGATCTGTTTAACGAACAGGCGACGGAACTCAAAATCACCGACATCAGTAAACAGATGGGCCTGAGCAAGAGCACCCTCCACTCGCTGCTCAAAACCCTGCAGCTGCACGGCTATATCGATCAGAATCCGGAGAACGGTAAATATCGTCCGGGCATGAAGCTGGTCGAGCGCGGTCACTTTGTGGTGAGCACCATGGATATTCGCCAGAAAGCCAAGCACTGGCTGACGGAGCTGTCGGAGCGCACCGGGCAGACCACCCATCTGGGCATTCTGGACGGGCGCGAAGGGGTTTATATCGAGAAGATTGAAGGCAAGCTGGCGGCCATCGCCTACTCGCGCATTGGCCGTCGCCTGCCGGTGCATGCCACCGCCATCGGCAAGGTGCTGATCGCCTGGCTGAATGATGCCGAGCTGAACACCCTGCTCGACGGTTATCAGTACACCACCTTTACTCCCGCGACCCTGGCCTCCCGCGAAGCGCTGCTGGCCGCGCTGGCGCAAACCCGCGAGCAGGGTTATGCCCTCGACAGCGAAGAGAACGAGCAGGGAGTGCGCTGCGTGTCGGTTCCGGTGCGTAACCACGAATCCCGCGTTATCGCCGCCCTGAGCCTGTCGACTTTGACGTCCCGCGTCAGCGATGAGGAGCTGACCCACTTCCGCGAGCAGCTGCAGGAGGCCGGGCGCCAGCTCTCACGCGCCCTGGGCTACCCGGCCTGAGCCGTTATACCGGCTCGTAAGTGAAATAGTCGAAGTCGGCGTGGCAGCCGTCACCGCTGATGTCCTCGCAGTGCAGCCCCACAAAGGCGCCGGTAAAGAAGCCGCGCCCGCCGATATAGTCATCCGACAGTTTCCACGCCTCGTACGTGACCGGCACGGTCTCCCACGTCTCACCGTCAAAGGAGTAGCTGTAGCGGTAGACCAGTTTATCCACGTCAACGCGCAGCCAGATGCTCTCGGCGCTCTCCGGCACCGGGATGGGCTGCTCGTGCAGCGGCCACGACGGCACGTTGTGATCAAGCTGGATCACCTTGATGGTTCTGCCCTTCCCCTCCTCGTAATCGACAAAGCAGTAGCTCCAGTTTTTACTGTTGTAGTAGCAGGTCAGGCCCGCGCTCTGCTGGAAGTGACGCGGGGCGAACGCCATCCGCGTTTCCGCGCGGAAGGTGAAGTGCTGCCAGCGGCGCGCCACGGTGGACTGGGTGAAGGTCGAGTTGAGGGAGTCGTTGCCGTACAGGCGTAAAAAGCCCGGACGAACGCGCAGGGAGCCGAGGCTATCGTCGAACGGAATGCGCAGGGTCTGCAGCTCGGGGTCGAGGCGCTCGCCGTCGAAATCATCCCGCCAGCTGGCCAGGTCCACCACGTGACTTTCCGTCATCTGCGGCCCTGCCACCTTCAGCTGGGCGTGTTTGCCCCCTTCCACGTATGGCCAGCCGTCGCGCCATTCGATACGCGCGATGCCCGTTTCACGTCCCAGCGAGCAGTATCCGCGCCCGCCGGACGCCAGTAGCGGAATGCCCGGCAGACGCTGCGGGCGGCTGGTGAGCCAGGCCATGTACCACTCCCCGGTGTGGGTCTGGAGCAGCGAGCCGTGGCCGCTTTTTTGCAGCGGGTTCTCCGGCAGATGCCAGCTGGTCATCATCGTCACTTCCGGGTGCAGCTCATACGGGCCGTCCAGTGTTTTTGCGCGCAGCACCACTACCGCGTGTTCGTAGCTGGTGCCCCCTTCGGCGACCATTAAATAGTACCAGCCGTCTTTGCGGTAAATGTGTGCCCCTTCGGTGTAGCACAGCGGCGTGCCGGTGAAGAGGGTTTTACGCTCCGGCGACAGGGTGCGGGTCTGCGGATCAAATTCCTGCATCACGATGGTGTTATGCGGATTGCTGTGATGCCGTGGCCCCCACGGGCGATAGAGATAGTATTTGCGGCCATCGTCGTCGTGGAACAGGGAGGGATCAAACCCGCCGTTACCCATCGGGATCGGCTCACTCCACGGGCCCTCGATGGAGGGGGCCGTCACCAGGAAGTTGCGCCCATTTTTCCACGGCGAATCGACAATTTTCACATCGGTATAAAGCAGCCAGAACTGCCCGTCGGCGTAGCTCAGACACGGGGCCCAGATGCCGCCGGAATCCGGGTTGCCCTTCATATCCAGCATCGACACGCGATCCAGCGGGGTGCTCACCAGCCGCCAGTTTTTCAGATCGCGGGAGTGGTAGATACGCACGCCCGGGAACCACTCAAAGGTCGAGGTGGCGATGTAGTAGTCCTCGCCCTGACGGCACATCGACGGGTCCGGGTTGAAGCCGGTCAGAATCGGGTTGGTAATGGTGTACATAGTGCCTCCTCCTTAATGAGATGCCGCCGTTGCCGCTTCAGGGATGGCTTCGCCCTGTGCCGCACGGTGCTTGAGCAGCTGCTGACTGATAGCTTCTACACGCGCATCCGAGAGCTTATAGAACGACAGCATGGTAAACATGCCCACGTAGAGCACCACCGGCACCACGCAGAACAGAATTTTGATGGTGGTTAACACCTCAACCGGCTGGACGCTGTTACTGGCGGAGTAGTTGACGTACGCCAGGATCCAGCCCACCACCGCGCCACCAATCGCCAGGCCAATCTTCAGGCTGAACAGGTAGGTCGAGAACACCAGCCCGTCCAGACGGCGGCCGCTGCGGCTCTCCTCGTAATCCACCACGTCGGAGGCCATCAGCCACTGCAGCGGCGTGGTGGTGTTAAAGACGAACAGGAACAGGATGTTAAGGGCGAAAATCAGGGCCATATGTTCGGCCGGGGTGAAGAAAATCAGCAGGCTGATCAGGGAGTAGATGACGATAATCCACTTGAAGGCCTTCACCCGGTCGAAACGGCCCAGCAGGCGGGAGGAGCAGAGCGAGCCGAACATGGTGGCGATGCTGCCGTACAGCAGGAACTGGGTCGCCATCTCCGGGTGGTCCATCACGTATTTCACGAAGTAGAGCGTCGCCCCGCCGCGCACCACGTTGGAACAGGTGGCCATCATTTTGAAGGCACACATGATCCGCCACTGGCTGTTGCCGAGCAGCAGCTTGAGATCTTTCGCGACTGACGATCCCGGCTGCACCTCAAAGGTGTAGCGCTCTTTGGTGGTGAAGAAGCAGACATACAGCAGCACCACGCCGCTCAGCCCCAGCACGCACATCGCGCCAAAGTAGCCGAGCTGTTCGTTGCCTCTGCCGATGATCCCCACCAGCGGCAGGGCAATGCCGCTGATCGCCAGCGATCCCGCCGCGGCGAGGAAGAAGCGCCACGACTGCAGGGCGTGACGCTCTTTCGGATCGGCGGTGATCACCCCCGGCATGGCGCAGTACGGCACGTTGACGAAGGTGTAGACCAGGGTCAGCAGGATGTAGGTGACGCAGGCGTAGATAATTTTGCCGTTGGCGGAGAAATCCGGGGTGTAGAACGTCAGCATGCAGACGATGCCAAACGGGATCGCGCCCCACAGCAGGAACGGGCGGAACTGGCCGTGACGGGTGCGGGTGCGGTCCACCAGCAGCCCCATCAGCGGATCGGTGACCGCATCCAGCACGCGGGAGACTAAAAACAGCGTCCCCATGATGCCCGCGGAGAGGCCAAACACATCGGTGTAGAAGTAAGCGAGCAGGAACATGGTCGCCTGCCAGACAAAGCCGCAGGCGGTATCACCCAGCCCGTAGCCAATTTTATCTTTCATGGTTAATTGCATCATCAGATATACACCCTTATTTCGTGTGCTGAATTCACAACATCGTGTTAATGGAGTGTAATGAGCCGTTCAATTAACCAGCAATGGTCATATCTTGTTTCTGAATTACGTTATTTTGCTTTTGTGATGCCACGCGATATATATCAACTTATTGTTTTAAATGATAAATAAAAACAAACGAAAACAGCCCGCGGGATATTTCCCGCAGGCTAAAACTGTTAAAAATATAATTACAGCCCGAGCGCTTTTTTACCGGCGTTAATTACCTCGATAATTTTATCGGTATCGTAAATACAGCCTTTCCAGGTGCCGCCGCTGACCGACTGTAATGCCGCCCACAGGCGGGTATCGTCGGGTAAAAAATCATGGGCGTGCAGTTCCGGATGCGGCTGACGACGCGCCAGCTCTATCGCCCCCTCTTGCGGCGTGAGCGGTGCCTCCCGCGTGCCGATAAAGTTAACGCTGCCGGTCAGGGAGAGACGGTCCACCACAATTTCGATGATGTCGTTATCGCGCAGTTTGCCAATCGGCCCACCGGCCAGCGCTTCAGGAGCCACATGGCCAAAGCAGGCGCCGGTGGAGACGCCCGAGAAGCGGGCATCGGTGATCAGCGACACCGTTTTACCCCACGACACATGCTTGAGCGCAGAAGTCAGCTGATAGGTCTCTTCCATCCCCGTGCCGGACGGCCCGCCGCCGATTACCACCATGATGTCGCCCTGTTCGATCTCGCCGCTTTTGATCGCCTTGATCGCCCGGGCTTCCGAGACAAATACCCGCGCGCGGCCGGTGTGGCGATAAACGCCGTCCTCACCCACCACCGACGGGTCGATCGCCGTGGCCTTGATCACCGATCCTTCCGGGGCGATGTTGCCCACCGGGAAGGCCACCGTGGAGGTGAGCCCGCGGGCTTTGGCGCGCTCCGGGGGCAGGATCACGTCGTCCGGATCGACGCCGTCCTGCTCGCGCAGGCACTGGCGGAAGCGCTCCCGGCGCGCAGAGGCCTGCCACCAGTCGAGGTTTTCCCCGACGGTCTGGCCGGTAACGGTCATGGCATCCAGATGCAGCAGGCCGAGGTCGCGCAGATGGAGCATCACCTCCGGCACGCCGCCCGCAAGGAACGCCCGCACCGTCGGGTGATAATCTGGCCCGTTCGGCAATACGCTCACCAGCCGCGGCACCTTACGGTTGATGCGCGTCCAGTGCTCGACGTCCGGAATAGTGCAGCCCGCCGCGTGGGCGATGGCCGGGATATGCAGCAGCAGGTTGGTGGAGCCGCCGAACGCGGCGTGGATCACCATCGCGTTCTCGATGGCTTTGTCGGTGAGGATATCGCGGGTGGTGATGCCGCAGTTATCCAGCTCGACTACCGCCCGCGCGGACTGGCGGGAGATCTCCAGCCACACGTCCTGCCCGGAGGGTGCCAGCGCCGAGTGCGGCAGCGCCAGGCCCAGGGCTTCGGCCACCACCTGCGAGGTGCCTGCGGTGCCGAGGAACTGGCAGCCGCCGCCCGGCGAGGCGCAGGCGCGGCAGCCCAGCTCGGCGGCCTCTTGCAACGAAAGTTCATTGTTGGCGTAACGCGCCCCGATGGTCTGCACCTTCCCGGCGTCCTCGCCGAAAGTTGGCGGCAGCGTGGCCCCGCCCGGCACCAGAATGGTCGGCAGGTTGTGCATTGACGCCAGCGCAATCATGGTGGCGGGCAGGCCTTTGTCGCAGGTGGCGACGCCAATCACCGCCCGCCGCGTGGGCAGGGAGCGGATCAGCCGACGAAATACAATCGCCGCATCGTTGCGGTACGGCAGGGAGTCAAACATGCCGTGCGTGCCCTGGGAGCGCCCGTCGCAGGGGTCGCTGACAAACGCAGCAAACGGGATCCCGCCGTTGCGGGTGATCTCTTTTGCCGCGGCCTGCATCTGCAGGCCAATCTCCCAGTGCCCGGTGTGATAGCCCAGCGCAATCGGGCGGCCATCGCCCGCGCGGATCCCGCCCTGGGTGCCGATAATCAGCACCTCTTTGCCGGTGAGTTTATTGGCATCCCAGCCCATCCCGGCGTTCTGCGTCATACCAAACAGGTTGCCGCTCGGGGATTCCATCAGCATCTGTGGGGTCAGGGGCAGTGCCCCCTGCGGCCCGGCCGCGTGGGTGATCACCGAATAGAAGGCGTCATCCTGCGGGGTAAAAATCTTCTCTATCGACATCGTGACCTTCCGGTTCAGCAGAGCTTGAGCTGTTGCAGCAGCGCTTTCAGCTGCGCCTTGCGCGGTTCATCCAGCGGCGCGGCAGGCGGCAGCACGTGGGTGGAGACCGGACGCACGCAGAGCGCAATCGCCTCTTTAATCACGTTCACGAACGGGGCATCCAGCTGATACATCTGCGGGATTTGCAGCAGGGTCTGATGATAGTGCGCCGCCTGGGCCAGATCGCCGTCGCGGAAGGCCTGCAGCAAATTCACGGAGATCTGCGGGGCAAAGTTGCCGCTGGCCGAAATCGCCCCGTCGCCGCCCAGCAGCAGGGTATTGAACAGGTGATCGTCATAGCCGCAGAGCACCACAAAGTGCGGGTGCGCCGCCTTCACGGTGAGGATCATGCTGCGCAGATGGGCCACGGAGTCGATGGTGTCTTTGATCCCGACGATATTACGGCGGGAGTCCACCAGGGTTTTGACCAGCGCCGGGGTCAGATCCTGTCCGGTCAGGGCCGGGAAGTTATAGAGGATCACCGGCAGGGTGACGCTGTCGGCCACCTGCTCGAAGTAGCGGATCAGGTTCGCTTCCGAGACTTTCCAGTAGTAGGGATTGATCACCACGATGCCGTCTGCGCCGATCTGCTGCGCGTGCTGGCTCAGCGCGATGGTTTCCCGGGCGTTGGTGCCGCCGGTGCCGATCAGCACCGGCACCCGACGATCCACATGGGCGACGGCAAACTCGGCGATGGCTTTGCGCTCGTCGGTGCTGAGCTGGGAAAACTCCCCGCCGCTGCCCAAAAAGAACAGGCCATTAACGCCGGCGTGGATCATGCTGTCGATCAGCGCGGCGGTACCGGCTTTATCCAGTGCGCCGTCGGCGGTGAAGATTGTGGAGACGGGGGGAATAATCCCCGAGAACTGTACGGTCTGCTGCATGCGATCTCCTTGCTGACTCATTTTGTTCTACATTATAGAACAGCGTTCGTTTATTTAACGATCATACTATGACGCAGAAAAAGCGCAGGACAATGGGAGGAGGAGAAGGAGTGCGGGAAATTTAAGCTGGATCACATTATACAAGAGTGCGGCTTGATGCCCTCACCCTAACCCTCTCCCACAGGGAGAGGGAACTTAGACTCCCTCTCCCCTGGGGAGAGGGCTGGGGTGAGGGGGAAATCACCCCACCAGCATCTTAACCACCACCTTGCGCACCTGCGCCGGATTACCCACCGCGCACAGCGGTTTGTGCACTTCGCCCGGGTAGAAGACCACGAAATCGCCTTCGTTCAGCACCACCGTTTTCTCCTGCTCGCCTTCCGGCAGAAACGCGATGTCTTTATCCGCCAGCCAGTCGGTGTCCGGGGTGCCGTTTGGCAGGGTGCTGAAGGTCATTCCTTCCTGGCCTTTCAGCACGATCTGGATGTCCAGATAACGGGCGTGATACTCCGCGCGACGCTCGGCGAACGGCTGGGTCATGTCTTCGGAGACCAGATAGAACAGGTTGTTGCCGTCGATATCGTGCTTGCCGGTTGGGGTCGCGTCAGTCACGTTTGCTTTAACGTGGTCGATCGCCTGACGCAGCGCCTGCGGCAGCCAGGACTGGAGGTTGTGAATGTTGCCAACGATCATGGTGAAATCCTCAATATAAAACATCGTTTCATTTTCAACTTTTATACGAGAATTTCAGCTGCCATACCACCCCTTTTTGTCCGGGATTTGCTCTTGCGCATAACCATGCACGCCTAACCGTTTACCTTGCGTAAAGTGTGCATTATTCGCTTGATCCGCGATTCAGGCTGCGTATAATGCCCCACAATTTGCCAGGAGGAAGCATGCTCAAACATGTTCGACAGAGTGCCGTAGCGCGTCTTAAAACAGACGCTGGCCTGCCGTTTTTCTTCCCGTTGCACCCCCTATTCCAGAAGCCCCTCATTTGAGGGGCTTTTTTTTGCCCGGCGTCAGGAGATAAAAATGAATCCGCTTTATCAAAAACACATCATTTCCATCAACGACCTCAGCCGTGAAGAGCTGGAGCTGGTTCTGGCAACCGCGGCAAAACTGAAAGCCAATCCGCAACCGGAGTTGCTGAAGCACAAGGTGATCGCCAGCTGCTTCTTTGAAGCCTCCACCCGTACCCGCCTGTCGTTCGAGACCTCCATTCACCGTCTGGGTGCCAGCGTGGTGGGCTTCTCCGACAGCAGCAATACGTCGCTGGGCAAAAAAGGCGAGACCCTGGCGGACACCATCTCGGTGATCAGCACCTACGTTGACGCCATCGTGATGCGTCACCCGCAGGAGGGCGCCGCGCGTCTGGCGACCGAGTTCTCGGGCGGCATTCCGGTGCTGAACGCCGGGGACGGTGCCAACCAGCATCCGACCCAGACCCTGCTGGATCTGTTCACCATTCAGGAGACCCAGGGCCGTCTGGAGAACCTGAATATCGCCATGGTCGGTGACCTGAAATATGGCCGCACCGTCCACTCCCTGACCCAGGCGCTGGCGAAGTTTAACGGCAACCGCTTCTACTTCGTCGCCCCGGAGGCGCTGGCGATGCCGCAGTACATCCTCGATATGCTGGATGAGAAAGGTATTCAGTGGAGCCTGCACGCCAGCATCGAAGAGATGATGGCCGAGGTGGATATTTTGTATATGACTCGCGTGCAGAAAGAGCGTCTGGATCCGTCGGAGTACGCCAACGTCAAGGCGCAGTTCGTCCTGCGCGCCAGCGATCTCGAAGGGGCACGCAGCAACATGAAGGTGCTGCACCCGTTGCCGCGTATCGATGAGATCACCACCGACGTGGATAAAACGCCGCACGCCTGGTACTTCCAGCAGGCCGGTAACGGCATCTTCGCCCGCCAGGCGTTACTGGCACTGGTTCTGAATCGCGACTTAGCTCTGTAAGGGGAAATGACCATGACACACGATAACAAACTCCAGGTCGAAGCCATCAAACGTGGCACCGTAATTGACCATATCCCTGCGCAGGTGGGCTTTAAGCTGCTGACCCTGTTCAAACTGACCGAAACCGACCAGCGCATTACCATTGGCCTGAACCTGCCGTCGGGCGAGATGGGCCGCAAGGACCTGATCAAGATCGAGAACACCTTCCTGACCGACGAGCAGGTTAACCAGCTCTCGCTCTACGCGCCGGAAGCCACCGTCAACCGCATCGACGACTATGAAGTGGTGGGCAAATCCCGCCCGAGCCTGCCGGATCGCATCGAGAGCGTGCTGGTGTGTCCGAACAGCAACTGCATCAGCCACGCTGAGCCGGTGAACTCCAGTTTTGCAGTGAAAAAACGCGCCAATGACATCGCACTCAAATGCAAATACTGCGAAAAAGAGTTTTCCCATAATGTGGTGCTGGCCAACTAATTGAGGTTGGTAATGGATCCTGGCCTCCCTATAATGGCCAGGAACTTACTAAACGCTGTTATTCAGGAGAAATCATGACCAAAGTACTCGCGACGGAAAATGCACCTGCAGCTATCGGCCCATACGTTCAGGGCGTTGATCTTGGCAGCATGATCATCACCTCCGGCCAGATCCCGGTGAACCCAAAAACCGGTGAAGTGCCGGAAGACGTCTCTGCGCAGGCGCGTCAGTCGCTGGAAAACGTCAAAGCGATCGTGGAATCCGCTGGCCTGAAAGTGGGCGACATCGTCAAAACCACGGTCTTCGTGAAAGATCTTAACGACTTCGCCACCGTTAACGCGACTTACGAAGCCTTCTTCACCGAGCACAACGCCGGCTTCCCGGCGCGCTCCTGCGTGGAAGTGGCGCGTCTGCCTAAAGACGTGAAAATTGAAATTGAAGCGATCGCCGTGCGTCGCTAAGCGTTTATTTTAATATGCAAAAGGCAGCCCCGGCTGCCTTTTTTATTATCTGAATACACAGAGCCAAATATCCTTCAAGCATTTTCACTATTCTTTTTCATCGCAGCTTGAAATGACTAATTTTTTATTCCGGACAACACTAGCCGTGCCCAAAAAGCATTAATCCCTTTTAATGGAATAAAAAATGAAACTTTCAAAAATTGCGTTGGCACTTGCCACACTCACGGTTGCTTCATCGGCTTTTGCTCACGGTTGGGTTGAGTCCCCGGCCAGTCGCGCTTATATGTGTAAGCTCGGTAAAAACATTGACTGCGGTTCCGTACAGTGGGAACCACAGAGCGTAGAACGCACTTCCGGCTTCCCGACTGGCGCACTGCCACCGGATGGACAGCTGGCCAGCGCCGGTATTTCTCAATATTCCCAGCTGGATCGCCAGAGCCTGAATGCCTGGACCAAAACCCCTATTACGGCGGGTAAAAATACTTTCGTTTGGTATCACACCGCTCCGCATAAAACCGTAAACTGGCGCTGGTATATTACCAAACAAAACTGGAATCCAAATAAACCGCTGACCCGCGACCAATTTGAATTAACGCCATTCTGTACCGTTAACGGTAATGGCCAGGCGCCTATGGCGCGCCAGGAAATGAATTGTAATGTTCCAGAGCGTACTGGCTACCAGGTTATTTACGCGGTATGGGAAATTGCCGATACCACTAACAGCTTCTATCAGGCGATCGACGTTGATTTCGGTAACGGCGGCAACGTCACCCCGGACGAAACCCCGGCAGTGGTGTCCGAGTGGACCAAAACCCTGAGCGGCCAGATCTCCGGTAACAACATCAATGCAGGCGACAAAGTTATCGCTCGCTTCTTCGATGCGAACGGCGAAGTGACCTCCATGCGTACCGAGCTGACCGTCTCCTCTGCATCTCAGGGTCAGGCAAGCCAGTGGGCATTCGATCTGGCGCAGGCGATCAACGCGGCACACAGCGATGTGCGAGTCGGTATGAAAGACGAAAGCGGTGTGGTTAACCCGGTTCACGGCGCGAACAACGTCTATGTGAAAGACGGTAGCACCCTGAAATCTGTCGCTATCTCTTATGAAGAGCAGCAGACGCAGGCCAGCGAAGATATCGCGGTGTCCAACGTGCAGTTCAGCAAAATCAAAGATGGCGCGGCAACCGTGACCTTCCACGTGAACACCCAGGGTGACGTTAACCTGGAAGCCCGTGTGATGAACCACGCCGGTGCTGAAAAAGGCTATGTGAAGCAGGACATGAATAACGCCAACCAGGACGTTACCCTGAACCTGACTGACGTGACCCCAGGTCACCACATGCTGAAATACTTCGCCACCAACAAAGATGGCGTGCTGTTCGCGCAGGACGTGATTGACATGATGCTGGAAGGCGAAGCGTCAAACACCGACAACGGTGCTGCGGGCAACTACGAGTTCACCTTCCCACAGAACATCGCCTCCTACAAAGCAGGTACCGTGGTGCTGCAGCCGAAAAATGGCAAAACTTACCAGTGTAAGCAAGCGCCATACAGCGGCTACTGCGTACAGTACAAAGCTGGCGCTAACCAGTTCGAACCAGGTGTTGGTTCCCACTGGCAGATGGCGTGGACCCTGAAGAAGTAAGTTCTCTTCATGCCCGGCGAAAAGGCCGGGCATAGAGGTTCGCCGGTGTGCCGGGGGCGCTTCGCTTGCCCGGCCTACGGACCTGAGTGATGTTCCAGGCCGGGTAAGGCGAAGCCGCCACCCGGCATTTTTTTACTGATTGCGCGTCGCGCGCAGCAGTTTCTCCAGCGGGTAGACCGCCGCAATCACCACTTCATCCTGAATCTGCGCCGCCTTATCCAGCTCCCCCTGAATCGACGCAATCTCGGTATCATCCAGCGTCCCCTGTCGTGCCACCAGATCCGTTAAGCGCAGCCCAATCGCCGCCAGCTTATCCACCGTCTGAATCACCGGTTTCAATGCCTTCAGCTGATAGCTGTTCTCCGCCAGCGCCAGCGCGTCCGGCGTATTGGTCTGCCAGCGGGTAAACAGATGACGCAGCGCCTCCGCGCTTTCGCTGTCTTCGGCATCGCTCACCAGCCGCTCGGCCCAGCGGTTCATCTGCCGCACCGTATTGCTTTCCGGCGTCAGGGCGTCGGCCAGGCGGTTCAGCGGCTCAAACAGATCGTAATTCCCGGCCTGGAACTTGAGATGATTACGGGTGTAGTACTGGGCAGGCTCCAGCGCCTGAGCGAGGATATTCAGCGCCAGGGTGTCGGTAGTGTTCCCCAGACGGGTAAACTGCACCTGCTGCCGGGCATGCTGCTGTAGCCCCACCGAGACCGTTGACCAGCTGTCCATCGCCTGCAGGCGGGTGTACATGTTATCCACATCGTTCACCTCCTGCGCCGACCACAGCCGCTCCGCCACCGCAAACGCTCGCGGCCAGAGCTTGATATCCAGCACCGGAGCCGCAACGTTTTCCGCCCACAGCGCCGCCTCGCCGCCCAGCAGATTGGCCTGCTGGCTGGCGTCCGGCACCGCCGGGGCGATCCCTTCCGGCACCGCATCCAGCCGCTGACCCGTCACCGGATAACGGCTGTTGCCCAGCAGGAAATAGCCCTCAATCTTGTCATCTTTTACCGTCACCACCGGGCGGGTCTCCCCCATCCAGGTATCGACGGTGAAGCTCACCTGATTGTCGCTGCGCCAGTCGATGTCCTGCACTGCCCGCCGCGATTTGCCGTTGAAATCGATAAACCCGCGCCAGCCCGCGTCGCCTTTCACCAGCGTAAAGCTCCCCTCCAGCGGCTTGCCCTTCAGGCGCGGCAAGGTAAATGACCAGCTCTGGGCGCTGTCGCGGTCGGTAATGACATCCACGTTGTTCAGCCCCTGGGGCACGATCTCATTGCGGTAGTGATAGGCGGTGTACTGGGGCTGATCGAGATAAAAACCGGTGGAGAGGATCCCTTTATAGCCCTGCTTCGCCACCTCGCCCAGCGCGTCCTGCCCCTGCCAGGACTGGATCAGGATGCTTTTCGGCAGATCCGGGTGGAAGATCTCATCCCAGCCCACCATCTGCCGCTGGTTCTTCTCGAGGATCGTCTCCAGCTTGCGGTTGAAGTACGCCTGCAGGGCGTGGCTGTCGGCCAGTTTGTTGTCGCGCATAAACTGCTGGATGGCAGGATTGGCTTTCCACTGGCTGTCGTCCACCTCATCGCCGCCGATATGCAGATAGGGATCCGGGAAGATCGCCGCCAGTTCAGCGACCATCGCCCCGGCAAAAGCGTAAGTGGCCTCTTTGGTCGGATCCATCACCGGCTTGAGTACGCCCCAGTGACGCTCCATCTGGTAGGGACCCGGGGCGCTCATCAGCTCGGGATAGGCCACCGCAATGGCCGAAGCGTGGCCCGGCATGTCAATTTCCGGCACCACGCGAACGCCACGCGCGGTGGCGTAGCGCACCACGTCACGCATCTGATCCTGGGTGTAAAACAGGCCGTCGCTGGCGAGTTCGGTCAGTTTCGGGTAGCGCTTCGAGGCAAAGCGCCAGCCCTGATCGTCGGTCAGGTGCCAGTGCAGGACGTTGAGCTTCGCCGCCGCCATGCCGTCGATCTGGCGCTTGATATCCTCGAGCGGAATAAAGTGGCGGGCCGAGTCGAGCAGCAGGCCGCGCCACGGGAAGCGCGGCGCATCCTCAATGGCGACCCACGGCAGGGAGGTGTTCTCCGGCCCGTTCTGGATCAATTGCAGCAGGGTTTCCATTGCCCTCAGCGCGCCGAAGCGGGTGTTGGCGGTGATAGACACCCCGCTGGCGTCGACGGTGAGCTTGTAGCTTTCATCGCTGTCCGGTTTAGGCTGCGGGGCCACCTTGCGGGCGATGGCGATGGTCACCGTCGGTTTTTCCGGTTTGTCGGCCTGGGGCTGGAGGGTCCAGCCGGTTTGCAGCGCCACCCGCTGGCGCAGGCGCGTCACCGCATCGCCGAGATCGTCCCCGGAGACGCTGACGGAGAAGGTATTGTTGATCGCCAGCGCGCCCTGGGTGGCAGGACGTTCGACCTTCGCAGGCCAGGGCATCAGGGGGAGATCGCCCACCGGGGCGGCAAACGCAGAAAAACCGAGCATAAGCCCGGCGGTCAGGAGGCTGTACCGTAACATGAATGTTCCTTATTTGACGGGCCGAAAAAAGGCAAAACATTCTGTTAACATGTGCGCAAATTAGCGTCAAGCGCGACGGGTGACAGAGATCACAGGTTGTTGAATTTGGGAGGAAACGGATCCCCTCACCCCGGCCCTCTCCCAAAGGGAGAGGGAGAAAATAAATGACACCAACCTACTGCCACCCATACCGGCGGCTATAGAACCCTTTCACCAGCTGGGTCAGCACCATGTACCCGGCGAGGATCGCCACCAGCCACGGGAAGTAGCTCAGCGGCAGCGCCTGCAGTTGCAGATAACCCGCCAGCGGCGAGAACGGCAGCGCGATGCCGAGCACCATCACCAGCCCCGTCATGACAATCAGCGGCCAGGCGGCACGGCTCTGCAGGAACGGGATCCGCCGCGTGCGGATCATATGCACAATCAGCGTTTGCGACAGCAGCCCGACCACGAACCAGCCGGACTGGAACAGGGTCTGCTGTTCCGGGGTGTTGGCGTGGAACACAAACCACATCAGGCAGAAGGTCAGAATGTCGAAGATCGAGCTGATCGGGCCGAAAAAGAGCATGAACCGGCCGAGTTCTGACGGATCCCAGCGCTGCGGCTTCTGGATCTGATCCTCGTCGACGTTATCAAAGGGGATCGCCACCTGGGAGATGTCGTACATCAGGTTCTGGATCAGCAGATGCAGCGGCAGCATCGGCAGGAACGGCAGGAACGCGCTCGCCACCAGCACGCTGAAGACGTTGCCGAAGTTCGAGCTGGCGGTCATTTTGATGTACTTGAGCATGTTGGCGAAGGTGCGGCGGCCTTCGATCACCCCCTCCTCCAGCACCATCAGGCTCTTCTCCAGCAGAATGATATCCGCCGCTTCCCGGGCGATATCCACCGCGCCGTCGACCGAGATCCCGATATCCGCCGCCCGCAGCGCCGGGGCATCGTTAATCCCGTCGCCCATGAAGCCCACCACGTGTCCCTCGCGCTTCAGCAGGGTGACGATGCGCTCCTTGTGCATCGGGGTCAGGCGTGCGAACAGCGTGGTGCGCTTAGCCAGAGACGCCAGCGCGTCGTCGGAGAGGGTTTCGATCTCGCTCCCCGTCACCACCTCGCCCGCGTCCAGCCCCACTTCGCGGCACACTTTTGCTGCCACCAGCTCGCTGTCGCCGGTCAGGATTTTCACCGTGATACCGCTGTTTTTCAGCGCCTTGAGCGCCGGAGCGGTAGTCTCTTTCGGCGGATCGAGGAAGGCAATGTAGCCCTCGAGGATCAGATCCGATTCGTCGATGCGCTGGTAATCCCCAACGCGTGCCGGCAGGAACTTGCTGGCCACCGCCACCACCCGCAGCCCCTGGCGGTTGAGGTTGTCGGTGACGCGACGAATGCGCCGCAGCATGCTGTCGTCCAGCGGGACAATCTCGCCGTTATGCCACACCTGGGTAGAGACATTGAGGATCTCCTGCAATGCGCCTTTGCAGATCAGCTGATGCACGCCCTGCGCTTCACTCACCACCACCGACATCCTGCGGCGCTCAAAATCAAAGGGGATCTCATCCACCTTCTGCCAGCGGATTGAGAGGGTGCGGGCGGCGGCTTCATCTACCCCTTCCAGCACCGCGACGTCGAGCAGGTTCTTCAGCCCGGTCTGGTAGTGGCTGTTCAGCCAGGCGGTATTCAGCACCCGCTCGCAGACCTTGCCGGAGACGTCGGTATGGTGCTCCAGCACGATCTTGTCCTGGGTCAGGGTGCCGGTTTTGTCGGTGCAAAGGATGTCCATCGCGCCAAAGTTCTGAATGGCGTCGAGGTGCTTGACGATCACCTTCTGCTTCGAGAGTTTTACCGCCCCGCGCGCCAGGGTCGAGGTGACGATCATCGGCAGCATCTCCGGAGTGAGCCCCACCGCCACCGAGAGCGCGAACAGCGCCGCTTCCCACCAGTCGCCTTTGGTGTAGCCGTTGATCAGCAGCACGATGGGGGTCATCGCCAGCATAAAGCGGATCAGCAGCATGCTGACGCGGCCAATCCCCTGCTGGAAGGCGTTAGGTTCGCTCTCCTGCTCGCTGACGCGTCCGGCCAGCTGCCCAAACCAGGTGTTGCCCCCGGTGGCGATTACCATCGCCTGCGCCGTGCCGCTGACCACCGTGGTGCCCATAAAGCACAGGGTGTCGCACTCCAGCGGGTTGCTCTGCTGCGGATCGCGGCTGTGGGCGACTTTCTCCACCGGCAGGGATTCGCCGGTCAGCGAGGCCTGGGCCACGAACAGGTCCCGGGCCTGGAGAATGCGCAGGTCCGCCGGGATCATATCCCCGGCCGCCAGCTTGACCAGATCCCCCGGTACCAGCTGGTCAATGGGCACCTCCCGCCAGCCGCTTTCCCCTTTGTCGTTAAGGGTACGTAACACGGTGGCGGTGTTGCTGACCATCGCCTTCAGGGCATCCGCCGCCCGCGTGGAGCGGGCCTCCTGGATAAAATTGAGCAGCGTGGAGATGCCCACCATCAGGGCGATCACCCCGGCGGCAAACAGGTCTTCGGTGGCATAGGAGATAACGCCCAGCACCGTCAGCAGCAGGTTGAAGGGGTTGCGGTAGCAGGCCCACAGATGCACCCACCAGCGGGCCGGTTTTTGCGCCGGGATCTGATTTTCGCCGTGCGTGGCGCGTGCGGCCTGAACCTCAGCGGCCGTCAGCCCTTCCGGGTGGCTGGCAAAGGTCCGCCACAGGGCGGGCTCTTCCATCGCGGCCACCCGCAGACAGTGGGCGGCCAGCGCGCCAGGGATAACGGTATCGGTTTTGCCCGTCGCCATCGGATCGCGCTGCACCAGACGGCGCGGCAGGTGGCGGCTCAGCCGGGCCAGCAGCTGTTGTGTGAAATTTTTGAACATAACAAGTCCCCCCGCACCCGTGAAAACGGGCGCAGTCTTGCCTTCAGACGTGACAAAGCCACGCCTGAGCGGCGGTATCAGTTATGCAGGGACGTCAGGAAAACGTCACTGCCTTACGCATCCGGTAAGGCAGCGAGGACTGGCTTACCGGAAAGAAAGGGTTCTCCCTCGCGGGAGAGGGGTGGGATCGGGATCCATGTCGCCTCCGGTAAGTAAAAAAAGGTAAGTCGGCGCGCAGTATAGTGTTTTAGCCATACCGTTCGTGACAATTCGGGCGGTATGATACCGCCCGGGCATTAAACCAAACGTAAACCAGACTTTGCCCATTGCGGAACCGGACACCCGATTTAGGCTTAATGATTATTTCATCAATGCGTTACAGGAATGAAAGCATGCAGAATCGCCTCACCATTAAAGATATCGCGCGTCTGAGCGGCGTGGGTAAATCCACCGTCTCCCGGGTGCTGAACAACGAAAGTGGTGTCAGCGAGCGCACGCGCGAACGCGTTGAGGCGGTGATGAATCAGCACGGTTTCTCCCCGTCCCGCTCGGCGCGCGCCATGCGTGGCCAGAGCGACAAGGTGGTGGCGATTATCCTCACCCGTCTGGATTCGCTGTCGGAAAACCTGGCCGTACAGACCATGCTGCCCGTCTTTTACGAGCAAGGTTACGATCCGATCATGATGGAGAGCCAGTTTTCGCCGCAGATGGTCGAGGAGCACCTCGGGATGCTGAAGCGCCGCAACATCGACGGCGTGGTGCTGTTTGGCTTTACCGGCCTTAGCGAGCAGATGCTTGCGCCGTGGCAATCGTCACTGGTGATGCTGGCCCGCGATGCCCGCGGTTTTGCCTCGGTCTGCTATGACGATGAAGGAGCCATTCACGTTCTGATGCAGCGCCTGTATGACGGCGGTCACCGCCATATCAGCTATCTCGGCGTGCCGCACAGCGACGTCACCACCGGCCAGCGCCGCCATACTGCCTACCTGGAATTCTGCAAACTGCACGCGCTGCCTGCGGTGGCCGCGCTACCCGGTCTCGGGATGAAACAGGGCTATGAAAAGGTGGCCGACGTGCTGACCCCGCAGACCACCGCGCTGGTCTGTGCCACGGATACGCTGGCCCTGGGTGCTAGTAAGTACTTACAAGAGCAGCGCATCGACAGCCTGCAGCTGGCGAGCGTGGGTAATACGCCGCTGATGAAGTTCCTCCACCCGGAGATCATCACCGTCGATCCGGGCTACGCCGACTCCGGCCGCCAGGCCGCTATGCAGCTGATAGATCAGATCAACGGCCGCAGCGAACCGCGCCAGATCGTCATTCCCGCCACCCTCTCCTGAGCGTCAAATGACGCTTTATTGTGATCCTCGCCCGGTTTCGGGAACGTTCCCATTTTCGTTAATTCAGGTTAAGAGTAGGCTTGCCACCAGTCCATAACCCCCTACCATCTGTCATGAGGTTTCATGATGAGCAAAGTAAAACAAACGGATATCGACCAGCTGATCGTGCTGGTTGGCGGACGTGACAACATCGCCACGGTCAGCCACTGCATTACCCGCCTGCGTTTTGTATTAAACGACCCGGCCAAAGCCAACCCCAAAGCCATCGAAGAGCTGTCGATGGTGAAAGGCTGCTTCACCAACGCCGGCCAGTTCCAGGTGGTGATCGGCACCGAGGTGGGCGACTACTACAAGGCGCTGCTGGCGACCACCGGCCACTCGTCGGCTGACAAAGAGCAGGCCAAGAAGGCCGCGCGCCAGAACATGAAGTGGCATGAACAGCTCATTTCACATTTCGCGGAGATTTTCTTCCCGCTGCTGCCGGCGCTGATCAGCGGCGGTTTAATCCTCGGCTTCCGTAACCTGATTGGCGATGTGCCGATGAGCGATGGCAAAACCCTCGCCCAGATGTACCCGGCCCTGCAAAGTATCTATGACTTCCTGTGGCTGATTGGTGAGGCGATCTTCTTCTATCTGCCGGTGGGGATCTGCTGGTCGGCGGTGCGCAAAATGGGCGGCACGCCGATTCTGGGTATCGTGCTGGGCGTGACGCTGGTCTCTCCGCAGTTAATGAACGCTTACTTACTTGGGCAGCAGGTGCCTGAGGTGTGGAACTTCGGCCTGTTTACCATCGCTAAAGTGGGCTATCAGGCGCAGGTGATCCCGGCCCTGCTGGCCGGTCTGGCGCTGGGGATGATTGAGACCCGCCTGAAGCGCATGGTGCCGGATTATCTCTATCTGGTGGTGGTGCCGGTATGCTCCCTGATCCTCGCAGTGTTCCTCGCCCACGCCTTTATCGGTCCGTTTGGCCGCATGATTGGCGACGGCGTGGCGTACGCGGTGCGTCACCTGATGACCGGCAGCTTTGCCCCGATTGGCGCCGCGCTGTTTGGCTTCCTGTACGCCCCGCTGGTGATCACCGGCGTGCATCAGACCACCCTGGCGATTGATATGCAGATGATCCAGAGCCTCGGGGGCACCCCGGTGTGGCCGCTGATCGCCCTGTCGAACATTGCCCAGGCCTCGGCGGTGACGGGCATTATCCTCGTCAGCCGGAAGCATAACGAACGTGAAATCTCGGTGCCGGCGGCGATCTCCGCCTACCTCGGGGTCACCGAACCGGCGATGTACGGCATCAACCTGAAATACCGCTTCCCGATGCTGTGCGCGATGATCGGCTCCGGGCTGGCGGGCCTGCTGTGCGGCCTGAACGGCGTGATGGCTAACGGCATCGGTGTTGGCGGCCTGCCGGGCATCCTCTCTATCCAGACGAGCTACTGGCAGGTGTTCTCCCTGGCGATGGCCGTGGCGATCATCGTTCCGATGGCGCTGACCACCGTCGTCTATCAGCGCAAGTTCCGTCAGGGCACGCTGCAGGCTGTTTAATCTCTTTCGGGGCGCAGTTGCGCCCCTTCCATTTGCAGGAACGCATCATGAACACCCTTCCTCACTGGTGGCAAAACGGCGTCATCTATCAGATCTACCCGAAGAGTTTCCAGGACACCACCGGGCGCGGCACCGGGGATTTACGCGGCGTCACACAGCGTCTCGACTATCTCAAAAACCTCGGCATTGACGCCATCTGGCTGACGCCCTTCTATATCTCCCCACAGGTGGATAACGGTTACGACGTGGCGAACTACACCGCCATCGATCCGGCCTACGGCACGCTGGATGATTTCGACGAGCTGGTGGCTGAGGCCCATCAACGCGGGATCCGCATCGTGCTGGATATGGTGTTCAACCACACCTCCACCCAGCACGCCTGGTTCCGCGAGTCGCTCAATAAAGAGAGCCCGTACCGCGAGTTCTATATCTGGCGCGACGGCACCCCGGAGCAACTGCCCAACAACTGGCAATCCAAGTTTGGCGGCAACGCCTGGCGCTGGCATGCCGAAAGCGAGCAGTACTATCTGCACCTTTTTGCCCCCGAGCAGGCCGACCTCAACTGGGAAAACCCCGAGGTACGCGCCGAGCTGAAAAAAGCGTGCGAATTCTGGGCCGATCGCGGCGTGGACGGCCTACGTCTCGACGTGATTAACCTGGTGTCGAAAGACCAGGACTTCCCTATGGATGAGATCGGTGATGGCCGCCGCTTCTACACCGACGGGCCGCGCATTCACGACTATCTGCAGGAGATGAGCCGGGACGTCTTTACCCCGCGCAACCTGATGACGGTGGGCGAGATGTCCTCCACCCGCCTGGAGCACTGCCAGCAGTACGCGGCCCTCGACGGGCGTGAGCTGTCGATGACCTTTAACTTCCACCATCTGAAGGTGGATTATCCCAACGGCGAGAAGTGGACGCTGGCGAAACCCGATTTCGTGGCGCTGAAAGCCCTGTTCAGCCACTGGCAGCAGGGAATGCACAATAAAGCCTGGAACGCGCTGTTCTGGTGTAACCACGACCAGCCGCGCATCGTCTCACGCTTTGGCGATGAGGGAGAGTACCGCGTCCCGGCGGCGAAGATGCTGGCGATGGTGCTGTACGGCATGCAAGGCACCCCCTACGTCTATCAGGGGGAAGAGATTGGCATGACCAACCCGCACTTCACCCGCATCACCGACTACCGCGACGTGGAGAGCCACAACATGTTCGCCGGGCTGCGTACCCAGGGACGGGATGCCGACGAACTGCTGGCGATCCTCGCGAGCAAATCCCGGGATAACAGCCGCACACCAATGCAGTGGGATGCCTCGCCGAATGGCGGGTTCACCACCGGCGAGCCGTGGATTGCCCCGGGCAATACTGCAGAAGCGATCAACGTCGAGGCGGCGCTGGCCGATCCCGACTCGGTGTTTTACACCTATCAGAAGCTGATCCAGCTGCGTAAAACCCTGCCGGTGCTGACCTGGGGGGATTATCAGGATCTGCTCCCGGAACATCCGTCGCTGTGGTGCTATCGCCGCCAGTGGCAGGGCCAGACGTTAATGGTGGTCGCCAGCCTGAGCCGCGAGTGCCAGTCGTGGCAGCCGCAGGCGGTTGAGGGCGACTGGCAGGTGGTAATGAGCAACTATGCCGAAGTGTCACCGCAGCCGGGCACCATGACCCTGCGTCCGTTTGAAGCGGTATGGTGGCTGCAGGCCTGATGATATCCGCCGGGCACCGCACGGTTGCCCGGCGCACGCTTTTTTGATGGAAAATCAACCAGATTAGCCCTTGAAGAATTTACAAAGCCCGGATCGCCCGTCATCTGTACACTTCGTTTTTTACCTTGTCCTGAATCAAATAAATCGCAAACTTGTTTGATGCAAATCACTATATATAGAACTTAGAATGCTCGCCGACCCAATATGTTGTATCCATCGTCTATTATTGCCACAAGGCGATGCCAACCACAGTGCACAAAATTGTGGATAAAAAGGGTCGATATCAGGAGAAATCGCGGGCGAGTCGGCAGTTACGGACCTGACCCCTTTCCCTGCCTCTGTGGATAACCTGTTCTTAAATGGAGTGATCATGACACCGCATGTGATGAAACGAGATGGCTGTAACGTGCCTTTCAAATCAGAGCGCATCAAGGAAGCAATTCTGCGTGCAGCTAAAGCAGCGGGAGTCGATGACGCAGATTACTGCGCCACCGTCGCAGACGTTGTCAGTCATCAGATGCAAAACCGCAGCAAGGTCGACATCAACGAGATCCAGACCGCGGTAGAAAACCAGCTGATGTCTGGCCCTTATAAGCAGCTGGCGCGTGCCTACATTGAATACCGTCACGACCGCGATATCGAACGTGAGAAACGCGGTCGCCTGAACCAGGAGATCCGTGGCCTGGTGGAACAGACCAACTCTGCGCTGCTCAACGAAAACGCCAATAAAGACAGCAAAGTGATCCCGACCCAGCGCGACCTGCTGGCCGGTATCGTCGCCAAGCACTATGCCCGTCAGCACCTGCTGCCGCGCGACGTGGTGCAGGCGCACGAGCGCGGGGATATTCACTACCACGATCTCGACTATTCGCCGTTCTTCCCGATGTTCAACTGCATGCTGATCGACCTGAAGGGCATGCTGACCCACGGCTTCAAGATGGGCAACGCCGAGATTGAGCCGCCAAAATCGATCTCCACCGCCACCGCGGTGACGGCGCAGATCATCGCCCAGGTCGCCAGCCATATCTACGGCGGCACCACCATCAACCGGATCGACGAAGTGCTGGCCCCGTTCGTTACCGCCAGCTTTAACAAGCACCGTCAGACGGCAGAAGAGTGGCAGATCCCGGATGCCGACGGCTATGCCCATTCCCGCACCGAGAAAGAGTGCTACGACGCCTTCCAGTCGCTGGAGTATGAGGTGAACACCCTGCACACCGCCAACGGCCAGACGCCGTTCGTCACCTTTGGCTTTGGTCTGGGCACCAGCTGGGAATCGCGTCTGATCCAGCAGTCTATCCTGCGCAACCGTATTTCCGGCCTCGGCAAAAACCGCAAAACCGCGGTGTTCCCGAAGCTGGTGTTCGCCATCCGCGACGGCCTGAACCACAAGTTCGGCGATCCGAACTACGACATCAAACAGCTGGCGCTGGAGTGCGCGAGCAAGCGCATGTATCCGGACATTCTGAACTATGACCAGGTGGTGAAAGTCACCGGCTCGTTCAAAACCCCGATGGGCTGCCGCAGCTTCCTCGGCGTGTACGAAGATGAAAACGGCGAGCAGATCCACGACGGGCGTAACAACCTCGGCGTGATCAGCCTGAACCTGCCGCGTATCGCTCTGGAGGCCAAAGGTAACGAAGACGCCTTCTG
Source organism: Leclercia adecarboxylata (assembly GCA_002360945.1). Classification (GTDB taxonomy): domain Bacteria; phylum Pseudomonadota; class Gammaproteobacteria; order Enterobacterales; family Enterobacteriaceae; genus Enterobacter; species Enterobacter adecarboxylatus_B. Next base: position 90,533 of record DERO01000004.1, on the reverse strand, counting down.
GACACTGCTGGACGAGCGCCTGCTGCTGGCGCGGAAGGCGCTGATGACCCGTATCGCCCGTCTGGAAGGGGTCAAAGCCCGCGTCGCGCCGATCCTCTATATGGAAGGGGCCTGCGGTGTGCGCCTGAAGGCTGACGATGACGTGTCTGAGATCTTCAAAAACGGCCGCGCGTCCATTTCGCTGGGCTATATCGGGATCCACGAAACCATTAACGCCCTGTTTGGCGACCAGCACGTCTACGACAGCGAAGCCCTGCGGGCGAAAGGCATCGCTATCGTCCAGCGTCTGCGCGACGCGGTGGATCGGTGGAAAGAGGAAACCGGCTACGGATTCAGCCTCTACAGCACCCCGAGCGAAAACCTGTGCGACCGTTTCTGCCGCCTCGACACCGCCGAGTTTGGCGTGGTGGAAGGCGTGACCGATAAAGGCTACTACACCAACAGCTTCCACCTCGATGTGGAGAAGAAGGTGAACCCGTACGACAAGATCGACTTTGAAGCGGCCTACCCTCCGGTAGCGAGCGGCGGTTTTATCTGTTACGGCGAGTACCCGAACATTCAGCACAACCTCAAGGCGCTGGAAGACGTGTGGGATTACAGCTATCAGCACGTGCCCTATTACGGCACCAACACGCCCATTGACGAGTGCTACGAGTGCGGCTTTACCGGCGAGTTCGAATGCACCAGCAAAGGCTTCACCTGCCCGAAATGCGGTAACCACGACGCCGCCCGCGTCTCCGTGACCCGCCGGGTGTGCGGTTATCTCGGCAGCCCGGACGCGCGTCCGTTCAACGCCGGCAAGCAGGAAGAGGTGAAGCGCCGCGTGAAGCATCTGGGGAATGGGCAGATCGGTTAATTCCGTAGATCGATTTCCCCCCTCACCCTAACCCTCTCCCTCAAGGGAGAGGGAACTTTCCCCCTCTCCCTGTGGGAGAGGGCCGGGGTGAGGGCATCAGCACGCACGATTCTCTGGACATCTTCTATGCGATATCACCAGTACTACCCCGTCGACATCGTCAACGGTCCCGGCACCCGCTGCACCCTGTTTGTCTCCGGCTGCATCCACGAATGCCCCGGCTGCTACAACAAAAGCACCTGGCGGCTCAATTCCGGCATGCCGTTTACCAGCGAGATGGAACAGCGGATCCTCGACGATCTCAACGACACGCGCATCAAACGCCAGGGGATCTCCCTCTCCGGCGGCGATCCCCTGCACCCGCAGAACGTGCCGGCTATTCTGAAGCTGGTGCAGCGCATTCGCGCCGAGTGCGCGGGCAAAGATATCTGGGTGTGGACCGGCTATAAGATGGATGAATTAAACGATGCCCAGATGCAGATAGTGGACCTGATCAACGTGCTGATCGACGGCAAGTTTGTGCAGGATCTGAAAGATCCGATGCTGATCTGGCGCGGCAGCAGTAATCAGGTGGTGCATCATTTGCGTTGAGCTCAAAACCGGCTCAAACACTCCATCGCCACGGTTTTAAACTCGTCGAAGTCGTGGCAGCCGCACAGCCGGGACATCGCCCGTTCGCGCAGGAAGGTAACGAAGATATCGTAGATCGCCATCGCCTCCTCATACTCGCTTTTACTGATCGCCAGCAGGAAGATCACGTGCGCGGTGTCGTCGCCCCACTGGATGCCCTGCGGGGCCAGCACGGTGTAAACCACGGTTTTTTGCGCCAGCAAACCGAGGGAGTGCGGCAGGGCGATACCGTCGCCGAGCAGGGTGCTAACGATGGCCTCACGCTCCACCACCGAATCATGAAACTCCGCGTCAACAAACCCCTCCTCCTGCAGCTGGCCGCACAGCTCGCGGAACAGCGTCTGCTGGTCGATGGGACGATCGATAACCCGGAAATGGCTGGCGTCGAAGAACTTCTCCAGCATCCACGGGCGGGTTCTGTCCACCAGCACCAGCTTGCCGATCTGCTCTAACTGATAGTCGGTCGGGAACGGGGCGATCAGCACCACCGGCTTGGCTTTTTCCGCGATGCGCGCGGTGGAGATGACGAAATCTTCACTGATGCTTTCGCACTGCTCGTACTCCCGCAGCGTCAGGGTGCGGGTCACCTCGATTTGCGGATACTTGCGCTGCAATACTGCCTCGATCATCCGCACCATCGCGTTGCCCGCGTCGCAGACCAGCAGCACCCGCGGCTGGCGCTGATAGCCAATGTTGTAGTGACGCTCCAGCCCGACCCCGATGTGCAGCACCAGGAAACCGATCTCGTTTTCGCTGATCACGTACGGGGTGTATTTCCCCCAACTCGATACCGCCGCGAGGGTCATGTCCCACGCCATCGGGTAGTGCTGCTTGATGTTATCCAGCAGCGGATTGGGGATCATGATCTGGTAGCGCACCCGGGTGATCATGGTTTTTATATGGGTCAGCAGATCCGCGTGCAGCTGGGTGTCGTCGAGCAGGTTGTAGTTAAAGTGGGTATTTATGTAGCGCAGAATGTAGTTCACCAGCGCCTCTTCATCGTCGGCGTTGATGGCGCTGGGGGAGATCTCCTGCACCTGACGCGCGGCGATATGCACTGCCAGCCAGGTCTCTTCTGCGGGCGAAAGGGTCTTATCCGCCAGCCGGGCGATGGCGCTGGCGATATCCCGCGCCGCATCGCGCACGTTCTCAGCTACCTCTTCGGCGTTAAATTCCGGCAGCGGATAGCCTTCGCTGATGCGTCGCACCGTCACCGCCCCGTAGAGGCGTAAAAACAGCTCGCCCTCGTCGGTCAGGCGAATATGGTGACGGGTAAAGGTCTCATGCAGCACGGCGGCGAGCTGTTCCGGTACGCCGGCATTCAGCGCCACTTCCGTAACCAGCGGATTGAGGTTGTCCTGCTGCGCCAGCTGCCACAGCAGATCGGTCAGGCAGGCGCGGATCGCCATTTCGCTGCCAAACAGCTTCATGCCGTGGCGCGGGCGGGTCTCCAGCGTCAGGCGGTAGCGGTGAAACCACTCGCGCACCTCCGCCATATCGCTTTGCAGCGTGGCGCGGCTGACAAACCACTCATCGGCCAGATCTTCCAGCTTGAGGGAGAATGCCGAGGTGAGAAAGCGCACCACCAGGTAGTGCACCCGCTCCGGGCCGGTGCGCGGGATCCGCAGCATCCGCGGGTGGGAATCCTGCAGCTGCTGGTAGCGGGCCTGATCGTCGATCTTCAGCTGATAGCCGTTCCCGCGGCTGAGGATAAACTGCGCCCCGTTCCCCGCCAGCAGCGCATTGAGCGCGGTAATGTCCGCCCGGACGGTACGCGTGGATACCGACAACCGTTGCGCCAGTTCGTCCTGAGGCAGCGTTTCGTTTTGCAACATCTCAAACAGTTGCGCTAAACGTTGGTTGGGAAATCGCACGGGGTTGTCCTCTTACTGCTTAGGGTGAAATGACCATCTGGGATGGGCTGCCGACCGGAGTATAGTCGGGCTCGAAGCTCAGCTTGCCGTCCTGCGCCACGCGGAAACGGGTGATGTTGTCGCTGCGCTGGTTCATGACGTACAGCCAGCGTCCCTGTTTATCCAGCGTCAGGGTGCGCGGGTAATCGCCCCGCGTCCAGATATCGTCCTGATGCGTCAACGTGCCATCCGCCGTTACGGTAAAGTGCCCGATGCTGTTATGCAAACGGTTAGCGACATACAGCTGTTTGCCGTCGGCACTGAGTACCAGTCCGGCGGCAAAACTGGTGCCTTTGTAACCTTCTGGCAGCGCGGAGACCGTCTTGCCCTCTTTCAGGGTGCCGTTAGCCTCCACGGCATAATGGGTCAGCGTAGACGCCTCTTCGTTAATCAGCCACAGGGCATCGCCTTTTGGCGTAAAGACGAAGTGGCGCGGCCCAGCCCCTTTCGAGGAGGCGCTGATAAACGGCGGATCGTTCGGGGTCAGCTTTCCGCTTCGATCGTCAAAGCGGTACTGATAGATCCGATCCAGCCCAAGATCGGTAGAAAAAACATATTTCCCGCTCGGATCGGCGGCGATCATGTGGGCATGAGGGCCATTGTGGTCGCTGATGGCGAAACTGCCTTCTGCCGCCGCTTCGGGTTTCGCCGCACCCGGTTCACCCTGATCCTGCTGTTTATCTGTTGCCTCACCCAAGCTGCCGTCGGCGCCGATCGGCAGAACGGCAATCGATCCGCTGACGTAGTTCGCCACCAGCAAGTGCTGGCCGTTTGGCGTCAGGGAGAGATACACCGGACCCGCCCCGCCGGAGGCCACCTGATTGAGCTCGGTCAGTTCGCCGTTATCGCCCACCCGCAGCGCCTGCACCACGCCCTGCTCCACTTCGCTTGCCAGATAAAGCGTTTTGCCGTCGGTTGAAGCGGTTAACTGCGCGGCGTTCGGCAGTTTGCTCACCAGCGTTTTGTTGCTGAGCGCACCGGATTGCGGATCAACGCTAAAGCGGTACAGCCCCTCCCCGTTCGGGTTGTAGGTCCCCACCCAGGCGTACTGGGTCTGAGCGACAGCGGCGGTAGCAAGTAAAGAGAGTGAAGCGACGAGCAGGTTACGAGTGTGCATGGTGGCTCCTGAACATTATTCCCTCTCCCTTTGGGAGAGGGTTAGGGTGAGGGATTACTTAACCAGTTTCTTCGTCATTTCCAGCAGCGTGCGCACATCTTCCGGACGCGTATCGCCGCTGGCTTTGTCGATGATCGAGCTGTAGATGTGCGGGATGATCTTGCTCACGCCGGCATCCAGGGCGATCTGCAGGATCTCTTCATAGTTTTCCAGATCGATACCGCCGGTCGGCTCCAGCCAGAAGTCGTGACGGCCGCAGGCTTCCGCCACCGCTTTGTACTCGTCACGACACTTCAGGCCGCCCATCGGGAAGTATTTGATCGAGCTGCCACCGAAATCTTTCAGCAGGGCAATGGCGGTTTCAACCGGCACGATACCGTCCGGTGCCGCGCTGCTCAGCGGGCCGGTGGAGATTTTCACCATCCCGACGGTACCGGTCGGCGAGACCAGACCGTTGACCACGGACTCACTCTGCCCCAGCAGCGCGCGGCTGGTGGCGACGCCGGTAAAGACCTGGTTGACGTGCTGCGGCTGCACCTGACGGGAGATTTCGCTCACCATCGCCGACTGGTTCGGGTCGCCCGCCCCGAGGCCTACGGAGAGCGCGTTATCGATAAGCTGAGCATACTCGCGCATATCGGCCACGGCGCTTGCCACGTCCGGGTAGTTTTTGGAGAGCACGCCCACCAGCACATGGCCCTCTGCCGCCTCATAGATGGCGCTGGCGTTGGCTTTGGAGCCGGCCAGCACGTTCAGGCAGACGCGGTCACGGTAAAAGTTGGGGGTCAGTTTCATGCTTTTTTCTCCTGGCCTAATACTTCGCTGATGCGGCGATAGACGATATTCAGTTGCTCAGCGCTGACGCTGCGCACGTCGGCTTCGATGATCCCTTCGTTGGCCTTGTAGCCGCGGAAGTAAATGGCGTATTCCCCCTGCTTCAGGGCATGCACCAGATCCACGGTGCCGACGCCGGTAGTGGCTTCGTCGAACTTAATCTCGGTACGGGCGATGTCGCGTCCGGCGCTGTCCCAGACCACGCGGGCGGTCACACCGTTGAGGGTGTTAAGCGCGTCGATAAACGGCGTCATCTTCGCCACCATCTCTGCGCCGCTCTCTTTGGTCGCCGTCAGGTAATGTTCGATGGCGCAGGTCAGGCCAAGAATGCCCTCTTTGCCCACTTTCATGGCGCGGCCAATGCCTGCCATCTGACGTTTGACCCACTCAACGTACTGGGTTCTGCCGATCACCAGACCGCTGGTTGGCCCTTCGATGGCCTTCGCGCCGCTGTAGATCACCAGGTCAGCGCCGGATCGGTAGTAGGTATGCAGATCTTCTTCCGCTGCGGCGTCGACGATCAGCGGCAGGTCGTGCTTACGCGCCACCACCGCGGCCTGCTCCACGCTGAGCATGCTCTTCTGCACGCAGTGGTGGGATTTGATGTAGAGGATCGCTGCGGTACGCGGGGTGATCGCCGCCGCCAGCTGATCGGCGGAGCATTCGTTGGCGTAACCGGCTTCCACCAGCTTGCCGCCGCCCAGCGCCACCATAGTGCCGACCGGCGCGCCAAAGTTAACGTTGTGGCCTTTCGGCAGGACGATCTCGTTGTTCTCAATCGGGGTAACGTGCAGGTTCTCCAGCAGCCAGTCGCTGTCTTTCACCAGCACCGCCGCCACCGACTGGGCGATCCCTGCCGAGGCGCAGGAGACGACGGTCGCCCCTTCCACATCCAGCAGCTTCGCGATGTACTCCCCGGTTTTGTTGACCAGATCCTTCATCTCGAAGTACTGGTTCATGCCGTCCATCGCCGCCTGCACCACTTCCGGGCGCGGGGTGGAGACGCCGAGCGCGGTCATGCGTCCGGAGGTGTTAATCACCTGTTTTAAATTGTATTTCTCAAAAATTGAAGGCATGTTCCGTGCTCCCTTGTTCGGTCATGTAGCCCTTGCCCGCGCGGATCGCGGCAAGCGGCACCAGAATGTGTTCAGCCTGCAGGCTGTCGTTTTCGGCATCCGTCAGCACCGTCGGCTGGCGTTTGAGGGTGAACAGCGTCAGGTCGGCATCGAGGCCAGGCTGAATGCGGCCTTTATGGGCCAGGCGCAGGCCGTCGGCGGCGTTGGCGGTCACGCACTCAATCACCTGCGGCAGCGACATGCCGATGGCGAGAAACTTCGACATCACGCTGGCCAGCGAACCCACCGGGCCGTTGATGCGGTTGCGGCAGTAGATATCCGAGCTGATGGTGTGCGGCAGAATGCCCATCGCGATGGCGCGTTTCGCCACCTCAAAGCTGAAGCTCGCCGTACCGTGCCCTACGTCCAGACGCACGCCGCGTTTCAGGGCGTTGGTGACAGAGGCACGCAGTTCCCCGGCAGGGGTCAGAATGCGGTTCGGTTTGCCGTTGTAGCAGTGGGTAATGATGTCGCCGGAACTCAGCAGATCGGCAATGTCGTCGAGATTCGGCGGATTGTTGCCGATGTGCACCATCAGGGGCAGATCGCCGTTCTGTTGCTGGATAGTTTTGGCGCGCTCCAGCGGCGTAATGCCGTTCTCACCGACCACGCTGCTGCTCATGCGCGCTTTCAGGCCGACGATAAAATTCGGGTGGCGTTGTACCGCCTGCTTGACCGCGTCGGCGTCGATATTGGCCATATTGGCCAGCTCGTTCTGGGCAATCAGCCCCACGCGGGAGATGTTCAGCAGGGCAAACACCTCGGTGGCGGCTTTACGGGTGATTTCATAGAAATCGTCCACGTCGTCCGCCCCGGTACTGCCTGCATCCACCACCGAGGTGACGCCGGTGGCAATGCCGACGCTATCCGGCTCGTCATGGTAGATCGGGGAGTTCGGGTAGCAGTGGACGTGTGAGTCAATCCAGCCTGCGCTAACGTAAGTGTCCCCGCTCAGCTCCACAGTGCGGTGTGCGGGGTCGATGATGTCGCCCACCGCCGCGATCTTCCCGTCCTGAATGGCGATATCGGTCAGGGTATCGTCGGTGAGGCGCGCGCGGCGCAGGAGTAAATCAAACATACGTATCTCCTGAAGGAGCGGGCGCCTGAGCGCCCGCGGGTATTAAAGGGCGACCGGGAACAGCCAGCCCAACAGCATTGCGCCGAGGATCGCGCCACCGGTAATCGGCTTCTGCCAGATGTAGAACAGCAGTGCGCCCAACAGGGAACCGATGCCGATAGGAATCGACGCGGTCATGGCGCTGAGGATAATCAACGGCCCAAGGAAGCGGCCGGAGGCGTTACCCGCGCCCATCATCACGTCCGCCCCGTAGGTGGAGTTGCTCTGGTTGATGGTGAACTTACGCGCCAGGATGATGATGTAGCCGATCGCCAGGCCAATAATCAGGCCGGTCGCCAGCGAGGCGATAAAGTTGGTCACCGGGAACATGATGCCTGCCCCCAGCAGCAGCGCCGGAACGCCGAGGCCTACGCCGGTCTGGATCGCGCCGCCGATATCGAGGATCCCCACCAGGGAGCCTTCGATAATACGGGCGAACAGGAAGCTGGCGCCGAACGCCGCCACCGCGCCGTAGGCACCGGTATCGATGCCCGCTTTCAGCATCGCCACGAAGGCCACTTCGTTAAAAGCGCCGATGCCGTAGAGATAGTACATGTGCGTCCCGGCGAACACGCCGGAGGAGAGCAGGCCAACGAAGATCGGGAACGACCAGTCGGCATACCAAAAACCTTTATTCTGTTCCATTTAGAGGCTCCTGTTACTTGCCGCTGAGCGAGTTGTGGATCATGTCGAGCCAGTTCGGCACGGTCAGATGGAAGGATTCGATCATCTTCATGTCGAAGCCGCGGAAGAAGCCGCTCAGCACGAACAGCAATACGATGGCGACCATCATCACTTTGGTGACGTGGTTCCAGCCGCTCTCTTCCACGCCTTTACCGATCAGAATACCCAGCACCAGACCCGGCACGGCGTTACCCATAATCAACTGCGCCGCGCCGCCAAAGACGGTGGCCCAGAAGCCCGATTTTTTACCCGCGTCGATGGCCGCCAGCCAGAAGATCACCGGCATCACGGTGTTCACCAGCAGGTTGGCAGCCGGCACCAGCACCTTCACGGCGGTGACCTGAAGCGCAGCAGGAACAGAAGAAGCGGTGAGGTTAAGGAAGGTGACGACGATCATGCCGATCACGCCGCAGGCAATCGCCATTTTGCGGGGATCGTGCAGCGTCTCGCCGACGTTGCGGTTTTTGATCATCAGCGCCGCGGCACCCCAGTTCGGGATGATGCGGTGGTCAACGTCCTGCGTGAAGGAACCCGCCGCAACCGACGAGGCCCAGGCGTTAAAGAAGAAGCCTAACCCAAAGGAGAAGTGAGACGCCGGGTCTCCCTCACAGGAGTTCAGCTCCCCCAACGTACGAAACGCGCCCATACCCTGTGTGGTAGGCGCATGAAACATGCGTGCAGCCCCGGCGCCCACGCCGACGCCAACCAGGCCGCCGATGATGAGCGATTTTATTAAAATTATCAGGAACATTCGTCTGCCCTATTTAGTAAGAATCAGCGTTGCGTGACAAAGTCCACCTGGTCGAGATTGATGGCAGTCACGTTGACGGTCACGTCCAGCTCCACGCTGTAGGTGCGTCTTTCCCGGCGCAAAAAGAAGAACAAAAATGCCTCTTTACGCACCGCTTCTTGCGCCTGAACAACCTGCACATCCTGTGGCTCAATACGCAGTAAGATATGCGGTGATGCTTTCATCACCGCGGCCTGAACGTGGTTCAGCGCGTCGGCAAAGGCGCGCGCTTTGGCGTCACCCTTGCCTTTCACTCTCACCGTGGTGGTGAACTGTTCTTTCATGCTTATGCGCCGTGCTTCTTCTGCCACGCCTGTACCAGACGCTCGCCCAGCTCTTCTTTATCCATAAAGCCAAAGCCGAGCACGTTGCAGCCTTCGTTGATGGCGGTGACGCCCTCTTCCACGGAACGCATGCCGTACTTCGCTTTGTAGCCATATTTGGTCTGGGCGGTGATGGCACCCGCGCCGCCGCTGCCGCAGAAGGAGATGCCGAAGGTGGCGTTTTCCGCCTTCATTACGTCACCCAGCTTCATGTCAGCCGCCACGCCTGGCACCACCACTGCGCGACCGCCCGCTTTCTCAACGCCTGCTGCAACCTTCTGACCTTTACCCAGGCGATCGCCGATAACGACTGTAATTTGTTCCATGATGTGCTCCTTAAAGGTTGTCTTTTGCGACTTCAAAGTGAACGGAGAGCAGCCAGGCTTCTTCATCAGGAAGGTTGCCAAACTGCGCCACGACTTCGCGGGCAAGCCGCATTGATTCAGGGGAAATTTCGTCGAACAGGTCAGCCTCGACCTCCGGCAGCGGCTCGCCGGTCACCGACCGGTGCGCCATGGCGCGAACGTGGGAGGTCAGCATCTGCTCCTGAACGGCATTGGGGATAATGTGATGATGGCTAAGCAGCGTGAACGTCTGCTTGAGCATGGTGTCGGCCAGCTGTTCAGTTTGCGCCGCCTGGTCTCCAGTGTCGTTTATTACCGTTCCGTTAATCACTCGTGTTACCCCGTTAGTGGCTCTGGGATAAAACTAACGCTGGCTGTTGCGGGTTTGTAGCGAGTTGTTTTCCACTTCAAAGTGGAAAGGCGAGCGGCACCAGTGATCTGTGCCACATAATTGCGCTGAATGATGATATTCCGCTGGTTTTACGTGATGAATATCACGCTCCTGCGCGGGTAAAACGGCGTTGTGGAAGTGAAAAAGTTTACGAGCAGACACGTAGAAATGTGAGCTGGATAAGGTTTTCTTATGCGGATTGGGTAGAGTGGCCGTGGGTGCTTGAGACTGACCGTCTCATGCATGGGACGGGAAGTGGAAAGCCCCGCCTGACTAAAAATCAGGGCGGGGGCTCGAAACGACACGTCACACCGTGGAGTTCGCTACCTCGCCTGCTTTTAAAGCAAGGAGGCATCCATGAAACGCAGAGATCCCAGTATCGGGGTTTTGATGATTATTTCTTTGACAATAATCATCTTAACGCTGGTGACGCGGAAGACACTGTGCGAGATCCGTTTTCGAAACGGCTCCATTGAAGTGATTGCGCAAATGGAGTGTCGCTCCGGATCGTAGGGAGCAAACATGCGGAGGCGTTTAGTGCGCCTCCGCAACACGGGGAGAGGACGTGCGGCTCAGGCACCCATTAACGGTATTTTTTGTGATAGGTATTACGGGTGGTGACAAACCCGTCGGCCGCCGCCTGGGCCTCTTTCACTTTGCCTTCGTTGGCCAGCTTCAGCGCGCCGTCAATCTGCCCGACCAGCGTCTCCAGACCGTGACGGTAATCTTTTATCTCCGCGCTGTCTTCGGCTTTGCCTTCCAGCTTCGGCGGGGTCTCTTTTTGCGCATCTACCGCAGCAGCACGCATTTTGGTCAGTGCGCCTTTCATCTCCGCCGCATTGTCCGTTTTCTGCACCACCTTCAGGTTTTCGCTGAGGGTGTCCATATTGTCTTCCAGGTCGGCAAACACCGACGAACTCAATACCAGCGTTGAGGCTGCGAGGATGGCTAACAGGTTTTTACGCATTGCTCACTTCCTTTTTTATTATCAAAAAAAAGCGCACCGGAGTGCGCCTGGGTATCACTGACCGGCAATTTTCATTTCCGGCAACAGTACAGAACCACACTGTATATTACTGCGGGTTTCAATATCGTTGCCCACCGTCACGATATTGCGCCACATATCCTTTAAGTTGCCGGCGATAGTAATTTCGCTCACCGGATACTGAATTTCACCGTTTTCAACCCAGAAGCCGGACGCCCCGCGCGAGTAGTCGCCGGTTACGCCGCTGACGCCCTGCCCCATCAACTCGGTCACCACCAGTCCGGTGCCCATCTCTTTCAGCATCTGCTCAAAGCTCAGGCCGCGGCCTGGGATACGCCAGTTGTGGATCCCGCCCGCATGGCCGGTGCTTTGCAGCCCCAGTTTGCGCGCGGAGTAGCTGGTCAGCAGCCACTGGGTCAGGATGCCGTCTTTGATGATATCCCGACGCTCCGTACGCACGCCTTCGCTGTCGAACGGCGTGGAGGCCAGCCCTTTCAGCAGGTGCGGATGCTCTTCAATGGTCAGCCATTCCGGCAGGATTTGCGTGCCCAGCGCGTCGAGCAGGAAGGTCGACTTACGGTATACCGCGCCACCGGCAATGGCACCCACCAGATGCCCGAACAGCCCGGTCGCCACTTCATTGGCAAAGATCACCGGTGCTTTCATGGTAGACAGTTTTCGTGGAGCGAGGCGGGACAATGTGCGTTTTGCGCACTCCATCCCAACCCACTCCGGCGACTGAAGGTCGCCCATCGCCCGGCCGATGGTGTAGGCGTAATCACGCTCCATATCGCCGTTCTCTTCTGCGATGACGCAGCTGGAGAGGGAGTGACGGGTGGAACTGTAGCCCTGCAGCATGCCGTGGCTGTTGCCGAAGACCTTGATGCCGTAGTGGCTGTTAAAGCTGCCGCCTTCGGTGTTGGTGATGCGCTTATCGGCGTTAAGGGAGGCCTGTTCCGCGCGAGCGGCGAACTCAATGGCTTCGTCAGGGGTCACTTCTGCCGGGTGGAACAGATCCAGATCCGGGGCTTCAAAAGCCAGTAATTCGCGGTCGGCGACGCCTGCGTACGGGTCCGCAGAGGTGTAGCTGGCGATATCCAGCGCCGCCTGCACGGTACGCGCAATGGCGTCCGGGCTGAGGTCGGTGGAGGAGGCGCTGCCTTTACGGTTCTGGTGATAAACAGTAATCCCTAACGCGCCATCGCTATTAAATTCAACGGTTTCCACTTCGCCATAGCGGGTGCTGACGCTCAGGCCGGTGGTTTTGCTGACGGCGACTTCTGCCCCGTCGGATTTCGCTGACGCCAGCTCCAGAGCCATGGAGACAGCTTCTTCCAGTGCTTTACGCTGCGCTGCAACTTGTGAGATCACTTTCATCGTAAATGCCATAATGTAAGGTGTAGTTAGCTGAAGTCTATCAGAGAACCGTTTCTCAGTACGCGCCTAAACTGGTAAGATTAGCCTCTTTTTTTAAGGAGCCTGACATGACTAAGCAGCCCGAAGACTGGCTCGACGACGTTCCCGGTGATGACATCGAAGACGAAGATGATGAGATCATCTGGGTCAGTAAAAGTGAAATTAAACGCGACGCCGAAGAGTTAAAACAGCTTGGTGCGGAAATGGTAGAGCTGGGTAAAAACGCGTTGGATAAAATCCCACTCGATCCCGATCTGCGTGCCGCTATCGAACTGGCACAGCGCATCAAGAAAGAGGGCCGTCGCCGCCAGCTTCAGTTGATTGGTAAAATGCTGCGCCAGCGTGACGTAGAGCCGATTCGCCAGGCGCTGGATAAGCTGAAAAACCGCCACAACCAGCAGGTTGCGCTGTTCCATAAGCTGGAGCAGATCCGCGATCGCCTGATTGAGAATGGCGATGACGCCCTGGCGGAAGTGCTGAACCTCTGGCCGGACGCCGACCGTCAGCAGCTGCGCACGCTTGCCCGTAACGCAAAGAAAGAGAAAGAAGGGAATAAGCCGCCGAAGTCTGCGCGTCTGATCTTCCAGTATCTGCGCGAACTGGCGGAAGCCGAAGCATAATGCGGTAACAGGCACCGAATAGTGCCCATTGTAGGCCCGGTAAGCGTTAGCGCCACCGGGCTTTTTTATTACTCTGCCGCTTCTGCTTTCTTCGCCAGACCGTCCAGCAGCTTCTGATGGATCCCACCAAACCCGCCGTTGCTCATCACCAGAATGTGATCGCCCGGCTGCGCGGTTTTCACCACCATCTCCGCCAGCGTATCCACGTCGGCACTCCAGTGCGCAGGCTGAATACAGGCGTCCGCCACTTCCGCTACCTGCCACGGAATATGCTGCGGCTGCAGGAGGAAGACTTCATCCGCACGGCCTAACGACGGCGCGAGGTCATCTTTGCAGACGCCCATCTTCATGGTGTTGGAGCGCGGTTCCAGTACCGCCAGAATACGTGCCGTGCCGCCTACTTTGCCACGCAGCGCCGCCAGGGTCGCGAGGATCGCCGTCGGGTGATGGGCAAAATCGTCATACACCGTCACGCCATTCGCTTCGCCGCGCAGTTCAAGACGGCGACGGGCATTGATGAACGATCCCAGCGCATTCGCCGCATCAGCAGGCAGCACACCCACATGACGGGCCGCAGCAATCGCCATCAGGCCGTTGTGCATGTTGTGCTCGCCCACCAGCGCCCAGTTCACTTCCCCGACCTTTTCACCGTCCAGCAGCACTTCCCACTGAGAGGCGTCGTTGGTGAGCTTTTTCGCCTGCCAGTGGCCCTGCTCGCCCACCAGCTCCTGCTCGCTCCAGCAGCCCATCGCCATGGTCTGCTTCAGGTTGACGTCGTTTTCCGGCAGGATGATGCGTCCCTGGCCCGGTACGATACGCACCAGGTGGTGGAACTGCTTCTGAATCGCTTTCAGGTCGTCAAAGATGTCCGCATGATCGAACTCAAGGTTATTGAGGATCAGCGTGCGCGGGCAGTAATGAACAAATTTAGAGCGCTTGTCAAAGAAGGCGCAGTCGTATTCATCCGCTTCAATGACAAAGAACGGGCTGTCGCCCAGGCGGGCAGAAACCTCGAAATTCCCCGGTACGCCGCCGATCACAAAGCCCGGCTTGTAGCCGCAGGCTTCGAGGATCCAGGTTGCCATCCCGGCGGTGGTGGTTTTGCCGTGGGTACCGGCAACGGCAACGACCCAGCGATCGCGCAGCACAAAGTCGTGCAGCCACTGCGGGCCCGACATGTAGGGAATATTCCTTTCCAGCACGGCTTCCACGCACGGATTACCGCGGGTCATGGCGTTGCCGATGATCACCAGATCCGGCTGCGGATCCAATTGGCTGGCGTCGTAACCCTGAATCAGATCGATGCCCTGGTTTTCCAGCAGCGTGCTCATGGGCGGATACACATTGGCGTCCGAACCTGTCACTTCATGGCCAAGAGCGCGCGCCAGCATAGCCAGGCCGCCCATGAAAGTGCCACAAATCCCCAATATATGAATGCGCATACGTCACTATCCTTCTTCAATGTGGCGCACATTTTACGCATATGTCAGCAGCAGAGAAACGCATTTCAGGAAAATCTGTACCAAGCTGGCGCGATTCACCTCTGCGCGACTATTTGAAAGTTTGTTAAGATTGTTGGGCATCAACAACTTTACTCAACATCCAATGCAGGGAAGGTGTTATGAAAACGTTAGGTGAATTTATTGTCGAAAAGCAGCACGAGTTCTCGCATGCTACCGGTGAACTCACTGCTTTGCTGTCGGCAATAAAGCTGGGCGCCAAGATCATCCATCGCGATATCAACAAGGCCGGTCTGGTCGATATCCTGGGTGCCAGCGGTGCTGAAAACGTGCAGGGCGAAGTTCAACAGAAACTCGATCTGTTCGCGAATGAAAAACTGAAAGCTGCACTGCGCGCACGCGACATCGTTGCGGGGATCGCCTCTGAAGAAGAAGACGAAATCGTGGTCTTCGAAGGGTGTGAACACGCAAAATATGTCGTTCTGATGGATCCCCTGGATGGCTCCTCCAACATCGACGTTAACGTCTCTGTCGGCACGATTTTCTCCATTTACCGTCGTGTCACCCCTGTCGGCACCCCGGTAACCGAAGAAGATTTCCTGCAGCCGGGCAACAAGCAGGTTGCGGCGGGCTATGTGGTTTACGGCTCCTCCACCATGCTGGTCTACACCACCGGCTGCGGCGTGCACGCCTTTACCTACGATCCGTCTCTGGGCGTGTTCTGCCTGTGCCAGGAGCGCATGCGCTACCCGCAGAAAGGCAGCACCTACTCCATCAACGAAGGGAACTACATTAAATTCCCGGCAGGCGTGAAGAAATACATCAAATTTTGCCAGGAAGAGGATAAAGCCACCCAGCGTCCGTATACCTCGCGCTATATCGGCTCCCTGGTGGCGGATTTCCACCGCAACCTGCTGAAAGGCGGGATCTACCTCTACCCAAGCACCGCCAGCCACCCGGAAGGCAAGCTGCGTCTGCTGTACGAGTGCAACCCGATGGCCTTCCTCGCCGAGCAGGCGGGCGGTAAAGCCAGCGACGGTAAAGAGCGGATTATGGATATCATTCCTGAGAGTCTGCACCAGCGCCGTTCGTTCTTCGTCGGCAACGATCATATGGTGGAAGACGTTGAACGCTTAATCCGTGAATACCCGGATGCCTGATTTTTGATGTTGACCAAAAGGGGCCGCTCGGCCCCTTTTATTTTTCCAATCATTTATACCTATGTGGGTATAACACTATATAAAAATGCTGCTGTAACCCACTGAACCAATCCGTCATCATTACGGCGTTCAAATAGTGTTCAATGGAAATCAGCCGATATGAAAAACCTCTCTCGCTCATCCACGGGCATCGACCTCAATCTGATCCCGGTATTTATCGAAGTCGTCCGCTGCGGGAGCATGGCCAAAGCCTCTTTACGTCTGGATATGTCCAGACCGGCCGTGAGCCTGGCGCTGAAACGCTTTGGGGTGCTTTTTGATGAGCCGCTGTTTACCCGCAAGGGTCTGTTTCTTGAGCCAACGCCTTATGCGCTGCATTTGACCGCCGAGATGGAAAAACTGCTGGGTTTGATCCATGACCATATCGCCAGCGCACCGTCTTCGGGCGAGAGCTTCCCGACGCCGGTTGCGGCGCCGGAATGCGATGAGGCTATGCCTGTTGCATCGACAGTTTAAACGACGACATCGCCTCGATCAGCTCGCGTGACTGCTCCTCCAGCGAGCGCGTCGCGGCAGAGGACTGCTGGACCAGGGCCGCGTTTTGTTGCGCGGTTTCGTCCATCTGATTGACCGCAATATTCACCTGCTCAATACCCCGGCTCTGCTCGTGCGACGCGTTAGCAATCTCACGCATCAGGCGGGTCATGCGCATCACCTCGGTGGCAATCTCATCCATGGTTTCACCCGCCTGCTGGGCCAGCTCGCTGCCTTCGCTGACGTGTGACTGTGAATCGCTAATCAGAGTGCGGATCTCTTTTGCCGCATCGGCGCTGCGGCTGGCGAGGATACGCACCTCAGCGGCCACCACTGCAAAACCACGGCCCTGCTCGCCCGCGCGTGCGGCTTCGACCGAGGCGTTCAGCGCCAGAATATTGGTCTGGAAGGCAATGCCGTCGATAACGCTGAGAATATCGGCAATGCGGTCGGCGCTGCCGGAGATGTCGCGCATCTTCTCAATCACGTAGCACACCATTTCGCTGCCGCGATCGGCGGTATCCGACATGGTCTTCGCCACCTGATGCGCCTGCTCGGCGTTATGGGCGTTCTGTTTCACCGTAGCGGTAAGCTCTTCCATGCTGGCGGCGGTCTGCTCCAGAGAGGTGGCGGTCGACTCCGTGCGCTGGGCCAGGTGCATGTTGCCCGCGGTCAGCTCACGGCTGCCGGTGTCGATCTGGGAACTGGCGTCGCGCACGCGCAGCACCGAGCCCATCAGCGACTGACGCATCTCTTCGATGGCGGCATTCAGGCGGTTAAACTCCTGGCTGGCCGGTGCGGTCAGGGCGTGGGTTAAATCCCCGGCGGCCACGTGCTCAAGCTGGGCGATGGACGCAGAAAGCGGCTTCAGCAGCATGTGACGCAGCGCCAGCCAGGCCAGCACGATGATGCCTGCGGTCAGCAGCGCGGCGACGATAATCAGCAGCATCACCCGCTCTTTACTGGCCTGCACCGCCGCCACTTCGGCTTTGCCACGGCTTTCGCTCCAGGTCTGAAAGGCCTGCATATCGTTGTCAAACTGACGCGCCACCGGCACCAGATGGTTCTCCAGCAGATCGTAATACGCATCGGCGCTCTGCTCTTTCAGGGCGTTCTGCATCGGCACGATCCCCTGGGTGTTATAGGCCGCGAGGCTCGCCGCGACCTTCTTCAGCAGCGCTTCGCCTTCGGGATCGTTCACCCCGCCATCGATCACGTTTTTCAACGTGGTTTGTGCCTGAGTGATTTCGTCATTGATGTTTTTCACCGATTTCGCGGCATCATCCAGCAGCCCCACCTCCATCATGCGTACGGCCTGCCCCGCTTCGTTGCGCGCGCGCAGGATCAGGGTGTAGCCCGAGTTGAGCTGCACCAGCTGTTCACCCTGAAGGTGATTAATACGCTGCAGTGAAGAGGAACTTTGCGTGAGGGCATAAATGCCAATACCGCTGACGAGCAGCAGCAGGAGGGTCATGACGGCCAGTAACGAAAGCAAGCCGGTACGAATCGATAGCGTTTTAAGCATGATGTAATTTCCGGTAGCGAGATAAATCTGGACAGAATTAAGGGTTATCGGCCGCTACCGGAAAAGATTTAGACTGTACGCAAATTCAGCGAGTTATCACTTGCTGGTGGTGGTGCTCACGCGGGTGACAGGCGAGCTCTGGCGGTTCTCCCACAGCACCGTCAGACCGCGCTGCAGGGCGATAAAGATGAACAGCAGAATGCCAATCGCAATCTTGGTCCACCACGAGCTGAGGGTGCCGTCGAAGTTGATATAGGTCTGGATCAGCCCCTGGATCGCTACCCCGAACAGCGTTCCCAGCACCGTGCCGACCCCGCCGCTCAGCAGCGTGCCGCCAATCACCACCGAGGCAATCGCATCCAGCTCCACCCCCACCCCCGCCAGAGCGTAGCCGGCCTGGGTATAGATGGAGAAGACGATCCCCGCCAGCGTCGCCAGCCCGGTTGAGAGCATGTAGATCCGGATGGTGGTGCTGCGGGTGGAGATCCCCATCAGGTTGGCTGAGGTCGCGCTGCCGCCGATGGCATACACCTCATTGCCGAAGCGGGTGCGGTGGGCAAGGAAAATGCCGATCACCACCACCCCCAGCATCACCAGCCCGAGGATGCTCAGACGGCCGCCGCCGGGGATTTTCCACGCCAGGCTGGAGAGGGTGTCGTACACCGGATGGTTGATCGGGATCGACTCCTCCGAGACCAGATAGCTGACGCCGCGCAGGAAGAACATCCCGGCGAGGGTGATAATGAACGCCGGGATCTTCAGGGCGTCGATCAACAATCCCATAAAGGCCCCGAAGGCGCAGCCCATCACCAGCACCAGCGGGAAGGCCAGCAGCGGGGAGATCCCCCAGTAGCCGATCGCTTTCGCCAGGAAGACGCCGGTAAAAGCGATCACCGACCCGACGGAGAGGTCAATCCCGCCGGAGAGGATCACAAACGTCATGCCGACGGCGATGATCCCAAGGAAGGCGTTATCGGTCAGGATGTTGCAGATCACCCGCGTCGAGGCAAAACCGGGGAATTGCGTCAGACAGTAGAGATAGCCCAGCACGAACACGCCGAGGGTGATCATTAACGGTAAATTACGTTTTATCATGGCCACGCATCCCCTTAATAAGACTGATAAAGCGCGGCGACTGGACGATCAGCACGCAGAGCACCACTACCGCTTTCACCACCTGGTTGAGCTCCGGCGGGAACCCGGACAGCAGGATGCCGGTGTTCATCCCCTGGATAATCAGCGCGCCAATCACCGACAGCAGCAGGTTGAAGCGCCCGCCCATCAGCGACCCGCCACCGATCACCACTGCCAGAATGGCATCCAGCTCCAGCCACAGGCCGGCGTTGTTGGCATCCGCCCCGCGAATATCCGCCGCGACAATGATCCCGGCAATGGCGGCGCACACCCCGCTTAAGACGTAGGTCAGCATCACCATCAGGCGGGTGCTGACCCCGGCGTTTTTCGCGGCGCGAATGTTGATCCCTACCGCCTCAATAAACATCCCGAGCGCGGTTTTGCGGGTGAACAGCCAGAAGGCAATCAGCGTTACCACCACGATGATCACCGGCGTCGGGAAGAACAGCAGCGAGCCGCTGCCGATCCACGCCAGATTGGGGGCGTTGAAGGTGACGATCTGTCCGGAGGTGATCAGCTGCGCCACCCCGCGTCCGGCCACCATTAAAATCAGGGTGGCGACGAAGGGCTGTATTTTGAGGATCGCCACCAGGATGCCGTTCCACAGCCCGGCCAGCACCCCGGTGCCTAGGGTCACCAGCAGCACCACCGGCAGGCTGTGTCCCGCCACGGTCATCGAGGCCGCGGTGGCGCCCGCGATGGCCATCACCGCCCCGACCGACAGGTCGATGCCGCCGGTAGCGATCACCAGGGTCATGCCTATCGCCAGCAGGGCCACCGGCGCGGCGCGGTTTAAGATATCAATCGGGCTGCCGAACAGGCGGCCATCCTGGAGGATAATCTGATAAAAATGCGGCGAAACGAGGCTATCCACCAGCAGCACCAGCACCAGGGCAATGATTTGCGGCGTGCCGGTGGGCCAGCTGAAGCGGCGCTTCGGCTCGCCGGTCTGAGAGAGTGAACGTGACATCACGATGTACTCCTTATGCCGCAATGGCGTTCATGATTGCCGGAACGGAGAGCGCGTCCAGCGGGATCTCGGCCACCTGCTGCCGGTCGCGCATGATGATCACGCGATCCGCATAGCCCACCAGCTCCTCCAGCTCCGAAGAAATAACCAGCAGCGCCAGACCGTCGGCGCAGAGGGTTTCGATCAGACGGATAATCTCTGCGTGTGCCCCCACGTCGATACCGCGCGTCGGCTCGTCGAGGATCAGGAACTGCGGTTTGGTCAGCAGCCAGCGCGACAGCAGCACCTTCTGCTGGTTGCCGCCGGAGAGAAATTCGATCGGCTGTTCCGCGCTCGGGGTGCGGATCCCCAGCTGGCGAATAAAGCGCTCGGCAATGGCGTTCTGCTCTTTACGCGGGATTGGCCGCAGCCAGCCGCGCTGGGCCTGCAGGGCCAGAATGATGTTTTCGCGCACCGAGGCGGCGGCAATAATCCCGTCGGTTTTCCGGTCTTCCGGGCAGAAGCCAATTCCGAGGCTGGAGGCCTGATGCGGGGAGCGCAGCGCCTGGGGTTTACCTTTGATCAGGGCGCTGCCGGTGTCGGCAGGCTTAATGCCGAAGATCACCTCGGCGGTTTCGGTGCGACCGGAGCCCAGCAGCCCCGCCAGACCGACGATCTCGCCGGGACGAACCTCGAGGTTAAACGGCGCAATGGTGCCCTTTCTGCCGTAATCCTTAAATGCCGCAATGGGTTTATCGCTGAGCAGCGTCCGGCCCGCACGCTGCAGGGCGTTGGTCTCCAGCTCGCGGCCAAGCATCATTTTGACCAGCTCAATTTGCGGTAGCTCGCGGGTTTCGCGGCAGCCGACAAAGCCGCCGTTACGCAGGACGGTAATGCGGTCGCTGACGGCGTAGACCTGATCGAGGAAGTGGGTGACGAAAATCAGGCTCACCCCCTGATCGCGCAGCTGGCGCATCAGGGTGAAGAGCATCTCCACCTCCTGGGTATCCAGGCTGGCGGTGGGTTCATCGAGGATCAGCACTTTGGCGGAGAGGTCGATGGCGCGGCAGATGGCGACGATCTGCTGCATCGCCACCGAAAAACGGTTCAGCGGTTCGCGCACGTCGAGGGAGAAGCCATAAGACTCCATCAGCCGGGTGGCGCGGACCTCCATCTCTTTGCGGCGCAAAAAGCCAAAACGGCGTGGCTCACGACCGATAAACAGGTTATCGGCCACCGACATGTTCGGCAGCAGGTTCACTTCCTGGTAGACGGTCCCGATCCCCAGCTGCTGGGCATGGGCGGTATTTTTGGGCGATATGGTCTGGCCTTCCAGCCAGATGCTGCCGCGATCGGCGTGATAGACGCCTGTCAGGGCTTTAATCAGGGTCGATTTCCCGGCGCCGTTCTCTCCCAGCAACGCCATAATCTCGCCACGGCGCAGGCTGAAATCGACGCTATCCAGCGCTTTTACGCCGGGAAAGTACTTACTCAATCCTTCTGTGCGGAGGATTTCCTGGTGTTGGTGTGTGGTCATAATGTCGTCCCCCGGCACAACCCGTAGGCCGGGCAAGCGCAGCGCCGCCCGGCAATTCCCCTCACCCTACCCTCTCCCGGAGGGAGAGGGAAAAGGGCTTAGTAGCCCATATTTTTCTTCTTCTCTAACTCTTCTTTCGCGGTATCAGGCAGGTAGAGGGTGGATTTGGTGATGGTGACTTTCTCCGGCAGGGTGCCGTCTTTCTTGAATTTTTCCAGCGCGTCGAAGGCCGGGCCCGCCATGTTCGGCGTCAGCTCAACGCTGGCGTTGGCCTCTTTGTCGATCATCGCCTTATAGATATCCGGCACGCCGTCGATGGAGCCGGTCAGGATATCGGTGCCCGGTTTCAGACCCGCTTCTTTAATGGCCTGAATGGCGCCGATCACCATGTCATCGTTATGGGCGTAAACCATGCAGATGTTTTTGCCGTTGTTCTCGGCTTTGATGAAGCTCTCCATAACCTCTTTCCCTTTACTGCGGGTGAAGTCGCCAGATTGAGAGCGGATAATCTTGATGTTTGACGCTTTGGAGATGGCATCAGCAAAGCCTTTCTTACGGTCGATGGCCACGCTGGCCCCGACGGTACCCTGCAACTCAACCACGTTACACGGTTTGCCATCCACCTGTTTCACCAGCCACTCGCCGATCAATTTACCTTCCAGAACGTTGTCGGCAGTAACGGTGGTCATATAGAGAGATTTGTCTTTTACATCGATGGAACGATCGAGCAGGAAGACCGGAATTTCGGCATCTTTAGCTTCTTTCAGGACCGGCTCCCAGCCTGTTGCCACGACCGGTGCAATGAAGATGGCGTCAACGCCCTGCGCGATGAAAGAACGCACCGCTTTGATCTGGTTTTCCTGTTTTTGCTGACCATCGGCGATTTTCAGCGTAATGCCGCGCTTTTGGGCCTCGCTTTTCGCGACGTTGGTTTCAGCCGCTCGCCAGCCTGATTCCGAGCCGACTTGTGCGAATCCTACGGTTAATGGTGCGGCCATTGCCATAGACGACATGGCTGCTGAAACTGCTGTGACAAGAAGTAAGCGCTTCCACATAAGAACGTCCTCGTAGGGTAGTTTATTGTTGGGTAAAAGGTGTTCTGCGAAAAAACTATAGACAATGCGAGATGTAACGGAGTGTGTTACATCACACTTCGGAGAAGTGAATAAAACGTTAATCACAAGTTTGTAATCGCTTTCATTGGACCATTAAAAAAGCGGCTGAGTTTATGGATTATCCTGTCATGAGAATGGACTGATAGTGACATCAGGGAACGGCGAATGGCGAAAACAGGCGGAGACATTCCGTGCCAGTTGGCTATAATACTCGCCACTTGATTACCAATCATTTTAAAGGACACAGACATGAGCTTACTCAACGTCCCAGCGGGTAAAGAACTGCCGGAAGACATCTACGTAGTTATCGAAATCCCGGCGAACGCTGATCCTATCAAATACGAAATCGACAAAGACACTGGTGCGCTGTTCGTTGACCGTTTCATGTCTACCGCGATGTTCTATCCGTGCAACTACGGTTACATCAACCACACCCTGTCTCTGGACGGTGACCCGGTAGACGTGCTGGTCCCAACGCCATACCCACTGCAGCCGGGCTCCGTGATCCGCTGCCGTCCGGTTGGCGTTCTGAAGATGACCGACGAAGCTGGTGAAGATGCGAAACTGGTTGCGGTACCGCACACCAAGCTGAGCAAAGAGTACGATCACATCAAAGATGTGAACGACCTGCCAGAACTGCTGAAAGCGCAGATCGCCCACTTCTTCGAGCACTACAAAGATCTCGAGAAAGGCAAATGGGTGAAAGTGGAAGGCTGGGACAATGCAGAAGCGGCGAAAGCTGAAATCATTGCCTCCTTCGAACGCGCGAAGAAGTAATTCTTATCGTGTGAAGAGCCCCGACTTGTCGGGGCTTTTTTTTGTCTGTGCGGCCTGATGCCGGGTGGCGGCTACGCCTTACCCGGCCTACAAATCGTAGGCCCGCGCAAGCGAAGCGCCGCCGGGCAAAATCGTCCGCGGATGTCAAAAAAACAACGCCACCCGAGGGTGGCGTTGTTTATCTCAGTACTGGTCTCTGTCTAACCAGTTACCGCTTTCAATCAGCGTCAGGCCGTCGACCGAACGTTGGTACACGTACATCCATGCACTGCCGTAGGGTGTCTGGATCAACTGGCGAGCGTATTCCCCGCCTTTGGTGCGCAGGGCATCAAGTTCGGCCAGCGTGGCATTATCAATACGATACACTTCCCCCTGTACTGCTCCGTTCCCCGGAACCGCGCCTGGATAGTGGCCCAGGCTGTACAGCTGGTAGTTCTCGATACTGTAATCCCCCAGCAACTGGGCGTTGGTCATCCAGTGGCTGTTGCCTTGCTTGGTTCGTAAACTGCCGTAAACAAATATTCGCATTGCTAAAACTCAAACTGATAGAGCAAATCGAGTGCCTGGTCTACGCCAGACACCGCTTCCAGATATAGCTTAGGCATCAGGCGATAGCGTAACGTGAGTGTCGCCAGCGAGTCAAAGATCCCCACGCCATATTTCACCTGCAGACCCGGCAGTACATAGCCGCTGACCACCACCTGAGAAGAGTCACCGACCCCCTGGGTGTCCAGCGCCAGATTGCTTACGCCAAACGTCTCCCCGATTTTACCCACAACCTGACCACTTTGTGCAACCCCCAGGCCGACTAACATTGAGGTCATCGCCGCACTGTCGCTCTGATTGCTGTCCAGACCTTGCCCGCGCAGCAGGTATGAGAGCGCTTCCTGCTGGGACATTGCCGGGTCGGAGAAGATTTCCGCTTTCGGTTCGTCAGCGGTGCCGGTCACGCGCACCCCGGCGATCACGTCATTCTCGGTGGCTTCCGGGTTACGGATCGCTTCGATGTTCAGCAGCGGCTGATCCGGCGGACCGGAGAACAGCAGTTCGCCTTTACGCACGATCAGATCCTGGCCGTAGGCGTGGAAGCGCCCTTCCGGAATGGTGATCTGCCCGTTCAGGCCCAGCCCCTGTTTATCCTGCGCGACCTTCAGATCGCCGGTCAGCCTCGCCTTCAGGCCAAAGGCATCCAGCCGCACGTTGTTGCCCACGTGCACGATCAGGTTGCTGTTGATCGGGATAGAGGCCCGTTTGGTCTCTTCCGGCTGCAGATTTTTATCGAGCATCACCTCGTCGCTGGAGACGCCTACCGCGCTCTCCGGCAGGTCATGCACCACAATGCGCGCCCACGGCACATCAACCCGACCGTCGAGAGTGAACAGCTGCGGCGTGGCCTCAAAGACTACGTCCGGCGAGACGTCCAGACGCACCATCGGCGGCACCGTGATGCGCACCTTGCTGCCCTTGGCCGCCACCCGCGCGCGCCAGTTATCGAGCTGGCTCCAGTCGGCATCCCCGCTGAGGTTGATCTGCCCCTGCTGGGTACGCACGGTCCCGGCCAGGGTCGAGCTCATGCCATTAAAGTTCATCGCCAGCTGGCTCGGCTGCATATCGAACGGCATAAAGTTGCCGTCGATATCCACTCCGTTGAGCTGCATCTGACCAAACAGCTGCGGGCTCTGCGCGTTGCCGGCCAGCCGCAGGTTGGCATTCAGCATCCCCGCCGCCTTCTCGCCCCGGGAGAAGATGGCGTTCGCCATCGCCAGGTTGAGATTGCGGATATTGACGTTGCCGCCCAGGTTGCGCTGACCCTGCGGATCGGTGACCTGGATCTGGCCGTCAAACTGGCCGTTGTTGGCGAGGCGGATCAGCCAGCCCAGCTCGGCGCGGTTGTTATGCAGATCGGCGGTGAGGTTCAGGGTGGTGAACGCCAGCGGCAGCGGCGCGTCGTTCACCACCTGCGTGACCTTCACGTTACGCCCGGAGAGCGTGACGTTGCCCTGCGGCAGCCCCGGTTTGGTGGCATCCCACGCCACATCCGCCTTACCGCTGAACACGCCGCTGGCCTGGGTAGACTCCGGCATAAACGGCTTGAGCATCGCCAGGTCGAAACGGTTGAGGTTCACCACCGCCCGCCCTTCGGCACCTGCGTCAACGGTCTGCGGTACGCAAAGTTCGGCGTTCGGATTGGTCCAGCAGTGCGGCCCGATGCTGATCTTCTGCTCCGCGTTGCGGTAATCCAGGGCAATGGAGCGGGTTAACGACCACGGCCCCACCGGGGTGGCGAAGCGGGTGTTATCCAGGGTGCCCTTCCAGCGCATCTCTTTGCGGTCAAAGCTGCCCGTCAGGTGCAGCTGGCCGGAGACCGGCTCGCCCTGGACGCGCAGCTGGAGGTCGTGCTGCTTCTCGCTGCCTTTGGCCTCCAGCGTCACCTGATTAAGGTTCACGCCCGGCTGGGATATGCGATCGACACGCAGGTTGAGGTGCCCGGCGATCTGATCGGTGGATTTAACGTCGCCGTCGACCCGCACGCGGGCGATGGTGAGCTCCTGCCAGCGCAGGCCGTTGGCGGTGATATCAGCCAGCAACTGCGGGGCCTCAACCGTACCGCGCACCTTGACCAGCCCTTTCGCCGTGCCGCCCAGCCCCGGCAGGGCATTATCCAGATTCGGCGCGTCGATGGTGGCGTCCAGATCGAGATCCTTCACCCCCAGCTCGCCCTTGATGTCGGCGGTATTGCGGCCCAGCGCCACGTGCAGACCCGGAATGACCCACTGCAGGTAGCTGTTCCCCTTCAGCGAACCTTTTACGTCCACCTTGTTCTGCTTCACGTTGCCGGTGATTTTCAGCTCCGGGACGTCCATCTGCCAGCTGCCGCCGTACAGACTGCCGCGGGTTTTAATCAGCCCGTCGAGCTTCGACGGCCAGTCAGGCACCTCTTTGGCGGTGTTGATCCCGGTGAGCTTCAGCTCCCCGCGCCAGCTGATCGCCTTCTGCCAGTCGAGCAGCGCCGTCAGTTCGGTTTTGCCCTCCAGCGCCGCGACCGTCAGCTTATCGAGATTGATCTGCTGCTCGTTGCCCTTCGCATCCAGCGTAATGCCCGCGGGCGGTAGCCCCTCGCCTTTCACCGCGGTGCGGAATGACAGGGTGTAATCGGTCATTTTGCCGGTGAGCTTCAGCTTCACATCATCGGCCTGGTACTGCTTCTCGCCGGTAAACGGCCAGTAGAGCTGCTCGCTGACCACTTCCAGGTTGAGCGGCAGGCCCGCTTCGGCAAGCCGGGTCTGGCCGCGCAGCACCATATCCACCGGGCCGGAGAGGTTCACGCCAAACTCCAGCTGCTCGCGCAGGGCACCGCCGACCTTCAGCTTCACCTTCTCGCCCTTGATCGGGTCGATGTTCAGGCTGCTGTTGAGGGTGATATCCACCGGCCAGTTATCCCGCAGCAGGGCATTGCCGGTGGCGTTGACGCTCCCCTGGTTGGTGTCGATATCCAGCGCGTCGAGCTTCATGTTGCCGTCGATACTGCTCAC
The DNA here is from genome assembly GCA_002360945.1 of Leclercia adecarboxylata. Taxonomy (GTDB): domain Bacteria; phylum Pseudomonadota; class Gammaproteobacteria; order Enterobacterales; family Enterobacteriaceae; genus Enterobacter; species Enterobacter adecarboxylatus_B. The sequence continues at coordinate 63,674 of DERO01000004.1, read as the reverse complement.
CTTCAGCAGCATGTTGAAGACCGTCAGATCGGTATCACCGGTCAAACGCAGCTGCTCACCCTTAAACTCTTCGATATTGAGGTTGAGCGGCAGATGAACGTCGGTCATCTCCGGCAGGACCGGTTTAGAGAAGAGATCTTTCAGCGTTTCGCCCAGCGGCTTCTCTTCCGGCTGCGGGTTCTGAATTTTTGGCTCGACGATCTCTTCCTGCGCCACCTCCGCTACTTTCGGCAGGGCAATCAGCAGCCCCTGCAGGGCTGTCGGGGTCAGGGTCAGGTTCTTCTCCTGCCAGCGCAGGCCGGAGGTGAAGTCCATCACCGACACGGTGGTATCGTCGATTTTGACGTTGACGTTATTCAACGCCACCCGGTAGAGCGCAATCGGGTATGGCGTGGAGAGATCCAGCGGCCCGCTCTCCTCTTCGGCGACCTGTTCCGATTTCGGCATTTTTTTCGAATCGATAGTCACGAAGACATCTTTTAACGACAGATCGTTGATGCACAGGCTGCTGTCGCGCAGACAGCTGAGCTTCACCGCCAGGTGCAGATCCCCGGCGTTGACCGCCACGCCCGGCTGGTCATAGCGGACGTTTTTCAGATGCAGGTCACGCCAGCCGCCGGTGACCTGGCCAATCTCCAGCCCCGGCACCCAGCGGTTCGCCCCCTTAAACAGCAGATGCAGCCCGCTGGTGGTCCCCACCAGGAAAGCCACCGCAGACAGCAGCAGCAGGATAAACAGCACAACGCCGAGGCTGATTTTCTTCCATAAACTCATAATTCAGGCCCCAGACCGATGTAAAACTGTAAACCGTGTTCATCTTTATCGCCCACCGGCACGGCGAAATCGAGCTTGATCGGCCCGACCGGTGACTCCCAGCGCACCCCGACGCCCGCGCCGGTTTTAAAGTCGCTGCGGCGGATATCGCTCACTGCTTCCCCGCTGTCGATAAAGGTCGCCCCCCACCATTTTCCGGTGACGTTGTACTGATACTCCAGCGAGCCGGTAGCCAGCTTCGAGGCCCCGATCAGCTTGCCGTCGTCATCTTTTGGCGCGATGGATTTGTATTTATAGCCACGAATGCTGCGATCGCCCCCGGCGAAGAAGCGCAGATCCGGCGGTACTTTTTCGAAGTCGCCGGTTTCAATCCAGCCCAGATTGCCGCGCATCACGAAGCGATGTCGGTCATAGAGGGTGCGGATCCAGGCGTTCTGCGCCTGCACCACCACAAAGTCGACATCCGAGCCCCAGGCGGTATTGGAGTAGTCCACCGAATAGCGCTGGGAATCGCCCCAGGTCGGCATCAGCCCGCCGCGGGAGCGGGTCCGGCTGATCATCACCCCCGGATAGAGCAGCATGGTGGTGTTGGTGACGTTGGCCTGGGTAAAGTGGTCGAGGCTCCAGCGCAGGTTAATGGCGCGCTGCCAGCCGCTGGAGAGGTCCCAGTAGCGCGACACGGCGAGGGTGGTGGAGTCCGCTTCGGTATCGTTGAGATCGGTGCGCTTAAAGCCGCCCTGCACCAGGTAATACTGCTCAAGCGGGTTTTTCAGCAGCGGCATTTTATAGCTGAAATCGAGCTGCTGTTCAGGCGCGGAGATACTGGCGTTGGTGGTCAGGCTGTGGCCGTAGGAGTTCATCCACGGCTTCTTCCACGTTGCTTTCACGCGCGGGCCGACGTCGGTGGAGTAGCCCACCCCGGTCTCAATGGTGTTCTCGGTGCGTGGCGACACTACGCCGTGCAGCGGCAGCACTTTGGTCTTGCGCGCTTTATCAAATTCCGGGGCCACCACTACCGAGTTAAACCAGCCGGTGGCAGAGAGGCGGCGGTTGAGCTCGGCCAGATCTTTTGACTGGTAATAGTCGCCCTCTTTAAAGGGGATCAGGTTCTGCAGGTACTCGTCGCGGATCTGTGAGCCTTCAAAGGTGACGTCGCCAAAGCGGTAGCGTTCCCCGCTGTCGTAATCGATGTCCCAGAACGCCTGATGCCGGTCGAGAGAGACGCCCAGCTGGCTTTTGTTGAACTGGCTGTCGAAGTAGCCTTTGCGCAGCGCCACCTTAGTGAGATCTTTTTTGAAGCCGTCATAGTCGCTGTGATTAAGTACGGTGCCATTCTTTGGCCGCGTATTCAGCAGATCAAGGTAGTCACGGTCGGTGCGCGCGCCGCCACGCAGTACCACGTCCGTGCCGCCGATCAGCACCGGCTCGCCCGGCTTGACGCGGGCAATCAGCACCTGCCGCCCTTTGGCCGGAGGCGGACGCAACTCAAAGTCGATGGTGGGTTCGTAATAGCCGAGCGCTTTTAAGCCGCCGCGGATGGCGTCATCCACGCGGGCACGGAAGCGACGGTCTGGCGTCACTTCGTCGCTCTGGATCGTGGAGAGCTGTGCGCGGACGTTTTTTTGCAGCGCGCCAGATAACCCCTCGACCTGCAAACGAACATTCGCCGCGTCGGCGACTCCGCTTGTCAGCAAGATACTGACTAAACATAACTGGCGGATTTTTGGCACGTTTTCTCCTGAATATCCTTGTTTCCACCCCTGGAAGCAGATGAAGTGCCGCTCCGCAGCAGATCACGGCATAAAGCCCAAAACCCAATTCACGGGTTGAAAAATGGTTAATCACCCTAATATTTCTTATGTTTAAATCTAGACTCATTCACCGCATTTATTGTGTTCAATTAAACGCGTCGTGACAACCTTAACCCAAACATCACCTGTCCGGAGGTCACACCGTGAGTTTATTCGATAAAAAGCACCTGGTTGCTCAGGCGGACGCATTACCTGGACGTAACACCCCTATGCCCGTCGCCACCCTGCACGCCGTGAACGGTCACTCGATGACCAACGTTCCCGACGGGATGGAGATCGCCCTGTTCGCCATGGGCTGCTTCTGGGGCGTGGAGCGCCTGTTCTGGCCACTGCCGGGCGTTTACAGCACCGCGGCGGGTTACACCGGCGGCTATACCCCTAACCCTACCTACCGCGAAGTCTGCTCCGGCCAGACCGGTCATGCCGAGGCGGTGCGGGTGGTGTATGACCCGAACGTCATCAGCTACGAACAACTGCTGCAGGTGTTCTGGGAAAACCACGACCCGGCGCAGGGCATGCGTCAGGGCAACGATCACGGCACCCAGTACCGCTCGGCGATCTATCCGCTCACCCCGGAACAGGACGCGGCGGCCCGCGACAGCCTGACGCGTTTCCAGCAGGCGATGCGCGAGGCGCACGACGATCGACAGGTCACCACCGAGATCGCCACCGCCCTGCCGTTCTACTACGCGGAAGATGACCACCAGCAGTACCTGCATAAAAATCCGTACGGCTACTGCGGTATCGGCGGCATCGGCGTCTGCCTGCCGCCTCAGCTGGCATAACAGTAAACCGGTTCTGCCCCTTTGTGGGCAGAACCGGCTCAAAAAGTGATCTCTGGCGGCTTTACAGACATTTACGCTATACTAGCCGCTGAAATAACCGGCCTACCGCTTCGGACCGGTGTTCATAAACGCTACAACCCTGTATGACCAACTTCCCTCCGAGGATCTGGCGAGAAGCCGGATAAGATATGTTAAACAGTATTTTAGTAATACTTTGTCTGATAGCCGTCAGTGCATTTTTCTCAATTTCAGAAATTTCCCTGGCCGCATCCCGTAAAATTAAACTCAAACTTCTCGCCGATGATGGCGATATCAACGCTCAACGTGTGCTGAAAATGCAGGAAAACCCGGGGATGTTCTTCACCGTGGTGCAAATTGGCCTTAATGCGGTAGCCATCCTGGGCGGTATTGTCGGCGATGCCGCGTTTTCTCCGGTGTTTCATAGCGTCTTCTCTAAGTACTTCTCTCCTGAACTCTCCGAGCAGCTGAGCTTTATCCTCTCCTTCTCGCTGGTGACCGGTCTGTTCATTCTGTTTGCCGATTTGACCCCGAAACGCATCGGTATGATTGCGCCCGAAGCCGTGGCTTTGCGCATCATCAACCCGATGCGCTTCTGTCTGTTCGTGTTCCGCCCGCTGGTGTGGTTCTTTAACGGCCTGGCGAATACCATTTTCCGCCTGTTCAAGCTGCCGATGGTGCGTAAAGACGATATCACCTCTGATGATGTTTACGCTGTGTTCGAAGCCGGGGCGCTGGCGGGGGTGCTGCGTAAGCAGGAGCATGAGCTGATCGAGAACGTGTTTGAGCTGGAATCCCGTACCGTGCCGTCGTCAATGACCGGCCGTGAGAACGTGATCTGGTTCGATCTGCACGAAGATGAGCAGAGCCTGAAGAATAAGGTGGCGGAACATCCGCACTCCAAGTTCCTGGTCTGTAATGAAGATATTGACCACATTATCGGCTATGTGGACTCCAAAGACCTGCTGAACCGCGTACTGGCGAACCAGAGTCTGGCCCTGAACAGCGGCGTGCAGATCCGCAATACGCTAATCGTCCCGGACACCCTGACGCTCTCCGAAGCGCTGGAAAGCTTCAAAACCGCCGGAGAAGACTTCGCGGTGATCATGAACGAATACGCGCTGGTGGTGGGGATCATCACCCTCAATGACGTGATGACCACGCTGATGGGCGATCTGGTGGGCCAGGGTCTGGAAGAGCAGATTGTGGCGCGCGATGAGAACTCATGGCTGGTGGACGGCGGCACGCCGATTGACGACGTGATGCGCGTGCTGGATATCGACGAGTTCCCGCAGTCCGGCAACTACGAGACCATCGGCGGCTTTATGATGTTTATGCTGCGTAAGATCCCGAAACGTACCGACTCGGTGAAGTTCTCGGGCTATAAGTTCGAAGTGGTGGATATCGACAACTACCGCATCGACCAGCTACTGGTGACGCGCATCGACAACAAACCGACCGTGCTGGTGCCGAAGCTGCCGGACGCCGAAGAGAATGTCTCGGCCTAAGCCACAAACATCAACGGCTCCCTCGGGAGCCGTTTTTTTTACTGCATAGCACGTTGGTTAAGCCATCTCAGTTTGCAGACGCATAACCTGACGGTTGACTTCGGACATCACAGAAAAGTGCTGTTTATCCTTCACTTTTGGGACAAGGATTTTGCCCTTATCAAATTCAAAAGCGCCAACATCCTTGATATACAACCGTCCACGGAACAGGATTTTTACGTATTTCGCCACCTGAAGCGGATTGTAGCGTTGGAAAATTTTCATTCTATTATCTCCTGCGAATCATACGCTCTTGCGGCGCCACAATCGGGCCGACTCTCTGGAGCGCAAATTTATTGCCCAATGACTATAGTCCAGAAAAACTGCGATACCCAGTCTGCATAAGTTTATTTACCTTTTGATGACAAATAATCAGAATATTCTTTGCAATCGTAACTTTCGGGCAGTATAAGCCTTCGTTTTTGTGCAGATATGTGCGTTCCCCCTCACTCTGGCACCGGGATTGCGGGTAAAGCGCCGCGATCGCACTTATGATTAAAACGTATGACCAAGTGGTCGGATCACCTGCCAAAAAAATAAGGAAACACCATGACCCTACGTAACATCCTGGCAACTGCCTGCCTGTTGCTGCCACTGATGGCTTCTGCACATAATTTCGAGAAGGGACAACGTGTGCCGCCGGTGGGCATTGCCGACCGGGGAGAATTGATCCTCGACAATAATGAGTTTAGCTACAAAAAATGGAATAGCGCGCAGCTCCCAGGCAAAGTGCGAGTGGTGCTACATATTGCCGGCCGCTCGTCGGCAAAAGAGAAAAACGCAACCTTAATTGAAGCGATCAAGTCGGCACATTTACCAAAAGATAGCTACCAGACCACCACCATCGTTAACACCGACGATGCGATCCCGGGCTCGGGCATGTTTGTGCGCAGCAGCCTGGAGAGTAATAAGAAGCTCTATCCGTGGTCGCAGATTATCGTCGACAGTAACGGCACGGCACGCGGCGCGTGGCAGCTGGAAGAAGAGAGTTCAGCGGCGGCCGTGCTGGATAAAGAGGGCCGCGTTCAGTGGGCGAAAGATGGGGCCCTGACCCAGGAAGAGGTGCAGCAGGTGATTGCCCTGCTGCATAAGCTGCTCGGTCAGTAAAGCGAGACCCGGAAGCCGGGATTAAGGAACGATTCACGCGGGGTATAGTCGAGCGGCTTGCCCTGCCAGTCGTGAACATGCGCCCCCGCAGCGGCGGCAACGGCGTGACCTGCCGCCGTATCCCAGACGTTGGTTGGCCCGAAGCGGGGATAGAGCTGCGCTTGCCCTTCTGCTACCAGGCAAAACTTCAGCGAGGAGCCAATCGACGTCGTCTGATGCTCACCCAGCTGATGCAGGTACTCCTGCAGTTCGTTATCCGCATGCGAGCGGCTGATCACCACCAGCGGTGGCCGGGCGTCACGCACCTGAATCTGCTTACGCACGCCGCACTCCTCTTTCCAGGCTTTGCCGTCGGCGGCGCTGTACATTACCTTCAACACCGGGGCATAGACCACGCCCAGCACCGCTTTGCCTTTCTCAATCAGGGCAATGTTCACGGTGAATTCACCATTACGTTTGATGAACTCCTTAGTGCCGTCCAGGGGATCAACCAGCCAGTAACGCTGCCAGTGCTGGCGTTCATCCCAGGGCTGAGGATCTTCTTCTGACAGAACCGGAATATCGGGCGTCAGCGCCTGCAAGCCCTGGAGGATCACCCCGTGCGCCGCGAGATCGGCGGCGGTCACCGGTGAGTCATCGATTTTTTGGAGCACGTCCATCGGGATCTTGCCATCATAGACCTGCATGATGGCATCGCCCGCATCCCGTGCGAGCTGACAAATTTTATCTAACATTCTCCACCTCTTTGTTAACACAGTGGGTTTAACTCTTTGTTTTATTTATATCGCATTGTGAATAAATCCGCTATCTGTGAAGCAATTCCGGTTTCAGGGCACTTTTTTCTGGCAGGATTCACAATTCTGTAAGCAAAAAAATATAGATACATATTCTTTTGTGGCCTGGTTCAAAAAAGGACTCCTCTGATGATTAAGTTTAGCGCAACGCTCCTGGCGACGCTGATCGCCGCGAGCGTACAGGCGGCGACGGTCGATCTCCGCATTCTGGAAACTACCGACCTGCACAGCAATATGATGGACTTCGACTACTACAAAGATGCGCCGACGGAAAAGTTTGGCCTGGTGCGCACCGCCAGCCTGATTAATGCCGCCCGTAGCGAAGTGAAAAATAGCGTGCTGGTCGATAACGGGGACTTAATTCAGGGTAGTCCGCTTGGGGATTACATGGCGGCGAAAGGTCTGAAAAAGGGCGATATCCATCCGGTTTACAAAGCGCTAAACACCCTCGATTACGCGGTGGGCAACCTCGGTAACCACGAGTTTAACTACGGGCTGGATTATCTGCACATGGCGCTTTCTGGTGCCAAATTCCCGTACGTTAACGCCAATATCATCGACGTTAAGACCAATAAGCCGCTGTTTACTCCTTATCTGATTAAAGAGACCACCGTCACCGATCAGGACGGGAAACCGCAGACCCTGAAGATTGGCTATATCGGCTTTGTGCCGCCGCAGATCATGACCTGGGATAAAGCCAACCTGAGCGGCAAAGTGACGGTTAACGACATCACCGAAACCGCCCGCAAGTACGTGCCCGAAATGCGCGAGAAAGGTGCCGACCTGGTAGTCGTGGTGGCCCACTCCGGTCTCTCTGCCGATCCGTATCAGGCGATGGCGGAAAACTCGGTCTACTACCTCAGCGAAGTGAAAGGCGTCGACGCTATTCTCTTCGGTCACGCCCACGCGGTATTCCCGGGCAAAGATTTCGCCAGCATCAAAGGGGCGGACATTGCCAAAGGAACGTTGAACGGCGTGCCGGCGGTAATGCCGGGCATGTGGGGCGATCACCTCGGGGTAGTGGATCTGGTGCTGAATAATGACGGCGGCAAATGGCAGGTGACCGAGTCGAAGGCCGAAGCACGGCCGATTTACGATCTGGCGGCCAAAAAAGCGCTGGTTGGCGAGGATAAAAAGATCGTCGAGGTGCTGAAGCACGATCATGACGCCACCCGCGAGTTTGTCAGCAAACCGATCGGCAAGTCCTCCGACAACATGTATAGCTACCTGTCGCTGGTGCAGGACGATCCCACCGTGCAGATGGTGAACCTGGCGCAGAAAGCCTACGTGGAGCGCTATATTCAGGGCGATCCGGACCTGGCGAAACTGCCGGTGCTCTCTGCCGCCGCGCCGTTTAAGGTGGGCGGACGCAAGAACGATCCGGCCAGCTATGTCGAAGTGGAGAAAGGCCAGCTGACCTTCCGCAACGCCGCCGACCTCTATCTCTATCCGAACACCCTGGTGGTGGTCAAAGCCAGCGGTCAGGAGGTGAAGGAGTGGCTGGAGTGCTCGGCCGGACAGTTCAATCAGATCGATGTGAACAGCACTAAACCGCAGTCGCTGATTAACTGGGACGGGTTCCGCACCTATAACTTCGACGTCATCGACGGCGTGGAGTACCAGATTGATGTCTCTCAGCCAGCGAAATATGACGGCGAGTGCCAGATGGTGAATGCCCAGGCGGAGCGTATCAAGAATCTGACCTTCAACGGCAAGCCGATCGATCCAAAAGCGACCTTCCTGGTGGCGACCAATAACTACCGCGCCTACGGCGGCAAGTTTGCCGGGACCGGCGACAGCCATATCGCCTTCGCCTCGCCGGACGAGAACCGCTCGGTGCTGGCAGCGTGGATCGGAGAGCAATCGAAAAAAGCAGGCGAAATCCACCCGGCAGCGGATAACAACTGGCGTCTGGCGCCGATCCACAGCGACGTGAAGCTGGATGTTCGCTTTGAGACGTCACCATCCGAGAAAGCGGCGGCGTTCATCAAAGAGAAAGCGCAGTATCCGATGCAGCAGGTCGCCACCGATGAGATCGGGTTCGCGATTTATCAGGTGGATTTAAGCAAATAGCAGCAAGTGCGGTTTGTAGGGTTTGTACCCTCTCCCTGTGGGAGAGGGTCAGGGTGAGGGCATCACGCCGCGCGCTCATCCCGATTACTCATCACCTGCGGTAAATTCAGCTCGATCCAGTCGGCCAGCGCCGCCACCTTCTCACTCACCTCTTCCCCCAGCGGGGTCAGGCTGTACTCTACGTGCGGCGGCACCACCGGATACGACACGCGATTGATAAAGCCATCCTGCTCCAGCGCCTGCAGCGACTGGGCCAGCATCTTCTCGCTCACCCCGCCCATCTTGCGCCGCAGATCGCTAAAGCGATGCGTCCCCTGACGCAGCGCCACCAGAATCAGCACGCCCCAGCGGCTGGTCACATGCTTGAGCACATCCCGGGAAGGGCACTGCTCGGCAAAGAGATTGCCGTCGCGCAGCTGCTCGCTGAGGGTTGGATTCGTCATTTGATACTTACCTTTTTGTACGTACTTACTAAAAGTTAGTTTGAGTGATAGTGTGCCACAACATTCACATGAGACGAAGGATATTCATCATGATCGCAATTACCGGCGCTACCGGCCAGCTTGGCCAACTCGTTATTGAACAGCTCCTGAAAACCGTTCCGGCCAGCCAGCTGGTCGCCATTGTGCGTAACCCGGCGAAGGCCGACGCGCTGAGCCAGCAGGGCGTGACCGTCCGTCAGGCCGATTACACCGACCAGGCCGCCTTCACCGCCGCGCTCGCAGGCGTGGATAAACTGCTGCTGATCTCCTCCAGCGAAGTGGGCCAGCGCGCCCCGCAGCATCAGAACGTGATTAACGCGGCGAAAGCGGCGGGCGTGAAATTTATCGCCTACACCAGCCTGCTGCATGCCGACACCTCACCGCTGGGCCTGCACGTGGAGCACGTGGCCACCGAAAAAGCGCTGGCCGAATCCGGCATCCCTTACGCCCTGCTGCGTAACGGCTGGTATACCGAAAACTACCTCGCCAGCGCCCCACCGGCTCTGGAACACGGGGTGTTCATCGGCTCTGCGGGTGAAGGCAAAATCGCTTCTGCGACCCGCGCCGACTATGCCGCCGCCGCCGCCCGCGTTATCAGCGAAGAGGGTCATGCCGGGAAAGTTTATGAGCTGGCGGGCGATGAGGCGTATACGTTAAGCGAGCTGGCTGCCGAACTGAGCCGCCAGAGCGGCAAAAACGTGGCCTACCAGAACCTGAGCGAAGCCGATTTTGCCGCCGCGCTGAAGGGCGTGGGCTTACCGGCGGGCCTGGCCGATATGCTGGCCGACTCCGACGTCGGTGCTTCGAAGGGCGGTCTATTTGATGACAGCCGCACCCTGAGCGCGCTGCTGGGTCGCCCGACCACCAGCCTGGCCGAGAGCGTGAAAGGCATCCTGTAATTGTTAAAAGCGGGTTAATTATGGTGGCATCCCTGCGGGTCATCTCTGATAATGAAATCTGACCCGCGAGGAGGCTCACCGTGCAAGGCGTACCCGAACAGTTCTTCGATGAGAGAGACAGCGCGCGCTTTCGTCATCTGGCGCAGGTGCCGGGCGTGGAGTTGTATCACGCCCATATCTCACGCTACGCCTTTGAGCCGCATACGCACGAAGCCTTCGGGATCGGTGCTATTGAAGCCGGTGCCGAACGCTTTCGCTATCGCGGGACGCAGTACGTCGCCCCCGTCCATTCCGTGGTCACCATGAATCCCGACGAGCTGCATACCGGCGAGGCCGACACCGCCGATGGCTGGCGCTACCGGATGATCTACCTCGAGCCGGATCTGCTGGAAGAGGTGACGGGTGTCCGCCACTGGTGGTTCAGCGATGTTACCCGCCACGATCCGCGACGTTCGCAGCAGATCTGTCAGCTGATCTACGGCCTGTGGCACACCGACGATCCGCTGGCGCAAAAAGGCCTGCTGCTCGATCTGATTGATACCTTCAAGCCGCTGGCGCGCCATGCCCCGGTGCAGCACGAAGGGGCGCACCGCTTCGAGCGCGTGCGCGACTATCTGCATGACAACTATATGCACTCCCTGACCCTCGACGAGCTGGCGCAGGTGGTGTCCCTTAGCCCTTACCATTTTCAGCGCCAGTTCAAGGCCCACTTTCACGTCACGCCCCACCAGATGCTGATGGCGATCCGCCTGTGGCGCGCCAAAGCCTTTCTCACTCAGGGGCTGCCGGCGGCGGAGGTGGCTGCCGCGACGGGCCTGACCGATCAGTCGCACCTGACCCGGGCGTTTACCCGTCGGTACGGCATCACTCCCGTGCGCTACCAGAAACAGGTCGCGAAGCGCTAATGCGCAATCTCATACAATACGCCCCCCTTTTGCCTTTCTACACTGCCTGCAGGTTCAGCGAAAATGGATACAAAAATGGTTAGCGGCGTGTTGTATGCCCTGCTTGCAGGGTTAATGTGGGGTCTGATTTTTGTCGGCCCGTTGATCGTGCCGGAGTACCCGGCGGCGTTGCAGTCGATGGGGCGCTATCTGGCGCTGGGGCTGATCGCCCTGCCGATCGCCTGGCTCGGCCGGGGGCGGTTACGCCAGCTGAAACGACAGGACTGGCTGACCGCGCTGGCGCTGACCATGATGGGCAACCTCATCTATTACGTTTGCCTCGCCAGCGCCATTCAGCGTACCGGGGCCCCCGTCTCGACGATGATCATCGGCACGCTGCCGGTGGTGATCCCGGTATTCGCCAATCTGCTCTACAGCCAGCGCGACGGCAAACTGGCGTGGTCGAAGATGGTGCCCGGCCTGGTGGCGATTGCGCTGGGGCTGGCCTGCGTCAACATTGCCGAACTACGCCACGGCGTGGCCGGGGGCAGCGGCTGGCGCTATGTCTCGGGGATCCTGCTGGCGTCGGTATCGGTGATCTGCTGGGCGTGGTATGCCCTGCGTAATGCCCGCTGGCTGCGGGAAAATCCGGACAAACATCCGATGATGTGGGCCACCGCCCAGGCGCTGGTGACGCTGCCAGTGTCGCTGCTGGGCTATCTGGCCGCCTGTGCCTGGCTGAACGTGCAGCAGCCGGACTTCGCCCTGCCGCTGGGACCGCGCCCCTGGGTCTTCCTCGGGCTGATGGTGGCGATTGCTATCTGCTGCTCGTGGGTGGGTGCCCTGTGCTGGAACGTCGCCAGTCAGAAATTACCGACGGTAGTCTTAGGGCCGCTGATCGTTTTCGAAACCCTGGCCGGGCTGCTGTATACCTTCCTGATGCGCCAGAGCCTGCCGCCGCTGTTAACCGGCACGGGGATTGTGTTGCTGGTGGTGGGGGTGGTGATTGCGGTGAGCGCGAAGCCGGAAAAACCGCTGGTTGTCCCGGCTTCGGAGCTGTAGGTATTGCCCGGCGGCGCTACGCTTGCCGGGCCTACGGTTTTGTAGGCCGGGTAAGGCGAAGCCGCCACCCGGCAGGTTTCGTAGGCCGGGTAAGCGTTAGCGCCACCCGGCAGGTTTTAGAAGGTTTCCCAGTTAGCGTCCGTCGTCGCCAGCACCGGTTTCGCTTTTGCGGTATAGGTTTTCACCGGTGCCGCTTTGGCTGCCTGGCCGTGAACGATCTTAAACACCGCCACCGCCTCGTTCAGGCGCGCCGCCTGCTCTTCCAGCGCCGCCGCCGCTGCCGCAGACTCCTCAACCAGCGAGGCGTTCTGCTGGGTCACACGATCCATCTCGGCCACCGCCTGGCCCACCTGGTCAATACCACGGCTCTGCTCGTCCGAGGCGGAAGCGATTTCGCCCATGATGTCAGTCACGCGGGTAACGGCGCTGACGATTTCCGCCATCGTCGCCCCGGCTTCATTCACCAGCGCGGAACCCGCACTGACGCGTGCGCCAGAGTCGTCAATCAGGCCTTTAATCTCTTTCGCGGCCTGGGCGCTGCGCTGGGCCAGCGTACGCACTTCCCCTGCCACCACCGCAAATCCGCGGCCCTGTTCACCGGCACGCGCCGCTTCTACCGCCGCGTTCAGCGCCAGAATGTTGGTCTGGAAGGCAATGCCGTCAATCACGTTGGTGATCTGGGCAATCTTGCTGGAGCTGGTGGCAATCTCATCCATGGTACGTACCACGCCTTCAACCACGTTGCCGCCTTTCTTCGCCGTAGAAGAAGCGTCCAGCGCCAGGCGTGACGCCTGACGGGCGTTATCAGCGTTCTGCTTCACGGTGGCGGTTAACTGCTCCATGCTGGCTGCGGTCTCTTCCAGGGAAGCCGCCTGCTGCTCGGTACGGGAAGAGAGGTCGTTACTGCCTGCGGAGATTTCACCGGCACCGGTGAAAATGGTATCCGCCCCATCGCGGACCACGCCCACGGTGTTGGCCAGCGCCTTTTGCATCTCGTGCACGTTATGCGCCAGCAGCGCCATTTCATTCTGGCCCTGGGCATCGATCGGCTGCGTCAGATCGCCTGCGGCAATGGCGCGAATATGCGCAATCACCTCATGCAGCGGCTTCAGCAGCACGTTGCGCATGGCGATCCAGCTGGCGACAATCACCGCCACCACAATCACCATAATGGCCGAGAGGATCCACAGGATACGCTGGTAGTCGTTCTCGTTATCGGTAATGCCCGCGCTGGTCAGCTTCGCCTGTGCTTCACGCCATTCGCGGTACACCGCCTGCATCGCGACCTGCTTCTTCTCGGCATTCTGCTTGAACATATCGTCCAGCTTGCCCTCGGCCAGCAGCGCGTTCATGTTCGTTAGCGTGGTGTGATAAGCGCGGTACTGCTCTTCCAGCCGATCCGCCAGCTTCTCATCCAGGCCAGGGGTTTCTGGCAGGGCATAATATTTGTCGTAGTGTCCCTGCGCTTCGGCCAGCCTGTTTTTCCCTTCCGTTACCAGCTCACCCAGCTGCGTGCCGTTGATCGCAGTCGCCGTGCTGCTTTGCAGACGGAGCATGCCGCGGTTAAGGGTTACGCGCGCCTGGTTCAGGCTGATCCACGCATCGGTAAACTCTGCCACGTTCTGGCTGGACAGCTGGGAGACGGTGAAATTGTCCTTATCGTTGTTCAGGGCATTGATAAAAACCGTCGCGGCGATGATTTGCATCAGCCCGAGCACCAGCAGTACCGAGACTAACAGGGTGATTACTTTAATCCGTTTAAACATTCTTAACCTTATGTGCAGGACATTGTCTGTGGAGGACATATCGGCAAAGCAGGCGTGTTATTTAACGTTTCGTGGTCTAACCACCCTGTTTTTTGGAAATAATCAAATCCATTCAGCAAGTTAAAACTTAAGAAAGTTTTGTGAATCCCCCGCCTTTTTGCTCTCTGCTCCTAAAGGGTTATATCCCCGACTTAAAGATGCATTTAAAATGCATCTTATCAAATAACGATGAGGTAACGACCATGGCCTTCCGCGACCAACCTTTAGGCGAGCTGGCGCTCTCCATCCCACGCGCTTCTGCGCTGTTTCGTAAATACGATATGGATTACTGCTGCGGCGGTAAGCAGACCCTGGCGCGTGCGGCATCGCGTAAGGAACTGGATCTGGACCTCATTGAAGCAGAACTGGCGAAACTGGCTGAGCAGCCGCTGGAAAAAGACTGGCGCAGCGTGGCGCTGGGCGAAATCATCAATCACATCATCGTCCGTTACCACGATCGCCACCGCGAACAACTGCCGGAACTGATCCTGCAGGCGACCAAGGTTGAGCGCGTTCATGCGGAAAAAGCCTCTGTCCCGCGCGGCCTGGCGAAGAACCTGACCATGCTGCACGAAGAGCTGTCCAGCCACATGATGAAAGAGGAGCAGATCCTGTTCCCGATGATCAAACAGGGGATGGGTAGCCAGGCGATGGGGCCGATCAGCGTGATGGAAAGCGAGCATGATGACGCGGGTGAACTGGTGGAAGTGATCAAGCACATCACCAATAACGTCACCCCGCCTGCGGATGCCTGCACCACCTGGCGCGCAATGTATAACGGGATTAACGAGATGATCGACGACCTGATGGAACACATCAGCCTCGAAAATAACGTGCTGTTCCCGCGGGCGCTGGCCGGGGAATAAAAAAAGCCCGGTGGCGGCTTCGCCTTACCGGGCCTACAACGACCTCGAACGTAGGCCGGGTAAGCGCTAGCGCCACCCGGCAACAGACTTAACGCACGCCTGCCATTCTTTTCTTACCGATAAACAGCCAGCCCAGCCCCAGAGCGATAAACCACAGCGGCGTGACGATCAGCGCCTGACGGGTATCCTCTTCCAGCGTCAGCAGTACCAGCACAAACACGAAGAACGCCATGCAAACCCAGCACATCAGCTTGCCCAGCGGCATCTTGTAGATGGATTTTTCATGCAGGTGCGGACGCTGTTTGCGGTACACCAGGTACGAGCACAGGATGATGGTCCAGACGAACATAAACAGGATCGCTGACACTGTGGTGATCATGGTGAACGCGCCAATCACGCTTGGGTTCACGTAGAGCATCACCACGCCGCCCAGCAGGCAGATACAGGAGAAGGTCAGCCCTTTCGCCGGTACCGCACGCTTTGACAGCTTGGCGAACGCGCTCGGCGCCACGCCTTCCTGCGCCAGACCGAACAGCATACGGCTGGTGGAGAAGACGCCGCTGTTGGCCGACGAGGCCGCAGAGGTCAGCACCACGAAGTTAATCAGGCTCGCCGCAGCCGGCAGGCCCACCAGCACAAACAGCTCCACGAACGGGCTCTTGGTTGGAACGACGGAGCTCCACGGCGTGACCGACATAATCACGATCAGCGCGAAGACGTAGAACATGATGATACGCACGGGAATCGAGTTAATCGCCCGCGGCAGAGACTTCTCCGGATCTTTGGTTTCAGCGGCAGTGGTACCCACCAGCTCAATCCCCACGAAGGCGAAGACCGCGATCTGGAAGCCGGCAAAGAACCCGCTCAGCCCTTTCGGGAACCAGCCACCGTCATTCCACAGATGGGAGAACGAGGCTTCAACGCCGCTCGGGGAGGTGAAGTGGGTCATGACCATCACCAGGCCGACCACAATCAGGCCAACAATGGCGACGATTTTGATCATCGCGAACCAGAACTCCATCTCACCGAACATTTTTACGGTGGCGAGGTTAAGGCTCAGCAGCAGGACAATCACCGCCAGCGAGGCAACCCAGTCCGACAGTCCGGGGAACCAGAACTGCGCATAGGCCGTAATGGCGACGACGTCAGCCATCCCGGTGACCACCCAGCAGAACCAGTAGGTCCAGCCGGTAAAGTAACCCGCCCACGGCCCGAGAAGGTCGGAGGCAAAGTCGCTGAAGGATTTGTATTCGAGGTTCGAGAGCAGCAATTCACCCATTGCACGCATCACGAAAAAGAGCATAAAGCCGATGATCATATAGACAAAAATGATCGACGGACCGGCAAGACTGATGGTTTTGCCTGACCCCATAAACAGCCCGGTACCAATGGCACCGCCGATGGCGATAAGCTGAATATGACGGTTTGTGAGATTGCGCCGTAGCGACTGTTCAGACGGTGCCTCTTCGTCGGCAACGACTTTTACCTGATCTACCATGTGATGTTTTCCTGTTGTGACTACCTGTGTTGTTTAGGCTCTTCTGGCCCTTTATTACGTCGAAAAGCGACGGCCCCGGTTAAGGACTCATCGATATTAGGTAAGAATCGGCGGGATGAATACTATGATTTAAATATTATGTTAACAATATGTTGAAAGTGAGTGTCATATCACTTAAGCAACGCAAAACAGCTCACAAAAATACACTTAATGGGATCATTTGCAAGATAATCTGTTGATTAGCGCGTAACTATAGGTTTTTTAACTGATTTCCCCTCCCCCGTCGGGGAGAGGAAAGAGCGCGGAATTACAGAATTTCCAGCAGCTCGACTTCGAAGACCAGGGTGCTGAATGGCGGAATGGACGCACCAGCGCCGCGCTCGCCGTAGGCCAGGTTCTGAGGGATAGTCAGTTCCCATTTGGAGCCAACCGGCATCAGGGTCAGGGCTTCGATCCAGCCTGGGATCACGCCGTTTACCGGGAATTCAGCCGGTTCGCCACGGGCAACGGAGCTGTCGAACACGGTGCCGTCGATCAGTTTACCGGTGTAGTGCACGCGAACGTGGTCGGTACGCGCCGGAATTGCGCCGTCGCCCTGGTTGATCACGCGGAACTGCAGGCCAGTTTCGGTGCTGTTCACGCCTTCACGCTCACGGTTCTCTTCGAGGAACTTCTCCCCTGCCGCGGCCATCTCTTCAAAACGTGCGCGACGCACGGAGTCAGCACGTTCGTGGATTTCGCGCAGCGCGCGGTGAACCACATCTACCGGTACAGCCGGGTGCTTACCTTCCAGTGCATCGGCGATACCCGCCACCAGCGCTTCCGGTAACAGACCCTGCAGACCTGATTCGCTCAGCTGCTGTCCTACCTGCAAACCAATACCGTAGCTTGCCTGCGCTTCGATTGTGTCAAAAGTCGGGGTGGTCATGGGATTTCCTTCCATCACATTTAAAGTAGCGGGCAGCATAACAGCCACCTTCCATCCGGTAAAACTTTGTCTTATGGAAAGATGACAAATTGCGATGAAACGGAAACAATAGAGACTATCTGGATTTTTCCCGAATGTGTGTCACGGAAGCCGGCTTTGCAATGTTCATCAGGCAGTTAGCAAACTATACTTCTCGGGACAGGAAAAAAGACGCGGAGCAGGAGGAGAGCCATGCCCGGGCCATTTGAATTAAAACCTACCCTGACGAAAATCTGGCATGCGCCAGACAATTTTCGCATCATGGACCCGCTGCCGCCCCTGCACCGCAGAGGTATTATCATCGGTGCGCTGATGGTAATCGTTGGTATTCTGCTGCCAGGCGCTGACGACAGCGAGACTGCGCCTGTCCGTCGGGATGCCGAGCTGGATTTCCGTTCGCAGACCCAGCCGCAGCCAGACGCGCAGCCGATGCAGACGCAGCTGGTTTCCCCATCAAACGATCCGGGCCAGGTCGCCCCGGTCGAACCGGAGCCGATTCAGGAGGAGCAACCGCAGGAGCAGGCCGCCGCGCCTGTGCAGTCCCAGCCGGTGCCAGGTATCGAACAGCAGTGGCGTTCCTACCGCGTAGAGCAGGGTAAAACGATGGCGCAGCTGTTCCGCGATCACAACCTGCCGCCGACCGACGTCTATGCGATGGCGCAGGTCGAAGGCGCAGGCAAACCGTTGAGCAACCTGCAAAACGGTCAGATGGTGCAGATCCGCCAGAATGCGAGCGGCGTGGTGACAGGGCTGACCATTGACAGCGGCAACGGCCAGCAGGTGCTGTTTACCCGCCAGTCTGACGGCAGCTTTATCCGCGCCAGATAACGGGTTGCCCGGTGGCGTGATGCTTACCGGGCCGGTTTCCCACTCACTTTATTGACCCACCAGATCCCCGAGCAGACCAGCACCAGCGCCACGGCATATTTGATCTCGAGGATATTCTCACCGAGGAAAATGGCCGAGAGCACGGTTCCGGCCACCGGCACCAGGAAGTTGAATGGCGCAACCATGCTGACACGGTTGTATTTCAGCAGCAGACTCCACAGCGCGAACGCCACCGAGGAGAGCAGGGTCAGATAACCGAGGATGGCCGCCGCTTTGACGCTGGGAACGGCCAGCGTACCGCCGGTGATATAGCCTCCCACCACCAGCATCACCCCACCTATCGCCAGTTGCCAGCCGGTCATCACCATTGGATCCACCGTCTGGGAGATGCGTTTGCCGTACAGCGTGGCGGCAGAGAGGATAAACGCCGCCAGCACCACAAACCCATCGCCGTTCCAGACAAAGTGGAAGTCCTGCAGGCCGCTATTGAAGTTAACGATCATCACCCCGGCAAAACCGAGGATACAACCGAGAGCTTTGTTGTAGCTGATTTTGTCATTCTGATAGATGAAATGCGCCAGCATGACGCTGAAGAAGGTGGCGGTCGCGTTCATGATCGACCCTTTGGCGCCGGTGGTATACGCGAGGCCGATATAAAAGAAGGTGTACTGGATAGCCGTTTGCGTCAGGCCCAGCACCGTCAACTGCCCAAACTGCCGCGGGCTGAGTCGGCCAATCGGCTTGCGCTGGGCAAGGGCGAGCAGCAACAACAGCAGACCGGCGAACACAAAGCGGTAACCCGCAAAGACGACTTTTGACGAGATGTCGTTAGTGGCGATCTGAAAGAGTTCATAGCCGCTTTTAATCGCGGGATAGGAGCTTCCCCATAGCAAACAGCACAGCGTCGCGCTGGCGAAAACGATGTTTTTACGGGCAAAAATCGGCGTGGGCAGAACGGCGTCCATAGCAAATCTCGAAGATAAAATGGCGTTTCATTTTATTATCAGAGATTGCGGCAGGAATAGCTACCATACAAGGCAAAAAGGTGGGGCAGGTCGCGTTAAAAAGCAAAACGCCGGCACAAGGCCGGCGCTTCGACGTGGTGACGAGTAATTACTTACTCAGCAACAACGTTAACAACCAGTTTAGCGAAGACTTCGCTGTGAACCTGGAAGTCCACTTCGTGCTCACCGGTGGTACGCAGAACGCCGTTCGGCAGACGAACTTCGCTCTTAGCCACTTTAACGCCAGCTGCAGTTACTGCATCAGCGATATCGCGGGTACCGATGGAACCGAACAGTTTACCTTCGTCGCCAGATTTAGACGCGATGGTAACGGTGCCCAGTGCGTTGATTTCTTCAGCGCGAGCGTTAGCAGCCGCCAGAACGTCAGCCAGTTTGGCTTCCAGTTCAGCGCGACGTGCTTCGAAAAACTCTACGTTTTTCTTGGTAGCAGGAACAGCTTTACCCTGTGGAACCAGGAAGTTACGAGCGTAGCCCGCTTTAACGTTTACCTGATCACCCAGGCTGCCCAGGTTTGCTACTTTATCAAGCAGAATAACTTGCATTACCTTATCCTCTTAAAGTCGTATTAATGGACCGTGCCCGATTACTGATGACGATCAGTGTACGGCAGCAGGGACAGGTAGCGAGCGCGTTTGATAGCGCGAGCCAGCTGACGCTGGTATTTTGCACGAGTACCGGTGATACGGCTTGGGACAATCTTACCGCTTTCGGTGATGTAGTTTTTCAGCGTTGCGATATCTTTATAGTCGATCTCTTGAACGCCTTCCGCGGTGAAACGGCAGAACTTGCGACGACGGAAATAACGTGCCATATGGCTAGTCTCCAGAATCTATCAAATCAATCTGCTCGGCATGCAGAACCATTTTGCTCAGACCGTTCTTTGCCTTGTGGCAAGAAATGAACCCCTGAACCGTTACTGCGCTGCCGACCGTTATACTGTGAGTAATGGCCTGGTTTTCGTGTCCGCTAATAATAACGGGCATTTGGCACCACGCCTGCCGGTGAAACCCGGCTTCCTCCTGCACTGAACGATGCTCAAGCACGAACTGGCAGTGAGGAATTCCTGATGGGCTGACCTTACGAAGGGGGGTCCTGCACACGGTACCGGACAACACCAGACGGTTGGTCATCAGAAATTACTCTTCAGAATCCCCAGCATCAGAATCATCTGCGGTTTCGTTTGCGAAATCATCGCGACGCTCACGGCGCTCGTCTTTCGCTTTAACCATCGGAGATGCTTCGGTCACTGCGTTTTTGGTACGCATAACCATGCTGCGGATAACGGCATCGTTGAAGCGGAAGTTAGTTTCCAGCTCATCGATCGCTTCCTGCGGTGCTTCAACGTTCAGCAGAACGTAGTGAGCTTTGTGCAGTTTGTTGATCGGATAAGCCAGCTGACGGCGGCCCCAGTCTTCCAGACGGTGGATCGTGCCTTCTGCTGCAGTGATTGCACCAGTGTAGCGCTCGATCATACCCGGAACCTGTTCGCTCTGGTCAGGATGGACCATAAAAACGATTTCGTAATGACGCATCGAATTGCTCCTTACGGATTATTCAGCCTCCTGTCTGGGTCAGCCGAGGCCCGGGGAGGCAAGGAACGTGTTAAAGGTCGGCTGAAAAATTGACGCGTCATAATACTTGCGCCCCCCCGGAAACTCAAGCTGATTGCGCAAATAATTCGCACAAAGCGCAAAGCTCATCTAAGTGGGTGATTTACTATGGCTCCCGGGCGATCGCGGCGTTTTTTTGAACAACAGCATCAGAAATGGTCGCCAATGCCCGCCAGATAAGGGGTTACACTTTAATCAGACCCCTTCTGAGGACAAAACCCGAAGTGATTATCGTCGCACCGTAGTTTGTCGTGGAGCGCATATCATGAAAAAGATAAACCTTGCCATTCTGGCTGCGCTTTTGCTCAGTGCAAACGCGACAGCAGCGATTCAGGTTGACGGCCGACAGGCCAGAAATATGGACGATGTGCAGAGTCTGGGCGTCATTTATATCAACCACAACTTCGCTACCGAAAGCGAAGCCACAGAAGCTATCACTGCAGAAGCCGAGGCGCGGGATGCCCGCTACTATCACGTCATGCTCACCCGTGAACCGGGCAGCAACGGCAATATGCACGTCAGCGCAGATATCTATCGGTAATGCTTTGACGCTAGCACCAGGAAAGCCAACAACGAAAATATTGTCATAGCTTAATTAGCCCCCTGCCCGGGGGCTTTTTTTATTTTTGCCCATAATAGGCATTCGGACCATGCTTGCGCATAAAGTGCTTGTTCATCAGATAGCTGTCGATAGGTTGCAGGTGCGGATTAATGCCGCGGGCAATCCACGCCATTCTCGCCACCTCTTCCATCACCACGGCGTTATGTACGGCATCGTGCGCATCTTTACCCCAGGCAAAAGGGCCATGCTGATACACCACGATACCCGGCGTGTGCAGCGGTTCGCCCTCACCCAGGGTTTCAACGATCACCTTGCCGGTATTGAGCTCGTACTCGCCCTGCACCTCCTCTTCGGTAAGTGCCCGCGTACAGGGGATATCACCAAAAAAGTAGTCTGCATGGGTGGTGCCTAGCGCCGGGATGGCCAGCCCCGCCTGTGCCCAGGCCGTGGCATGGGTGGAGTGGGTATGCACTACGCCGCCCAGGGAGGGGTAACGCCGGTACAGCGCCAGATGGGTCGCGGTATCGGACGAAGGTCGCCACTGGCCCTCCACCACCTTACCGTCGAGATCCACCACCACCATGTCTTCCACCCGCATGGTCTCATAGGCCACGCCGCTGGGTTTGATCGCCACCAGCCCGCGGCTCCGGTCAATCGCGCTGACGTTTCCCCAGGTGAAGGTGACCAGACCGTAACGGGGCAAATCCATGTTTGCCTTAAAGACCTGCTGTTTAAGCTGCTGCATTTTCGCCTCCCGTCAGCCCGGCCCGCGCCATCCTCTCCAGCACCCAGTCGCGGGCTTTTGCCACCTCCTGCAGCGGATCCTCTGCGGTTTCGCTCCACATCTCAATCAGGTAAGGCCCGCAGTACCCGCTGTGATTGAGGGTGGCGAAACAGGCTTCGAAATCCACCACGCCGGTGCCGAACGGCACGTTTTTGAATACGCCTGGCCGGGTGTCTTTGACGTGTACCGCCACGATATGGCCGATCCCGGCCTGCAGCTCCATCGACACATCGTTATCCCAGGCGGACAGGTTGCCGATATCAGGATAGAGCTGGAACCATGGGTTATTGAGGTAGTGGGCATACCCCAGCGCCTTGCTGATGGAGTTCATCAGCGGGTAATCCATGATCTCCATTGCCAGCGTGACCTGGGCGCGGCTCGCCATCTCTACGCTCTCTTTTAGCCCCTCCCGAAAGCGCCGCCGCGTTTCGTTGTTGGCCTGCTGGTAGTAGACGTCATAGCCCGCCAGCTGGATGACGCGGATCCCCACGTCCAGGGCAAAGCGAATCGCTTTACGCATGATTGCCAGCCCCTGCGCCCGCACGGCGTCATCTTCACTGCCGAGCGGAAAGCGACGATGGGCGCTCAGGCACATCGACGGCACACGCACGCCGGTTTCGGCTATCGCGTTCACCAGCGCCAGGCGCTCCTCGCGGCTCCAGTCGAGACGGGAGAGACGCGCATCCGTTTCATCCACCGACATTTCGACGAAATCAAAACCCAGAGACTGGGCCAGTTTCAGCCGCTCGAGCCAGCACTCCCCGGCAGGGAGTGCCTTTTCATAGATGCCAAGCGGCACCTGTTTGCTTAACATAGCCGCTCCCTATCCCCACAGCTGGGCGATGGAACGTTTAAACTGGCGCGCTGCTTCCACCGGCGAAGCGGCATCACGGATGCTGCGTCCGGCGATAAAGACATGGATTGGGATACCCTTGAACAGCGGCAGATCCTCCAGCGCCAGCCCGCCGGTGACGGTGACCTTAAAGCCCATCTCCGCCAGGCGTTTAACCGCGGTGATATCGGCCTCGCCCCAGGCGACGCCCGCGGCCTGTGCATCGCGGCTGCGGTGATAGACCACCTGCTGTATACCGGCATCACGCCACTCTTTCGCCTGCTCCCAGGTCCAGAAACCGGTGAGTTCGATCTGCACGTCGCCGTTAAACTCTTTGGCCACTTCCAGTGCCCCTTTGGCGGTGTTGATATCCGCGCAGCAGATTACCGTCACCCAGTCGGCGTTGGCTTCGAAGCACATCCGCGACAGAATTTTGCCTGCATCGGCGATCTTGGCGTCTGCCAGCACAATTTTATGCGGATAGAGCGCTTTCAGATCGCGCACGGCGCGAACGCCCTCGCCCACGCACAGAATGGTGCCCACTTCGATGATGTCCACCTCTTCGGCAATCAGACGCGTGGTTTCGTAAGCGTGGGCCAGAGTTTGGTTATCCAGCGCGACCTGCAACATTGGTAATGACATTTCAGTTCCCTCTCAGACTGCCGCCGCAGTGGCGTTATCGATTAAATCCAGCACGTCCTGCTCGGTACGGCAGGCGCGTAAACGGTCGAAATTGGCTTCATCTTCAAACAGGTTGACGATCTGCATGATGCCCACCTCCTGGTGGGTGTTGGCATCAACGGCCGCCATGGTGATGAGGATATCGACCGGATCGTTATCTTCGTGGTTAAACGCCAGCGGCGTTTTCAGGGTGACCAGGGCAAAACCGGTTTTTTTGACGCCCTCTTCCGGACGGCCATGCGGCATCGCCAGCCCCGGCGCAATCACAAAGTACGGACCAAACTGCGCCACGCCATCGAGAATGGCCTGGTAGTAGCGCGGCTCAACAACGTCAGCTTTAACCAGCAAATCAACGCTCAGCTTCACCGCCTCCTGCCAGGTGCTAGCCTCGGCCTGTAACAGGATGGAGTGGTTCTCTGCCAGCGAATCACGGAGTTTCATAGGGCCTCCTTACTTCACGTCTTGCGGGAAGTGTTCTTTGATCACCTCCAGCAGTTTTGGGCCAAAATCCGCAGGCGACAGCATGTTGCGTACCCCCACCACATACTTATTGCCTGTCACGCTAATTTCACCGGCGATATGGGTCGAGGCGATGATGATGTCCGCGCCGTTCAGTTCACTTTTATATTCACCCACTGCGCAGCTGTTCACCGTGTGGTCAATGTTTGACTGGGTTAAAAACTGGTCCACTTTCATTTTCATGATCATGGAGCTTCCTTGTCCGTTGCCACATACAGCCAGAATACGTACGGTCATAGTCAAAACTCCTTAGTGAGCAGAAACTTCTGCTGTTTGTTTTTCCGCGTCTTCTTCCGCCCGCAGCGCACGGCCAGCGAAGAACATATACGCCAGGGCAATAAAAATGATGACGGCCATAAAGGTGATACCGAGGGAGGCGAAGCCCTGCATCATTGGCGGCGCCAGAATTGACCAGTCCGCCATGCCCATCCAGGCGCTCATGCCGGTGAGCTTGACCGCCCATACGCAACCGAAGATTTCAATCATCCCCATCACCAGACAGATCTTGAGCGCCGCGCGCCAGCCGCCAAAGTGGTTGGCAAAGACGCCAATGGTGGCGTTGGAGAAGAACATCGGGATAAAGCCAGGAATAATGAGAATGGAGGAGCCGCAGCCCACCAGAATGCCCACCGCAATCAGCTGGCCGATGGTGCCCCACATAAAGCCCCAGACCACGGCGTTCGGCGCAAAGCTATAGATAGCCGCACAGTCGATCGCCAGAACCGCACCGGGGATCAGGCGCTGCGAGATGCCGTTGAAGGCTTCGGAGAGCTCGGCCACGAACATGCGCACGCCCTGGGTAATAATGAAAATTGCCACCGCGAAGGAGAAACCGGTTTGCAGGATGTAGATGGTCCAGTGGGTTTTACCCGCCATGGCCTGGACAACGTCAATCCCGAACGAGAGCAGGATCGCACCGAAGAAGATAGTCATCACAATCGCCGTGGAGACGATGTTGTCGTGGAAAATATTCAGCCAGCCCGGCAGCTTGAGGTCTTCCACGCTCTCCTCTTTCTTGCCGAGATAAGGCGCGACTTTATAGGCGATCCAGGAGGCGAACTGCTGCTGGTGACCGATGGAGAAACCGCAGCCGTCGGTGACTTCCTGGGTCGGCTTGAACATCATGTTGGAGGTGATACCCCAGTAGAGCGACACCAGCACTGCGGTGCAGATGATGGTGGTCCACATGGGGTAGCCAACGATATAGAAGAAGACGGCAATCAGCCCGGCCTGCTGGAACATGATGTGGCCGGTCAGCATGATGGTGCGAATGCCCGTAATCCGGCGCAGCAGCACATAAATAATATTCAGCGCCAGCGCCAACAGCACGGCATATCCCACCCAGCTGTAGGCGTCGCCCATCCGTTCGATGGTGGCCATCATTGACGCATAGGTGTCTGATATAGCGCCGTTAATGCCGTAAACCTCGGACATTTTGGCGACGACGGGTTTAAAGGTACTGGTTAAAATGCCGGACCCCGCCTGGAGGAGCATGAAACCGATGATGGTTTTGATGGTGCCTTTGATAATGACGCTGACGCTCTTGCGTAGCAGGATGTAGCCAAGACACGTCACGATACCCAGCAGCAGCGGGGCATTGGTCATTACCTGATTAAAAAAGACGGTAAAGACGCTGTAGAGGATCTCCATAACACTCTCCGATAAAGGCAGTACGCTGCGTAATGCGCATACAACAGGCACTCACTCTAGTAATCACAAATAATCACCACAAGATTGCATTTGATTATTTGTGACGCATCACGCAAATTATTTCCCCTCATACTGTAATGACTTTCATTTCAATCCAGTATCTCTTTATATAATCTTATATTTCAATGGCTTGATTGGTTACCAAAACATCTAAAACAGCGGCCCCCACCTCAAATTACGGCTTCGAAGGCCAGAGAGCGTTGCAAAATGCGCGTTGCAAAGCTGATTTATTGGTGACAATATAAATCATATTGAATCATTTATTGATTACTTATGAGAACAAGAGGGAGTCTGCCAATGAGTAAAGTGAACACAATTACCCGCGAATCATGGATCCTCAGCACCTTCCCGGAATGGGGAACCTGGCTGAATGAAGAGATTGAACAGGAGCAGGTCGCACCTGGCACCTTTGCCATGTGGTGGCTGGGCTGCACCGGGATCTGGTTGAAATCCCAGGGCGGCGCCAATGTCTGTGTCGATTTCTGGTGCGGGACCGGCAAGCAAAGCCATGGCAATCCGCTGATGAAGAAAGGGCACCAGATGCAGCGGATGGCGGGGGTGCAGAAGCTGCAGCCGAATCTGCGCACTACGCCGTTTGTCCTCGATCCGTTTGGCATTCGTCAGATCGATGCCGTGCTGGCGACTCACGATCACAACGATCACATTGATGTGAATGTCGCCGCCGCCGTGATGCAAAACTGCGCGCCGGACGTGCCCTTTATTGGCCCGCAGACCTGCGTGGATATCTGGATCGGCTGGGGCGTGCCGAAAGAGCGCTGCATCGTGGTGAAGCCGGGCGACGTGGTGAAAGTCAAAGACATTGAAATCCATGCCCTGGATGCGTTTGACCGTACGGCCCTGATTACCCTGCCGGCAGACCAGAAGGCAGCCGGTGTGCTGCCGGACGGCATGGATGAGCGTGCGGTGAACTATCTGTTCAAAACCCCAGGCGGTACGCTGTACCACAGCGGTGACTCGCACTACTCCAACTACTACGCCAAACACGGCAACGAGCATCATATCGACGTGGCGCTGGGGTCCTATGGTGAGAACCCGCGCGGCATCACCGATAAAATGACCAGCGCCGATATTCTGCGCATGGCAGAAGCGCTGAATACCCAGGTGGTGATCCCGTTCCACCACGATATCTGGTCCAACTTCCAGGCCGATCCGCAAGAGATCCGCGTGCTGTGGGAGATGAAAAAAGATCGTCTGAAGTATGGCTTTAAGCCGTTTATCTGGCAGGTGGGCGGCAAATTTACCTGGCCGTTAGATAAAGACAACTTTGAGTATCACTATCCGCGCGGCTTTGACGACTGCTTCACCATTGAGCCGGATCTGCCGTTCAAATCATTCCTGTAATTACCCCTTCATCGCCAGGCCCAGCGCCTGGCGATTCCATCTTTTACTTAGTAATTTCAGGCTATTTCAAATATCATCTTTTAAAATCAATTTATTTCGGAATAGCTCATGACAGAAGCACAGCGTCATCAAATTTTACTGGAACTCCTGGCACAAACGGGGTTTGTCACCGTGGAGCAGGTGATTGCCCGGCTGGGTGTCTCCCCCGCCACCGCGCGCCGGGATATCAATAAACTTGATGAGAGCGGGAAGCTGAAAAAAGTCCGTAACGGTGCCGAAGCCATCAGTCAACAGCGCCCGCGCTGGTCTCCGATGAATATTCATCAGGCGCAGAATCACGACGAGAAAGTGCGTATTGCCCGGGCAGCCTCCCAGCTGGTGAATCCTGGCGAAAGCGTGGTGATCAACTGTGGTTCAACCGCCTTCCTGCTGGGCCGTGAAATGTGCGGCAAGCCGGTGCAGATCATTACCAACTACCTGCCGCTGGCCAACTACCTTATCGATCAGGAGCACGAAAGCGTGGTGATCATGGGCGGGCAATACAATAAGAGCCAGTCCATTACCTTAAGTCCGCAGGACAGCGAGAACACGCTGTATGCCGGGCACTGGATGTTTACCAGCGGGAAAGGGCTCACCGCCGAAGGGCTGTATAAAACCGATATGCTGACGGCGATGGCGGAGCAGAACATGCTGAACATGGTCGGCAAGCTGGTGGTGCTGGTCGACAGCAGCAAGGTTGGCGAGCGTGCGGGCATGTTATTCAGCCGCGCCGAGCAGATTGACCTGGTGATCACCGGTAAAAGCGCTGACCCACAGATCCTCCAGAAACTGGAAGATCAGGGGGTGAAGATCCTGCGCGTTTAAAGGTGCTGACGGAAAAACGCCACCGTAGCATCGAGGGCGGTCGGTGTGATGCGATGTTTGACGCCCGCCTCCCACAGACAGGTCAGGTTTTTATCCAGCCCTTCATGTTGCAACGCCTGCTGCAGACGGAAGGTCTCCGCGGCGGGCACTACATCATCTTCCTCTCCATGCCACAGCAGCAGCGGGCGATCGGCCAGCTGAGGTAGCGCGGTCGTCACCTCCCACTCGGCAAGCGGAGAGACCACTGCCGCGAAGTCCGCCGGTGGCTGCGGGGGAAACAGCGTGCGGGCCAGGGAGGTAAAGTAGCCCGAGCCCATCAGGCTTGCGACGCATTTCACTTCCGGATGACGCGCCATGATGCCCAGCGCGGTCATCCCGCCCATCGACGCCCCGGCGACCGCAAGACGTTCATCCGCCACCAGCCCGGCCTGATACAACGCATCCCGCAGCGCGGCAAACTCCGTGAGGTTGCCATGCAGGATCGGCCAGAACTGCCCCAGACGGGCCTGCTCATCCCCCGTAAAGCGGGCACCGTGATCCGGTGCGTCCGGCATCACTACCCGAAAACCGGCCTGCGCGAGGGCCACCGCAAAATAGCTGTAGACCAGCTTAGATGAGGTAAAACCATGATAAAAAATAACAACCGGCAACGGTTGAGACCGTTTTCCCGCCGGAACGGCGTGTACACTCTCATGGTCGCCGAATTGTCGTATTTCAAGTTCAATCATCATTGGGCCTCATGCTAAAGGGTGATTTAAAATGTTGAGAACTGGATTACGCTTTCGCACAATTTTCATTCGAAATTTACGCCACAGCTAACAATTTGGGAACATTCCCCCAATCCTAAATCAACAGAGTTCTACACTATGGCTATCAGGAAACGAGATATGGTTATGCGAAGGTTTGCTGCTTTATTGCTGATGCTGGTGTTGGGCGGATGTAGCGTCCTGGAAGGCACGCCACAGCCTGCACCTCCGGTTGCCGACCACCCACAAGAAATTCGTCGTAATCAGACGGAAGGATTACAGCGGATGGGTACCGTCACCGCACTTGAGCGAGGCTCTCCCGCCGATGTGGAAGATGCCATTAAAGCAAAAGCCGTCGCCGCGAAAGCAGATTATTACGTCATTGTCCTTATCGATGAAACTATCGTGACCGGACAATGGTATTCGCAGGCCATTTTATACCGTAAATAACGAGCGGTATTTAAACGATATTTACACTGCTTTGCGTCCATAGACGTTTTCCTGTCCACAATAAACTCCATGCCTGCGGCAATGGAAATGAGTTTATTTGCGAAGGATTGCCCGGCGGATACCGGGGACACGTAAAATGGAGCTGACGATGAAACGATCTCTTGCTTTGACCTCACTGTTACTCTCAGCCGGTCTGGTGAGTACTGCCGCCCAGTCAGCCGAATTTGCCAGCGCTGATTGCGTGACGGGTTTGAATGAAATTGGACTGATTTCGGTGAGTGATATCTCTGGCAGTCCGCAGGATGTAGAGCGCATGATCGCGCTCAAAGCAGATGAACAGGGAGCGTCCTGGTATCGCATCATCACTATGCAGGAAGACAATCATGCCGATCGCTGGCGGGTACAAGCCATTCTCTACGCCTGAAAAGCGCCAATAAAAAGCCACTAAAAAAGAGTGGCTTTTTAATATTTACACTTCTATTATCCTTGCTGTTACTACCCCGAGACAATCTTGTAACATTTTGTTACATAAACCCCATAAATGTTATCCCCGCTCTGCCGTTGAAAAGCCTTACCTTTCTAACAATGAGCAATTTATGATCACTTTTTTTCGCCGTGCAGGTCTGGGCACTAAGCTATCGCTGCTTACCGGCTTGAGTGTTGCCACTCTTTTTCTGCTTTTCACTTTTCTCCTGAGCTATAACACCAGTCAAAAACTCAAAGCGCTGGCCATTGAAGACCTGCATAACCAGTCCACCGGCGTGGTCGACATGGTGCAGATGTTTAATACCAGTCTTACCGAAGAGGTGGAGAGCTATACCCGCCTGTTCACCACCTTTTTACCGCAGCCGCTGAATCTTGACGCCAGCCAGACGCGTACCATTAACGGTCAGAACGTCCCGCTGCTGAAGGGCAGCGATACGGAACTCCATGAGAACAACGCCACGCCCGATGATTTTCTGAATCGCACCGGGGCCATCTCCACGCTGTTTGTCCGCAGCGGCGACGACTTCGTCCGCGTGGCAACTTCACTGCGGAAAGAGAACAGCGATCGGGCCATCGGCACGGTACTGGATCATGCCAGCCCCGCCTGGGCGGTGGTCACTAAAGGTGAGGTGTATCGCGGCCTTGCCCTGCTGTTCGGCAAACGCTACATCACCCAGTATCAGCCGGTAAAAGACGCGGGCGGACAGGTGATCGCCATTATCTTCGTTGGGGTCGACATTACCCACTCGTGGAACGTCATGCGTGAGAAGATCCTTAGCCGCCGTCTGGGCGAGAGCGGCCACTTCTTCGTGCTGGACCGCAGCAATGGCAAAAATCACGGCCAGTACCTGTTCAATAGCGCAGAAGAGGGGCAACTGCCGAAATGGGAGAACGACGTTCAGCAGCAGCTGCTGGGGGATAAATCCGGCACCCTGGAGCGTCAGAGCGCCGAGGGTCGCACGCTGATTATGGCCTGGACGCCGCTGCCGGGCTGGAACTGGACCATCGTGGGCGAGGTGGATAAATCCGTGCTGCTGGCCGATGTGACCAGCCTGCGCGATCGCTTCCTGCTGGCGGGCGTTGTTCTGTCCGCGCTCTTCGCCATGCTGTTCGTGTTTATTATTCGCCGCTGGCTTTCACGCCCGCTGCGCGATGTGATTGGTCTGGCAGAACAGTATGCCGCCGGGGATCTGCGTGCCACCCTGCCTGCCACCCGTCAGGATGAGGTGGGTCAGCTGATCAATGCCATCAACGGCATTGGCGGCGGGCTGCAAAAAATCGTATTGCAGGTGCGCGAAGCCGCGGGGGATATCCATCTGGGCACCAACGCCCTGGCGGCGGATACCGGCGAGATCTCCGAGCAGATCAACAAGCAGGCCAGCAGCGTGGAGGAGACCTCTGCCAGCATGGAGCAGCTGGCAGCCAGCGTGCAGCAGAATGCGGCCAATATGGAGCAGACCCAGCAGCTGGTGGGCGAAACCTCACGGGCGGTGCATCAGGGCGGGGAGACCGTCAGCAACGCTGTCGCCACCATGGATGATATTCGCGAGGCATCGAAACGTATCGAAGCCATCACCCGGGTGATTGAGGGCATCGCTTTCCAGACCAATATCCTGGCGCTCAACGCCGCGGTAGAAGCTGCCCGGGCAGGCGAGCACGGTAAAGGCTTTGCCGTGGTGGCTCAGGAAGTCCGCGCTCTGGCAGCGCGCAGCGCCAACGCGGTGAAGGAGATTGAACAGCTGATTGGCGATACGCTCAGCAAGGTGAGCGAGGGCCACGCCCTGTCGGAGCAGACCCGGCATGCGATGGAGAGCATCATCGTGCACATCGACAATATCAACCAGCTGGTTACGGAGATTAACCATGCCTCCCGGGAGCAGTCGGCAGGCATTGGTCAGGTGAACCTGGCGATGACGCACATCGGCGAAGCGTCGCATATCAACGCCGACCGCGTCTCGCGCAGTGAACAGACGGCGCAGGTTCTGCGTGGGAAGGGTTCCCACCTGACCGATCTGGTCAGCCTGTTCCGCCTGTAAGGATCAGGCCACGCCGCCCGTGGCGCGCAGCAGCAGGTCGTCCTGGACCTGCTCGCTGAGCAGGGATCCCCCGCGGGCGTCGAGCATCTCACGGCACCAGGCCTGCGCCACCGGCGGTGACGCATGGCGCAACATCTGTGCCCCCGCGCCCAGCAGGAAGATCTGCCGGGCGATCTCCCTGCCCTGCGCCTCCTGGGGTTTGCGCAACTTCTGCTGTAGCTGACGCCAGCTGCGATCGAAGTGCCGATCCTGCCCCTTCACTTCAGCAAAATCATCGGCCAGCAGATCCATCACCGCAGGCTGCTTCGCCAGTACCCGCAGCACGTCCAGTCCCATGATATTGCCCGAACCTTCCCAGATGCTGTTGACCGGCATCTCCCGGTAGATACGCGGCAGCTCGCTCTCTTCGCAGTAGCCGATACCGCCCAGCACCTCCATCGCTTCGGCGACGAACGGGATCCCCGCTTTACAGATCGTCAGTTTCGCGGCCGGAGTAAACAGCCGTGCCCACAGAGCCTCGCGCTCGTTATCCCGGCGATCCCAGGCCCGCGCCAGGCGGAACAGGAGCGCCGTCTGCCCCTCCAGCTGTAGCGCCATGCGGCTAAGCACATCGCGCATCAGCGGCTGATCGATCAGGTTTTTGCCAAAGGTCTGCCGCTGGTGAGCATGATACAACGCCACCGAGAATGCCCTGCGCATCAGGCCGTGGCTGCCCAGCGCGCAGTCGAACCGGGTGAGGCCGCCCATCTTCAGGATCTGGCGCACCCCTTCCCCTTCTTCGCCCAGCAGCCAGCCGGTGGCGTCGAGAAACTCGGCTTCGCTGCTGGCGTTGGAGCGGTTGCCGAGCTTGTCCTTCAGCCGCTCCAGATGTACGGCATTGCGCAAGCCGTCAGGCAGAAAACGCGGAACGAAGAAGCACGACAGGCCGCCTTTGGCCTGAGCCAGCACCAGATGCGCATCGCTTTGCGGCACCGAGAAAAACCACTTATGGCCCACCAGCCGGTAGCTGCCGTCGCTGCAGCGCTCTGCCCGGGTGGTGTTGCTGAGGACATCCGACCCGCCCTGCTTCTCCGTCATTCCCATACCGATCAACAGACCGCGCTTCTGGTTGCCCGGCGCCAGATGGGAGTCATAACGGTCGCTAAGGAGCGGCGTCAGCCAGTCGTGGAAGGCGCGCGGTAGCGCCTGCTGCAGCAACGGCGTGGCGGCGTGGGTCATGGTGATGGGGCAAAGCGTGCCGGCTTCTACCTGCGCATGCAGGATAAAACGCGCCGCCCGGGCCACGAACGCTCCTTTGCGCGCCTCCTCCTCCCACGCCAGGTTATGCACCCGGTTGGCACACAGCCCCTGCATCAGCAGGTGCCATGCCGGATGGAATCGCACGTCGTCCAGCCGGGTGCCGCTGGCGTCAAAGCGCAGCAGTTCGGGTGGATTGACGTTGGCAAGGCGGCCCAGTTCCAGCGATTCTGCCGTACCTAACTGCTGGCCGATACTGGCGAGCAGCTCGACGTCCCAGTCGGCACCTTCACGGCTAACCGCTTCACACAGGGCACGATCGGAAAGAAAAAGGTTGCTGTTGGTGAGTGGCGCAGGCTGATTAAAAACAGTGTGCGTCTGCCAGTGCATATTGTCTCCCTCCTTCTATGGCAACGAGGTAATTATGGACAGACCGGGCAGCCGCTGCACAGCAGCGGGCGCAAAATTTCGCCATCGACAAGCGTGAATCTGGTCACATAACGAACGAATAATAAATTTCTTATCTGCATTTATAGTGAATAATTTATTCACACCTCATGGAGAGAATAACAATGCACAACACTCAACGGGCGCCGGATGCCCATAAGCGGGCGTTAATCGCCGGCTCGATTGGTAACTTTATCGAATGGTACGAATTTGCGGTGTACGGTTTTCTGGCCACCGTGATTGCAAAAAACTTTTTCCAGCTCAGCGGTGAGGCCGGGCTGACCAGCCTGATCCTGACCTACGCCTCGTTTGCCATCGCCTTTTTCTTTCGTCCATTGGGTGCCATCGTCTTCGGGCGGATCGGCGATCGTATCGGGCGTAAGCCCACGCTGATCGTCGTGCTGGTGATGATGACCCTGGCGACGGCGGCGATTGGTCTGGTGCCGGTGTATGCCAGCATCGGCATTGCCGCCCCGCTGATTATTACCGGCCTGCGGATCCTGCAGGGGCTGTTCGCTGGCGGCGAGTATGGCGGCGCGGTGTCGCTGATGACCGAGTTCGCCCCGCGCGGCAAACGCGGGCTGTACGGCGCCTGGCAGTCCTTTACCGTTGCGCTGGGCCTGCTGGCCGGCGCGGGGATTGTGGCCCTGCTCTCAGCACTGCTGACGCCAGAAGCCCTGCATGACTGGGGCTGGCGCATCCCGTTCTTTATCGCCCTGCCGCTGGGAGCGGTGGCCCTGTGGCTGCGGGTAAGCATGGAAGAGACGCCAAGCTTCGTGCAGCAGCAAACCAAACCGGTAGTGGCGAAGGCCCGAACCCGCGACACGCTGAAAGCCATTGTGATGGGGATCGGCCGGGTGATGGTGTGGTCTGCCGCGGGTTATACCTATCTGGTGATCATGCCCGCCTACCTGCAATCGGCCCTGCATACCGGCTTTAACCAGGCGCTGCTGATTGCGGTCATCTCCAATATCGGCTTTGCGCTGACCATTATCCCGTCGGGGATCCTCAGCGACCGCATCGGACGGCGTACGGTGATGGTGATTGCCGCCGCCCTGCTGCTGATCCTCGCCCTGCCGCTGCTGAAAATCCTGCAGGCGGAGTCCAGCACGCTGGCGGTGAAAGCGATAGTGGTGCTGATTGCCGGTGGACTGGTGGGGATGCTGGCAGGGCCCGGACCGGCCATGCTGTCAGAGATGTTCCCGACGCGGGTGCGCTACACCGGGCTGGGGCTGGCCTATTCGCTGTCGAATGCCATCTTCTCGGGCTGTGCGGGGTTAATCATTACCGGATTGATAAAAGAGACGGGAAACCTGGATATTCCGGCCTATTACGTCATGGCGACGGCGGTGGTGAGTATTGTGGCGCTGATGACGCTAAGAAAGGACGACCATTTGCGGTCGCTGGAGGAGTGAGGTATATGCCGGGTGGCGGCTTCGCCTTACCCGGCCTACAAAAGCACGGACCGTAGGCCCGGTAAGCGCAGCGCCACCGGGCACAACAGACTACCCGCGCTGGCGCACCGCTTCGAACAGGCAGATACCGGTTGCCACGGAGACGTTCAGGGACGAGACGCTGCCCGCCATCGGGATGCTGATCAGCTCGTCGCAGTGCTCGCGGGTCAGACGGCGCATCCCTTCCCCTTCCGCACCCATCACCAGCGCCAGACGGCCGGTCATTTTGCTCTGGAACAGGGTATGGTCCGCTTCACCAGCGGTGCCGACGATCCAGATGTTCTCTTCCTGCAACTGACGCATGGTGCGCGCCAGGTTGGTCACGCGGATCAGCGGGACGTTTTCCGCCGCGCCGCAGGCCACTTTTTTGGCCGTGGCGTTGAGCTGGGCAGAGCGATCTTTCGGCACGATCACCGCGTGCACGCCCGCCGCATCGGCGCTACGCAGGCAGGCACCGAGGTTGTGCGGATCGGTCACGCCGTCGAGGATCAGGAAGAACGGGTTATCCAGCGAAGCGATGAGATCCGGCAGATCGTTTTCCTGATACTGGCGGCCCGGCTTAACGCGGGCGATGATCCCCTGGTGCACCGCACCTTCGCTTTTCTCATCCAGATACTGACGGTTCGCCAGTTGGATCACCACGCCCTGCGCTTCCAGGGCGTGGATCAGCGGCATCAGGCGTTTGTCTTCACGCCCT
This sequence comes from Leclercia adecarboxylata, assembly GCA_002360945.1. Taxonomy (GTDB): domain Bacteria; phylum Pseudomonadota; class Gammaproteobacteria; order Enterobacterales; family Enterobacteriaceae; genus Enterobacter; species Enterobacter adecarboxylatus_B. The sequence continues at coordinate 27,973 of DERO01000004.1, read as the reverse complement.
TTCAGAATAAACACTTCCTGAAAACGCTCCGGTGCGCGCTCCAGCAGGGCCTGCACCGCGTGGATGCCGTAAATCATTTCACTCATTAAAGGTACTCATGTGAGGCGGTGTGCGCCGGGTTAAATGGGGCCGTGAATGTCGTCACTTGCGCCTATTATAACCGACCCGCCGGTCAAATCGACTCCTGTCGGCATTAGCCGTTCACCGCCACGCGCGCAACGCCTGTCGCGGCCGGGTGCGCAGGCAAAATGGCGTTCAGTAAAAAGCGCGTATAGTCATGCTGGGGCGCAGAGAAAATACGCTCTGTATCGCCCTGCTCCACGATCCTGCCGCAATGCATCACCCCCACGCGATCGGCAATGTGCCGGACGACGTTCAGGTCATGGGAGATGAACAGGTAGGCCAGTCCGTACTCGCGCTGGAGCCGCATCAACAGGTTCAGGATCTGCGACTGAATGGAGACGTCCAGCGCCGACACCGGCTCATCGCAGATGATTAGCTTAGGTTTGAGGATCAGCGCCCGGGCGATCCCGATGCGCTGCCGCTGACCGCCGGAAAATTCATGCGGATAGCGCGTGGCATCCTGCGGTCGTAAACCAACCTGCTCCAGCATCTCCCCCACCTGCGCTTTGCGATTGCCAATGCCGTGGATAATCAGCGGCTCTTCCAGGCTATAGCCCACGGTGCGTTTCGGGTCGAGGGACGAGAGCGGATCCTGAAAAATCATCTGCATATCCCGGCGCACGCTGCGCCATCCTGCGGCGTTTAACCCGGCCAGCGAGCGCCCTTCAAACTGAATATCGCCCCCACTCGCCGGCGTTAGCCCCAGCACCAGCCGTCCGGTGGTGCTTTTCCCGCTACCGGATTCTCCCACCAGCGCCCAGGTTTCACCCGCATTGAGGATAAAGCTCACCCCGTTTACCGCCGGCACGGACTGGCCGCGCCGCTGAAAGGTTTTCGCGAGCTGAGTCACGCTCAGTAAGGGGGTCGTCATCGTAGGGCTCCTGTGTCTTCGGCTCGCCAGCAGCGAACCTGGTGGCTTTCACCGCCGAGGATGCGTAGCCCGGGGGCCTCTGCCCGGCAGCGCGGCTGCACCAGCGGGCAGCGATCGGCATAGGTACAGCCCGAGGGCAACGCATGGAGGGAAGGTACCTGTCCGCCGATCTCTGCCAGGGCGGTTTTAGGCGTATGGTCCGCCGACGGGCGAGCCGCCAGCAGCGCGCGGGTGTAAGGGTGGCGCGGACGTTCAAACAGCGTCCAGACATCCGTCTCTTCCACCACCTGACCGGCGTACAGCACCACCACGCGCTGGCACAGCCTGGCCACCACGCTCAGGTCGTGGGTGATAATGACAATCCCCATCCCGGTTTCATGCTTAATCTCATCGAGGAGATCGAGGATTTGCGCCTGAATGGTCGCATCCAGCGCGGTAGTGGGTTCATCGGCAATCAGCAGCGACGGCGAGGTGGCGATCGCCATGGCAATCATCACCCGCTGGCGCATGCCGCCGGAGAGTTCATGCGGCCAGGATCCGGCGCAGCGCCCCGGTTCGGGAATGCCGACCTGGGCGAGCAGAGCGAGGATTTTCGCCTGACGCTGCGCACGGTTAAGCGACGTATGCAGCCGCAGGCTCTCATCAATCTGATAGCCAATCGTCATCACCGGGTTCAAGCTGGCCAGCGGATCCTGAAAAATCATCGCCATGTCGCGGCCGCTCATCTGCCGACGCGCTTTTGTCGACAGCGTGTGCAGCGCGTTGCCCGCCAGCACCACATCACCCTCCACCCGGCTGGTGCGCGGCGACAGTAGCCCCATCACCGCCTGGGCGGTCACGCTCTTGCCGCAGCCGGATTCACCGATAATGCCGAGGGTTTCGTGGGCATGCACATGGAAGGAGACGCCGCGCACCGGGGAGATAATGCCCTGACGGGTGGCGAAGCTGACCTCAAGATCCTTAACCTGCAGTAACGTCTCAGCCATGCCGTTCCCCTTGTTTTAACAGACGTAACACCCGGCGCGGCAGCGGTTTCAGCCCCGGATCGGCGCTGTCGCGCAGGTCATCGCCGATGATATTCAGCGCCAGGATCAGCAGCACGATGGCGATGCCGGGGAAGAAGGTCATCCACCAGGCGGTAAAGATCACCGCTTTCCCTTCCAGCAGTAAATTGCCGAGGCTCGGCATCGGGGCCGGGACGCCTGAGCCGAGAAAGCTGAGCGCGGCCTCCGTCAGAATGGCGACGGAAAAGACCCAGCTGACCTGCACGATAAAGGGCGAAATAACGTTAGGCAGCAGGTGCAACCAGATGATGCGCGAGGCGCTCGCCCCCTGCGCCCGCAGCGCTTCGATAAAGTTTTTCTCTTTGATCACCATCGCCGCCCCGCGGATCACCCGGGCGATCGACGGGACATAGACCAGCGACAGGGCCAGCACCACGTTGGCGATATTTGGCCCCAGCACGCCGACAATGGCGATCGCCAGCAGCAGAGACGGGAACGCAAACAGCCCATCGCAGACGCGCATCAGCACCCGGTCGACCGGACGGTACCAGGCGCACAGCAGGCCGATCACCATTCCCGTGATCCCCGCAATCACCGCCACCGCGGCCCCTACCGAGAATGACACTCTCACCGCCAGGGCGACACGCACAAACAGATCCCGGCCAAAGTTATCCGTGCCGAACCAGTGCGCGGCGGAAGGGGCTTTCAGGCGGCTGAGCGGATCGATGCTGTAGGGATCGTAGGGGCTTAACGCGCTGGCAAAAAACGACAGCAGGACGATGGTCACCAGCACCGCAGGCCAGATGAGCAGGGAGGGGTTGCGCTTCAGGATCATTTTTCACCCCCGTCGACGGAAAGTCGCGGATCGGCCAGATAGCTCAGCAGATCCACCGCCAGGTTGATCAACACGTAGCAGACAGTGATCAGCAGCACCACGCCCTGGATCACCGTCACGTCACGCCGTTCGATCGAGTCCACGATCAGCGATCCGACGCCGGGAATGCCAAACACGCTCTCAATCACGATGGTGCCGGTGACCAGCGAGGCGAAAGATTCGCCGCAGATGGTCAGAATGGGGATCAGGCTGTTTTTCAGGGTGTGGCGCAGCAGCACCAGCCGCTCCGGTACTCCTTTGGCGCGGGCGGTACTGATAAAGGGCTCCTGCATCACGTCCAGCATGACCGCGCGGGTCATGCGGGCGATCAACGCGGCGATACGCAACCCCAGCGCAAATGCGGGCAGGGTTAAATACCAGACATTAAGCCAGAAATCCTCATTGGTGGAGCGATACCCCACCACCGGAAACCAGCGCAGCTGCACCGCAAAAAAGAAGATCAAAAACAGGCCGAGCAGAAAGCCCGGCACCGACATCCCGAGGGTCGCCAGCATGCGGATAGCGCGATCCAGCAGGCTACCGTGTTGCCAGGCGCTCAGCACCCCGCCCGCCAGACCCAGCACCAGCGCGATCGCCTGGGCATAGAGCGCCAGCGCCAGCGTAGGGGTGAGATGCTGTAAAAACAGGGTCATCACGCTGGTATCGAGAAACAGCGAATGGCCTAAATTGCCGGAAAGTACCTCGCCAAACCAGCTGATAAACTGCGCCAGCATGGGCCTGTCCAGCCCCATCTGCTGGCGCAACGCCGCGATATCCTGCGGGCTGGCATCGTTACCCAGAATCACCAGCGCCGGATCGCCCGGCGCCAGATGAATCAGACAGAACACCACTACCGACACCACCAGCAGCACCGGTAGCAGTGCCAGCAGGCGGTGAAAGAGGTATCTTTTCATCGCCTTCTCCCGTCAGGGTTTAGTTACGCTAACGTTCCACAGAATCGGGCCAATCAGATCCTGGTAGCCCTGCACGTTGTTTTTGATCGCCACCGCATCCGGGGTGGTACGTCCCAGCACGATCACCGGCAAATATTGCCAGCTCAGCACGTTCAGTTTATCCACCAGCGGTTTGGCCTCTTTCAGCGACGGTGCCTGTTTGATCTGATCCAGCACGCTGTCGATCTCCGGGCTGTTGCTCAGGCCGGGGAATTTGGCCCGCGAATCGAGGAACGGATACTGGTGCAGGACCTGACGCATGGAGAACTCCAGGGCGCAGAGATCGAAGTTTTTTGGATCCTGACGGCGCTGCAGCACGGTGGGCCAGTCATAGACATCCAGCCGGGATTTGACGCCAATCTGCTTCAGCACCTGCTGGGCGACAATCGCCAGGTTATAGAGCTCGGCATACTCTTTGGTGGCGATGATCACCACCTCTTCGCCGTTGTAGCCCGACTCTTTCACCAGCGCGCGCGCCTGATCCAGCTTGTGCTGGTTCCAGAAAGGTTTACCCGCCTCGCTGTACCAGTCCACCTGATCCGGGAAGCCCAGAGAGGGATCCTCTTTGAAGAAGCGCGGATCGCTGTAGCCTGCCAGCAGGGTCTGATGCACATCGAGCGCCAGGTTAAACGCCTGGCGCAGCTTCACGTTGGCGAACGGCCCCTGGTTTTTATTGAACAGATAGGTAATCAGCGATCCACCGCTCTGCGGCTGGAACAGGGAAAGATCCGGGGCGCTGCTCAGGGTATCGATATTGTCCTTTGGCAGCTGGAAGACCAGATCGTACTCCCCGGTCATTGCCCCCGCCAGGCGGGTCGATTCGTCGGTGATGTAGCGGAACCAGATGTCCTTCACGTCGGCTTTTTTCTGCCCCGACAGCCCGCTGGCAGGCTCGGTGCGAGACTGATACTGGTCATAGCGGGTCAGATGCAGATAGTCGCCCGGCTTAAATTCCGCCAGCTTGTAAGGGCCGGTGCCGACCAGTTCCGTCACCGGCTTATTGCTGCTGTTCGCCGCGTCAATAATGCGCTTTGGCATGATGGCGGCGATGTTTTTCACGTCGGCCAGCACGTTGAGGGTGATGAGCGACGGGGCCGCCAGCGTGAAGCTGACCGTTTTGTCATCCACTTTGCTGAACTGTACGCCCGGCAGGTTGGCCTTCCCCTGGGTGGAGACCGCCAGCCAGCGGTTCATGGAGGCCACCACGTCATCGGCGGTCAGCAGCTGGCCGTCGTGGAAGTGGATCCCGTCGCGCAGCACCAGGGTGTAGGTTTTGCGATCGTCGCTGAGGGTATAACTCTGCACCAGCTCCGGCACGGGCTCGAATTTATCATTGATGGTGAACAGAGTTTCGAAGATATGCCTGTCCACGTCCGAGGTGGCATTGTTGGTCGTCAGATAGGGATCCAGCGTGCCCGGCCGGTTGCCGTAGGCGATGTTCAGCGTGGCGTTGCGATCCACGCTCTGGGCCTGCGCGCTTCCCAGCGGTAAAACCGCCGCCAGCATCAGCGCGGCGGCAGAAAACAGCATTTTCATTATTATGTCGCTCCGGTATTTAGGTTAAGCGGCCTGGGTTGCCGCGGTACGACCGGCGAATTCGTCTTTTGCCGCCTGCAGCAGCGCAGCGTCGGTCAGAAGGCGTAACCCCGTGCGGGCCAGCACCTGGGCGCCCGTCACCAGCGCATCGTAGCCCTGGGTGGAGTTGGCCGCTTCGCGGAACGCGACGGTGTGACCAATCAGATCGTCCGGACCGATCTTGATGTACGGATGCGCCGTCGGCACCGCGTGGCTGATGTCCCCGGCATCGGTCGAACCCAGCCCCTCTTTCTCTTTCAGCTCTACGTTCTCGCCTGCCGCAGTAAACTCCTCCAGCAGGACGTCGTTCAGGGTGTGGTTGATATTGAAATCACGCGGACCGACCTGATGCTCAATTTTCACGGTGGTGCCGGTAGCCAGCGCAACGCCTTCGGCAATGGCGCGAATGCGTGGCTCCAGCGCCAGCACCTCTTCCCGGGTGTGGGCCCGGATGTAGTAATGGGCGGAGGCATATTCCGGGATCACGTTCGGGGCCTGGCCGCCGTTGGTGATGATGCCATGCACGCGAATGCCGTCCGGCAGTTGCTGGCGCAGGACGCTGATCCCGTTGTAGAGCAGTACCAGGGCATCCAGCGCATTGACGCCTTTATGGGGTGAGCTGCCCGCGTGGGAAGGTTTGCCGTAGAAGTGGAAGTAGAGATGATTGTTGGCCAGCGACGGGCCGGAAAGCCGCGTTTTGCCCGCAGGGTGCACCATCAGGGCCACATCGACCTCCTTCAGGAAACCGTGCTCCACGAAGCGGGCTTTCACATTGCCGTTTGGCCCGCCTTTTCCGCGCAGCCCGCCCTCTTCTGCCGGGGTGCCAAGTACCACCACTTTGCCGCCGGTGCTGGCCAGCGTCTCACCGAGCGCAATCGCCGCGGCAATGCTGGTGACGCCAATAATGTTATGTCCGCAGGCATGGCCGATATCGATCAGCGCATCGTATTCTGCGAGGTAAGCAATGGTCGGGCCGGGCTTGCCGCTCTCTTTTACCGCGTAGAAGGCCGTTTCGTGTCCGGCAACGTTCAGGGTGACGGTAAAACCGTGCTTCTCCAGCAGCTGCGTCAGCAGGTTGCTGGCGTAATATTCGTTATTGCCGGTTTCCGGATGGGCGTGAATATCTTTGGCGATCGCCACATATTCGTCCCGGTGCTGCTGAATACTTGTTTCAAGACGGTCTCGTAATTCGCTGTTGCTCATTGCTTCCACCTCAGTGATGACAGTTGATTCATTCCCGACACCGGGAACCGTGTTTAACCTAAGTGCCGCTTTGCCTCCTGGCGCACCCGGTGCAGGACGTGATGCTTGATCTCGCTGTAGCGCGGGTGCCCGGCAAGGGCTTCGATGTCGCGTTCACGCCCGAACGGCAGGACGATCTCTTCGACGATTTTTCCCGGTTTTGCCGACATGATCAGGATCCGATCGGCGAGGAACAGCGCCTCGTCCACATCGTGGGTGACAAACAGCAGCGTGGTGCCGGTGGACAGCCAGGCCTCACGCAGCAGCTCCTGCATCATCAGACGGGTTTGCGCATCCAGCGCGCCGAAGGGCTCATCCAGCAACAGTACTTCCGGCTCCGGCAGCCAGGCCCGGGCCAGCGCCACGCGTTGCTTCATGCCGCCAGACAGCTGCCAGGGGGCGTGATGCTCAAATCCTTTCAGCCCCACCCGCTCCAGCCAGCCCTGCGCCTGGGCGTTGGTCTCATCCTTGCGGTGTTTACCGAGGCGCGGGCCAAAGGTGACGTTATCCAGCACCGACAGCCACGGGAACAGATTCGGCTGCTGGAAGATCATCCCGCGGTCGGGGCCCGGCTCGCGCACCGGTTTCCCACCCGCCACCACCCGCCCGCGATCCGGCTTATTGAAGCCGGCCACGAGGTTCAGAATGGTGGATTTACCGCAGCCGGACGGCCCCAGCAGCACCACGAACTCCCCTTTGCTCAGGGAGAGATTGATATCCTCCAGCACCCTGAAGGGCTGCGGCTTCGCCGCAAAAGAGAGCGAAACATTTTCCAGCGTGATAGCACTCATTATTCTTTCCCCGCCCAGGGCACAATCAGCCGCTGCAGCCCCAGCAGTAAGAGATCCAGAACGTAGCCAATGCCGCCCAGCAGCAGAATGCCGAGCATGACGATATCGGTGCGCAGATAGGAGCTGGCGTTGATCACCATCCAGCCGAGGCCAGAGCTGGCCGCCACCATCTCCGCCGCAATCAGCGACGTCCAGCCGATACCAATCGACAGCCTGACGGTGGTGAAGAGGTCCGGCAGCGCATCCGGCAGCACCACGCGCAGGAAGATCTGCTGACGCGAGGCACCCAAGGTTTGCGCCACGCGGATGCGCGAGCGGCCAATACGATCCACCGCCGCGGCGGCGCCCACCACCACGCTCAGGAAAGTGGCGATAAAGATCAGGAAGAATTTCGAGGCTTCGCCAATGCCCAGCCACACCACCGCCAGCGGGATCAGCGCGATTTTGGGCAGCGGGCGCAGGAACTGGACGAACGGGTTGAGCACGGCGGCGAGGCCGTCCGACAGCCCCATCAGCAGCCCCAGCGGAATACCAATGGCGATCGCCACGGCAAAGGCGCTAAGCGCACGCGCCAGGCTGACCGCAATATGCTCCCACAGCGGCACCTGACGATAGCCATCGGCCAGCAGCTCTTCCGTGGTCAGACCGATATCGGTGAGCGAGGGCAGCAGCAGGGGATCCACCCACTGCCGCATGGCCGCCACCTGCCAGACAATAAAGAAAACCGCCACCGACAGGACGCTGATGGCGATATGGTGACTCAATCTCATTGCGCTGCTACCGCCGCGTCGCGAATGTAGCGTGACTCAATCGCCGTATCCCAGTTGGCCGGGATATCGCGTTTGCGGATCTCACCAATACCCGCCAGGAAGCTGGAGGTTTTGGTCAGCGCTTTGCCAATGCCGCTGTCGGTGGTTTGCGTGCCGTTACCCAGCCAGTCCGCGGTGCCCTGCTGCGCCAGCGTCGGGTACTCCAGCCCGCCAAGGGTATTGGCGGCGGTGGTCACGGGTGCCCCCACTTCTTTGGCGACAATCGCCGCGGCGCGGTCCGGGTCTTTCTTAAACTCGTCGACTTTTTGCTGATGCACGCGCAGGAAAGCGGTCACCGCCTGCGGATACTGCTCGGCAAAGGCCTTGCGCACCACGTAGTTGTTGTAGATCAGATAGCCATCTTTCTGCAGATCCTTGGTGGCAAACACCTGATGGCCGCCGGAGGACTCCAGCTCCTGGGCAAACGGTGCCCAGACGTAACCCGCATCAATATCACCGCGCTTCCAGGCGGCGACCATCTCTGCCGGACGCAGCGGCAGCAGGGTAATCTTGCTGCGGTCGAGTTTGTTGACGCTGATCGCCGCTTCCAGCGCATACTGCGCGGTCGAGTTCGGCGGGTAGGCCACGCGTTTTCCTTCGATATCCTTGATGCTGGCAATGCCGTCTTTGCCGATCAGGCGCTCATAGCTGGCGATGACGCCAGAGACGCCGATAATTTCTACCGGCAGCTTTCTGACAATTCCCGCCGTGGCCGGACTTGATCCAAAGTTGGCAATATCAATGGCGTTACTGGCGAAATAATTTAACGCGTCGGCACCGGAGGCAAATTGCACCCACTTCACTTTGCTGTTTAACGCTTTATCCAGCGAGCCGTCGGCTTTTGCCAGCATTAATACCTGGGAACCGCCGCTGAATGCCACGCGAACTTCAGAAGGCGCGTCGGCATAACTGAAATTTGCCCACAAACCACCCGCTGCAATTAATAAGCAGAGACTTTTCTTCATTTTATTTTCCTGTGAAATATTAAGATTTAATGGTGGTAATTAATTCGCTTGCCATAACTGCGAACATCGCTCCGCCAGCGCCTGCGCCGGATCGAAGGTTAAATGCAGAAAAGGCGCGTCAACGGACTGGAGCGCAACCGGCACTTCGGTGCAGGCCAGAATCAGCTTTTGCGCCCCGCGTGCGAACAGCGCCAGCGCCTGTTGGGTCAAGAGTTCCCCCCCTTCCTTAAGCGCCCCGCGTTTGACCGCGTAGCAGCCCGGCACGAACCACTGCGCTAATTCTTCGGGCGTCGGCTCAACTACCTCGATGCCCCGGGCCGCCAGTTTTTGCTGATACCAGCCGGCGTCCAGCGTGCCTTTGGTGGCGATAATCCCTACCCGCTGCGGCGTATTCGCTTCCTGTTCCAGCGCGGCTAACGTGGCATCCACAATATGCAAAATGGGGGCGGCACTCGCCTCGCTGAGCGCGTCATACCAGTGGTGCGCGGTGTTACAGGGGATGGCGATATGGCTCGCCCCCGCCTGGTTCAGCACCCTAATGCCGTGGATCAGCTGCGGCAGCGGTGAAGGCCCGGTGCCCGCCAGCGCTTTTTGCCGGTCCGCAATTTGCGGCACGTTCCAGACCACTGAGGGCAGCTGCTGCTGATCGCTCTGGGCGGGCGTGGCCTCCAGCAGTCGGCGCTGAAAGTCGAGCGTCGCCAGCGGACCCATGCCCCCCAGCACGCCGAGCAGAAACGGCTCAGACATGCTCAAGTACCTGGCGATACCCAAACAGCCCTGCCGCGCCGCCGGTGTGGATAAAGACCACGTTCTCATCCTGACGGAAATGGCCTTTACGAATCAGGTCAATCAGCCCCGCCATCCCTTTCGCGGAATAGACGGGATCGAGCAGAATGCCCTCGTGGCGCGCCAGCAGCGTCAGCGCTTCCAGGGTGCCTTCGGTCGGTAAGCCGTAGCCATCCCCCACGTAATCGCTGTTGGCGACGACCGCATGGCGCGACAGCTCACCCGGCACGCCCAGCAGCTCAAGGGTGCGGGAGGCCAGGTTCCAGACGTTCTCTTCCTGCTTCGCTTTGGGTGCCCGCACGCTGATGCCCAGCACGGGTACGTGGCTGTTGGTGGCCGTGAAGCCCGCTACCAGTCCCGCCTGGGTGCCGGTACTGCCGGTGGCGTGCACCACATGGTCGATGCGAAGACGACGTTCGGACGACTGATACAACAACTCCTCGGCGCAGGCCACGTAGCCCAGCGCCCCGATAGGATTGGAGCCACCTCCCGGGATAACATAGGGGTTATGCCCCTTCTCACGCAGGGTGGCCGCGTACTCTTCCATCGCCTGCTGCATGTCGGTGCCGGCAGGCAGGTGGGCAACAATTTCGCCGCCCAGGACATGATCCAGCAGGACGTTACCCGAACGCTGGTAATCTTCACCAAAATCCGTCACCCGCTTTTCAAGCAGGGCCTTGGCCTGTAACCCCAGACGCGCGGCACCGGCGATGGTCTGCCGCACATGGTTAGACTGGGTGGCCCCCTGGGTAATAATAACGTCGGCTTTTTTCGCCACGGCATCGGCCAGCAGAAATTCAAGTTTGCGCGTTTTATTTCCACCCGTTGCCAGGCCGGTCGCATCGTCTCGTTTAATCCATATTTTTGGCCCCCCTAATAAGCGGGATATATTTTCCAGCGGTTCGAGTGGCGTAGGAAAATGACCGAGAGAGACGCGAGGGAAACGAGCCAGATGCATATATGCTCCTTGCAAAGCAGGAAATGAATTCATTTAAAAGTCAGTGGAATTCACTATACACATCGCCCTGAGATGGCTAATCAAAAATAATAAATAACGATTCCTGAAAAATAACTAAGCAGGAAATATAGGGGGAGCGGAGAAATATCTATTCTGTTGTGGAATGACTTACGGCTAAAAAGAATAACCCCTTCCGGCTGGAAGGGGTTAGAGGGCGGTATTACTCAGCGCTGTTTTTCTTCGCTGCGCGCTTCGCTTTGGTCGCGGCGGCGATTTTCTGCGTTTTAGCCGACGGCTTTTTCGCTGCTCTGGCCTCTTTCTTCGCGGCCTTCGGCTTCTGTTTTTTCTCACCGCGGAACGCGCTGTCCGGCTCGAAGTTCACCTTCTTCCCGGTCTGACGACGCTTGCCGCTGGCTTTACCGGCTGCGCCTTTTTTCGCTTTCTCGCGCTCGGTTTTACCCACGTTACGCGGCGCACGTTCGCTGGAGATCAGGCTGAAATCGATCTTACGCTCGTCCATGTTGACGGCTTCTACCTTCACTTCCACGCGATCGCCCAGACGATAGGTCTGGCCGCTGGATTCGCCGGTCAGACGCTGTCCAACCTGATCGTAACGGTAGTAGTCGTTATCCAGGCTGGAAACATGAACCAGACCATCAATGAACAGTTCATCAAGACGCACGAAGAAACCAAAGCCGGTGACGCTGGCAATCACGCCTTTAAACACGTTCCCGACCTGATCCAGCATGAAGTCACACTTCAGCCAGTCAGCAACGTCACGGGTGGCTTCATCCGCCCGGCGTTCCGCCATTGAACAGTGCTGGCCCAGCTGCAACATCTCTTCCATGGAGTAGTGATAGCCACCGGTTTCCGTGGTGTTGCCTTTGTGACCCTGCTCCTGCGCCAGCAGATACTTAATGGCACGGTGCAGAGAGAGGTCCGGGTAACGACGGATCGGCGAGGTAAAGTGGGCATAAGACTGCAAGGCCAGACCGAAGTGGCCGCGGTTTTCCGGATCGTAAATCGCCTGCTTCATCGAACGCAGCAGCATGGTTTGCAGCATTTCGGCGTCAGGACGATCGCTGATGGACTCCAGCAGCTCGGCATAATCGCGCGGCTCTGGCTTATTCCCGCCCGGCAGCTCAAGGCCCAGCTCCGCCAGTACGGTACGGAACGAGGTGATGGCTTCGGTGGTCGGTTTATCGTGAATACGGAACAGCGCAGGCTCTTTGGCTTTCTCAACGAAACGTGCCGCGGAGATGTTCGCCAGGATCATGCACTCTTCAATCAGCTTGTGCGCATCGTTACGCTGGGTCTGTTCGATGCGCTCGATGCGGCGCTCGGCGTTAAAGATGAACTTCGCCTCTTCACTCTCAAATGAGATACCGCCGCGCTCTTCACGCGCCTGGTCCAGCACTTTATAGAGGTTATGCAGCTCTTCGATATGCTTCACCAGCGGCGCATACTGCTCACGCAGATCCTGATCACCCTGCAGCATGTGCCACACTTTGGTGTAGGTCAGGCGCGCATGTGAACTCATCACCGCTTCATAGAATTTGTAGCCGGTTAAACGCCCTTTGGTGGAGATGGTCATTTCACAGACCATGCACAGACGGTCAACCTGCGGGTTCAGGGAGCACAGGCCGTTGGAGAGCACTTCCGGCAGCATCGGCACAACCTGAGACGGGAAGTAGACCGAGGTGCCGCGGTTGCGCGCTTCGCCATCCAGCGGGGTGCCGGTGCGGACGTAATAGCTCACATCGGCAATCGCCACCCACAGACGCCAGCCGCCGCCGCGTTTTTTCTCGCAGTAGACGGCGTCATCGAAGTCACGGGCGTCTTCGCCATCGATGGTGACCAGCGGCAGGCTACGCAGGTCCACACGACCCGCTTTTGCCGACTCCGGCACCTGCTCTTTCAGGCCTTCAACCTGCTCTTCAACCGCTTTTGGCCAGACGTACGGGATTTCGTGAGTGCGCAGCGCCATGTCCACGGCCATGCCGGTGCCCATGTTATCGCCCAGCACTTCAACAATCTTGCCGATCGCTTTGGTACGGCGGGTTGGACGCTGGGTCAGTTCAACGACCACCACAAAGCCCATCCGCGCGCCCATCACCTCTTCCGGCGGAATAAGGATGTCAAAGCTCAGACGGCTGTCGTCCGGTACAACAAAACCGACACCGGCGTCGGTGAAGTAGCGGCCCACAATCTGGCTGGTTTTCGGCACCAGCACGCGCACTACGCGCGCTTCACGACGGCCTTTACGATCGGCACCCAGCGGCTGGGCCAGGATCTGGTCGCCGTGAATGCACATCTTCATCTGTTCAGAGGAGAGATACAGGTCGTCCTTGCGGCCTTCGACGCGCAGGAAGCCAAAACCATCGCGGTGGCCAATGACCATGCCTTTCAGCAGGTCGAGGCGTTCTGGCAGGGCATAGCACTGACGGCGGGTAAAGACCAGTTGTCCGTCGCGCTCCATGGCACGCAGACGACGGCGAAGGGCTTCAATTTGCTCTTCGCCTTCAATGTTTAATTCAACGGCAAGTTCTTCACGGTTAGCGGGTTTTTCGCGTTTGGTTAAGTGTTCAATGATGAACTCGCGGCTTGGGATAGGATTAGCGTATTTTTCAGCTTCGCGTTCCTGGAAAGGATCTTGTGACATAGCGGTTCCTCCGTTGTCATCTCCGGTGGAAATTTTCTTCATTCCACCAGCAATAATTTATACAGCGGTTGATTCTCTTCAACCAAATCGGCCAGCGTATAGTTATCCAGCTCCATGAGAAAACTTTGCACGGCCTTAGAAAGTGCCTGTTTCAGACGACAGGCAGGGGTAATGTGGCAGAACGCACTGCTGCAGTTCACCAGAGTCAACGGCTCCAGTTCACGTACCACATCGCCAACACGAATACTCTGTGCCGGTTTACCCAGGCGGATGCCGCCATTTTTCCCGCGGACGGCAGCAACGTATCCGGCACGGCTAAGTTGATTGATTATTTTGACCATATGATTACGGGACACACCGTACACCTCTGTCACCTCAGAGATACTGGTCATCTGTCCATCGGGTAACGACGCCATGTAGATCAGCGCGCGTAATCCGTAATCGGTGAAGCTTGTTAACTGCACATCAACCTCAGGAAAAGGGTAAATCGCGGTATATCCGCAGAGATATTCATTAATGATGATAAACCAGCCAGATAGTTGGCGGCTAATTTATTTGAACTGAAAGGCGGGAAGGAGAAAGAAAAAGCCGGATGCGCGTTGCTTATCCGGCCTGTGATGAAGTTCTGTAGGCCCGGCAGGCGCAACGCCGCCGGGCAAAACCCTCATTATGCGTCGAACGGGTCGCGCAGAATCATGGTTTCACTACGGTCCGGGCCGGTAGAGATAATATCAATCGGCACACCGGTCAGCTCTTCAATACGCTGGATGTAATCCAGTGCCGCCTGCGGCAGGCCGCTACGCTCTTTCACGCCGAAGGTGGTTTCAGACCAGCCTGGCATGGTTTCGTAGATCGGCTCGATGCCCTGCCAGTCGTCAGCAGCCAGCGGAGTGGTGGTCACTTCGCGGCCATCCGGCATACGGTAGGCAACACAGATTTTCACTTCTTTCAGGCCGTCCAGGACGTCCAGTTTGGTCAGGCAGAAGCCAGACAGGGAGTTGATCTGCACCGCACGGCGTACGGCAACCGCATCCAGCCAGCCGGTACGACGACGACGACCGGTGGTCGCGCCAAACTCGTTACCCTGCTTGCAGAGGAACTCGCCGATGTCATCAAACAGCTCGGTCGGGAACGGACCGGCACCCACGCGAGTGGAGTAAGCTTTGATGATACCCAGCACGTAATCCACATAACGTGGGCCCAGGCCAGAGCCGGTTGCCACGCCACCAGCGGTGGTGTTAGAGGAGGTTACGTACGGATAGGTACCGTGGTCGATATCCAGCAGCGTACCCTGCGCGCCTTCGAACATGACGAAATCGCCACGCTGACGCGCCTGGTCCAGCAGATCGGAGACATCAACAACCATACCGGTCAGGATGTCGGCAACCGCCATTACATCGTCCAGCACTTTCTGGTAGTCAACCGCGTCAACTTTGTAGAAATTCACCAGCTGGAAGTTGTGATATTCCATCACTTCTTTCAGTTTTTCAGCAAAGGTCGCTTTGTCGAACAGGTCGCCAACGCGCAGACCGCGACGGGCAACTTTATCTTCGTAAGCCGGGCCGATACCACGACCGGTCGTACCGATCGCTTTCGCGCCGCGCGCTTTTTCACGTGCCAGGTCCAGCGCAACGTGGTAGTCGAGGATCAGCGGGCAAGCTTCGGAGAGCAGTAGACGTTCGCGAACCGGGATGCCACGGTCTTCCAGGCCTTTCATCTCTTTCATCAGCGCAGCAGGAGACAGCACAACACCGTTACCGATGATGCTGGTCACATTGTCACGAAGAATGCCTGATGGAATAAGATGGAGGACGGTTTTTTCACCGTTGATTACGAGAGTATGGCCCGCGTTGTGACCACCCTGATAACGTACAACAAATTTAGCACGTTCAGTCAGAAGATCGACGATCTTCCCTTTACCTTCGTCACCCCATTGGGTGCCCAGTACGACGACGTTGTTACCCATTTTTCAAAACCACCGATTGCTTAAAAATGGATTCTACCATCGGTTTTGATGATGTTCAGCTTTTTTTGTATACAAATTTCGTCGAAATTGCCGGGTTCATCATCAGTTAATCGATTACCTCAATATCTTGTGTGGCTCGCTTGTTTTCATCACAAGAGAAGCACTTTCTGCACGGTTTTAGCGTGTTGAAATAATAACAACTTTTATTTCATGGTCAGAAATTAACGCATCCTGTTATTCATCAATGTGATTCCAGATGATGAATTAAAATTCATAACCATCTGGTCTTGCTGAATATTTCTAAAGTTGTCAGGATCTTTTCGCGTCTCAAGAAAGAGACTGTGTAAACCAAATAATTAGGATGATTATGATGAAAGAATTAACAGCTTTTGAAATTGAATGCGTGAGCGGTGCAGGCTGGTTGCAGGATAACCTGGCGTCTTTGGGCAGCAAAATCGGTGCGGCAGCCTGGTCGAAAGGCGGTGAACTGCTCAACATCGACGTTCCACTGATTGGCACCATTAACCTGACGACTATCGCTCCGGATCTGGGTGGGAATATGGGTAAATCAATCGGCTCCTCCATTGGCGGGAAGATTGAATCAGCCCTGGCGGGTCTGCCGGTTGTCGGCAGTCTGCTGAATAAATGGCTGGGAAACTGATGTAAAAAAGGCGCCTCTATGAGGCGCCTTTTTATTATTCACGCGGTTAGAATCAGCGACTGGTGGTCGGTGATTTCATATAGCGGAAGAAATCGCTATCCGGGCTAAGAACCATCACGTCCTGATTGCTCTGGAAGCTGCTTTCATAGGCACGCAGGCTACGGATAAAGGCGTAGAAGTCCGGATCCTGACTGAACGCATCGGCGAACAGTTTCGCGGCTTCGGCATCGCCTTCACCACGCTGGATACGTCCCTGACGCTCGGCTTCCGCCAGCGTTTTCGTCACTTCATAGTCTGCGGTTGCGCGCAGCTTTTCAGCCTCTTCCTGACCCTGTGAACGATGGCGACGGGCTACCGCTTCACGCTCAGCGCGCATACGGTTGTAAATCGCTTCGGACACTTCGGTCGGCAGGTTGATCTGCTTGATACGCACATCCACCACTTCAATACCTAACGCGGCCATACTGTTCGGGTTGATCACCGGCACTTTACCGTTGGTTTCAGCCTGAACACGCTCAGCTGCTTTGGCGATCGCATCGTCAGCCGCTGGGGTGGTCACTTCATCTTCCGTGCCTGCAGAGCCGGAGTTCAGGGCATCGCGCACTTCCAGGGTCAGACGACCACGGGAATCGGTAACGATGTCTTTCACATCCAGACGACCAATTTCAGAACGCAGACGGTCAGAGAACTTACGTTTCAGCAGCACTTCTGCCTGAGAGACGTCACCGCCGCCGGTCGCCAGATAGTAACGACTGAAATCACTGATGCGCCACTTGATGTACGAGTCGACAATCAGGTCTTTCTTCTCTTTGGTCACGAAGCGATCGGCCTGGTTATCCATGGTCTGGATACGGGCATCCAGGGTTTTAACCGATTCGATCATGGGGATCTTAAAGTGCAGACCCGGCTCGTAGACCAGCGGTTTGTTTTCGCTGTCACGCAGGACTTTGCCAAAACGCAGGGTAATTCCGCGCTCGCCCTCTTTAACCACAAAAATAGAGGTATAAAGCACGACCAGCACGATGATGATGATCGCAATAACTGACTTACGCATCGTTATTCCCCCTGACGCTGGTAGTCGTTACGCTGCGCGTTGGCGCGGCGTTGGTCCATGATGTCACCATCGTTTGAAGAAGAGGTGGTATTAGCGCTGGAGTTGCCTGATGAGGCCGGTGGCAGACGCAGCAGGTTATTCGCCCCGCTGGTGTCATTCTTCGCGCCAGCGGCGTTACCGCCCTTCAGCATCTGATCCAGTGGCAGAACCATCAGGTTGCCATTTTTGCTGTCATTCACCAGTACCTTACGGGTATGGCTCAGCACCTTCTCCATGGTCTCGATATAGAGACGCTCGCGGGTAATCTCCGGCGCGGCTTTATATTCAGGCAGCAGCTTCGCGAAACGCGCCACTTCACCCTGAGCTTCGAGGATGGTCTGAGTCTTATAGGCGCGCGCTTCTTCGAGGATACGCTGTGCCTGACCGTTTGCACGCGGCTGAACTTCGTTGATATACGCTTCCGCTTCACGGATGTACTGCTGTTCGTTTTCACGGGCAGCAATCGCATCGTCAAACGCCGCTTTCACCTCTTCAGGCGGACGAGCAGCCTGGAAGTTGACGTCCAGCAGGGTGATACCCATGTTGTACGGACGGATGGTCTCTTCCAGCTCGCGCTGGGTATCGCTACGAATAACGGTACGTCCTTCGGTCAGAATGCGGTCCATAGTGTATTTACCGATCACGCCGCGCAGGGCGCTATCGGTAGCCTGACGCAGGCTGTCGTCAGCACTGGTCACGCTAAACAGATAGTGCTGTGGATCGGTCACGCGATACTGCACGTTCATCTCAACGCGCACCACGTTTTCGTCAGACGTCAGCATCACGCCGGACGCCGCCAGTTCACGCACCGACTCAACGTTCACCGCGGTGACGTCATCGATAAAGGTTGGCTTCCAGTTCAGGCCCGGCTCAACCAGATGGCTGAATTTACCAAAACGGGTGACAACACCGCGCTCGGCTTCTTTGATAGTGTAGAACCCGCTGGCAGCCCAGATAATCACGGCAGCTGCCGCAACAATGCCAACTACACGACCGCCCATGTGAGGACGTGGACCCTGGCCCGTACCGCCGCCAGTCCCTTTACCACCGCCAAGACCGCCCAGCTTTTTACTCAGCTTGCGGAAGATATCATCCAGATCGGGTGGCCCCTGCTCGCGACCACCTTTGTTGCCATTTCCCCCGGAGTTGCCGCCTTGATTATTGCTGCTCCCCCACGGGTCGCGGTCTTGTCCGTTATTACCGGGCTGATTCCACGCCATGTATGTGCTCCATATTTGTTATGCGGTGATATACCTTCAAACGCCTGGCATGCCGGAGCATCCATGGCGATTTGGGTATCCCAAAGGGCAAAAACCTTCAGGCATCTCCTTTCCGGTCAGACGACGTAGTCGACCAGCGCAGGTTCTTGTTTACAGAGGCGACGCCAGTCAACGATCGGCATACGCACTTGCAACCCCACGCTGCCGTCATCCTCCATCCACTCTTTTTCTATCGCCTGAAGCTGATAAAAACGGCTGCGCAGTCGGCCTTCCTCGGGTGGCAGACGCAGCGTGTGCTGGGCCACTTCACCGGAAAGACGTTCTGTTAAGGCCTGGAAAAGCAGTGGTACACCGACACCGGTCTGGGCAGAAAGCCAGACCCGAATCGGTATGTTCTCTTCATTTCTGTCGATACGCGGCTCAAAACCGTCCAGCATATCGATTTTGTTCATCACCAGCAGCGTCGGGATCTCGTGCGCGTCAATTTCTTCCAGCACGATATTCACTGCATCAATGTTTTCCTGCAGACGGACATCCGCAGCGTCAATGACATGCAACAGCAACGTCGCCTGACGGGTCTCCTGCAGGGTGGCTTTAAACGCGGCCACCAGATCGTGCGGCAGATGACGGATAAACCCAACGGTATCCGCCAGCACGGTTTCACCGACGTCCGTCACATCAATGCGGCGCAGCGTCGGATCCAGGGTCGCAAACAGCTGGTCTGCGGCATACACCTGGGCCTCAGTAATCTGGTTGAACAGGGTGGATTTACCGGCGTTGGTATAACCGACAAGCGACACCGTCGGAATGTCTGCTTTCTGTCGGGAGCGGCGCCCCTGCTCACGTTGCTTCTCAACTTTTTCCAGCCGGGAGAGGATCTGGGTTATACGGCCACGCAGCAAGCGACGGTCGGTTTCGAGCTGGGTTTCACCCGGACCACGCAAACCAATCCCGCCTTTCTGTCTTTCAAGGTGTGTCCAGCCGCGCACCAGGCGCGTCGCCAGATGGCGCAACTGCGCCAGCTCAACCTGCAGTTTCCCTTCATGGGTACGCGCACGTTGAGCAAAAATGTCTAAAATCAAACCCGTCCGATCGATAACACGGCATTCACACAGACGTTCCAGGTTGCGTTCCTGGGCCGGTGTCAGGGCGTGATCAAAAAGCACGACTGATGCGCCAGTCGCTTTAACGGCATCCGCAATCTCTACTGCTTTACCTTCACCAACAAAATACTTTGGGTGCGGCGCTTTACGGCTACCGGTAATCACCTGCATTGCTTCGACACCGGCGGAAGAGACCAGAGCTTCAAACTCCTGGAGATCTTCCATATCTTTGTCTTGCGAAAAATAGATGTGTACCAGCACCGCCTGCTCACCGGCATCATAACGGTCAAACAAGCGTAAACCTCTCAAAAAAGATCAGCGGGGAACGCAGAAACCTGGCTCCCCGATATGGAAATAACAGCCAGTAACCTTATTCGGTTTCTTCACTGTCCTGCGCAGGCGCAGAAGAACCCTGCGCGTTGCTGCCATGATGGTAGTTACTGGAGCCGCCGCCTGCGTTATTGCTGTGATGAGATACCGGGCGAGACGGAACAACAGTAGAAATCGCGTGCTTGTAGACCATCTGGCTGACCGTGTTTTTCAACAGGATCACGAACTGATCGAAGGACTCAATTTGACCTTGCAGCTTAATACCATTCACCAAATAAATAGAAACTGGAACACGTTCACGACGCAGTGCGTTCAAGAACGGATCTTGTAAAGATTGCCCCTTAGCCATTCTATCTTTTCCTTATATGCTTGTTTTGTACTTAGAACCTTGCGATTCTGAAAAATTGCGCACGATACGGCTTAATTGTACACATTCAGTCTGCGATATCACCAACAACCTGTAATACATCATGTAACGCCTGTTGTGGCTTTTCACTGTCTAACCAGTGAACACCGTCCCAACCGCGCAACCAGGTTATCTGGCGTTTCGCCAACTGTCTCGTGGCGCAAATACCTCGATAAACCATTTCATCATGTGAAATTTCACCTTCAATGTATGACCACATCTGGCGATAACCCACACAACGAATGGAAGGCATATCCGTATGCAAATCTCCACGGGCAAATAGCGCCCGCACTTCTGCTTCAAAATCTGAAGCTAACATCTGATGAAAACGCTGCTCAATTCGCTGATGGAGCAGTTCACGGCTCGCCGGGGCGATGGCGAACTGATGCACCTGATACGGCAGAGCCTCTCCTGACGTTTGCGTCAGTTCCGTTAAAGTTTTACCCGAAATGAAAAAAACTTCCAGTGCCCGGGAAAGCCTTTGCGGATCATTTGGATGAATACGTGCTGCGGCAACCGGATCGATTTTCGCCAGTTGCTCGTGCAGCGCACCCCATCCCTGCTCTGCCGCCTGTTGCTCAATTTTGGCTCTTACCGCCGGATCCGCCGATGGCAACGGCGACAACCCTTCCAGTAAGGCCTTGAAATAGAGCATTGTTCCACCCACTAACAGGGGAATACGCCCTGCTGCGGTAATCTCTGCCATCTGGGCCAGAGCATCGCGACGAAAATCTGCCGCTGAGTAAGCCTGCGCCGGGTCGAGAATATCCAGTAATCGGTGCGGTGCCGCGCGTAATTCATCCGCGTTAGGCTTTGCCGTACCAATATCCATCCCCTGATAAATAAGGGCGGAATCAACGCTAATCAACTCTACTGGCAAAACTTTACGTAACTCAATGGCTAACGCGGTTTTACCGGAGGCTGTTGGCCCCATCAAAAATATCGCCTTAGGCAGGCTGGTATTACTCAAGTTACTCATTTTTCAGGGCGTTCTTAGCCGTTTGTAGATCTACAGGTTGCAACAAACCACCCGGCGGCGCTTTCACCAGCTGCGGACAGAGGCGTTCGACCTCCGCCAGCACCGTGATCGCCTGCGCCATACTCCACGTCGAATGCTCGCTGGCCAGCTGGCGGGCGATCCACTGCGCGGTGTTGCCGGCATCAAACGTCGTTTGTTGCGCCAGGTAGCCTATCAGTTCAGGAATCAAGTTTTGTAAATTTTGTTGGCGTAAGGGTAAAGGCACCGCCCGAAGCGTGACATGGTGCGCTTCGGTTACTACTTCGATACCCATTTCAGCCAGCGCCTTTTGATAGCGCTGGATAACCTGCGTCTCCTGCGCCGAGATTTTTATCCGCACCGGGATCAGCAGCGGCTGGGCGCAGGCCTGATGCGGACCGGGCGCAAGCTGCGCCTGTTTTAACCAGCGTTCGGCCACTGGCAAGGATAACAGCGCCAGCTGGCCGTCACGCTCCAGCAGGGCCGCATCCGGCGCTACGATGGTCAGCACCCGACCAAAGCTTTGGCTATGTCCCACCAGCGAAGCAGCAGCAGGCGCGACCTCTTCTGTTTTCTGCACCGGGGCCGGGATATCCAACAATGTGCGATAGACCGCGCCCGCCTGCTTTTGATAACCCGGCTGAGCATGGGGATAACTGGCACCCGATGCCCGGGGAGCTGAGCCGCTGGATGTATAACGCGGTGTGGCTGGTTCACGGGCAACAGCCGGTTCAGCAAACTGGTTTCTGCCTGCCGCAACGCGATTCTCCGGAATCGGACGCGGCGCAGGCGCTACATCACTCAACGGCAGGGTCGGCTCGACCTGCTGTTGTAATACGCTCAGCACGCCCTGGTAGATAAAGTCATGCACCAGCCGCGACTGATGAAAACGCACTTCATGTTTCGCCGGATGGACGTTCACATCCACCTGATGCGGGTCAATCTCCAGATACAGCACAAATGCAGGCTGTTCTCCGGCACCGAGTTTATCCTCGCACGCCTGGCGGATAGCATGGTTGATCAGCCGGTCGCGCATCATGCGCCCGTTGACGTAGCAATACTGGATCTCCGCAAACGCCGCACTGCTCGCTTTGGGATCCGCCACCCAGCCGCGCAGGGTCAGATCGCCGTGCTGCCACTCAATGGCCAGCGCCTGTTCCAGAAACGGCGTACCGCAGATGGCACCTAGCCGGCGCTCTTTCTGCCCACCCTGCGCCACGGCGCGGTACTGGCGCATCATTTTGCCGTTATGGCTCAGGTTGATGGTGACATCGAAACGCGCCAGCGCAATACGGCGAATAATCTCGTCGATATGGCCGAATTCGGTTTTCTCGGTGCGCATAAATTTGCGCCGCGCGGGGGTGTTGTAGAAGAGATCCAGCACTTCCAGCGTGGTGCCCACCGGATGCGCGGCAGGTTTCACCGTCACGTCCATATCCCGGCCTTCGGCGTAAGCCTGCCAGGCTTCCGGCTGTTCTGCGGTGCGGGAGGTGAGCGTTAAGCGGGAGACGGAGCTGATGCTGGCCAGCGCTTCGCCGCGAAAACCGAGGCTGATAATGGCTTCGAGATCGTCAAGAGAGGCAATTTTGCTGGTGGCGTGACGGGCCAGCGCCAGGGCCAGCTCCTCTTTTTTGATGCCGCAGCCGTTATCGCGGATCCGAATGAGTTTCGCCCCGCCGCGTTCAATATCAATGTCGATGCGGGTCGCCCCCGCATCGAGACTGTTCTCCACCAGCTCTTTCACTACCGACGCAGGTCGTTCTACCACCTCACCGGCGGCGATTTGGTTCGCAAGCTGCGGCGGCAGAACCTGGATCGGCATGAAATCTCCTTAGTTGGTCGAGGTCGACTCGCCCGGTAAGACGGCGCTGGCGGTCTGCCCCGCCCCACCCTGCGGTGCAGACTGGAGCGGATGCGTATCAAAATAGTTACGCAGGCCTTTGTAAATGGCTTCGGCAATCTGCTGCTGGTAGCTGTCGCTGCCCAGCAGGCGCTCTTCGGCGTTATTACTGATAAAGCCCGTTTCCACCAGAATGGACGGGATATCCGGCGAACGCAGCACGCCCAGGCTGGCATGTTCCGGGCGGCGCTTGTGCAGGGAACCGACACTTTGCAGCTGATTCAGGACGTTAGTCGCCACATCATACCCGACACGCTGGGAATGGCCGAACTGTAAATCCAGTACCGCCTGGCTCAGGTAGGGATCCGACTGGCTGTTCGCCAGCACGTCGCCTGCCCCGCCTAACAGCTCGGATTGCTTTTCATGTTCCTCAAGCCAGTTTGCCATTTCGCTGTTAGCACGACGGTTGGAAAGCACCCATACGGATGCCCCCGTCGCGTTGCGGTTGGGAGCCGCATCGGCATGCACAGAGACGAGGAAATTAGCGTTCTGCTGACGCGCCACGTCAGAACGGCCCATCACCGAGATAAAATAATCACCGTCGCGGGTTAACACGCCCTTAAACATCGGGTCGTCGTTCAGCAAGGTCCGCAGCTTGCGGGCAATGGCGATGGTCACGTTCTTCTCACGCGTACCGCCCGGCCCGATGGCGCCAGGATCATCGCCACCGTGTCCGGCATCAATGGCAATAATAACTTTATCGCCGTTGACCTGGCGCGCCTGCGCCGCCGGACGGGTCACCGTGTTGCTGCTGGTGACGCTGGTAATACGATCGCTGCCGGATTTAAACGGATTGCGGGCTGGCTCTGATGGGCGCTGTGCCACAACAGGCGCTTCCAGCCGCTTCACCACCACCGGCGGTGGCGGCGGCGGCGGTGCATCGGCGTTGATGGTAAAGATTACCATATAGTTCGCGCCGTTCTGCTGCTTCACCGCCCGGGTCTTGCCGTTCTGTGTTAAATCGACCACCAGGCGCAGGGACTGATCGTCTTTCGGCGTACCGGAACGAATGCGGTGCACCAGGTTGTTGCCGCTGAACTGGAGCGGCAGCCCTTTAATGACACCGGTCTGTTTAATATCCAGCGCGACGCTGCGTTTATCGTCCTGCGAAAACGCATACTCAGGATCGCCCATAAAGCTGAAGGTGATCCTGGCCTGATTGTCGCCGTTGGACACCTGAATATCGGACAGCGTTGCCGCCCCGGCCTGCGCACAAAACAGCACCGTTGCAGCCATCAACCAACTCTTAACGCGACTAATCATCCCGTTATCTCTTCTTTTAACCGGCTAACCGGGCCAGTATGGCGTTGCCTGATTCGGAGACAGCAGTGACGCGGGCTTCACGCCCTTGCGCCTGATACTCCAGGTGAATTTCAACATCCGGATCAGGCAAGACGCCTGTTCCCTGCTGCGGCCACTCTACGAGGCAGATGGCATCGTTGGCGAAATAGTCACGGATCCCCATAAATTCCAGCTCTTCAGGATCGGCAAGGCGATAGAGATCGAAGTGGTACACCATCAGGTTGTCGAGGGTGTAGGGCTCAACCAGCGTATAGGTCGGGCTCTTCACGTTTCCCTGATGCCCCAGCGCCTGTAAGAAGCCCCGGCTAAAGGTGGTTTTACCCGCGCCAAGGTCGCCATACAGATAAATGACGGTTGCGCCCTCGCAGGCCTGCGCCACGCGCTGGCCAAGATCTAAAGTTGCCTGTTCGTCGGGTAAAGGGATCACTCGATTAATCATTTTCTACGTCAATTATTTCCGGGTTAACAACACGCCGCAGCGTGTCAAAAAGATCGGTTGCCAGCATGCCGCGCGTGCCGTACTGGTCGGCCAGCCGATCGGCTGCTGCACCGTGGGCGACACAGCCTGCGCAGGCGGCATCATAAAGCGCCAGCTTCTGTCCGAGCAACGCCCCGATAATACCGGAAAGCACATCGCCCATGCCGCCGCTCGCCATGCCAGCATTACCTGCATCAATGATGCCTGCCAGCCCGCTTTCACTGGCGACGACGGTGCCAGCGCCTTTCAGCACCACCACCCCACCGTAACGTTTTACCAGACGCTGAGCAGAATGTAAGCGATCGCTTTCAATTTCTGCAACGCTGCAGTTAAGCAGGCGCGCGGCCTCGCCGGGGTGCGGCGTCAGGATGCGATTGTGACGTTTATCCGGGTTGATTGCCAGAAGGTTCAGCGCATCAGCATCCCATAGCATGGCATGGCGAAAATTCTCCACCTTGCGTAGCGCCTCTTTCCCCCACGGCTCCTGACCCAGGCCGGGGCCAATCACCACCACATCAGCCCACTGCAGGCTCTCGTCCAGCGCCTCGGCTGTCAGTTCGTGCACCATCAGCTCAGGCCGGGCGGTCACGATCGGAGCAATATTTTCGCGGCGGGTCAGGACGCGCACCAGTCCGGCGCCCGTCCGCAGCGCCGCTTCGCCGGTCATGCGGATAGCGCCCGCGGTGCCGTGGTCGCCGCCAATAATTACCAGTCGACCGTGATCGCCCTTATGGGAGGTAGCGCGACGCGGAGGGAGCCAGTTTGCCAGCTGCGAGGCATCATAACGGCTGATTGTCGTCTCCTGCCCGGCAAGCCAGCCCTCCAGCCCGAGGGCGTTATGGTGCAACGCCCCGACCACATCCCGTGCTTTCCCGGTCAGCAGGCCGGGTTTGAGAGCAATAAAAGTCACCGTATGGTCGGCGTGAATGACTTCGCCGGGCGTGGTGCCCGTCTGTGCATTCAACCCGGAGGGGATATCCAGCGCAACAACAGGGGCCGGATGATGGTTGGCGTGCGTGATTAATCTGGCAACCTGATTGCGTGGTGCGCTGCGTAAACCGGTTCCCAGCAGGCCGTCGATAATCAGATCGACGCCGTCCGGCCAGGCCATATCCACGGCATGGATAACCCCCGCCGCCTCCAGCCAGGTTTCCCGCGCTTTTGTCGCCTCTTCGGGGAGCGGTTTTTCGCTCTCCAGCGCCAGCAGCGTCACGGTGATACCGGCGGCAAGCGCCAGTCGGGCAACCACATAGCCATCGCCGCCGTTGTTGCCATGGCCGCACAGGATCAGCCAATGTCTGGCCTGCGGATACGCCGTGCGGGCAACGGCAAAAGCTGCCTCACCCGCGCGCTGCATCAGCTCATAAAGCGTCATGCCAATGCTGTCTGCCGCCTCTTTTTCAAGGCGACGTAGCGCCTCCGCTGGCCAGACAGAGTGTGGTATACTTGCGGGGGTTTTCTTCACAGTATGGTCCGTCATGTCACAGCCCCTCGATCTCAATCAGTTAGCGCAAAACATTAAACAGTGGGGCGCTGAGCTTGGTTTTCAACACGTGGGTATCACCGATACCGATCTCTCTGCCAGCGAGCCAAAGCTCCAGGCATGGCTGGATAAGCAATACCACGGCGAGATGGAGTGGATGGCGCGTCATGGCATGATGCGCGCCCGTCCGCATGAACTGTTGCCAGGGACCCTGCGCGTGATCAGCGTGCGTATGAACTACCTTCCCGCCCGGGCCGCCTTTGCCAGTACGCTGAAAGACCCCACGCTGGGCTATGTCAGCCGTTATGCCCTGGGGCGTGATTATCATAAACTGTTGCGTAACCGGCTCAAAAAGCTCGGGGAAATGATCCAGCAGCAGTGCGCCACGCTGAATTTTAGACCCTTTGTCGATTCCGCGCCTGTCCTTGAGCGCCCGCTGGCTGAAAAAGCGGGGCTTGGCTGGACAGGTAAGCACTCACTTATCCTCAGCCGCGACGCCGGCTCCTTCTTCTTCCTCGGTGAACTACTGATTGATCTCCCCCTCCCGATAGATAAGCCGGTCGAGGACGGCTGTGGGCGCTGTGTGGCCTGCATGACTATCTGCCCTACCGGGGCCATCGTTGAGCCTTACACTGTCGATGCCCGCCGCTGCATCTCCTATCTGACCATCGAACTTGAAGGGGCGATCCCGGAAGAGTTTCGGCCGTTAATCGGCAATCGTATTTATGGCTGCGATGATTGTCAGTTGATCTGCCCGTGGAACCGTTATTCACAGTTAACGGAAGAGGACGACTTCAGTCCGCGTAAAGCCCTGCACGCCCCACCGCTCATCGAGCTGTTTGCCTGGAGCGAAGCCTGGTTTCTGAAGGTAACGGAGGGATCGGCGATTCGCCGCATCGGGCATCTGCGCTGGCTGCGAAATATCGCGGTCGCGCTGGGAAATGCTCCCTGGGATGAAGCCAATCTTCAGGCGCTGGAAAGTCGCCGAGGTGAGCACCCACTTCTTGATGAACACATAGAGTGGGCGGTTGCGCAGCAAATCGCCAAACGAAATGCCTGCGTCGTCGAGGTGCAATTACCGCAGAAAATCAGGCTGGTACGGGTGGTGGAAAAAGGGCTACCACGGGATGCATGATGTTTCCACAGGCTGTGAATAAAATTTAAAAGCCAGAAGTACTCTGGGCCCGGCTACAGGTCAAGTGATCGGCTTAACATTTTGAAATGAAATTTTCTTTATTATTTTCAATAAATTATAAAGTTACTATTCATCAGGCGAAGTATTTGGCTATTCACTGAAAAAAGACAAAGCTGTGGATAAGTCTGTTAAGAAGAGTTTGTCAGAAATGAAACAAGTCATCCCCGGCGGGGCTTTCCGCGGTGGATATCTGGAGGAGGAGAAAAAATTTGGAGCGGGAAACGAG
>DERO01000006.1 GCA_002360945.1 Leclercia adecarboxylata | reverse complement strand
CGGTTCGGCACTGGTATGAACGGCATTCAGACGGTCCGTGCCCGGTGAGGCAGCGTCAGGTACCGATTCGTAAAAGTGTGTACCGGGAGGCAGATAAAAATGGATATCGCCGTAAACGGTGTCGATTCTGCCGTCACGGGTGATATCGAGTTCGGGCGTGGAGCGTCCGGTCAGTTTCAGCATGTTTTCGTTGTCGCAGAACACCTGAAAATGAAAGGCATTGGTTTCGCTAACCATACCACTCTGCCCGATGCGGTCCTTACGCCAGATTCTTGCTCCGACAAGGCATTGGTTTCGCTAACCATACCACTCTGCCCGATGCGGTCCTTACGCCAGATTCTTGCTCCGACACTGATTGAGGGGTCCAGTCGGTTCATGAGGTGCATGTACAGGGAGTAATACACGACACTACAGTTTTCACCGATATCGGTTTGATGCTTCAGCAGCACATATCCGTCATCGGTTCTGCCATCATAATTCAGCGGGAAAGTATCGCGTTTGTCTGTGGAAGACGGAGAACGAAAAAAAACAACTTCCCCATCCGCAATGGCGCGAACAAACTCAATGCGATCATAGCCTTCTTCACCATCGCGGTCAGTGTGGAGAACATGAACGCCACCGTGCCATGACGCGCGCCGGTTGAGCGGGAAGTCCCGGTTGGTATCCACGGGCATCATTCTGCTGATCCATGATGGCTCACTTTCTCCGGCGTTCCGGGGACGGATAAACGGAGGACTGATTATCATATTGACTCCCTGTCTGATCTATAGAATCCATAAAGCGCAGAATAGCGTAATTTCACTTAAGAAAGCATTGTTCGCTGGCAAAGAAAATGCGGAATACCTATGCCTTACAAGATATTTTATAGACCGGGGTGCGGGCTATTTCTGATGCATCCAGGCCTTCCTGCCGTAGAGCTAGCATCTGTTCCCGGTTGACTGTTCGCCGCCATGCCGCATCGTTAAGCACAGACGCCTGTTTGGGTTTTGTCATGAACTTTCGGCTTGCAGATTTAACGCTCAAGAGTTCTTTCGGGCCGGTCTCTTTATAGACTCAGGCCCAGTGCCGGACAACGGCTTCATTTGAGATATTTAACCGTGCTGCAGCTTCGCGCATCGAAAGCTCTTCACTGAGAACAATCCCGACAACAACCAGCCGGAACGCTGCCGAATGGTAGACATTGTTCCAGGAGATGCCATCGATGCCGTACAATTGCCAGGCTCTGACCCAGCGACGAACAGATGTTCTCTCAATACCAAAAAACTCGGCTGTATGCTGTTTTCCATCCTTATCTGAAAGGGAGTGATGAACGACCTCCAGTCGAAGCTCGAGGAAATATTTTGGTTTTGCCATAAAAAACTGCACCTTACTCAGTTGGGTATCCAACATTTGGGGTGCAGTCAAGTCAGCGGGCTTTTTCGCTATTAATCGTCTTCGTCGTCGTCCAGCTCAACCGGAGTTTGATACTGGTCCGGCTTAATCACCAGCAGGTCGCAGCGCAGATGGTCGATCACCTGTTCAGCGGTGTTGCCGAGGAAGGCGGCAGAGATACCGGTGCGGCCGATGGTACCCAGCACCACAATACCCGCCTGCAGATGTTCTGATAGATCCGGGATCACCTCTTCCGGCAGTCCTTTCTCGACGTGGGTCAACTTCTCATCAATACCGAATTTTTGGCGCAGCGCTTTCATCGCCAGCAGGTGCTGGCCGCGAATGGCGTCGTTATACACGCTCGGATCAAACTCCGGGAGTTCGATGGCAATGTTAATGGGGGTAATCGGGTAGGCGCCCACAAGGTGGACTTCGGTATGGTTTACCTGCTCGGCCAGGTGAAGGGTCTCTTTCACCAGCTTTTCGTTCAGGGCACTGTGGTAATTCTCTTCGCTGGCGAGATTAACCGCCACTACCGCTTTACCGCCTTCCGGCCACGGCTGGTCTTTTACCATCCACACCGGGCACGGGCATTTACGCAGCAGGTGCCAGTCGGTCGGGGTAAAGATCACCGCTTCCAGCTTGTCGTGCTGGTGGGCCATCTTCAGCAGCAGATCGTGTTCGCCGCTGACCACTTCCTGGATGATGGCTTCAAACGGACGGTTGTGCCACACCACTTTGATCTCGATGGGGACACCGGCCTCAAGATAGAATTTGGCCTGCTCCCGGATCCATGCGGTACGCTGGCTGATCACTCCCTGACGCATAGCGGTGCGTTCGTCAGGCGACAGAAGGGTGGTCATTTCGTAAGAAAAGTCATATATCGGCAGAAACGCTTTGATTCTGCCACCAATCCGTTGATGTAAATAGACAGCTCGTCGTAACGCCGGTTGATCGTCCTGATTAGGATCGATGGCCACCAGCATGTTTTGATACTTTGCCATACAGGTCTCCTTACTACTGTCACCACAGTCTGTAATTAAAAGAGTAACCTATATATCTGAAATGAAACAGGGGGGAAGATTTGCCAGATCAATAAATCAGTAAAATTACCGATCTGGCAGAGGATTTTTTGAGGACGTTATGCCACGTTACGTGAGTGGCCCGCCAGCACCGCCAGCGCTTCACCGTTTTCGATGGTGATGTATTTACCCTTCACCGCCAGCATGCCGCTTTTCTGAAAACGACCCAGCAGACGGCTGATGGTTTCCACGGTCAGGCCCAGGTAGTTACCGATGTCGCCACGGGTCATGGTCAGACGGAACTCACGCGGGGAAAAACCGCGCTCGGCGAAACGACGGGACAGGTTATAGATAAAGGCCGCCAGACGCTCTTCAGCATTCTTTTTGGACAGCAGCAGGATCATGTCCTGGTCGCCTTTGATCTCACCGCTCATCAGACGCATCATCTGCTGACGCAGGTTCGGCATTTTGCCCGACAGATCGTCCAGGGTTTCGAACGGGATTTCGCAAACCATTGAGGTTTCCAGCGCCTGAGCAAAGCTCGGATGGGTACCGGTGCCGATGGCATCAAAGCCCACCAGATCGCCCGCCAGGTGGAAGCCGGTGATCTGCTCGTCGCCCTGTTCGGTGATGGTATAGCTCTTGATGGTGCCAGAACGGATAGCGTACAGCGATTTCAGTTCGTCTCCCGCTTTAAACAGCGTCTGCCCTTTCTGAATCGGCTTTTTACGCTCGATAATATTATCAAGCTGATCAAGCTCGTGCTCATTCAGGGTAAACGGGATACAGAGCTGGCTGATGCTGCAGTCCTGACAATGGATAGCACAACCGCCAGACTGAATGCGTCGAATAATTCGCTTTTCCGGGATCATAGGTTTGCTCAAGCCTTAATTGATATTGGTCAATTTTAACATCTTTTTGAACCCTGCGTAAGCCTGGTAAACCATCAATCAGGACAAGAACCGCGAATGCGCTAGCATCTTCTTGAAATTCCACAAATTAGCTGCGGACTTTATCACTAACTTAAGGAAAATTAAGCACTAAAAGCCTGGATCTACAGTAGCAAATACCCTTCGTGACGCAGCAACCACTCCTTGCGCTGCACCCCGCCCGCATAGCCGGTCAGGGTGCCATTGCGGCCAATCACGCGATGGCAGGGCACCACAATACTGACCGGATTAGATCCGTTAGCGGCACCCACGGCGCGCGCTGCGCCCGGGCGACCCAGCTGCGCGGCCAACTGACCATAATGCATCACCTGGCCGCAGGGAATGGAGCGCAACGCCTGCCACACTTCACGCTGAAAAGGGGTGCCGGCCGTAGCGGTCGGCAGAGTGTCGATAATGCTGAGATCGCCCTCGAACCAGGCAGCCAGCTTATCGCTAAGCCCGCCCGGATTGCTGGCGCTGATACGCTCGTAGCCCTGTGCCCGGTAGTGGATATTGAGCAGCTCTACCATCCGGTTACTGTGCTCTTCCCACTCGACGGCGCGCAGGTTAAATTGCTCATCCGCAATCACCCACAGCGGCCCCAGCGGGGTGGCTATTTTATCTTCGAGTAATCTCAGCATGTGTGCTCTTCCTTAATTCAGTCGCGGGTACACCCCCGGCCCGATGGGCAGGCCGACAAGATACCATGCCACCAGCATCACCAACCATACTCCTAAGAAGATAAGCGGATACGGCAGTACCAGCGAATAGTAGGTACCCAGTTTGGCCTCGGGCTTGTAGCGCTGGAGGAAGCCTAAAAACAGCGGTACGAACGGCGACACCGGGGCCAGCGGGATCACCGACGAATCCGCTACCCTAAACAGGATCTGCGCAAACGCCGGGTGGAAGCCCAGCAGCATAAACATCGGCACGAAGATCGGCGCCAGGATCGACCAGATGGCCGAGCCGCTGGCGATAAACATGCACAGCAGGGAGGAGAGCAGCGCCAGGCCGACGAACGCCGGCACGCCGCTCAGCCCGGCGGTTTCCAGCAGATCGGTCAGGCCCACCGCCATAAACTTGCCCATATTGCTCCAGTTAAACATGGCGACAAACTGCGCCAGCGGGAACACCATTACGATAAATCCGGCCATCTCTTTCATCGGTTCGATCATCAGCTGCGGCAGGTCGCCCTGACGACGCACTTTCCCGGTGGCAATGCCGTAGGCCAGCGAGACGACGAAGAAGAACAGGATGATCAGCGGCACGATGCCTTTGATAAACGGCGAGGGCAGCACGGTGTGCTGCACCGGATCGCGCAGGATGCCGTTCTCCGGCACCACCATCAGGGCGATGGCGGCGATAAACAGCAGCGACACCAGTCCGGCAACGCGCAGCCCGCGGCGCTGCTCCGGCGATAACGCATCCAGCTTCTCTTCGCTGCTGCCCTGCCATTTGCCCAGACGCGGCTCCACGATCTTATCGGTGATCAGGCCCCCGACAATGGTCAGCACAATCACCGAGCTGGCCATAAAGTACCAGTTGTCGATCACGCTGACGTGCATCGCGGCATCGATGGTTTTGGCCGCTTCGGTGCTGATGCCGGAGAGCAGCACGTCGGTGGTGACGATCAGCAGGTTGGCGGTAAAACCACAGCCAACCCCAGCGATGGCCGCCAGCAAGCCCGCCATCGGATGACGTCCGACGGCGAGGAAAATCAGCGCCCCCATCGGCGGCATGATCACCAGCGCCGCATCGGACGAGATATGGCTGAAGAAGGCGATAAACAGCACCATATAGCTGGCGTAACGCGCGCTGACGTGGGACGCCATTTTAACCATCAGGGCAGGCAGCAGGCCGGAACGTTCGGCCAGACCGGCACCCAGCACCAGGGCCAGGATCGCCCCCAGCGGGGCAAAACCGCTGAAGTTTTTAATCACATTCGGTAAAAACCAGTGCAGCCCCTCAACGCTGAGCAGGTTTTTGACCTCCACCAGGCTGCCATCGGCCGGATTACGGGCGCTGACGTTAAAGGCCGACAACACGGCGGTGGCCACCGCCAGGATCACAATCAAATAAACAAAAAGCAGGAAAGGGTGCGGCACTTTATTGCCGATCCTTTCAACCCAACCATAGAGCTTGCCGGATGGGGAATGCGAAGGTATGGACGACATACTCATGGGCGTTCCTCGGGAGTGTTGTGTTGTTGTGTTTTATTATTTTAAAGGTGACGGTGTCACGTTTTTTGGGATCGGGCAAACGTACGGTTTTTCATTTATCTTTTGCGTAAACTCCTCGCGGCAGGCGGCCAGCAGTGCCGGTTCCTGCAGCAGCGCCAGCGCGGTGGCCCCCATCACTTTCCCGGCCAGCAGCATTCCTTTATGGGCGATGGAGGTGCGGCCCTGGGCCACCAGCTGCCAGGTATGCAGTGGCGTACCGACGGTAAAGCAGGGGCTGAAGCACTGAGCAACAGGCATTTTCCAGCTGACGTCGCCCACGTCGGTGGAACCTGCCAGCACGTTATCGGTGATGGCATACGGGGCTACCTCATCCACCAGAAGGGTCTGCTGATGGCGACGGGCAAACTGCTTGCCGTCTTCTCCGCCGGTGGCGGCAATATTTTTCAGGCTGTTTTGCAGATCGTTCTCGGTCAGGGTGGCGCGGATCTCTGCCGCAAAGGCGCGCTCCTCATCGCTCCACGTCGGGGTGCCGTAATGCTGCAGGGCGCTGTACATAGCGGCCTCCAGCGTGCGGTTCGGCAGGTAGCTGGAGCAGGCTTTATCGAAACGGCGTTCGACGCGGGTTTCGGTCATCAGCGCCGCACCCTGGGCAATCTTTTCGATTCGCTCATAGATCTGCTGCGCGTCGGCCATTTCCGGGGCGCGGATCAGATACAGCACTTCCGCCTGGGCCTGCACCACGTTCGGCGAGATGCCGCCGGTATCGGTGATGGCGTAGTGAACGCGGGCTTTTTCAATGATGTGTTCATTGAGGAAGTTGGTGCCGGTGGTCATCAGGGTGACGGCGTCCAGCGCGCTGCGCCCCAGATGCGGGGAGTTGGCGGCATGGGCGGCGGTGCCGTGAAAACGCCACGCCGCCTGGATGTTGGCTAAGGTGCTGACGTTGAACATCCCGGCAAAGGCTTCCGGGTGCCAGGTAACGGCGGCATCCACGTCGTCGAACAGCCTTTCTCGCACCATAAAGGTTTTACCCGATCCGCCTTCTTCGCCAGGGCAGCCATAAAAGCGCAGGGTGCCGCTGCCGCCGTGCTGCTCCAGCCACGACTTTGCCGCCACCGCAGCCGCCAGCCCGGCGGTGCCGAGCAGGTTATGCCCGCAGCCGTGGCCGTTGGCTCCCGGCGTGTCGGTCTGCGGGGTGGCGCAGTGCGCCCGCTGGCTCAGGCCTGCCAGCGCATCGTACTCCCCCAGAATGGCGATCACCGGTTTGCCCGCGCCGTAGCTGGCAATAAAGGCGTTCGGCACGCCGCCGGCCTCGCGGGTCAGGGTAAAACCGGCCTCTTCCAGGGCGCTGGCCAGCCGTTCGGCGGACCAGAACTCTTCAAAACGGGTCTCCGGGTGATCCCAGATCTCATCGGCAATGTCGGTGAAGACCTGACATCGGGTGTCGATGGCATCCTCAACAAAACGGTAAATGCGCTGCATTACACACCTCGCGTCCACGGGAAGTTAAGCGCGACACGCGCCAGGGTTTCGATGGCGATGGGCATCACCGTCTCGTCGAAATCGAATTTTTCGTTGTGGTGTCCGGCGCTGAGGGTCGTGCCGAATACCATATAGGAGGCGAGGCCGCCGTTCTGCTGAACCCGTGCCATCATCAGGGTAGCGTCTTCCGATCCGGCAGGGGCTTTCACCTTATCGATGGCCTGTTCGACGCCCGGCACCTGCGATGCCTGCTCGCGCAGATAGTTGACCCATGCCGGAGAAGGCTGGCTTGAGGTCGCCGCGCCCATCAGACGAAGCTCGCTGCTGACGCCGTGCATCGCCGCCGCGCCGTCAATCACCGCTTTTGCGCGCTCAAAGACATAGTGATTAATGGCTTCGCTCTCGCCGCGGGTCTCCACCTTCAGTAGGGCGCTGGCGGGGACGACGTTACGACCGCTGCCCGCCTGCATCACGCCAACGTTCACGCGCGACGCGCCTTCGCTGTGCGGGGCGATGCTGTGCAGGCCAATCGCGGCCTGGGCGGCGGCCAGCAGGGCATTGCGACCCTCTTCGGGTTTCCCGCCCGCGTGTGCCGCCACGCCGGTGAAGCGCACGTCAAACTTGGTGGTGGCCATAAAGTTATCGCTGCCGCAGATCACGGTACCCGCCGGCACGCCGGTGCCAATGTGGATGGCGGTGAAGTAGTCCACGCCGTCGAGCGCGCCGGCGGCAACCATGGCCCGCGCGCCGCGGGTGCCCTCTTCGGCAGGCTGGAAGATGAGTTTGATGGTGCCGTTCAGTTGCGCGCGGTATTGCATCAGCAGGTGCGCCAGCCCGAGGCCAATGGTGGTGTGGCCGTCATGGGCGCAGGCATGCATCATGCCGCGGTTGCAGGAGGCAAAGCCTTCCCGGACGGGGAGATGATCATTTTGGGTCGATTCATCCAGATCCAGCGCGTCCATGTCGACCCGGAACGCGAGGGTCGGCCCCGGACGGCCGGTATTCAGCGTGGCAACGATGCCGGTGTAACCGCCCTCAAAGGCGCTGAGCCATTTTTCGGGCGCGCCTTGCTGACGCGCCCGGGCATAGGCCTGGGCCAGGGTGGCCTCGTCGGGCAGGCCCATCCGGCTGTCAGCATCAACCACGTCGCGACCCATCGCCAGTTCGTAGCCCAGTTGATCCAGCACCTCAGCGACTTTAGCCGCGGTGCGGAACTCCACCCAGCCTGACTCGGCAAAGTGATGGAAATCGCGTCGCCATGCGGTGAGTTGCGGGAAGAGGGTTTGCAGGTCCTGCGCCAGTGTATGCATATCGTTTCCTGTCATCATAAGATAATGTGAACTGCTTCACACTGTGATAGTTTTTACTTATCACTAACCGTTTTTTCACAGATTTAACCGTTCAAGGCTTACCCTGGCACAATCAGTTCCATTACAGTAGATGACAGTTTCTTTACTCTGATAAACAACGGTTATCGGTGCCGACATGACATTCCAGGTAAAATTTCATCAGCTACGGGCTTTTGTGGAAGTGGCACAGCAGGGGAGCATCCGCGGGGCGGGCCGGGTATTGAACCTGTCGCAACCGGCGTTAACCAAATCAATTAAAGAGCTGGAGGAGGGCATCGCGGCGCAGTTGTTTATCCGCCGCAGCAAAGGGGTGACCTTAACCGAGTGTGGGGAGAGCTTTTACCAGCATGCCAGGCTGATCCTGGAAGAGTTACGCAGCGCGCAGGACGACATTCGCCAGCGACAGGGCCAGCAGGCCGGGCAGATTAATATCGGCATGGGGGCGAGTATCGCCCGTCTGTTAATGCCCGCGGTCATTACCCGTTTCCATCAGCAGCACCCGCAGGTAAAGGTGCGTATTATGGAAGGACAATTAGTGTCTATGATTAATGAATTACGTCAGGGGGAACTTGATTTTACCATCAATACCTATTACCAAGGGCCGTATGATCATGAGTTCACGTTCGAAAAATTGTTTGAGAAGCCTTTTGCGATATTTTGTCGGGCAAATCATCCGGCAATAGGTGCTGAATCTATTAATGAATTACTAAAATATAGCTGGACGATGCCTACTCCGCGAGGCAGTTATTATAAGCAGTTGGAGGAGATGTTTTCCCACCGGGATCAGATCCCCCATATTGGCGTGGTATGTGAAACCTTTTCGTCCTGTATTAGTCTGGTGGCGCAGAGTGATTTCCTCAGCATCCTGCCGCAGGAGCTGGGCTGTGACCCGCTGCTGGCCAACAGGCTGGTGATGCTGCCGGTGAAGGAGACGTTACCGAAAGCAACCTATTACCTTATTCAAAGAAGGGATTCCCGACAGACGCCATTGACCACCGCATTAATCACACAATTCAGAAGACAGGCCCGGCAGGTTATTTATTAGACAGTATCTGGATAAAAAAATGGAGCCCGTCGACATCCAACAGACTCCACAGTACACACAGCATTGCTCCACATGCAACTCTGCTTATTATTTCCGTTGCGCAGATAACTTCATATATAACACCTTTTACTGATAAATAAAGAAATTAACGCAACGGAATCATAAAAATTTAATGTAAGTCATGAATTTAAACGATAATAAAAATTTATTTTAGTCCGAATACATAATCAATTAAATTTAGTTTATTAATTATTGTTTTTGGAATGTTCAACAGACACACAACGCCGCATTGAGCCCCGTGAGAGGGGCAGGTATAGTAGCCTGTCAGTTAAGCAGGAGGATGCCATGAACCCAGACGATAAATCGCTTTTTCTCGACGCGATGGAGGATGTCCAGCCGCTGAGGCACCGTGCCGACGTCCACTGGCAGCCCGCTTCACCCCAGCGCACCCGCCAGCCTGTGGACACCAGCCAGCTCGATAATTTTCTTACTACCGGCTTTCTGGATGTCATTCCCCTGGCAGAGCCGCTGGCGTTTCAGCGGGACGGGGTCCAGCTTGGGGTCTTCGACAAGCTGCGCTCGGGCAAATACCCCCGCCAGGCGAGCCTGACCTTACTGCGTCAGCCTGTAGAGCTGTGCCGCCAGCAGCTGTTTACCTTCATCCGCCAGGCGGAGCGCGATGGCTTGCGTAACCTGATCATCATTCACGGTAAAGGACGCGACGATAAATCTCATGCCAACATCGTGCGCAGCTATCTGGCGCGCTGGCTGACGGAGTTCGACGCGGTGCAGGCGTTTTGCGCCGCCCAGCCGCACCACGGCGGCAGCGGAGCCTGTTACGTGGCGCTGCGTAAGTCCAGCGAGGCAAAGCTCGAAACCCGCGAGCGACTGGCAAAACGCAGCCGTTGAACATGCAAAACACCGCATTATGCTACCGCCAGTTTGGTGAACCTGAGTCTGTTCTGCAGCGTGAAACCGCCGAAAAAGCACCGCTGCAGCCGGGAATGCTGCGGGTGCAGATGCTGCTCTCCCCGGTTAACGCCTCGGATCTGATCCCCATTACCGGCGCCTACCGGCATCGGATTACGTTGCCCACCCTCGCCGGGTACGAAGGCGTGGGGCGGGTGATTGCCGCCCCGAACGACGCCATGCATCTGCTGGGCCAGCGGGTTTTGCCCCTGCGTGGAGAAGGCACCTGGCAGCAATATGTCGATTGTCCGGCAGCGCTGGCGATCCCGGTTCCTGATGCCATTGAGAGTACCCTGGCGGCGCGGGCGTTCATCAACCCGCTGGCGGCCTGGCTGATGCTCAACCTCTGGCCTGTGCAGGGCAAACGGGTCCTGCTGACCGCCGCCGGATCGGACTGCGCCATTCTGCTCGGCCAGTGGGCACAGCGGCGGGGTGCGACGGAAGTGTACGGCATTCACCGCTCACCGATTCATGCTGACAGGCTGCGGGCGATGGGCATTGTCCCGGTAGCTCAGCAGGACAGCGACCGCGTGCGCGCTTTCGCTGCGGCCAGCGATATCGTCTATGACGCCACCGGGGGCGGGCTGGCGCAGACCATCCTGAGTGCAATGTGCAGCAGCGCGGCGTTTATCTCCTACGGGCTGCTCTCCGGCCAGCCCTTTACGTTACAGCGTCACTTCCCGCCGATGCACTGGTTCCATATTCGCAACCATTTCGATGCGCTTGGCCCGCAGGCGTGGCAGGCGGCGTTTAACGAAATTTGGTCGCTATTGGCTGAGAGCAAGTACAGTGATGTCCGGCTGCTGCCTTTTAACGCATGGCAGTCGGCACTGGCCGACTACCGCCTGGCGGGACGAACCCACAAGCCGCTGCTGGATTTTACCTGCGATACTCCTTAGCTCGCCCGGCTCATGTCACTGAGCAACAGGGCAATCGTTTTACCACCGGTGGTCTGCTCCAGAGCAATCTTGACGATAATGGTCAGCGGCACCGACAGCAGCATCCCCACCGGCCCCAGCAACCAGCCCCAGAAGATCAGCGACAGGAAGACCACCAGCGTCGAGAGGCCCAGCCCGCGTCCCATTAACCGGGGCTC
Organism: Leclercia adecarboxylata; assembly: GCA_002360945.1. Classification (GTDB taxonomy): domain Bacteria; phylum Pseudomonadota; class Gammaproteobacteria; order Enterobacterales; family Enterobacteriaceae; genus Enterobacter; species Enterobacter adecarboxylatus_B. The sequence goes on along the minus strand of DERO01000006.1, from coordinate 301,716 downwards.
GAGGATGTTGCCGAAGATCAGGTTGATGACCAGATACCCCGACAGCAGTACCAGGGCTGGGTAGAAGCCACTGAACACCAGCACCTGGGCAATCGGCGGGATGGCCGCCAGCACCGATCCGATGTTGGGAATATAGTTCAGGGCAAAGGCCAGCAGCGCCCAGACAAAGGCGAACCGTACCTCCAGCGCCGCCAGCATTCCCCAGACCACCAGCCCGGTCACCAGGCTGATGGCGGTTTTCAACACCAGATAGTGTGAGACGCTGTCGAGGGCGCGCTGAATGGCGGCCATCCCTTCCACCGGGCGGGACATCAGCGGCTGGAGTTTCGCCGGCAACTGCGGAACCTCCAGCAGCATAAACACCACGGTCAGCAGCAGTAAAAAGATGGCGGTCATGGCGCTGGAGAGCTGCGACAGCAGGGCGGTCACCAGCGTCATGGCGGCATTGGGGTCGACATACTTCAGCAGCTCTTCCATCGACACTTCAATCCCGGCCCGCTGCAGCCAGGGCTCAAGATGCAGCAGCGGCACGGCCAGCGAGGAGCGATAGTGCGGCAGGGTGCGCGCCAGCTCGTTCAGGGAGGTGCCCAGATAGGCCACCAGCAGCACCATAAACACCACGATAAGCAGGATCGGCAGGGTAATCGCCAGCACCCGCGGAAGGCGCAGACGCACCAGCCAACGCACCAGCGGATGCAGCACCACGGCGATAAACAGCGCCAGAATAAAGGGCACAATAATATCCGCGGCAACGCGGATCCCCGTAAGCACAATCACCAGCATGCCGAGCATGATGACTATTTTTAATCCGTTGAGGGTAATAATGGGTTTGGCCATACAGGCTCCTGATACCGTCCGTTTTATATATTCTAACGGCGCGGCGCGTTGAATAAATTAACCAAACGCAAACGGTGAGGGTAAAGAAATGAAAAGGCTTTGAGTAAAATCCTGGCTTATGGTAAAAATCAGCTGTGTTTAACTACCGGAGACAATTTTCATCTGCACTGACGAGAAGCAACACCGCAGATAATTGTAATTTTATGGACAATCTGTTCAGGACGTATTTTTTAACCCTCTCTGTTTCACTCTCCTCTTTTTGCCTGCTGTCTGGCGAGCAACACTGGCGCAACGCGCTGTAGAACCTCTCTCTGCCTGAGCTGGCGCCCTGCGCCCGGCTGAATCTTCATTCGTTTTTACCCGGCTGCCATCACTGGTGAGCCGCGAAGGATTATATTCTCAAGCAGGAGAAAAATATGTTTTACTGGATCCTCTTAGCCCTTGCTATCGTTGCTGAAATAACAGGCACCCTCTCAATGAAATGGGCCAGCGTCAGTGGTAGTCACAGCGGCTATATTTTAATGCTGTCGATGATTGCCCTGTCCTATATTTTCTTGTCATTTGCGGTTAAAAAAATCGCGCTGGGTGTGGCGTACGCATTATGGGAAGGGGTAGGTATTTTCTTAATCACCCTTTTTAGCGTTTTACTGTTTGATGAGTCGCTGTCATTGATGAAAATGGCCGGCCTGATGACGCTGGTAGCGGGAATAATATTCATCAAATCCGGCACCCGCAAACCGTTAAAGCAGCGTAAGGAGGCGACCCATGCCACAGTTTGAGTGGGTTCATGCCGCCTGGCTGGCGCTGGCGATTATCCTCGAGATTGCCGCCAACGTGCTGCTGAAGTTTTCCGACGGTTTTCGCCGTAAAACCTACGGCCTGCTGTCGATTGCCGCGGTACTCGGTGCCTTCAGTGCCCTGTCGCAGGCGGTAAAAGGCATTGAGCTGTCGGTGGCCTATGCTCTGTGGGGCGGATTCGGGATTGCGGCAACGCTGGCGGCGGGCTGGATCCTCTTTGGTCAACGACTGAACCGGAAGGGCTGGATTGGCCTGCTGCTGCTTCTCGCCGGGATGATCATGATAAAACTGGCCTGATAACGTCGCTGCCTGTCATTACAGGCAGCGAAATTCATCTCCTGTATTACGCTTAGTCTGAGGGCATTGAAAATGATGAGGAATGAATGCATACCCCTTTAAGCTGGCGTAAAATCCCTTCTGCAAAAACCCTGTTTGTCATGATTTTTATGGCAGGGGTCGGCTTAATTTTTTCTGTTGTGACCCTGCTGTACCTCTCGCTGAACCTCATCAGCAGTAAAGCCAATGAAATCGACGAGCAGCGCACGGCTCTCTCCGTGCAGGGTGCCGTTCAGACCTCGATTAACCGGGTCTGGTCTCTGGTGATTGATAATGCCGTCTGGGATGACGCGGTGCGCGAAGCCTATCGCCCGGCGCTGGACGTGGACTGGCTCTACAACACCTGGGGGGCGGGCTATAAGGTCAATAACCTGTATGACGGCACCTTTGTGCTCGACGAACGCTTTCGGGTGCTGTGGGGCTCGTTCAAAAGCCAGCCTTTCGCGGAAAAAAACCTCGATTTCTTTGGCGACGGCTTAAAGTCGCTGATCCTGCTGCACACCAACACCCTCCAGTCGGATAAAAACATCTACGCCGGGATCACCCGCACCCGCGCAGGGATTGCCTTCGTGGGCGTCGGGCTCATCCGCCCGACGATTGGCAATCTGCAGGCGGGAGACAATACCCGCCGCTTTCTGGTCATCACCCGCCATATCAATCCACAAATTTTGCGCGATTTGGGGAACACCTTTCAGATCGACGATCTGACCTTCACCCCGGAGCAGGTCAGCGACGTTAGCGTACCGCTGAAAAGCTCCTCCGGGGAGGTGCTGGGCTATCTGTCGTGGACGCCGCGCCTGCCGGGGGCCGCCGCGGCCAAAGCCGCCTCGCTGGATATCACTCAGATTGTGCTTTTCACCGCGGCGCTGATCCTGCTGTTTATCCTCTTCAGCTGCGTGGGTCTGTATAAACTGGCGCGCGGCGAGAGCCTGGCGCGAAAGGTGGCGCGCACCGACTGGCTCAGCCATTTGCCTAACCGCCGGGCGCTGATTGAGGAGCTGGAGCGGGTGAGCCTGCGGGGCGATACCGATCGCAAAAGCGTGGTCTTTATCGACCTCGACGGCTTTAAAGACGTCAATGATATCTACGGTCACGAGGTGGGTGATGAGCTGATCGTCATCATCGCCGGCGCGTTACGCGACAACGTGCCGAAAGACGGCATGCTGGCTCGCATGGGCGGGGATGAATTTGCCATGACCATCGGCGGCGATAATGCTGAAGCGCTGGCCTCGGCCTTTGCGGGTTTCGTTCTCGATTATCTCCACAATGCGATCCGCGTCGGCGAGCGCACCATTCATATCGGGGCCAGCATCGGGATCGCCAGCGGCACCCTGGTGGAGTGCACCAGCTCGGAGCTTTTCCGTCGCGCCGATATCGCCATGTACCACTCCAAAATCACCGGCAAAGGGCGGGTGACGCACTATGACACGGAGCTGAACAGCGTCCGTGAGCGCCAGGTGGCGATTGAGAGCCAGATCCGCAGCGGCCTTGAGCGGGACGAGTTTGACGTCTGGTATCAGCCGATCATCGATGCCCGTAGCCAGAAGATGGTCAGCGTGGAGGCGCTTGTGCGCTGGCCGCGACGCCCGGCGGGGCCACTGACGCCGGACGTTTTTATCACCATCGCCGAGACCAGCGGGCTGATTTATGCTCTGGGGCAGTTTGTCCTGCGCCGGGCCTGTCAGGATCTGGAGCCGTACGCGGATTTAAAACTGTCGGTCAACATCTCGCCCGCGCAGTTCCGCGACCCGGAGTTTGAGGCCAAAGTGGAGGGCGCACTCGGGGTTAGCCGCTTCCCGGCCACGCGCCTGCAGCTGGAGGTGACGGAAACCTACGTGCTGGAAAATCCCGAGCGGGCCCGCTCTGCTATCAACAATCTCAGAGCGCAGGGGATCGCCGTGGCGCTGGACGATTTTGGTACCGGCTATTCTAGCATCGGCTATCTCAGGCGCTTTAACTTCGACACCATCAAGATTGATAAATCCCTGGCCGGGCTGGTGGATCATGACGAGCAGGCCGCAGCCCTGGTCAGCGGCACGGTACGTATCGCCAGCGCCCTTGGGATGACCGTGGTGGCCGAAGGCGTAGAGAACGAGAAACAGATGAAACTGCTGCGGCTGGCGGGCTGCGATCAGTTGCAGGGCTTCTGGTACAGCCAGCCGATGCCGATAGAGGCGATTATGGCGCTACGCCAGCAGCGCCAGTGTTGAATTACTGCTGAGCCAGCTCTTCCAGCTTGTCACGGAAGCCGGTGATCGACAGGGCGCGGTTATCCGCCCGCCAGCGATCTTTCGCCGCCGGAGCCGAGCTTTGTACTCCGATGACCTGCCAGCCTTCGGCAGTTTTCAGCATCAGCGGCGAGCCGCTGTCGCCGGGCAGGGTATCGCACTGGTGCGACAGCACGCCGGTTTGCGCCCAGCCGGTGACGATGCAGTCCTGATGGGTATAGAGCACATCGAGATGATCTTCCGGGTAGCCCGCTTGATTCACCTTGCGGTCGGCCACTTTCAGGGCGGCGGTGAGGACGTCTTTATCGCCGGTAAACAGCGGTAGCGGGGTGATCCCCGATGGCGGATTACGCAGCACCACCAGACCAAAATCCCACGAGGCGGCAGACGGCGGCACGATCCAGCCATCGCCGTCGGCTTTCAGCCGTCGACCGAGTGACGCCGGGACGCGTCCTTCAATACCGTGGATCTCATAGCGCCAGCTGCCTTTCTGCGACACAAAGCGCAGGGCAACGGCGGTATCCGGTTTACCGTTTGGCGGCACCAGCAGGCAATGGCCGGCGGTCAGCGCCAGCTGTGGGGTGATGAGGGTCGCAGTACACAGATTCCCGCTGGCGGTTTCCAGCTGGCCAATGGCATCCCACGGCGAGCGGGAAGGATCGGTGACACGCGTACGGTCATCATGACCAAAAAACAGCGTTTGTACCTCTTTTTTGACGGTCGCAGCATCGGCGCTGCCATCGTCCGCATGACTCAGCCCAGAAAAGAGAAAAAACGTTCCCAGTACAACCACAACAGATTTACGCATATCACACTCTGAAGGGGGATAATTATGATTATTAAATATGAACCCTGGTTATTAACTATAGACGGGACAGCGCGAAAGTGGGAGTAAAATCAGCGTGCTACACTCAGGAAATATAAAACACACTGGCGACAAGTGCGCATAAAATAAGCGTGATGAGAATGAACTCAAACCGATAGCGCTGAAACATAACGCCCTCCGGATAGAAAAACGGCGCTGCAACCTTACCGGTTCAGCGCCGGGGACCAACGTGCCCGTCCGGGCACGTTAAGGTAAGTCGGCTTATGCAGCCGGTTTCGCTGCCGGGGCTGCTGCTTCGTGTTTCACTGGTTTTTTGTGGTGTTTTTTAGCGGCCTGGGCTTTCTGGGCTACCGGAGCGGCTTCGGCTTTTTTCACTTCTTTCTTGTGATGCTTTTTCGCGGCCTGAGCTTTCTGCTCAACCGGTGCAGCTTCTTCTTTCTTCACTGCTTTTTTGTGGTGCTTTTTAGCAGCCTGCGCTTTCTGTACGGCCGCTTTTTTGTGTTTTTTGTGGTGCACGGTTTTCGCAGCCGGTGCTGCGGTGGTGGTGGTCGCGGTTGCAGCTGGTGCCGCGGTGTTGGCGACAGTGTCAGCAGCAAATGCAGCAGAAGAGAGACCCATTGCAGCGGCAACAACCAGAGCTAATACTTTATTCATCATCCTACCCTCGAATTTGGTTTTTCATTTAACCCCACTGCGGGGCCGTTGAAAGAACTATATCCCTGAAATTGCGGGGCTTCCGTGAGTGATTGGTGACGACGTGTAACGCAATGTACAAAGGCGGGGGAAAGCGTACGAACGAGCCCGCTCGTACGCGTTATCGTTATTTTTTCAGCGCTGCGAGGATAGCTGCCGGGGGCTGACTGCCTACAATCGAGCGCGCTTCGGGCTCGACCACCACCATCACCGGCGTGACGTTGATGCCCAGCCTGTCTGCCAGCGCGGACTGACGCGTAACCAGATCGGAACAGGCCGGCGTGGTGTCGTTATCAGGTAAAAATCCTGCCATCGCCTGCTGCAGGCTTTTCGTCTTGTCAGCGGAACACCAGACGCGCCCCATATCTTCTATTACCGAGTCGCGAATCGATTTCGGGGCAACGGTCAAAAATGACAGGGTTAACCCGGCATCCGTATACTTTTTAACGTTTTTCACCACTTCGCTGCAGTAGACACACTGGTTATCAATAAACACCAGCAATTTGTACTTTTCGGCGGGGGCCTGGAAGGTAATGGGGTGGAGGTCGTCCAGCGAGCGGGTGATATCGTCGAAAGCTTCTTGCGGCGTGTTGTCCGTGGCCGGGGTCGTGGCGGCGAAAGCGCCGGAACTCACCGCACACAACAGAGCTATGGCTATTGCTTTGGTAATGCCTTTCATCATTCATCCCTTTATTTATGGTTTATGCCTGGTCCGTTAACGGCTTGATTGTGCGACCAGGTCAATACCTCATACAGAAAGTGACGGCACGACGATATGTGCAAAATCATCTTCTTATTGCATAAAGGGAAAAAAACGCCGGAGCCGACTCCGGCGGGAGGTATTACAGATAACGCGAGGTGAGATGGTCGCGGAAATAGCGGCTGTTAAGATCTTCCCCGGTGGCCTGCTCGATCAGCTGGGCGGTGGTGAAGCGGCTGCCGTGCTGCCAGATGTTCTGACGCAGCCAGTCGAACAGGGCGCTGAAATCTCCAACAGCGATGGCATCGTCCAGATCCGGCAGAGCTTTTTTGGCAGCAGCGAACAGCTGAGCGGCGTACATCGCGCCCAGGGTGTACGACGGGAAGTAACCAAAGCCGCCGTCCGTCCAGTGGATGTCCTGCATACAGCCATTGCGGTAGTTATCTTTGGTCGACAGGCCCAGCCACGCCTGCATTTTCTCATCCCACAGCGCCGGGATGTCCTCCACTTCGATCTCGCCGTTAATCAGCGCCCGTTCGATCTCGTAGCGCAGCACCACGTGCGCCGGATAGCTGACCTCGTCAGCATCCACGCGGATATAGCCGGGCTTGACGCGCTGGTTCCAGGCGACAAAGTTCTCCGGCGTGAAGGCCGCCTGGCTGCCGAAGCGCTCATGCACCGCCGGGAGCAGATGGTTGAGAAATGCCTTGCTGCGCCCGAGCTGCATCTCAAAGAACAGGCTCTGGGATTCGTGGATAGCGGTAGAGCGCGCCAGGGCGATAGGCTGGCCGAGCCAGTTGCGCGGCAGGTTCTGCTCGTAGCGGGCGTGGCCGGTCTCGTGGATCACACCGAACAGGGCGCTGAGCAGCTCGTCTTCATCGTAACGGGTGGTGATGCGCACATCCTCCGGCACGCCGCCACAGAACGGGTGGGCGCTGACGTCCAGCCGACCGGCGTTAAAGTCGAAGCCGAGGGACTTCATGGCTTCCAGCCCCAGTTCACGCTGGCTCGCCGTCGGGAATGGACCCTGCGGTGGCACAAAAGACTGTTGCGCCTGCTTCTCGACAACCTGGTTCAGCAGGTCCGGCAGCCAGGATTTGAGATCGCCAAACAGGCTGTCCAGCCGGGCACTGGTCATGTCCGGTTCGAAAATATCCAGCAGCGCATCGTAAGGGGAGCAGCCTTTGGCGTCGGCGCGCAGGCGGGCCTCTTCCCGACTCAGCTTCACCACCTCTTTCAGGTTGGCGGCAAAGCCCTGCCAGTCATTCGCCGGACGCTGGGTACGCCAGGCGTGTTCGCATTTACTGCCCGCCAGCGATTTGGCTTCAACCAGCGACTCCGGCAGCAGCGCGGCCTGCTGATAGTGACGGGTCATCTCCCGCAGGTTGGCCTGTTCGACGTCGTTCAGATCTTCGCTTTCCGCGTTACGCAGCCACTCGGCCACCTTTACATCGGTCAGGATTTGATGCTGCAGGACGCTCAGCTCCGCCAGCGCTTCGCCGCGTGCGGCGCTGCCGCCTGCGGGCATCATGGTAAACATGTCCCAGCTGGCGATAGAGGAGAGATGGGAGAAGCGGGACAGGCGCTGGAAGGTGCGGGTGAGTTGCTGATAAGAAACGTTTTTCGGCATAGTTGTTGTTCTCGTTCAGAGGGAGGTGTTCAGGGGAGTTTACCGTGATTCATACGCGATTCATGCACTTTTCATGGATTCATCTTATGCAAGGCGAAGAAGGGGGGAAGGCACCTGAAGAGAACGGGTATGAAAAAGGGGCTGGATGGCCCCTTAGCTTGTTAGTCATATAACCATCTGCCTGCCTTTGCCGACTCGATAATCATTGAGACGGTCAATGGCTTTACCTCAGGCTCTGGCGAAGGCCTCTTTTGCCAGAAGGGGTACTCATACTCGAAATAGTTTCTACCATCAAAATTTGAATGTTCGATATTGAAATGCTCGAACAAATCTGACAAAAATTCATGGGCATCTTCCGGTACGAACTTAAAATCATCGAGTAAAGTCCATTCTTTCGTGACCTGTTTGAGACCAGGTTTGAACCAGTGTTTTCGCATCGGGTAGCGATCCATGATGTACCCGATAACCTCTGTTTCATAGTCTCTATCCATCAGAAGTAAGTCCACTGTATACGGTCGGAGGGTCTTGCTATGAGGTTGTATTTATCACGGGTGCGTTTAGAGACAAGCTGAACAGTAATTATCAACTCAGCGTAGCCTACAAAAGGGATCCAGCGACCTATGAATGTTGCAATTTTAGTTGTTGGAACCATTTTGAGCTTTGACAGTTTCCCCATTGGAGCGCTCGGTCGGAGTCCGAACGGGAAGCGCGCATCACCCAATAGTTTTCTTGATACGATGGAGGCTACACTTGTACCAGGCGTGTTGGTTTCCCTTGACAGTTTCCCTGAAACAGGGATGTAGGGTTGACCAATCAGAATCATACTGACGGCTTCAGTAGTCATTTCCAATCCGTCTGCAAGTTGTTCAATAAAAATCAGGTCAAACAGTTCGCCAGGCGTAACATTGGCGTGTCCGTGATAGTAGTAGGTCCCGTTTGTTTCTTCAGTCGTGTCCATTCCACACCCCGTTACTTACAATTATCAAAGGTGAGTGAATGCGTTTACCCGTAGGTTTCCCGGTAAGGTTGTCTCTAAGCCTGGAGATATAATGATGCAAGCCTTTAAACGCAATACTAAATTCTCTGTTGCGGATATCGCAGCCACCCTTAAAAAGGGCACCACCATCATCGTATAACCACATATTGCCTGGAGTCGCCATCTTATAATCCCTCATTTAATGTCAAATAAAGTGGAGCTTTAAAGGACTGTATAAGAGCGGCAAACGGATGGCTATAAAGCAACATATTGATTTTAATTAAGTAAGAATTAAGCTCAACTTATTATATTTGTCATGAAAATTATTAAAGTACGATCTCATTTCAAACGGCAGTGAAGGCTCCTGCCCACCACCAACGCCCCACACAGCATCAACGCAATAAACCCGCCCACGCCGTTCCAGCCGTATTGATGCCAGAACACGCCGCCGAGCGTCCCGGCGATGCTGGAGCCCAGATAATAGCTGAACAGATACAGCGATGACGCCTGACCTTTGGCGCGACGGGCGCGCGGGCCGATCCAGCTGCTGGCGACCGAGTGGGCGGCGAAAAAGCCTGCAGAGAACAGCAGCATTCCGGCGAAAATCACCCACAGGTTGCCGAGCAGGGTCAACACGACTCCGGCCAGCATAATGCCCGTTGAGGCCAGCATTACCGGGCCGCGCCCGAAGCGGGTGGTCATCGCCCCGGCTTTTGGTGAGCTCCAGGTGCCGGTCAGGTAGGCAACCGACAGCAGGCCGACCAGGGCCTGATTCAGGTGCCAGGGGGCGAGCATCAGCCGGTAGCCAATGTAGTTAAACAAAGTGACAAACGAGCCCATCAGCAGGAACCCGGTCAGAAACAGCAGGGGCAGGCCCTGGTCGCGCCAGTGCAGACGGAAGTTAATCAGCAGCGTTTTTGGCCGCAGCGCGGTAGGGCGAAAGTGGCGCGATTCCGGCAGGATTTTCCAGAACATCAGCGCCGATGCCAGCGCAAAACAGCCGATCGCCGCCAGCGCTATCCGCCAGCTGAAGAAGTCGGTAAAAACCCCGCTCAGCAGTCGTCCGCTCATCCCGCCAATGGAGTTACCGCTGATATAGAGCCCCATCGAGAAGGCAACAAAACTCGGGTGGATCTCCTCGCTGAGGTAGGTCATGCCCACTGCCGCCACGCCGCTAAGGGAGAGGCCGATCAGCGCGCGCATGATCAATATGCCGTGCCAGCTGGTCATCATCGTCGACAGCAAGGTACAGACCGAGGCCAGCAGCAGGGCGGTGACCATCACCGGTTTACGCCCGATGGCGTCCGACAGCGGGCCGGTAAAGAGTAAGCCGACCGCCAGCATCCCGGTGGAAATGGAGAGCGAGATACTGCTGCTGGCAGGCGTCACGCCAAACTCCTGGGACAACACCGGCAGGATCGGCTGCACGCAGTAGAGCAGGGCGAAAGTCGCCAGGCCGGCGGAGAAAAGCGCCAGGGTGACGCGCATAAACTGCGGGGTGCCGCGTTTGATTAACTGAACAGGCCGCGCTTTGGCCGGTAAGAGATCGATATCATCTGTCGGGGCGATATCAGCCGTTGTTGTACGACTCACGTAAGTTCCTTGCTTCAACATCCCCGTGATTACTGGTGACGGGTATGACCACAGGGATCAGGGTAGGAAAATGTAAATATTCTGTCTAATATATTAATAATCTCAAATGATACGTTAAAAATATGAATATCGAACTGCGTCACCTGCGCTACTTTGTGGCCGTCGCTGAGGAGTTGCATTTTGGTCGCGCGGCGGCGCGGCTGAATATCTCCCAACCGCCGCTGAGCCAGCAAATTCAGGCCCTGGAGCAGCAGGTGGGCGCACGTCTGCTGGCGCGCACCAACCGTAGCGTAGGGCTGACGGCGGCCGGACGCCAGTTTCTGGCCGACAGCCGCCAGATCCTGAGCCAGGTGGACGAGGCAGCCGCCCGGGCAGAACGCCTGCATCATGGCGAAACCGGGGAGCTGCGCCTCGGGTTTACCTCCTCCGCGCCCTTTATCCGCGCCATCTCGCAAACCCTGTCGACGTTTCGCCGCCTCTCGCCGGATGTGCATATCCAGACCCGGGAGATCAACACCCGGGAGCAGATCGTCCCCCTCAGCGAAGGCTCACTCGACCTCGGCCTGATGCGTAATACTCAGCTACCGGATACCCTGGCGTGGCAGCGGATACTACGCGAGCCGCTACTGGCGATGATCCACCGGGATCATCCCCTGGCGACAAAGCCTGTGATTTCGATTGCGGAGCTGGCCCCGGAGCCCTTTGTCTTTTTCGATCCCCATGTCGGCACCGGCCTGTATGACGACATCCTGGGGCTGCTGCGCCGCCACGGGATCAATCCGGTCATCACCCAGGAGGTGGGCGAGGCGATGACCATTATCGGCCTGGTGGCGGCGGGGCTGGGGGTGTCGATCCTGCCGGCCTCGTTTAAACGCCTGCAGCTGAACGAAATGCGCTGGGTGGCGATAGCCGAACCGGACGCGGTATCAGAGATGTGGCTGGTGTGGTCGAAGCACCATGAGCTCAGCGCTGCGGCACAACGTTTCAAAAGTCTGTTGCTTAACGCTGCATCAGGCGGCTAAGCCGCAAAAAAACCGGGTAAAAATGTGCTGTAAATCACAAGGCTAAGTAAAAATTTGACGATTACTGTAGAAGTGCTTCACCATAGCCCACAGTTTATTTCGAAGCTCGAAAATAAGGGAGTACGTGGTGGTTGCTGATAGTCAGCCTGGGCATATCGATCAGATTAAGCAGACCAATGCGGGTGCGGTATATCGCCTGATTGATCAGCTTGGGCCGGTCTCGCGCATCGATCTTTCCCGCCTTGCGCAACTGGCACCTGCCAGTATTACCAAGATCGTACGAGAAATGCTCGAAGCGCATCTGGTGCAGGAGACGGAAATTCAGGAGCCGGGCAGCCGGGGTCGTCCGGCTGTGGGGCTGGTGGTGGAAACCGAAGCCTGGCACTACCTCTCGTTGCGCATCAGCCGGGGCGAAATCTACCTGGCGCTGCGCGATCTCAGCAGCAAGCTGGTAGTGGAAGAGCAACTCCCGCTGGAGCTTAAGGCCGAGCTGCCGCTTGAGGTGCGCATCACCGCGCTGATCGATCAATTCTTCATTCATCACCAGCAGAAGCTGGAACGTCTGACTGCCATCGCTATCACCATGCCCGGCATCATTGATACCGAAAACGGCATTGTCCACCGGATGCCGTTCTACGACGACGTCAAAGAGATGCCGCTCGGCGAAGTGCTGAAAAACCACACCGGCGTGCCGGTTTATATCCAGCATGATATCAGCGCCTGGACCATGGCAGAGGCGCTGTTCGGGGCCTCACGCGGGGCGCGGGACGTGATTCAGGTGGTCATCGACCACAACGTGGGGGCCGGGGTGATCACCGATGGCCGCCTGTTGCACGCCGGGAGCAGTAGTCTGGTGGAGATTGGTCACACTCAGGTCGATCCCTACGGCAAGCGCTGTTACTGCGGTAACCATGGCTGTCTGGAGACCATTGCCAGCGTAGACAGCGTGCTGGAACTGGCCCAGCTCCGGCTCGGTCAGTCGATGAGCTCAACGCTCCATGGTCAGCCCCTGACGGTGGAGTCGCTGTGCGCGGCCGCTCAGCAGGGCGATCTGCTGGCAAAAGATATCATTACCGGCGTCGGCATCAACGTCGGGCGCATCATTGCCATCATGGTTAACCTCTTTAACCCGCAAAAGATCCTGATAGGCTCGCCTCTGAGCCAGGCGGCAGGCGTTCTCTTCCCGGCAATTGCCGACTCCATCCGCCAACAGTCCCTGCCTGCCTATAGTAAACATATCGTGGTCGAGAGTACTCAGTTCACCAATCAGGGGACGATGGCCGGTGCGGCGCTGGTGAAAGACGCGATGTATAACGGCTCCCTGCTGATCCGTCTGTTACAGGGTTAACAGATTCTTATTGTCTTACCAAAAATTGCGCTATCTCAAACTGAGCGGATAGCGCATGCCTTAGACTTCCCCCACTGAATTATTTCCTTGATTTATATTTCCAGAGCATAACGGTGGAGTGAGTGATGCTTAAGCGTTTCTTTGTAACGGGTACTGATACTTCTGTCGGGAAGACGGTGGTGTCCCGCGCCTTGCTGCAAGCCCTGATGGCCAGCGGTAAGAGCGTTGCAGGGTACAAACCGGTAGCAAAAGGGAGTAAAGAGACGCCAGAGGGACTGCGCAATAAAGATGCGCTGGTGTTACAAAGCGTCTCCTCGCTTGAACTGCCTTACCACGCCATAAACCCCATTGCCCTCAGCGAAGATGAGAGCAGCGTGGCGCACAGCGGGCTGGTCAATTACACCCTGTTGTCGAACGGGCTCGCCAGCCTGAGCGAGCAGGTCGATCACGTGGTGGTGGAAGGGACCGGCGGCTGGCGCAGCCTGATGAACGATCTGCGTCCATTGTCAGAGTGGGTGGTGCAGGAGCAACTCCCGGTGCTGATGGTGGTGGGCATTCAGGAAGGCTGTATTAACCACGCCCTGCTGACGGCGCAGGCCATCGCCAATGACGGCCTGCCGCTGGTGGGCTGGGTAGCAAACCGCATCAATCCAGGCCTGGCCCACTATGCTGAAATTATAGAGGTGCTGAGTAAAAAACTGCCTGGTCCGCTGGTGGGCGAGCTGCCCTATCTGCCCCGCGCTGAGCAGCGTGACCTAACGCACTACATCGACCTCTCGACTCTCGGCCGTGTGCTGTCCGTAGATCGAGTCGTGGCGTAACGTCCGCGACAGGACCGACGCCACCACGCAGGCAATCAGCAAGCCGGGCAGCAGCAGATACTGCCCGGTCATTTCACAGACCATCAGCGCCGACATGATCGGCGCGTGCGTCGTGGCGGCAAGCAATGTCGCCATCCCCGCCAGCCCCAGCAAAATCGCGGTTTCAGACCCGGGCAACCACAGCATAAAGAGCTGTGCAAACAGCATCCCGGTCGCCATGCCGACAAACAGCGTTGGCGTAAATACCCCGCCCGGTGCCCCCGAACCACTGCTGGCAAGCACGGCCAGTAATTTACAAATGAATACTCCGGCAATCACCGACAGCAGCGGCGGCGCGATCAGGAATGCTTGCACCACGCTGTAGCCGTTGCCCCAGACTTTGGGCGTCAGCAGTGAGAGCAGCCCGACGATCAGTCCGCCCAGCGCCAGCTGCCACGGCGGTGAGAGCCGGAGGCGCAGAAACAGGGAGTGGCTGAAGTCCATCAGCCACATCAGCGCAGGGCCGCAGATGCCCGCCAGCAGGCCCATGCCGACCATCAGGGCGTAATCGAACCCGGTCAGGGTTGCGCTGAGATGCACGTCATACAGGGTGCTGGCCCCAGGGCTGAGCAGGCGGGTGGTGAGCAGCGCCACTACCGCAGCAATCACCACCGGGCCGAGGGAGGCCAGCATCAGGGTGCCGAATAGGATCTCGGCGATAAACAGGCTACCGGCTAACGGCGCGTGGTAGGCGCTGGCCATACCGGCGGCAGCCCCGCAGGCGATCCACAGTTTCCATTCTGATTTTGGCGTAAAGCGCTGGGCAAAAAAGGAGGCGGCGAGGGCAGCCAGCAGGATCATCGCCCCTTCACGGCCTATGGCGCTGCCGCTGGCGACCACCAGTAACGATGCCAGGGATTTCACCAGGCTGGCGCCGTAGTCAAACTGCCCGTCGCCCGTTTCCAGAGCTTCCATATAGTCGGTGGGAGCATGCGGGCGCTGCGCCGTCATCCGCTGCCAGCCCCACAGCAACAATCCGGCCGCCAGCCCGCCCAGCGCGGGCGTCAGCGCGCGTCGCCAGGGCGAAAGCATACTGGCCGCATTTACCAGACTGCCGCTTTCGTTACTGAGAAACAGCCACTCCAGCAGAGTCATGGCGTGACGAAACACCGCCACAGCCAGCGCCGCCAGCACGCCGGTGACGGTGGCAATCAGCAGCCTGCGAAACATCGCGCTAATGTCAGGGTAAGCATGAAGACGATGCATGGGTTACGCGTAAACAGGGAAGATACAATATTGTGAGGGGAAAAGCGGGGCTTAGCAACGTAAAGAGCCGGGCTGGGCCCGGCTTACAGTATTAACTTTCGCTATAAATATTCAGCGCCCGACGCGTGCGGCCAGAGCTGAGATACTCCGCAATATAGTCCTGGGAAATCTCGCCGTTGTAGCGCCCGTCCTCATCGACAATCGGCATCCAGCTGGTGTTGCTCTCGTACAGACGGGAAAGCACCACGCGCAGATTGTCTTCCGCCTTGCCGGTCATGCGGAACGGGTGGATCAGATCGGCACAGGTGCCGGTAGCATGACGCGCTTCCCGGCGCTTCACAAAGCCCAGCGGTTTACCGTTCTCATCAACCACGGTAACGGCACGAATGTCGTTGTCATCCATAGTCGCGAAGGCCTCCGGCAGCGGTGTGGACGGGCGAACCGTGATGGTCGGCTGTTGGTCAGTTACATCCCCCGCCGACACCAGCAGCAGGCGCTTAAGGGTACGATCCTGGCCGACGAACGAGCCAACAAACTCATTCGCCGGTTTCGCCAGCAGTTCATCCGGGCTGGCGCATTGAACAATTTTCCCCTGACGGAAGACGGCGATGCGATCACCCAGCTTCAGCGCCTCGTCGATGTCGTGGCTGACCAGCATCACGGTCTTTTTCAGCTTACGCTGCATCTCGAGGAACTGGTTCTGGATCACCTCGCGGTTGATCGGGTCCACCGCACCGAACGGCTCATCCATCAGCAGCACCGGAGGATCCGCCGCCAGGGCACGAATAACGCCGATACGCTGCTGCTGGCCGCCGGACATCTCGCGCGGATAGCGGTTGAGGAACTTATGTGGATCCATCGCTACCATATCCATCAGCTCTTCGGCGCGGGTTTTACAGCGAGCCTTGTCCCAGCCCAGCATCCGCGGCACCACGGTGATGTTCTCTTCGATGGTCATGTTCGGGAACAGACCAATCTGCTGGATCACGTAGCCAATGTTGCGGCGCAGGGTGACGGTATCCATGTCGGTGGTGTCCTGGCCGTTGATCAGAATTTTGCCGCTGCTCGGGGTAATCAGACGGTTGATCATCTTCAGGGTAGTAGTCTTGCCGCAGCCGGACGGGCCCAGCAACACGCACATTTCCCCTTCGGGCACGTTCAGGTTGACGTTGTCCACGGCCTTGAAGGTCTGGCCCTGCTTCTGTGAAAATTGTTTGGTGAGGTTTTCCAGTTTTATCATTATCGAATCCCCTTTGGAGTCAGAACGATCTGCAGACGGTGCAGTAACCAGTCGAGCACAATCGCTAAAAGACAAATCATCAGTGCACCGGCAATCAGCATACGAATATCGCTTCCGCCAATGCCGTTAAGCAGCAGCAGGCCCAGCCCACCCGCGCCGATGACGGCAGCGATCGCCATCACGCCAATATTCATCACCACGGCGGTGCGGATGCCGCCAAAAATCACCGGCAGCGCCATTGGAATTTCTACCCAGCGCAGACGCTGCCAGAAGGTCATGCCGATGCCGCGACCGGCTTCACGCAGGCCGGGTGGCAGGCTGTCGAGGGCGGTGTGGGTGTTACGCACAATCGGCAGCAACGAATAGAGGAACACCGCCGTAATGGCGGGCAGGGCACCAATACCCTGACCGATCATGGAAAAGAGCGGGATCATCAGGCCGAACAGGGCGATGGACGGGATAGTCAGCACGATGGTGGCAATCCCCAGCACCGGCGTTGCCAGCCATTTGTGGCGCACGATCAGAATGCCCAGCGGCACGCCGATAATAATGGCCAGGCCCACGGCCAGCGCCACCAGCCACAGATGTTGCAGCGTCAGGGTTAACAGATAGCCCCAGTTATCAATAATGTAGTGAACCGTATCCATAGCGCCTCCTTACAGCAGCTGCTTGCTACGCAGGAAATCACGGGCGACCTGCTGCGGTGACTGATGATCGATATCCACCTTCTTGTTCAGCTCGGTGATAACGTTGTTGTTGAGCTGGGCGGAGAGGGTGTTCAGCGCCTCCTCCAGACCCGGATTGGCCTCCAGCGTGTCCTTACGCACCACCGGGGTGACGGCATAGCTCGGGAAGAAGCCTTTGTCATCCTCCAGCACCTTCAGGTCGAAGCCCTTCACGCGGCCATCGGTGGTGTAGATCAGCCCGGCGTCGACGAAGCCGTCGCGCACCGCGTTATAGACCAGGCCGGGATCCATCTGACGGATTTGCGGACGATCCAGCTCCAGGTTGTAGGCGGCCTGCAACGGCTTCATGCCGTCGCTGCGCCCGGAAAATTCCAGATCCAGGCCCAGCATCCAGTTGTTATCCGGGTCGGTTTTACGCACCTGCTCAACCTTTGCCACCAGTTCCGACATGGTGTTGATGTTTTCGGCTTCGGCGCGCTTGCGCTGCATCGCAAAGGCGTAGGTGTTGTTCATGTCCGCGGGTTTAAGCCATACCAGGCCGTGCTTCGCATCCAGGCGTTTCACCGTCTCGTAAGACTCCTGCGGCGTCATGCGTTTGTTGATGTGGTTAAAGATGATCAGCGAAGTCCCGGTGTACTCCCAGGTCATGTCGATCTGCTTGTTGATCATCGCGTTACGCGAAATCACCGTGGCAATGTTGGTCTGCGGCTGCACCTCGAACCCTTTCTTTTGCAGGTACTGCACGGTCATGGCCGAGAGAATGTGCTGCTCGGTAAAGCTCTTGGTCGCCAGAATCAGCGGTGCGGCGAACGCCTGACTGGAGAAGAGCGCGGCGGCGTAAAGCGCCGTCAGGCCGGTAAACAGTCTCATAGAAGCTCCTTGTTATAATTATCGCGCGAGGTGCGGGCTCATCAGACGACCCAGCGCCGCCAGCAGCGTATCCAGAATCAGGGCGAACAGGGCGGTAGCCGCCGCGCCCAGAATTAACGTCGGGAAGTCGTTCAGGTAAATACCCGGGAAAATCAGCTCGCCGTAGCTGCTGGCGCCAATCAGGAAGGCCAGCGGCGCGGTACCGACGTTAATGGCGGTGGCGATGCGGATCCCGGAGAGCATTACCGGCCAGGCGTTGGGGATCTCCACCTGCCACAGACGCTGCCATTTGGTCATCCCGATACCGTTCGCCGCTTCCAGCAGCGAGCCCGGCACCGAGCACAGCCCGGCGTAGGTGTTACGCACGATGGGCAGCAGCGAGGCCAGGAACAGGGCAATAATCGCAGGGGTATCACCAATACCAATCACCACCATCGCCAGAGCCAGAACGGCCAGCGGCGGCAGGGTGTTACCGACGTTAAAAATCTGCATCACGTATTCGGCGATACCTCGTGCGGCCGGACGGCTCAGCAAAATACCGCTGGGGATACCGACCAGCAGGGCGAAGAACATGGAGGAGAAGACTAAAATCAGATGCTGTTGCCCGAGATAGACCAGGTCAACCTGGCGCGCTTTGATCGTCTCCAGCCCAATTCCCCAGACGAGGAGGGCGACGACCACGATAATCGCGCCGACAAAAAGCAGCGAACGTTTGAATAATGGATGCATTGCGATGTATCTCCCTGTGCGCATGCGTTATAGCAACCACCGGTTGCCTGTTGTTATGCCATGATTCGGCAGGGGTAGTTGAGCTATAGCAAGCGATTGGGAAGGGTTCCAGCGAAGCGGTGAAATCAGTAACCCGATGAAAACAGGGGAAATCATGGGTTAAGCCTTATGGGATAAGGCCTGGTTCGGGTCAGGCAGAATAGTCTTAAAGATAATTTCATTAAGTGACACCGTCACTTAATGAAAGAGTGAACTTGTTATTTGCTCCGCGCAGCACGGGCTTTTCGCACCCGCAGCGAGATGCTGATGATGGAGAAAGCGGCTACGAAAGTCAGCATCAGTCCCAGCGCCAGCATTGCATTAAAGCCAAACCATCTGAACAGTATCAGCCCCGCAATTCCTCCCGTGATAAACGAGAAAAGGGTAGTGAGATGGGTTTTAAGCTGGCTTCTTTGGGCTGCCGTATCTTTGGAGAAATCCCGGCGTAGCATCGCCACCACAACGGAAGCCAGCGCAATGCCTGCATCGGTTAAGGTACCGGTAATGTGCGTGGATCTTACCCGTCCGCCGGAAAGTTGTGTGGAGGTTGAATTATGGATCCCCATCAGTCCGCAGAGAAAAACGATAATTTCCCGATTCGTCGTTAGCGTATGAAAATACATTTCATACAGGGACACGGCAGCCAGTAATACGCCTTCAATAAACAAAACCTGACAAAAAATGAGGCGCACGTTCTTAACGATCCCCCACAACACGATAACCCGGGCAATAATCGCTCCCATCACAAACGACAAAATAAGGGTGGCGAAGAAAATAATATCGTTCAGATCCGTCGAAGAGACTTCGCTGGAAAACTGTGAGGTGTTGCCGGTCATATGGGAAGGAAAAAAGCCGAATGCTCCCAGCGCAATGGCATTCAGCAGTCCTGCCGAGGTGGCCAGCCAGAGGGCGAGCCGGCGATCCTCCTGATGCGTTCGTTCTTTCTTGAGTTTAATCAGCAAAGAATACCTCCGGTTTGAGCTTTGCCTGAATAATCAGGCTAGCAAAGTCAATTCACGGGTTGTCCAGGATAGCGCTTAATTATTAAGTCACCGGAGGCGTGTGTGGATTTAGTAAGTAATTAAAATAACCTTGATAATAGAGCGTTTATTTAATTTGGGCGCGTAATACTCACAGCATTCCATTATTCCCATGGCGTAAAAAAGCCTCGCGCTGATTTAAGCGTTCAAACCATGCCTCGATGGCCGGCACCTGCGGCTTCTCAAAAGGGGTCATCTTCCAGCGGTTCACGGACAGCCCCAGCACCACGTCGGCCAATGTAAAAGCCTCGCCCGCCACCCATGCCCCGGTGCGTTGCAGTTGCTGCTCAAGGATCATGATGTGGTGGTTCCACTCCTTAATTCCCGCCGCAATCCGCGCGGGATCGTTAAACTCCGGGTTTTCACGCCCCAGCGCCGGGAAGACATAGCGCCACGCGTTGTTGAATTCGGTCGCCTGCCAGTCCATCCAGCGCTCGACGTTGGCGCAGGCCTGCGGCTCCACGGGGAGCAGGTCATCGCGCCCGGTTTTACGCACCAGATAGCGGCAGATGGCGTTGGATTCCCACAGTACAAAGTCGCCGTCGAGCAGCACCGGCACCATGGCGTTCGGGTTCAGCGCGCGGAAGGCGTCGGTTTCAGTCGAGGCAAAGCCGCTGCCGTAATCTTCCTGCAGATAGTCCAGACCGGCTTCTTCACAGGTCCAGAGCACTTTGCGTACGTTGATGGAGGTGGTTTTTCCGAGGATTTTTAGCATGGTGCAGGCGTCCTTTTTATGGGGTGGTTAACAACAGGTCAACCCTAAATAGGGTAGTAGTTCCTTCTGCCTTTATCGCGTTAGTCTGTTTACGACAAAAGGACCACAACAAGAAGCACTGTATGGAAATTATTTTGATGCGTCATGGAAAGCCTGCTTTTTCAGGCTCTTCAAGAGTAACGAGCCTGGAGATGGCAGATTGGATTTCACACTATAACCTTTCTGATACGGGTAGTGATTTGCCCCCGCAATCCAGTCAGGCATTAGCATCCAGCGCACTGCAGATCCTGAGCAGTCCTCTTCCCAGAGCGCTTTCTTCCCTGAAGGCATTAGGGCGTACACCGACTCTCATTGATGATGTGTTCAAAGAAGCTGACCTGCCCATATTCCACATACCCGGTTTAAGGTTAGCACCCACCTTCTGGGCAGCTATTTTTCGCGTCCTGTGGCTGTGTGGCCTCTCCCCTTATGTTGAGCCCATGGTGACAGCTAAACAACGCGCCTTTCAGGCTGCGGATATCCTCATAACATGTTCAAAAGCATCAAACGGCCCTGTGCTGCTTATGGGGCATGGGGTGATGAATCGGCTGATTGCGAGGGTACTCATATCGTTGGGCTGGAAAGAGCGTCGTCGGCAGGGTAAGGGTTACTGGAACGCGGGTGTCTATAGCTTACAGTGAGTGAAGATCTTGATTATTCGCGGCTATTCGCAAAGAATTTGAAAAATTGAGTCTTCTGTCACCTTAGCGTGCGATCGGATTAATAAAGGAATGGCTAATGAAAGCAAGGGTGCTTTTCAGTCTGTGTTTTTTGGCAACGACATCTAATGCCGCTGCCTATACGCAATTCAAACCTGCGGTCTTAAATGCTGCACTTCTGTTCCAACATGATGCGACAACCGGCAACGTAAAACATAGCCTGCAGTGGGTCCGGGATGTTGAGGGTAAACTGCAGGTGATGACAGAAGTGAGATACGATCCCAGCGGGTGCTTTACCCATATCAATATGATCGACAGGGCCACGCCCCGGGAATTCCATCTGGTAAACAAGGATGGCGTACTGAGCTCATCTAAAGGCGAGCGTATTACTGGGACAATTAATCAACGCTGCGAAATCACCGAGCTTGAGAATGAAAAGGGCAAATTTTTGCTCAGCTATAACGTGCGCGGGTTGCTTGAAACGATGGTTGATAAACGTACGGGAGAGGTTGTAGAGCGATATGAATATCAACATAGCCAGTTCCCTGTACGCGTAAGAAACTACAAAGAGCGACTGGACAAGCGGATCTTCTACCCATCCGGAAGCGCGCAATTTCTTGATTCCGAAATAGTGTCAAAAGGAGAGGGGCTCACTGTGCGGGTGAAGCAGAGCTGTGCTTACACCCCGGATGGCAATGCAGATAAATGCTCACTGATAACCTCCACGGATGACGACTACCGCGGTTCTTTCTTCCTCTGGATTTCTAATCACGAAACAGAGTATTTCTGAATTTATTAACCATGTTAAAAGTTATCGCCGAAGATTTTATCAAACCCGAGTTCGTCGACGTCGTTCTCCCTTTGTACCGCGAACTCATCGCGGCGACGAAGAAAGAACCCCTGTGTATTGCTTATGATTTGTACCGGGATGAAAAGGATCCCGGGCATTTTATTTTCATTGAAGAGTGGCCCGACCGCGCAGCACTCGATGCGCATTGTGCCAGCGAGCATTTCACTCGGCTTGTTCCTTTGATTGATCAATACGCGCGTAAAGCGGCGCAGTACATCCTGATGGATGGTCGGGTGGATCCGGAGCGATAAAGTCTGTTAATGGGACAGGGTGGACGGGGACGGTGGCGCTGAGGTTTCGCCTTGAGCGAAGAGCGGACCTAAGACTTTGAAAATTTCTTTCTTATTGTTGTCATAATCTAATAACATATCAATATATTGTGATGTTGAGTTTATCAAAAATAATATTGTAAGGGATGTATATGAATTTAGATGCTACAGCTAAAGACTTTACGTGGCCGATTAATATTGAATATTCATTGGTCGATAACCTATCTACGAAAGCAACAATACATATTGGGCCAGGGATTACAACGCTGGTTGGGCCAAATGGTAGTGGTAAAACCCGAGCACTACGTGCAATAAAATTAAAATTAATGAGTGGAAATATGATGACTGCTCAAAATAGGAAGGTACATTTTCTTTCGGCAGGTCGTAGTAGCCCATTTGAATCCTATAGGTCTAACTCAGACAGTCCTCATGGTGTAAATTCTAACGAAGCAGCAATTGGAAACATTGGTTACCTTGATCACTGGTGGAATTATGAAAGTGTTACTGGTGACTTAATGGTTTTAGACCGAAGGCCTGACCTCAAGCTTAAAATTGAAGCACGCTTGCAACAGTTGTTTGATCGAAGCGTTGAACTAAAGTGGTCTCAAAGTGGAATGACTATTAGAATAACCCCCCTCACTGGCGGCGATGGCTATGCAGCTAATCACGAAGCAAGCGGAATACTGCAGGTTGTCGCGTTACTATCTGCAATTCATAACGACGAGATAGGCGCATTGATTATCGATGAGCCAGAGATCTCATTACACCCTCAGCATCAAGCATTTCTGCTTGAAGAGATGGAATTGGTAGCAGGTGATCCTAATAATCCAAAGAAAAAATTGATTATCATAGCGACACACTCACCTTCAATGTTACCGCTACGACGAATTGAAGAATTATCAAAAATAATTTTTTTCAATTCGGCTCAGAAAACTCCAGCGCAGATCTTAAAAAATGCAGATATTCTTAGGAGTAAAAAACTAGCTGCATTAATAGCACGCCTTAGCGCTACCCATAGAACAGCTATGTTCGCTGAGCATGTATTATTGGTCGAAGGTCCTAGTGACGAAATAATCGTAACACAACTGGCAAGAAAGTTCGGTCTCCGTCTCCTTGCACGTAATGCTCAAATACTTCCAGTTACTGGTAAGGGAGAATTTATCGAAGCTGCCAAACTGTTTCGCCTGATGAACAAACGAGTTAGTTTGCTTGCAGATCTCGACGCCTTGGCTGACGAAAATGATTTGGTCAATTATTTCAGTGAATTACCAGAGGCTCGGGCGATTGCAGACCAGGTAGGGCGAACCAATCTCGCTGATCTTGACAGAGATTTGCGAGTAGCAATTACAACCTTCATTACTGACTTTAAGGAGGAAGTAGATTTAGCGGCTGAAAATTATCTTGATTGGTCAAGTAAAGATTCTGGGGCTGATGCCAAACATCGCGTGACGTTAGCACGTATTCTTACTGAACCGAAAAGTTTTGGTACCGAAGCATCGTCTAGAGCTGAAAGTCTTAGCAAAAAATACGATGTGCTATTGAAATCGTTACACAATCTTGGATGCTTTTTTTTACGTCGGGGGGCAATAGAGAATTATTATGGAGTGACAGAAGAGATTGGAAGAGGAAAGCCAGATCGTGCAGCACTAGAAGCAGCTAGATTTGAAACTCGAGAAACACAAGAACTTGTAGCATGTTATGATGATATTTATGCTGCCTTACATTATGCAGCACCGAACCAACTTGTCGATGAAGATCATCTCCTTCGTATGAAGCTCGGTGCGATTTTGACACCAGTGATGCTTGGCATGACATTCAACAGTAGCGATCAACAACTTGATATAATAGCCAGATCTACAATCGGGATTGATGCAACAGTTTTCAAACTAACTAATAAATCTACCGAGCAACACCTTAAGTGTGAAGTTGATATTTCATCACCATTATTTGAACGTGCTGAGTTCCCTTTCGAAATATCTCAAACTGATAATCCAATTACGATTGTTCCAAGAGTTTTGCCAGGGATCAAAAAAAATAAAACGTGAGCACTGTAGTTTATGTGAATTTATGGTATATGATTTATCGTTCGTCAATTAAATTTTTATTTAAGTTAGTAGAGTTGAAAGCATTAGGGTCAAAGATATCATCAGGGCTGCTATAGCCCTGATGAATAAATTACCCAATCATCTTATTTATTAATAATATACATAGACTTTAGTTTATAAAAAGAATTGTGCTTTTCATTTTTAATACCGTTCAGTAGAAATTGATTACAAGGTAGCCCTTTGCTTCTCGCACATCAGGTAAGGTTCAATGATGTCCGCTCCTGGCACAAAGCGGACCATTACTGAGTTCAGATTTAGTCCGGATGCGTATCGTCTGCTTTATCCTGAGTCGTTAACTATCTCTTTAGCGGTATATCCAGACCTTTTGGTGCCTGAATATCACATGAAGTATCGTTATGAATTTTCTGATGCAGGCTGTAATAGCGATTTTTTAGGCTTTCCACATGCAATACGAAGTACAGAAGTCTTGAATCTTAGGGTTATACCAGCACCGCTGAACGCATCGCCAATTACAGTGTTGCCCTCAGACCTTAAGTGACATTATTTGTCATGATCAAGAGAGAGGATGAATAAGGTCACATAATAGAAAACGCGTGCAAAAAGCGCCAATTAATCGACTTAAGTCAAATTAACGCAGGTTAACCGATCCGTAGGCGGAACGTTGTATAAGTGGTTGTTAAGATTAATCTTAGAATCAACGGAAGTAAGGACTATTCATTAGAGATGCTGAATCTTTTGGCGTAAATTTATTCGTAAATATCATGTTACAAATTCTACGAATTTATTCACAACCAAGGACGTTTAGCGTATGGGGATCTTAAAACCTGGATTATTACTGACTGCTTTTGTGCTGACTGCGTGTGGCGGAGGTGGCGGTGGCGGTGGCGGTAGCGACAGCACGCCGCCGGTAACCACTGCGCCTGTGCAAACGGATAACGGCAATACGGGTACCACACCGGAAACCCCTGCCACGGCACCGGTCAGCCTGACCACCGGCGGTACCCTTTCTGGTTGGACCTACACCACCCCGGAGGGCCGTGAATACGTTATGCGCGGCACTGGGATCTCTGCGGGCCTGGTGCAAACCCAGCGGCTCACCCGTGACGACCGTTCCCCGGTCTCCTCAACGTCATGGTGCTGTGGCCGTATGAGTTACACCACGTTCGGTACCTGGACACAGTATGAAAAAGGTCAGCATGACGTCTTCTACACCGGGGACGCCACGCTCGCGGCTAACGTGCCAACCCAGGGAACGGCGACCTATGTGGGTCACGGTATGCGTGAAGATATCCTGAGTGATGCTCGCTTTAACATTGATTTCGCTGCTAAAACCATCAACGGCACCATTACCGGAAATGATACTTTTGGTAGCGAAGTTGCGATGCAGGGCAACATTGCCAATGGTGGTTTCACCGGTAATGCGCAATCCGGCGGGCAGGCGGGAACGTTCACCGGACATTTCAATGGGCCCACGGCTGAAGAGTTAGGCGGTCTGGCGCAGTTTGCAGACACGACTAAAAACGCATCCTTTGGCGCGACACGTCAATAAATCGTTTTCCGGTCAGCCTGGCTGACCGGACCTTCAGATGGTAAGCCTTTCTATGAATATTTTGCGTACTGGCGCACTGAGTTTGCTGTGCCCGCTCAGCGTTGCGTTTGCTGCGCCGCCGGAAACCGACTCGATTCCTGCTGCTCCCCACTTTGAACGACTGACCACGCCGGATAAGCGCACCGAGCCTGGCGAAAAGACGCTGCATGTCACCAATGCTCAACTGGCGGAACAGCCAGAGCTGGCGATGGCGCTGCTCGATCAGGCCATTCGTGAAGAAAAGTGGCCGATGGTTCGTGCCATTTTACCGGTCTATGCGGCGTCACCTAATCCGGATTCTACCCTGATTCATTTTGCAAAAGCCGGTCTGGCCCGCAGCCAGGGGCACTATGCAGAGGCGATTGAACACTATCGCGCTATTCTGAGCAGGCATCCTGACTTTGCTGCGGTGCGTCTGGATTTAGCGCGTGCCATGTTTGAAAATCGTCAGTTTGACGCGGCTGATTATCAATTTCGTCGTGTATTACAAAGCAATCCACCTGAAAATATTCAGCAGGTCATTGCACAATATCTTGAGCGCATTCAGAAAGGCAGCGCATTAACGGGTTCATTCAGCGTGAGTTATCTGAATGACAGCAATGTCAATAATGCTTCATCGGGTAAAACCATTCGGGTTGGCGATCGCCTGTTTATTCGTAATAAGGATAGTTTCCCTCAGCGCGGAGAAGGTTTCTGGTTCAATGGCGCATTACAAAAAGATGTTCAACTCTACGATCAGCATGGCTTGCGATTTCTTGGTACGGTAAACGGTAAGAGTTACTGGAATAATCATGATTTTGATGATATTACCACCCGAGCTTATGCTGGATATCAATGGCGTAATTTCCGGCAACAATTTGCCCTGTTGCCGTTTTATGAAAAAAGATGGTATGGCACCGAGGCATACTCTTCTGGCCCTGGCGTCCGCGCCGAATACAGTTATTTACTTACGCCCACCTGGCAGGTGAGTCAGGCGCTGGAATATCAGAAACTGGATTATGATGATGAAGATTATCGTTTCTTGCGCGGGCAAAATCGTTACTCTTCCACAACCCTGTCCCATGCCTTCAGTAACCGGGTGTCAGGATTTGCCGGCTTCGATCTGCTCGATCAGCAGACCGTCACTCGCAGTGAATCTAACCATCGGGTAGGTTTGCGCAGCGGGGTGCAGGTTGATATGCCCTGGCAACTCTCCTTTGCCGCCACCACGGCCATTGCCAGACGCAATTATCAGGCCGACAGTGATATCTTCTCGACGCGACGGAAAGACAACGAACAGATCTATAACTTCTCGCTCTGGCATCGTGACCTTTATTTCTGTGGGGTGATGCCGAAACTGAATTTCACCTACAAGCGGGTCGACAGCAATATCGATTTCTATGATTATCGACAGAGGAATATCACGCTTTCTCTGGATAAGAATTTTTAACAGACATTTACCAAGCCATTTTACTGAGTATGTAGAAAAAGTCTGATACGAAAGAATGAGATTAACGTGAAAAGCACGCCCCGGCGTGTTTTTTTATTTCTTGAATTGGTAAAAGGAAAGCGCGGCTGCTAACTTTTGATTGGCGTCCAGGTTTTGCCTGGCAATAAGTAGTCCTGGATTGGGTAATGATAAATACGAAAAAAGCATGACATTTTAAATTTATCTGTACTTTTTTGTTGCTTGCTTAGCTACTAGATTTTCGTCATCTTTTAGTCATCAATAAATGAAAAGCTCACGTTAAAACCGAGATAAAGGGATAGCTATGTTCAGAGTTTCCTGCTCCTTTTGCGTTATTAAACCATTGCGTTCAGGAAGATACTTATTAATGGTGAGCATGTTATTTCCGACATGGGTATACGCCCAAATGTCTGCCTACGACGAACTTATTATTCAGGCACGGGATGGCGACCGCCAGCCTTTATTGCAATACCTTGCCGTTCGGGAACAACAGACACAGTTAACGGCGGCAGAGATTGCTGACTGGCTTCAGGTTTCCTCATGGGCCAATAATGACGTTGAGACGCTGGCGGTATGGGAGCGTTATCACCAACGCATGGCCATCCCTGCCAGAGGACAAGTTGCTGCCGCCCGCGCGCTGCGTAACCAAAAGCAGTGGAATGCCTCGCTGGCCGTCTGGGAAACCGTTCTGCAAGCTGAGCCCGGCAATAGCGACGTCCGCACCGGCTGGATAATGACGCTCGCCGATGCCCATCGCAACGAGCAGGCCATCACCGAAGCCCAGCGCTGGGCAGACGAGGAGCCGGGGCCAGAGAGGGAGGCACTGCTGGCTTATGTTTATCATGCTCAGGGGAAAAACTGGGATTCAGTACTGGCTGCCAGCCAAATTGATACCGATTCAGACCGCAACAAAAACGTGGTGCCCACGCTGTTGGCTGCCATGTCGGCCAACCGCATTGCCGGCCCCGCGCTGACCCTTTCAGAGCGCTACCCGCAGCCTGATGCCATTACACGTCAACTTGAACTGGATGCGGCGGCGCAAACCGTCCGCGCTGCGTTCACGCCCACCCGTAATGAAGAAGAACGATTTCTGGTGGCCGATAAAGCACTGGCTCGCTATGACGAGCTGATTGCCGAGTGGAAACAACTTCCCGAGGCGCAAGGTGATGTGCGGCGCGCCAGAATTGACCGGCTGGGGGCGCTGGTTATCCGTAAACACATGGATAAAGCGATCGCCGAATTTGAATCGCTCGAGGCGAACGGAAAGCCTGTTCCTGACTACGCCAGAAGATGGGTCGCATCTGCCTATCTTGCGCAGAAGCAACCGGACAAAGCCGAGTCGCTGCTTGAAAGCATCTATTTTCCGCGTGGCTCGACCCTGGCATCACAGCCGCTGACCATGGACGATCAACAGGAACTGCTGTACGCCCGTCTTGATAACAACCATTTCGACGAAGCGAAGCAGCAGCTGGATGCCTACAGTAAAGAGAGCCCTTACCTTCAACAGGTCTATGGTTCTCCCACGCCGCAGCCCAATGACAACTGGCTGCTGGCCAAAACCTTAAAAACCGAATATCTGGTGGTTACCAATAACTTGCCTGCAGCCGAGACGCATGCGGAGCGGTTGGCGCGTACAGGATCGGGCAACCAGGCCCTGCGTATTGCCTATGCGTCAGTGCTGCTGGCGAGAGGATTACCTCGTGCCGCAGAGCGCGAACTTAAGCTTGCCGAAGTCATAGAACCCAGCAACCTGACGCTGGAAAGGCAACAGGCATGGACGGCCATGGAGCTACAGGAGTGGCGGCAGGCTGACGAACTGACGAAGGATGTGGTCGCCCGTAGCCCGGATGATGCCGCCACGTTGCAGCTTGAAAGACTGATGGCGGTGCATAACAAAGCTGAACTGCGGATAGCCGGGTCTCAGGGCATCTCGTCCGACAGTCCGGTCAGTGGCAAAAATGATTTTACCCTCAACGCTGCGCTTTATAGCCCACCTGTTAACCAAAACTGGCGACTGTTTACCGGTTACAACTTTGCCCGTGGCGAGTTTGAGGAGGGGAAGGGAATAAGCCGGGACCTGCTGGCGGGCGTGGAATGGACGTCAAGGGATATCTGGGCCGAAATGGAGGTTTCCGGGCGTAACGATGGCAGCGATCAAAAAATCGGCGGACGCCTCTCTGGCTGGTACGATTTCAACGACAGCTGGCGGGTCGGGGGCTCGGCGGAGCGGTTATCCCGTAACACGCCGCTGCGTGCCCTGCGCAATGGGGTAAACGCCAACGGTGGCGATCTGTGGTTACGCTGGTATCACAACGAACGACGCGAATATCAACTTTCGCTTTCCGGCGCCCATTTCACCGACGGCAACGATCGACTGGAATACGGCATCAGCGGTAAAGAGCGCCTCTGGACGCGGCCACTGTTTACTCTGGATTTTATTCCAGGCATCAGCGGCAGCCATAACAGCCAAGAAAATGTGCCTTATTACAACCCCAAACGTGATCTTTCGGCGGTTGCAGGGCTGCGCGCCGAACAGGTGCTGTACCGCCATTACGACACGGTCTGGAAGCAGCAGTTTGAGGCGGGGGCGGGCGGTTACTGGCAAAAAGGGCACAGCGCTGGGGCCATCAATCAGTTAGGTTACGGGCAACGTATTCAATGGAATAACGTAGTGGATGCTGGGGTGAAACTGACCTGGGATAAGCGTCCTTACGACGGGAAGCGGGAGCGCAACATTGCCCTCGCATTTGATCTGAATGTCAGGTTTTAAGGGCGCTTCATGATGAAACGATGGCTTCTCGCCGCGAGGGTAATAGTCGGGTGGATGATGATGAGCATGTGCGCATTGGCCGCGACACCGCGTTATCTTCCTCCCGCCGAGCGGCCGGCGCTGTATGCGGATCAGCGCTGGCCCACAAACAGCTTTCTGGTGCTGGGCTGGCATGACGTGGAGGACGGTGCCGCCGATCAGCGCTATCTGTCCGTGCGCACCAGCGCCCTGAACGACCAGTTTGCCTGGTTGCATGATAACGGCTACAACCCGATTAGCGTGCAGCAGGTGCTGGATGCCCATGCCGGGAAAATCACCCTGCCTGAAAAGGCGGTGATGCTGACCTTTGATGATGGATACAGTAGCTTCTCGACGCGCGTTCTACCGCTGCTTCGGTTGTTCAAATGGCCTGCCCTGTGGGCACCTGTCGGCAGTTGGGTCGATGCACCAGAACATTCGCCGGTGGATTTTGGCGGACTCAAGACGCCGCGGGAAAAATTTGCCACCTGGAAGATGGTACGCGAGGCCAGCGAGTCGGGGTTAGTGGAGGTGGGGGCGCATACCTGGGCATCCCATTACGGCCATCAGGCCAATCCGCAAGGCAGTAAGGAACCCGCAGCCGCTAACCGTTTTTACGATAAAACCACCGGGCAGTACGAAACGGATGCGCAGTTTGAAAAGCGTATGCGTGCCGACCTGTCGCGCATTACGGGCAAAATCGAAGAGGTCACCGGGAAAGCACCGCGAGCCTGGGTCTGGCCCTACGGAGCGGCGAGCGGAACAACACTGAAGCTCGCGCATCAGCAGGGCTACCAGATGGCTTTCACCCTGAATCAGGGGCTGGCGAATGCCGCCAATCTGGAAGATATTCCCCGGGTGCTGATTTCCAATAACCCTTCGCTGCGCAGCTTCGCCAGCCAGATAGCTCAGGTCAGGGAACCTGACACCATGCGGGTTATGCATATCGATCTCGACTATGTGTACGATAAAAACCCGGCTCAACAGCGTAAAAACATCGACGTGCTCATCCAGCGTGTTTTCGATATGAAGATAACCCATGTCTTTTTACAGGCCTATGCCGATCCGAAAGGGGACGGCAACGTCGATGCGCTCTATTTCCGCAATCGCTGGCTACCTGTGCGGGCGGATCTGTTTAACTTCGTCTCCTGGCAGTTACAGACCCGCGCCGGGGTGAAGGTTTACGCCTGGATGCCAGTACTGGCGTTTGGGTTAGACTCCTCGATACCTCGCGTGGCGGCGTGGTCGCCAGACAACGGACGAATTGCGCCCGATAACCGCCATTATCTGCGCTTATCACCCTGGAGTGCAGTTGCCCGCCAGAGAATCAACGACATCTACGAGGACCTGGCGCGCCATGCCAACTTCAGCGGCATCCTGTTCCATGATGACGCTTTTTTGACCGATTTTGAGGATGCCTCCCCGGATGCGCTCAAAGCCTATCGTCTGGCAGGCTTCCCGGACAACATCGCGCAGATCCGCGACAACCCGCAACTGCTGGCGCGCTGGACGCGGTTTAAAAGTCGCGCCCTGATTGATTTTACCCGACAGCTCACGCAAACCGTGCGTGCCGTGCGCGGCCCACAGGTCAAAACCGCCCGCAACATTTACGCCATGCCGGTTCTGGATCCGGGGAGCGAAACCTGGTTTGCACAGAATCTGAATGATTTTCTCAGCACCTACGACTGGACGGCCCCGATGGCGATGCCGTTGATGGAAAATGTCCCGGCCAACGATGCCAATGCCTGGCTGGACAGGCTCGTCGGGCAGGTAGCCCGTGTCCCTGGCGCGCTGGATAAAACGGTTTTCGAACTTCAGGCACGCGACTGGCGTAAGGGGGCAGGGCAGGACGATATTAGCGGTGAAATGCTTAACGGGTGGATGCGGCAGCTCAAGCTGAGCGGCGCCGGAAACTATGGCTACTACCCGGACGATTTCATTAACGATCAACCCCGGATGGCAGAGATCCGTTCTGCTTTTTCCTCCTACTGGTATCCGCAAAAATGACCGATCGCCTCATCGCCTTTCTGATCCTTTGCCTGATGTTCAGTTTTCCGCTCGGCGTGGCGGTGATTTTTACCGGTGAAGTGATCCTTGATTTCGTCTTTTTCTGGCCGCTGTTTATGTCGGCCCTCTGGATGAGCGGAGGGCTTTACTTCTGGTTTCACCGCGAGCGCTACTGGCCATGGGGGCCGGGCACACCGCCACCTGTACTCGCAGGCAATCCGCTGATTTCCATTCTTGTGCCGTGCTTCAATGAAGGGCTGAATGCACGTGAGACTATCGAAGCGGCGCTGGCGCAGCGTTATGAAAATATAGAAGTGATTGCTATCAATGACGGTTCTATAGACAACACTGCGGCCGTGCTGGACAAGTTAGCGAGTGAATATGCGCGGCTGCGGGTGATTCATCTGGCGGAAAATCAGGGCAAAGCGGTAGCCCTGCAGGCGGGTGCCGCGGCGGCACGCAGCGACTTTCTGGTGTGTATTGATGGTGATGCGCTGCTGGATAAGGATGCGGCGGCGTATATGGTCGCACCGCTGCTCAATTACCCTCGCGTGGGGGCCGTGACCGGGAATCCGCGTATCCGTACGCGTTCAACGCTGGTTGGGCGAGTCCAGGTGGGGGAATTTTCATCTATCATCGGCCTCATCAAGCGTACCCAGCGCGTCTACGGTCAGGTCTTTACCGTATCCGGTGTCATTGCCGCTTATCGCCGTCGCGCCCTGGCAGAGGTGGGGTACTGGAGTCCGGATATGATCACGGAAGATATTGATATCAGCTGGAAGTTACAACTGCGCCACTGGTCAATTTTCTTCGAACCTCGTGCGCTGTGTTGGATTTTGATGCCCGAGACGCTGAAAGGGCTTTGGAAGCAGCGTCTGCGCTGGGCGCAGGGGGGCGCGGAGGTGTTTATTGTCAATATGCGTCGCTTGTGGGGCTGGGAGTACCGGCGCATGTGGCCTCTGTTTCTTGAGTTTTGTATGTCAACCGCATGGGCCTTTGCCTATGCCGTCACCATTCTGCTGTTTCTCATCGGGCTGCTTGTTCCGATGCCCGATTCTTTACATGTTCAGCACCTTTTCCCACCGGCTTTTACTGGCCTGATGCTGGGCGTGGTCTGTCTGTTGCAGTTCGCGGTCAGTCTGATTATTGAAAGACGCTACGAGAATGGTATTGCGGCGTCACTGTTCTGGGTTATCTGGTTTCCGGTGGTGTACTGGATGTTGAGCTTGTTCACAACGCTTGTGGCTTTCCCGAAAGTCATGCTGCGCCGCAAACGCAGCAGAGCTCGTTGGGTGAGTCCCGATCGCGGTATTGGGAGATTAAAACCATGATCCAACCTTTAATTTTTACTGAACAACGGCTGTTTCCACGCGTGCTGGATTCGCTGTTAACGATCGTTGCCTGGCTGGGGTTTAGCTGGCTGATTTACAGTGGTCTGATAAACGCGATTGAACATGATCCTTTTATGGGGACCAGGCCGTTCTACACCACGCTCAGTACGTTGAGTGTCTACCTGCTGGTGGCTTGTCTTATCAGTCTGACGCTAATAACCTGGGCAAAATACAACCAGCTGCGCTTTCGTATTGAACGTCGTAAGCGTCGGCCTGGACTTGAACATCATGAAGTTGCGGCAAGTTTCAATATCACCCCCGAACTGGCGCTAATGATGAGTCAGGCCCAGGTCTTTACCCTCGCCCATTATGATACGGGGGCAATTGACCGCGTGTGGATGGCGAAAATCCTCGCTGACGTACAGAGCGAGTAACGAAAAACCTGCCGGTAATTCTGGCTGTTTGCTGGCAGGATTTTCATGGATTGCCTGCGGCTCGCTTAATACAGGATGCGGATAGAATTTACCGCACAAGCAGATCCCGCCAGTCTGGGTTCTCAATTTTACGGGACCAGGGCAGCATCGCATGATTAATCAGCGCAAAGCATTCTGACTCTTTCATCCTTACTGCTTCGCTTGTGCCAGGGCCTCCCATTCATCGTAGAGATGCCAATAAAGTGAGGATTACAAGCGTCTCTGAATCATTTTAGATGAACCCAGGCTCATACCGTAACGTCTCAATAATCATTGAGAGTGCTGGCAGGAGCTGGCGCTCGCTGGAATAGAAAATGTGGAACCCCTGACGCAGCGGACACCACTCCTCAAGCACTGCCTGAAGGGTGCCATTATCCAGCCAGGGGCGGGCGAGGTTTTCCGGCACAAAAGCGAAGCCATATCCCGCCCTGGCAGCATCGAGCGCGGCATATACCGAATTGAAGACCAAAGGGCCATCAACACGGCAGGGCTGAACGCTGTCTCCCTTTTTCAGTTCCCAGGGGCTGATCCCCTCCTTCATGGCGTATCGGGTGTTGATGCAGGCGTGCCGGGCCAAATCCTCGGGGGTGAGCGGACGATCTCTTGCGGAAAGATAATCCGGGGTGGCGACAATCACGTTTCGCCAGTCGGGTGAGATCCGCACTGACGCCATATTTTTGCCGATCCTGTCACCCGGTCTGATACCGGCGTCAAAACGGTCGGCAACGATATCCGTCAGGGCTGGATCGTTCGATACCTCCAGCTTCACGTCAGGATAGTGAAGCAACGCAGGGGAAAGGCGCGGCCATACGAAGCTGTTCCAGGCGAAATCCGACGCCGTGATCCGCACGGTCCCGGCGATCTTACTCCCCAGTTCGCTCAGGGAGGCCAGTTCATCAGCAATCACATCGAATCGGGGTGACACCCGTTCAAGCAAGCGCAGCCCTGCCTCGGTGGGAGAGACGCTGCGCGTGGTGCGAATCAGCAGCCGCAGCCCCAGTCGCGCCTCCAGGTTGCGGATGGTATGGCTCAGCGCCGACTGGGAAACACCCAACTCGGCGGCAGCCCGGGTAAAACTGCGTTCACGGGCGATAGTGATAAACGCCACGATATCCCTGAAAATTTCGCCTGACATAGTCCGCCTCGTTTATGCGTTAAAAGCGCCGTTAAGCCTGATGTTCATGAAAACGTAGCGCCTCGACCATCAGCGTCATCGCCCGGGAATGCTGGCGCCGGTTAGGGTAGTAGAGATGCAGGCCCGGCCAGAGCGGGCACCAGGCTTCAAGTACCGACACCAGCTCGCCTGAATCCAGCCAGGGCTGAACCATATCCTGTGGCAGGTAGGCCAGACCCAATCCCGCTTTTGCGGCTTCGAGAATATCGTAAGCGTTATTACAGATGACGGGGCCGCCGATCCTGACCGAGAACTCGTGCTCACCCTCGGTAAACTCCCAGTCATAGAGGCCGCCATAGGTGGAGGTGCGCAGCCGAATGCATCTCTGTTGAGCGAGTTCCTCAGGCCGCTCGGGTAGGGGAAAGCGCGTAAAATAGCCCGCCGATCCCACCACCGTATTCTTCACATCCGGGCTGATGCGTACGGAGATCATATCCTGCGCCAGCTCCGTGCCGAATCTGACTCCAGCGTCATAGCCTCTGGCGGCAATATCGACGCTGGCATATTCGCTGATGAGCTCAACGGTGATATCCGGATACTGCTGTAAAAAGGGAGAAAGTTTAGGCCACAACACCTGGCGGATGGCATAGTCAATGGCGGTGATGCGCAGGGTGCCGGTCGGTTTGTCCCGCAGGTCGTTTAAGGATTCAAGTTCCTTTTCAATGTATTCAAATTCGGGAACGATCCTGTCCACCAGGTGTTGACCGGCCATCGTCAGGGTGACGCTTCGCGTGCTGCGCAGCAGCAGGCGCACGCCGAGTCGCGCCTCCAGACCGCGGATACTGGCACTCAGCGCGGGTTGGGTGACGCCCAGCTGTGCCGCGGCCCGGGTAAAACTCCCGGTTTGCGTAATTGCGATAAGCGCTAATAAATCACTGAAACCCTCACGAGCCATTTCTTCCTCACTCAGAAGCGACAAAGGGATAAGACAGGCTTAAAAAGATTAATGAATTCTGTTTATGAATGCAAGAAACCGGCAGTACTGGTAGGGGCTTAATACGTTATGTATATTTATCAACAAGCCAATATGGATAGCCGGGAATAACTCTACCGGGCGTAATAAAACAAATATTATAAATGCGAAGGGCGGGGGGGGTAACTATTTTCCCTGCTCCGGGCATTCGTAACAATTACCGTTAAATCACTTCAGGCATGCTGATATAAATATCGGCCAGGAGGCGTCATGTCTTTATCTAAGGTTTCACTGTTATGGGCATCGTTACTTATTGCTAATACTGCACTCTCTGCACAAACCCAACCAACCACCGTGGCAGAAGGTATGAATGTTATGAACTCGCAAAAAGTATTATTTGAGAACGGCACAATTAAAATGGCAGCCAATCTCTATCTGCCACCCCATTTCGATAGCGCAAAAAAATACCCGGCGATTGTTGTCTCCCATCCCTGGGGCGGGGTTAAAGAGCAGACGGCCGGTCTTTACGCTCAGCAGCTGGCAAAGCGCGGATTTATTACTCTGGCGTATGACGCCTCTCACTATGGAGAAAGCGAAGGTCTGCCGCGTGACCTGGAAAACCCGGCCGACCGGGTGCAGGACATTCGCAGCGCGATTGGCTATCTCAGTAGTCTGCCGCAGGTTGATGCCGCCCGCATCGGGACGCTGGGCATCTGTGCGGGCGGCGGTTATACCCTCCACGAAGCGCAAACCGATCTTCGTGTTAAAGCGGTCGCTGGGGTGGTGACCTATGACATCGGGGATGCGACCCGTAATGGTATTGAAGGCTCGCCGGTCTCTGCTGCCGACAGGCTGAAATTACTGCAAAGCATCGATGCGCAATTAAATAAAGAGGCCGCTGGTGCCCCGCTACAGGTGGAGCAGTTGCTCCCGGCGCGGGACAGCGTCAATGCCAGTACGCCGAATTTTGTGCGGGAAGCGACGGAATATTACCTCACCTCACGCGGCGCGCACCCGAATGCCCGAAATCGTTATGTTGTGACCAGCCCGGGACTGCATATAGCTTATTATCCGCTGGAGCATATGGCAGATATTTCTCCCCGGCCGGTATTATTAATTGCCGGAGAAAAAGCGGAGACCCGTAAATTTAGCCAGCAGGCCTACGATAATGCGCAGCAGCCTAAAGAATTAATGGTAATTCCTGGTGCATCGCATTTTGATCTCTATGACAAGCCGCAGTACGTCAATCCGGCGGTAGATAAACTCGCTGCGTTCTTCAGTAAAAATCTTTAACAGCCAGTTTCGTATTCAATCAGGAAAATTATTTATGACTTATTCACTCGAAAATAAAATTGCCTTAGTGACCGGTGCTGCTTCGGGTATCGGTCTCGCCACCGCGCGGGCCTACGCTGCGGCTGGCGCCTCCGTAATGCTGGCGGATATTAACGCAGAAGCGGTAAAGCAGGCCGCAGCGGCGCTGGTGGCTTCGGGCTACATCGCCAAGGCGGTGACCTGCAATGCGGCGGATTTGGATGAGGTCGCGGCGATGGTGGAGGAGACCGTCGCCACCTTCGGCCGCCTCGATATCGCCTTCAACAATGCCGGGGTCCAGAATGTGCTGGCTGAGATTGCCGATGCGACCGCAGAGGATTTCGACCGCGTCACGGCGGTGAACCTGCGCGGCGTATGGGGCTGCCTGAAATACGAATTGCAGCAGATGCGTAAGCAGGGCAGCGGCGTTATCGTGAATTGCTCCTCTATCGGCGGGATTGTGGGCGGGGCTGAACGCGCAAACTACCACGCCGCCAAGCATGGCGTGCTTGGCCTGACCAAAAGCGCTGCGCTTGAGTATGCCGCGCGCAACATTCGCGTCAATGCCGTCTGCCCGGGACTGATCTGGACCCCTATGGTTGATGCCATGGTCGTCTCCGGGCAGAAAGAGGCGCTCGAGGCAATGGTGCAGGGTGTACCTATGCAGCGTCATGGCAAGGCGGAAGAGATTGCGGACGTGGTGCTTTGGCTCTCCAGCGATGCGTCATCCTACGTCACAGGCCAGTCTATCTCGATAGATGGCGGTCTGAGCATGCGCTAAGCCATCATCTGGCCAGATGCCTGCGGCCGGCTCTGGTCATTGATAACTTAAGAATGTCTTACTATTTAAGTCGTGGTATCTTCATTTATTATATATGTTGCAATAGGACCGATATTTAGCGTTTCTAACCTTCATAAGGAGTAAATATGGAAAAAAATTTCACGCCAGAACAGATAGAAATGATAAATCGTATTGTCTTTATGCACATTGACAATATGAATCAGAAAGCAGCTGAAATGGTAGAGGAAACAGAGAGAGCCGCCCATCAGCAGCTTCAGGAGAGCGGGATCGATATGACTGATTTCTCTCCTGCTAATAAACGTTTTTTGATGGTTACTCTCATCCAGAACCTGATAGACCGCGTCCACGCGGCGATATGGCTGTTGCACAAAAAATGCTCGCGATGGAAGCAAAAAGGCTGAACGTCAGCGTAAATGTCGAGGCTGATAAGTAACTATTATCAAAAAGTTATATGTAAAAGACGATCAAGGGAGGAAGATACAGGATAAAGTGTATTCATGAGTCCTCCCGGATCGCTTAAAAGCTAAACGGTAAAAAACATCCGCTTCTCTGCTGTAGGACACAAGACTGATGACTATGCTCTGATAAAAAAAACTAATACAGGTCAGAATAAGATAAATAATGCACTGTATTGCTGTGCCTTCATAAGTTATCCATTTTAGAACATAGGATTAAATTAGAGGGAGAGCATTGTTCATGGCTTTATTTTCCGGTACTACCGGGCGGTTGTTCCTGATAAATGTAATGACCGCCATTTCATATGCATTCATTTTGCCTGTAATGAGTTTATTCTTAATCAACGGATTACATGCCAGTCCGATATTTATCACCTTTTATAGCCTGGGTTTTGCCTTGTCAGGATTGTTTTTTAGCCAGTTCATGGGGGGACTTGTAGACAAGGGATATTCGGAAAAGCGTCTGTTCATTTGTTCCATTGTGGCCCTGTTTCTGGCGGGGATAGCTTTCACTTTCTGCCAGCATCCTCTTGAGGCACTGCTCATTGGCATTTTTCTCATGGGGCCGGGGAATGCTTCTATTCCACTACTTCTTTCTATGATCCGTAGACATTCGTTGACGGCAGGGCTTAACTCAACGCGGCTGAATACTCAAATGCGTTCAGGTGTGTCTATTGTTTGGATTGCAGGACCAGCCATGGCATTTGTCTTCGCCGACAGATTTGGATTTGCCTTTAATTTTCTGGCCTCAGCCCTGCTTTCAGGTATGACCATACTTGCCAGTCAGTTGCTGCTTTCAAAAGATAAAAAAACAACCGGTAAAGGCAGTACAAAAAAAGACAACGCCGTTAATGCTCGTATCACAGGTGTGGTTTGGGCGTTAGGTGCAGTAATGATGCTGGCGAATCTATCAAATAATATGTACCTGACCATTATGCCCCTGTATCTGGTGCAGGAGCTTAATCTGGCTGCCTCGTTTCCCGGTTTCCTTCTGGGAGCCACCGCCATAATGGAAATTCCCGTTATGCTTGCCGCTGCTCATCTTGCAGAAAAAACAGGTAAAGAGCCGCTGATTATGGTCTGGTTTGTCTTTGCTGCCGTCTATTACAGCCTGCTACAACTGGTCAGTAATATGACTGAACTGATTGTGTTGCAACTTTTAAACGGATTGTTCTTTGGTATTTTTGTCGGGCTGGGTATATCTCTTATTCAGGACGCGATGCCAGAACGCAGCGGCTTCGCATCAGCATTTCATTCTAATGCGATGCGCACGGGAATGATGGCGGGTAACGGCACTGCCGGTGTGATGGCACAACTGGCTGGTTTCAGAATAACTTTGCTTGTGCCGTTGTTGTCAGTCAGTTGTGCTGCTCTGCTGATGTTTTGCATAAACAGAAGCCACTCCGCCAAAAAACAGTCAGTAACGGGGTGACCTGCCGCGCACCTAATAAGATCCTTGCCCATAATCATCCCTTTAGAGAGTTCTGATCTCTCATTACAGGGGCTGTTTATTGGGCAAACCTGGTATCAACCATAAGGACGCCCGTGAGCCTGGGTCTGCAAAACTCCTGCCCAGTCAGAAGAGGCCAGACTAAAGCCATCAGGCTATAAAGATATTCCCATGATCCTGATGACGCTCTGTTGCGAAGCCGTAGTGAAAAGCGTGCTTTTAATATGCTCCATGCCCTGTTTGTTATAGAAATGGCAAGCGCGTTCGTTCTGCTCAAGCACCTCCAGCCATAAAAATTTTGCACCAGTGTCCCGGGTACGCGCTTTGATGGTTTCAAACATTAACTGGCCATAGCCTTTACCTGTCTCAGGGGCATCAAAATAGAGCTTGTTTAGCAGAGTCCCTGAAATATCTGTATCAGGGATTGTGCTTTCATCGGTCACTTTCGCAAAACCAAGCGGGCGATCGGTCTCTGCTACATACCAACACACCCTGCGGTCTTGCAGACTTTGTTCAAGTACGGACAGAGAATATTCACCCGCTAAAAACTGGTTCAGTTCCGATTCTGATACCCACAGATGTTTAAAGTGGGCGCGATAGATCCTGTAACCCATTTCATTGAGTAACATGGCATCTGCCGGGATGGCTTGCCGCATGTGTAATGTCATTCACTTTATTCCTTGCATCAGGTCTTTCTCAATAATCAAAAACACAACATAGCTCCCCACACAACCTGTTCCAGACAAAAAAATCGCCAATTGAGCAGGTTAAAGCTACATTGAATTCAGATGCAACTGGTATGACCACATGAATGAGGCTCAACGAATGAATTCAATAATAATACCCGTAAATGAAGGCGGATTTCTGGCTGCCACAATGTGGGAAAGAAGCAATGCCAAAGCGATGGTTATCCTTCACCCGGCAACGGCGGTGGTGCAGGCATTTTATAAGGGCTTCGCAGAGTACCTTTTTAACAAAGGATTCAGCGTTCTCACTTACGATTATCGTGGCACCGGCCTTTCGAAGTCCGGGAAGGTCCGCAGCTACAGTGTTTCAATGTCAGACTGGATCGAGCATGACGTCGGATGCATCACTGCCTGGGCTAAAGCGCATTTCCCCGAACGTCATCTGCTGGCGGTAGGGCACAGCGTAGGCGGGCATGCCGTTCTGCTTTCAACAGCCACCCATGCCCTGCAGGCAGCGGTCATTGTGGCCTCACATGCCGGTGTGACGAGCACCATAAAACAAACGACAGAAAAGGTGCGCGTCTGGTGCTTATTGCGTGTTCTGGCCCCGGTACTTTGCCGTATCTTCGGGTACATGCCCGCCCGACGCCTGGGGCTGGGAGAAGATTTACCCGCGCCTGTGATGCTCCAGTGGGGGCGCTGGAGCGCGTTGCCGGGTTATTTCTACGACGATCCAGACTGGAACGCACGCCAGCGGGCAAGTCAGATAACGTTACCCGTGCTGGTCATGGGGTTTGATGACGACCCCTGGGCTAACCCAGAGGCCATCGCGCGGCTGATGGCGCCCGTGCAAAACGCAAAAATTGAACGCCTTGAGATACGGCGCGCCGATTTTGGTATTCCGGCCATTGGTCATATGGGCTTCTTTCGTGCGCGATGCGCGGAGAAATTATGGCCCATCGTTGGGCAATGGCTCGAAAGTCAGTGCGCGGATTGAACGACGAGCGACTTTACGTCGCGCTCTTGCGCGAAGTACACCAGGTTAGCGCCACCGCGCTCAGCAGTAAAAGCCCGCTCATCGCAAACGTGCTCTGCCAGCCGAAGTTATCAAACACCATGCCGCCCGCCGTCGAGCCCAGTGCAATCGAGAGCTGGATCACCGCTACCATCAGCCCGCCGCCGGCCTCTGCATCATCGGGCAGGGTACGGGCGATCCACGTCCACCATCCCGTCGGTGCTGCGGTGGCCAGCAGACCCCAGAATCCCAGTAGCAGGGCAACGATCCAGATGCTGTGCCCGGTCAGGATTAACAGCCCGGCGATGGCGGCCATCAGGAATGGAATCGCCATGAGCGTCAGGTATAACCGGGCGTTCAGGAAAAGGGCGACGATCAGCGTGCCAACAAAACCCGCCACGCCGATGGTGAGCAGGATCAGCGATAGACCCGAGGCGCTGACGTGGGTGACGGTCTCGAGGAACGGGCGCACGTAGGTGAACAGCGCAAACTGGCCCATAAAAAACAGGCCGCAGGCCAGCAGACCGACGGAAACTACAGGCAGATGGAACAGGCGAAAAACGGTTCCGCCTGCGGTCTGGTTTTTGTTGCCTTTCATGTCGGGCAGGCTACACCACTGCCATATCATCGCCGCGATCGCCACCGGAACCAGGCACAGGAAGGCCCCGCGCCAGCCGATAGTCGCCCCGAGATAGCTGCCGAGCGGGGCGGCGACCACCGTCGCCAGGGCATTACCACCGTTGAAAATTGCCAGCGCGCGGGCGACCTGATGCTGCGGCACAAGGCGCATGGCCGTCACCGCGGACATCGACCAGAATCCGCCGATGGCAATGCCAATCAGGGCGCGCCCGGCCATATAGACCAGGTAGCTGGACGCAAAAGCAATAATCAGCCCCGACACTGCCATCAACATCGTCATACCCAGCAGGAGGGTTTTACGATTCATATTCCCGGCAATAGGGGAAAGGCTCAGGCTGGTCAGGACCGCCAGCGCGCCGGAGATGGCAATCCCCTGGCCGGCCAGGCCCTCGGTGACGCCCAAATCACCGGCAATGGGGGTCAGCAGACTGACCGGCATAAACTCCGATGCAATCAGGACAAATACGCAAAGGGTCATGGCGAAAATACCGCCCCAGTACGCGCGTTCTTTACTCTGGGTGGTTTGGTTCAGTGTGGACATAGTCAGATTTCACGAAGGGGAAAAACAGCGCCACCTGCCGGGGCAGGTGGCGGAGAGGATTACTTCAGGTTGGTTTTGAAGAACTGCCCGAACTGCGCAAACGGGATTTTACCGGCGACGTTGTCGTACAGATCGACATGGTTAGCGCCCGGGACAATCACCAGCTCTTTCTGTTTGCTGCCGACGGCGTTGTACGCATCTTCAGCAAAATAGCGTGAGTGCGCCTTTTCACCGGTGACGATCAGCGTCGGGATTTCGATCTCTTTGGCGTAGCTCAGCAGCGGCATATTCATAAACGACAGCGGCATCGTCGCGGTCCATGCCCCGGTAGAGTTCACGGAACGCTCGTGGAAACCGCGCGGCACCCGATAGTAATCAAAGAACTCTTTCAGCACCGGATGCGGATCGGCTGGCAACGCCTCCGGCAGAATACGATCCGCCGCGCTCACTTTGCCGTTCTGGTCGACATTAATATCGTGGCCGCCGTGGGCGAAGGTGCCGTTTTCAGCATCCT
Organism: Leclercia adecarboxylata; assembly: GCA_002360945.1. Classification (GTDB taxonomy): domain Bacteria; phylum Pseudomonadota; class Gammaproteobacteria; order Enterobacterales; family Enterobacteriaceae; genus Enterobacter; species Enterobacter adecarboxylatus_B. The sequence goes on along the minus strand of DERO01000006.1, from coordinate 258,327 downwards.
TCCAGCGCTGCTCGTTCAGATACTGCAGGACGGCATGGCGATCGGCCGCAGAGTAGCGATCTTTGCCATCGCCCACGCCGTGGCCCATCGCCCGGCTCATGTCGTACATCACGCTGGTGGCGACCGCTTTCACGCGGGTGTCCATGGACGCCGCATTCAGCGCCATTCCACCCCAGCCGCAGATGCCGAGGATGCCGATGCGATTACGATCGACCTCTTTCTGTAAGCCCAGGAAATCTACCGCCGCGCTAAAGTCCTCGGTGTTGATGTCCGGAGAGGCGACGTTACGCGGCTGGCCGCCACTTTCGCCGGTGTAAGAGGGGTCGAACGCCAGGGTGATAAAGCCCTGTTCAGCCAGGGTCTGGGCATAGAGGCCGCTGGACTGCTCTTTCACTGCACCAAACGGTCCGCTTACCGCAATGGCCGCCAGCTTGCGGTCCCCCCGGTCTTTCGGCAGGTAAAGATCGGCCACTAAGGTGATCCCGTAGCGGTTCGGGAAGGAGACCTTACGGTGATCGACTTTGTCACTCTCGGCGAAGGTTTTATCCCATTTCGCGATCATCGAAACGGGCGCGTTCGGATTGGTGGTATCTGCGTAACTCATTGTCGTAACTCCACTTAAGGATGTGCACAGCAGCATCGCGACTGTCATTTTTCGGGCAAGTGTTTTCATAAGAGGCACCGGGCTGTGTTGTTGTGTGGAGCTCAGTATAGTTAGCAGAAATAGTGCTGATTAGAGGGCGAAAACTGCTAGGATTCATAACATATTGTTATGAATTGGTCAGGAGAGAGGGCGATGGCGAAGCGGGAAAACTATAACGAGCTGTACCTGTTTATGCAGGTGGCGCGGGAGGGCAGCTTCACTGCCGCCGCGCAGCGGCTGGGGGTGGCTCAGTCGGGGATCAGCCGCTCGGTGCGCGACCTCGAAGAACGGTTGGGCGTGCAGCTGCTGGTGCGCACTACTCGCAGGCTGTCGTTGACACAGGCGGGGGAGCAGCTTTACCAGACTACCGAGTCCGGGTTTGATGCCCTGGATAGCGGGCTTGCCACCCTGGCGCATTATCGCCAGACGCCCTCCGGCACGGTGCGCATCAATGCCAGCCAGCACGCTATCGATAAATGTCTCTTGCCAAAGCTGGCGATATTTAAACAGCGCTACCCGGATATCCGGCTGGAGTTGATGAACGAGAGTCGCTTCGTCGACATCATCGCCGAGCGGTTCGATGCCGGTATCCGGCTGGGCCCGGAGGTGGGGCAGGGAATGGTCGCGGTACGCATCACGCCCGACATGGAGATGGCGGTGGTCGGCACGCCCGAACATTTGCGCCGCTACGGTTTTCCCCAGACACCAGCGGATTTAGCAGCCCATCCCTGCATTGCCTACCAGTTTGCCGACGGTAGCCTCTACCACTGGGAGCTGATTCAGGATGGCAAAAGCATCACCCATCGCCCCGAGGGGCAGTGGGCGTTGTCGGACAGCTATATGGAAGCCGAAGCCGCCCGGCTGGGACTGGGGCTGGCCTATGTGCCGGTCGAACTGGTGGCGGACGATCTGGCGCGCGGGACGCTGATCCGGGTGTTGCAGCGCTACAGCCTGCGGATGGACGGGTTGTTTCTTTATTATCCGCACCGCAATGTATCTCCTGCCCTGAGAGCGGTGATTGACACGCTGAAAATCTGAGGGGAATGTTGGTAGGCCGGGCAAGCGCAACGCCCCCGACAGGCCCTTTCTGGAAGACTCTTCTCCTGAAGAAGGGAATGACATGATATCAATGACACTATTGTGAATTTATTTTCACTATAGTAAATTTTAGTGAGCTGATTTTGTATGTGGATACAAAGAGTAATGACCAGTTTAAGGAATAAAAATGTTAAAAATCAGAATGTCACGGCTTTCTGAAGCATCAGAAATTATTCAGATTTGGAAAAATTCTGTAGATGCCACGCACGATTTTCTGACAGCCCACGATCGACAAGAGATCGAAAAAGAAGTTGTCGGCTTTTTTTCAGAAACCCCTGTATGGGTTGCAATTAATCAGGATGACCAACCACTAGGATTTATGTTTTTGCATGATGGTCATCTGGAGACACTGTTTGTAGATGCTGCTGCTCGCGGACTTGGCGTCGGCAAGCGGTTGATTTCACATGCACTGGCGCTACATCCAGATCTAAGCGTCGATGTAAATGAACAAAACCAGCAAGCTGTCGGGTTTTATCATCATATGGGGTTTCAGATTTCAGGGCGTTCCGAACGGGATGGTCAGGGAAGGCCGTATCCTCTGTTGCATCTGAATAAAGGGAAAGGGGGGGTAACCGTTTGACAGGAATAATATCATGAATTTTTTTGGCTAAAAGCAACGATGTAAGAACAATTCTGCTCGCTATCAGGGTTGTTCATTTGGTACTCGCTTGCAAAGGTAAGAGCAAGACAGTCACCCGCTTGTAGATGATGGGTCTGATGATTAACCTTAAAATCAAGGCTGCCCGTCACCATCCACAGTGTTTGCCCGGAAAGGTGCTCATTAGCAGAGGCAGGTATCGTAAGTTGACCCATTGCAGGGATTTCAACTTTTATCAGTTCCGGGCATGCGCCCGCCGGGGACAGTGACCAGCGGGTAATGCCAGATTGTTCATCTGTCCAATGCTGCTGCTGATGAGCGAAACGAACCAGTGAGTTCTGATGTTGCTCGAGCTCCGCAAAAAGTTTAGATAGCGTTATATTCATGGCGTTGGCTAAACGACTAAGTATAGTAGCGCTGGGGCTGGAGGCGCCTCGTTCAACCTTGCTAATCATGGCCTGGCTCACGCCTGAGCGTAGAGCAAGCTCCGTTACAGTCCAGTTGCGTGCTTTCCTGTGTTTAAGTAATAAATGTGCGATGTCGCTATCGACTATCTGATTTTTAGATGTTTTATCCATTTCACCCTCACTTTCGCAAGCCTGATTATGCCATTACATAAATTAAGCTGAAATAAATGATTGTGTAACGTTTAAAAATCAGGCTTCTATGAGTGGACTATCGTAACCTCACAGGGATACAGTGAGTCCATCAGCCGCACTCAAAAAGCGCAGAGTTCAAATTACAGGATCACTCAGATTTTAAGCGCAGCAAGAATAGACGCTTCTATCTTCTCCGGAGTGGAGATGGGTGCAAAACGCTTGAGCGGTTTACCGTCGCGTCCAATCAGGAACTTAGTGAAGTTCCACTTGATCCGCCCACCCAGAATGCCGGGCAATGCCTGTTTCAAGTAACGAAACACCGGATGCGTAGCCGCGCCGTTAACCTCCACCTTCTCGAACATCGGGAAGCTGACGCCATAGTTAATGTGACAGGTCTGGGCAATGGCGTCGGCGTCGCCGGGTTCCTGCTTACCGAACTGATTGCAGGGGAAACCCAGCACCACCAGCCCCTGGGCGGCGTACTTTTTGTAGAGCAGTTCAAGGCCTGCGTATTGCGGCGTAAAGCCACAATGGCTGGCGGTGTTCACCACCAGCACCACCTTACCCGCATAGTCGGCCATGGAGATCTGCTCGCCACGCAGGCTGGTGGCCGTCAGTTGATGAAAGGTCGTCATGTCGGAAACCTCACTCCGCAACCAGCCACATATCAGCCTCGTCAAACATCTCCTCCAGCATACGGTTCAGCTTCTCCCGATCGCTTTTACTGGCATCGCTGTTCAGGCCGTTCGCCTGCATCGGCTTAACCTTTACCTCGGCATCCGGAAAGATCCTGTGCACCCGGGTGGTCAATTCAGCCAGGATGATCTCTCGCGCGCCTGGAAGACCGGCCACATTTCTTTTGTCGTAAACCAGTTCAACGAACATAACACACCCCTTAGATACTGTTTTAATGTACAGCATTCTTACCGGGGCAATGACATCTGTCAACTGCCGCCCGCTCTGCAGGCGGCAGTGAGTGACGATCAGAACAGAACCGAGTAGTTCAGGCCGAAGGTACGACCGCGACCTTTATAGGTATAGAGGTTCTCCGCGCCGTAGGTTGGGCTGTAGAGGCCCGGTGCGCGCTGTCCCCATGCGGTGGTGTAGTCTTCATCCAGCAGGTTTTCCACGCTGAAGCTCAGCTTGCCCACCGGCAGCAGGTAACTGCCGATGAAGTCAGCGGTGTTATAGCCGTCGATGTGCTTACCGGCTTCGTCAGACAAATCAAACGTCTGCGTACTTTGCAGACGCAAGGTCCAGTCGCCCGGGGCCCAGGTGACCCAGGCGCTCATCTTGGACGGGCTGGCGCTGTCTACCGTCAGCTTCTCCCATTTGCCGTCGACACGGGTTTCCGATTTGATGATGTTGAAGTTGGTACCGGTGCTCCATGCGCTGTCGGTGAAGAAATAATCCACCTGACCTTCAACACCGTAGATACGACGCTCGTCATCTTCGACGTTGATGGTCATGTCGCTCTTGTTGATATTGATGGTTTTGTCGGAAAGCGAATAGTAACCGGCAATCTGCGTGCGCAGTTTATCCCCGGTGTAACGCCAGCCCAGCTCATACGCATCAACTTTAATCCCGTCGAGTTTTGAGTCGTTAACGTTAACGCTATTGACCAGACGATAGTGGCCGTTCACCAGTTGATAGGTGCCGGAGCCGTAATATTTCGCCAGATCCGGGATCTCAAAGCCCTGGGAGAAGTTAAACCACAGCTGCTGACGCTCGGTCAGGTGACCCAGAATACCGGCGTTGAACAGCAGGTTGTTGTAGTCGGTTTTCCCGCCAGGCACAGCATCTGCCGAGGTGGCTCTGCCCGTGGCAATACCCTGCTGTTGGGCATAACCAATAAAGTCGTCGACCTTGTTTTCGGTGTACTGATAGCGCACGCCGCCGCTCAGGGTGATCGCAGAGAAGTCGTAGCTGGACTGCAGGAACGGGGCAAGGTTGGTGATGCTGTAGCCCGGATAGCGCCCGACGTTATAGGCGTTATCCAGCTTCATGCCGCCGCTGGCCGCCGCTTTGTTGAGGTCAAAAAATTGCTGATTGGCGTCGAAGGTTTCATGCTCGGCATCGACACCCCACGTCAGCGTCAAATCATCCAGCGGTTTGCTGTTAAGGGTCAGCTTGCCGCCGTAGAAATCGGTTTTTTGCTGTGACGCACCAATGCTGGTGACCCGGCCGCCGGAAAGGGTAGGGAAGGGATAAAACGTCAGGCTCTCATCGCGGTAGTAAATCTGGGCGATCAGATCCTGGCCCCAGAAATCGGTATTGGAGTATTGCAGGTTGATCAGGTGGCGTTCGGTGCCCGGAATACGGTCGGAGTCGAGGTTGTTTTTGTTGTAGGCGTTGCCGGAACCGGTCACGGCCGAGAAGTTCTCGCCAAGGAAGAGACCGTGCTTACCGTCGGATTCACTTTTGTAATACTGCGTGGTGACCTGCAGCTGCTGACGATCGTCGATATTCAGCGTGCCGGTGCCCATTACGTCCAGACGATCGGAATACTGCAATCCGGTTTGCGTATTATCAATGATCGCTTCGTCGCCATTGCCGTCATACCAGCCGCCAAAGCGCTGATACGCCACTGACAGACGTCCTGAGGCGTTGTCGTTCCCACCGCTGACCGCTGCCGCAACGTTCTCGTCATTATCGTTATGGCTGTTGAAGCCCGTTTTCATCCCGGTCTGGAACTCAACTTCCGTTTCCGGCTGGCCCTTTTTGGTGACGATATTGATTAATCCGCCGGTACTGCCGCCGCCATACAAGGAGGTTGCGCCAGAGATCACTTCAATGCGCGAGATATTAAACGGATCGATAGAATCCAACTGGCGGCTGTCGCTGCGCGAGGAGTTTAACCGTACGCCGTCGACCATCACCATCATCGACCGACCACGCATATTCATCCCGTAGTTGGTACGCCCCTGGCTGCTGACATCCATGCCGGGAATCAGCTGCGCCAGCACCTCTTTCAGCTCTTTACCCCCCTGAACCTGCTGTTCAATATCAGCCTGTTCAATGACCCAGGTGGTCTGTGCCATGTCGGTAATGCTGTGATTCGTACGGCTGGCGGAGACCACCAGCGACTCTTCTTTTTGGCCTTCCGCCGAGGCGTTGGCGGCTAACATCATTAACAAACAAGGGTTTAAAGCCCAGAGGTGACGCGGTTTCATTATTGTGATCGTCCTGATTTTTCGTGGTCTCGGTGGCGCAGATGCCCCGTACCGCAAGAACATCACCCGCTAAGGTGATAGTGATTATCAAGATGATATGAATAATCATTACAATGTAAACAGTTAGTGTTAAAAAATGTTAATGTAATGGCATGAATTTGATGGGGTTTTTTAAGAGGGGACAGTAAGGTCTTAATCGAGGGAACAGCGGAAACTCGACGGCATTTTCTTTCCTCCTGTATTAGGATGCGCTACTCTCACAAACGCGTTTGCTACCCTAAGGTTAAAAATGAAAAAAATAACGCCAGAGTATACCCCCGTTGATTTATCGCGTTGGGCAAGGAAGGAGCATTTCGAGGTATTTCAGTCATTTGCTCAAAGTACTTTTAATCAGACAGTTCAATTAGATATTACCGGGTTGCTGAAACACATTAAGCAGGTTGGCTGGAAATTTTACCCGACAATCATTTTCCTTATTTCTAAAATCGTAAACAGTCATACGGAGTTCCGTATGGCCATGAAGAACGATGAACTGGTTATTTGGGATGAAGTGTATCCAAGCTATACCGTTTTCCATAATGAAACCGAGACCTTTTCATGTATATGGAGTCAGTACGATGGCAATATTCACCACTTCCAGAACGTTTATTCAGAAGACACTGCACGCTATGGTAATAACCTTGCTTATTGGCCTAAGGGCGAGTCTCCGGAAAATATTTTTTTCGTCTCGGGTATTCCCTGGGTAAGTTTTACCAGTTTTGATGTTAACGTCGCTAATATGAAGAACTTTTTCGCCCCGATGTTCACTTTGGGGAAATACTACAACCAGGATGGGAAAGTACTGTTGCCTTTCGCCGTTCAGGTTCATCACTCCGTGTGCGATGGGTTCCACGTGGCAAGGCTGATCAACGAGTTACAGGCGTTGTGTGATGGCATTAAGCATCTTTCAGTGGAACGTAATTGAAGGATTAACGTTCGCCTTTTATAGAGAACAGTTTTGATAAAAGGCTGCTAACAGGTAGACCTGATGCAGCCAAATTTCCCCAAAATGGTGTCAAAGCTCATCAGTAGAACTGACATGAAAACTGCCATAGACCCTCAACTGACTTGTGAAAATAGCCAATACCATTGTCGGCCCACATCCAATTCACTTTTTCTTCTGAACCTACCTGAAAAACGAAATCCTCAATCCCCACGCCATGTTGGATTTCCATCGGATATCCCCCGACTTTCGTTCCCCCGTAGCGGTTAAAATCATCAAAGAAGCTGTCGCTGGCCTGCGTATCCTCATTTACCTCCGACAGGTCAATAATATCCCAGGCATCCTCCCATCCCGGGGCATCATCATTAACGCTCATCCAGCGCACAGGAAATGGGCGATACGGCGTCTCTAAATCGGGTAATAACTCAAGCCCCTCAAGCGTGGCATATTCCCGTATAAGCCACCCCTCGCCATGAGACTGGTCAAACGGATGGTTTTCCCTGTTGTGAAAGAGCACCAGAAGGGCGATGCCCTTTAGCTGTTCGGGGATCACAGGAAGCTCATCAATGCGAATCTGAAGAAGCGGAAACATCGGCTGCCCCTGCCAGACAGGCAACCCTTCACCTGGAAGAGAAACACCCTTTAAAAACCAGGACGTCAGGGGGTCAGCACCTGGGCGAAAACCACCGACCTGCGCCACCGACGCGGGCCGCAGTTTGGATCTAAGCTCTTCTAAAACTAACGCACTCTCGGGTTTCATATTGGCTGCCTTGCGCAGGGAGATGTTTATTGGTTAGAACAGAGACTGAACTGTTCATTTGAGGATAATCCCTTCTTCAGATCGGGATACCCGTTTTGAGATCGAGCTTAAAAGATTCCCAGCCTCCTGGCGGGTCCCACTCTCCCAGGCCAAGCACCCTATCATTCTCTATTGATGTAATGATCACGCCATCAATGGCGCACTGACCGGATTTCCAGATAATGCCCTCAGTAATATCCATCAGAAAGACGTGGCAGTAAGTGGCGACCAGAACCCGATTATGTAGCCTGTCAGAATGGATGTCAGGAACGGAATAAATATGACCAACGTAATCACCTAGTGGATGGCTTCTGAACGCGCGCGTGGCCATGTCAAAAACATGAAAATGGTCGCCACAAATGATTGCCACATGGGATCCATTCAGGAGAAATTCAGCAAAGGCGCTGGAAATAAGCCAGCCATCCTCATCTGCACGTATATATAACTGTAAAATCAGAATGGGCTCAGCGTCCTTACTGATTAACAGTCGCCGATCCTTCTCTCCATTAGGGCCAAAAGGATTGACCTCGATGATCGAAACACCATCCGTTTCATCACTGGCTGTAAGCTGTTCAAGCCAGATCGCTTGTAACGTCATTGAATATCCAAATTGTGACCAGCAGAAGTATTCATACTACTTTACAAGCTGATGTCACGACAGCACCACCACAGTGCACCCATCCCGCACCTCCTCCCCAAAACAGTGAAACCCAATCCCCACCATTCTCCAATTCCCTAATAAACCAAACAAAAAATTCCTGGCACATCCTTTGCAACCTCTACAAGCGAAGGGCAGCACCACACAACATGAAAATAGCTGGCTAGGGTTCCGGTTCACTTTGGTGAATGGCTGGTCCAAGAGCTGGCGACCTCTGAGAGGTTACACGGCGGGACAAAAGCCCGGGAGACAGCAGCACCAGACGGTGTCGCGCTGCCCCCTTATTTTGTGCCACTCAGAGGTCAAGCATGAAGAAAACGCCATTACTCCGCTCTCTTATCCTGTCGCTGGCGATGCTGGTCAGTCTCCCCACCTTTGCGGCCGTCAAAAAAGAGTTCAACGTCTGCTGGACCATCTACGCAGGCTGGATGCCCTGGGGCACTATCAGCACCAGCAAGATCATCGATAAATGGGCCGACAAGTACGGCATTAAAATTAACGTTGTCCAGCTCAACGACTACATCGAATCCATCAACCAGTACACCGCCGGCCAGTTTGACGGCTGCACCATGACCAACATGGACGCGCTGACCATTCCGGCGGCGGGCGGGGTGGACACCACGGCGCTGATCCTCGGCAGTTACTCGGAAGGCAACGACGGCGTGGTGCTGAAAGGCGAGGGCAAAACTCTTACTGACCTCAAAGGCATGAAGATCTATCTGCCGGAGCTGTCCGTTTCCCACTACCTGCTGGTACGCGGGCTGGAGAAAGCCGGGCTGGCGGAGAAAGACGTCACCGTGGTCAACACCTCGGATGCGGATATTGTCTCGGCCTTCAATACCGCCAACGTGCAGGCCGCCGTGGCCTGGAACCCGCAGCTCTCGGTCATTAAAGGCACACCGAAAACCACCGAGGTGTTCAGCTCCTCGCAGGTGCCGGGCGAGCTGATCGACATGATGGTGGTCAACAGCGAAACCCTGAAGGACAACCCGGCGCTGGGTAAAGCGTTGACCGGCGCGTGGTACGAGATGATGGGGCTGATGAAGGCCCAGGATGCGAACGCCCTGAATGCGATGGCGGCGGCCTCCGGCACCGATCTCACCGGCTATCAGGCGCAGCTGAAAACCACCCATCTGTTCTACACCCCGCAGGACAACATCGCTTTTGTCACCTCTGCAGATCTGGCGAAAACCATGCAGCGCGTGGCGGCGTTCTCCTTCGATAAAGGGCTGCTGGGCGATGGCGCGCAGAGCGCCGATTTTATCGGCATGAGCTTCCCGGGCAACGTGACCCAGGGCGATGCTAACAACGTCAAACTGCGCTTTGACGACAGCTTCGTGAAGATGGCTGCCGCGGGCCAGCTGTGATGAGTGACGGAGTCTCCATGCGACAAATTAATCGTCATCCCACCCCGGGCATGCGGCTGATGCTGGTGATGCTGCCCTTTGTCCTGCTGCTGGCCGCCTACTTTTTTGGCTCGGCGGTGCGCCTTGAGGCCAACCCTCAGGACAAACTGCTGCCCGGCCTGCAGCAGATGCTGGATGCGATCTCGCGGATGGCCTTCACCCCGGATAAACGCAGCGGCGAGTACCTGTTCTGGGTCGATACCCTGGTGAGCCTGGCCCGTCTGCTGGTGGGGCTGTCGATTGCCTCGCTGATCGGCCTGTGCATCGGTGTCACCGCTGGCGTGTTCCCTCTGTGGCGGGCCTCGCTGTCGCCGCTGATGACGGTGCTGTCGATGGTGCCGCCGCTGGCGATTTTACCGGTGCTGTTTATCGTCTTCGGGCTGGATGAGCTGTCAAAAGTGATGCTGATCGTTATCGGCATCACCCCGATGCTGGCCCGGGATCTGGAGCATCGTGCCTGTGAAATCCCGCCGGAGATCCTGATCAAAGCCCAGACCCTGGGGGCCAACAGCTGGACGCTGGTGCTGCGGGTGGTGCTGCCGCAGCTCCTGTCGCGCCTGCTCACCTCGCTGCGCCTGCTGCTCGGTTCGGCCTGGTTGTTCCTCATCTCGGCGGAGGCTATTTCCTCCACCGCCGGGCTGGGATACCGCATCTTCCTCGTCCGTCGCTATATGGCGATGGACGTGATTATCCCTTACGTCCTGTGGATCACTCTGCTGGCGTGGCTGATGGATCTGGCCCTGCGCCAGCTGCATAAAACCTGCTTCCCGTGGGCAGAAGGAGGGAAAGCATGAGTTTTATCACCATCAACAATATCTGGCAGGAGTACGGCGACCATGTGGTGCTGGAGCGCCTGAATCTGCAGATCAACGAGGGCGAGTTCTGCTCGATGGTCGGGGCCTCCGGCTGCGGGAAATCGACCTTTCTGCGCCTGCTGCTGGGGCAGGAGACGCCGAGCCGGGGCTCGATCACTCTGGACGGCAAACCACTGACCGCTGAACCGGACAGCCGCCGGGGCGTGGTGTTCCAGCGCTACTCGGTCTTTCCGCACCTCAGCGTGCTGGATAACGTGGCGATCGGCCTCGAACTGCCGCAATCCCCGCTGTTCGGACGGCTGTTTGGCGCGAAAAAACGCGCCGCGCGTGAGCAGGCCGCGGAGATGCTAAAAAAAGTCGGCCTCGGTCATGCCCTGGACAAATATCCGGCCCAGCTCTCCGGCGGCATGCAGCAGCGCCTCGCCATCGCCCAGGCCTTTATCATGCAGCCCCGCGTGCTGCTGCTGGACGAACCCTTTGGCGCGCTCGATCCCGGCATCCGCAAAGACATGCACGCGCTGCTGCTGCAGCTGTGGGGCGAAACCCGCATGACGGTGTTTATGGTCACCCACGATCTCTCCGAAGGCTTCAACCTCGGCACCCGCCTGCTGGTGTTCGACAAGGTGCGCCTCGATCCGCAGGCCCCGAACGCCTACGGGGCGCGCATCACCTATGACATTCCGCTCAACGAGACACGGCTCTCCACCCTGAGCGGTTCGGCTCCCGACAACGTTTATGCCTTAAGGGGTTAACACTATGAATACGACTTTACGTGAAGAGATCCTGCCGGGCGGCGGCCACCTCTCGTTTGTGCTCAAGCGCGGGCAGATCCTGCGCATGACCGACCTCGACGGCGGGGCGAACGTCAGCCTGATGATGCTCAACCCGCACGAGAAGAGCGAACGCCTGAACCTGCCGGACACCCTGAAGGGGCAGCACACCGCGCGCCTCACCGCCGGGCACTGCTTTTACTCCGATATGGGCCGGGTGCTGGCGGGCATTACCGCCGATACCAGCGGCTGGCACGATCCCTTTGGCGGCGTGCTCAATGCCGCCGAAGTGATGGAAAAATACGGTCAGGGGCGCTATCAGGAGCTGCGCAACGACTTCTTCCGCAACGGCACCGACAACCTGCTGGTGGAGATGGGCAAGTGGGATCTGAACCTCGAAGATCTGCTGATGGTGGTCAACTTCTTCAGCAAAGTGACCGTGGACGAGAGCGGTCAGTTCAGCTTCCACCGCGACCACTCGCAGCCGGGAAGTTACGTCGAACTGTTCGCTCCGATGGACACCCTGATGGTGATGACAGCTCTGCAGCATCCGATGGATCCCTCCACCGAATATGCCCCACGCCCGGTGCAGCTGAGCTGGCGGCAGGCAGAGGACGAGGAGGGCGCCATTAACGCACTCCTCACGCGCCCGGAAAACGGCCGCGCCATCACCAATACCCAACTTTTCGCCCTGTAAGGAGCCGCAAGATGACTAATGTCCGCGAAAAACAGCCTCAGGAGGCGACCTTCCGCCACGTGATCCCGGCGGGCGAGCCGTACCTGTTTGAAGTGAAAAAGGGCCAGACCCTGCGCCTGCTGGATCTGGAGGGTAACCAGGCGGTGGATACGCTCTTTTACAGCGCCGATAACCCGCGCGAGCGCTACGATGCCCAGCGCACCCTGCGTCGGCAGAACAATGCGTATCTCACCAGCGGCAGCGTGCTCTACTCCAACCTCGGCAACCCGCTGCTGACCATCGTGGCCGATACCTGCGGACGGCACGACACCCTCGGCGGGGCCTGTGCCCAGGAGAGCAACACCGTGCGCTATGCCCTCGACAAGCGCCATATGCACAGCTGTCGGGACAACTTCCTCTGCGCCTGTCTGCACGATGGTCGCCTGCAAAAGCGCGATATCGGGGCCAACATCAACTTCTTTATGAACGTGCCGGTCACCCCGGAGGGCGGGCTGACCTTTGCCGACGGCATCTCCGCGCCGGGTAAATACGTCGAGCTGCGTGCGGAGTGCAACGTCATCGTGCTGATCTCCAACTGCCCGCAGCTGAACAACCCCTGCAACGGCTGGAACCCAACCCCTGCGGAGGTGCTGGTATGGAACTGACCACCACCCGCTGGCAGCGCCTGCGCCAGAGGCTCTATCGCCTGTTTGAAGTGCGCGCCGGACGGATCCTGCCGTAAAAACTTTTTCCCCGTGGACGACCATGCGGTGAGCCAATTTTAGGCGGGACGACCCGCCACGATTGAGTCTGAACTATGTTGACGAAACTCCTGATTGCCAACCGCGGGGCGATTGCCTGCCGCATTCTGCGCACCCTGCGCGCCATGAGCATCGGCGGCGTGGCGGTCTATTCCGAGGCGGATATCACCAGCCTGCACATTCGCGAGGCCGACGAGGCCCTGAGCCTGGGCGACGGCCCGGCGGCGAACACCTATCTGGTCAGCGACAAAATCATTGCCGCCGCGAAAGCCAGCGGCGCTCAGGCGATCCATCCGGGCTACGGTTTTCTCTCCGAGAACGCCGCCTTCGCCGAAGCCTGCGAGACTGCGGGCATTGCCTTCGTCGGCCCCACGCCGGAGCAGCTGCGCCTGTTTGGTCTGAAGCACACCGCCCGGGCGCTGGCAAAAGCGCACGGGGTGCCGATGCTGGAGGGCACGGAACTGCTGGCCGACGTGAACGAGGCACTCAAGGCGGCGGAACAGGTCGGCTACCCGGTGATGCTGAAAAGCACCGCGGGCGGGGGCGGGATCGGCATGCGCGTCTGCTATACCGAGGCGGAACTCTTTGATGCCTTCGACGCTGTGGTGCGGCTGGGGAAAAACAACTTCAGCGATGCCGGCGTGTTTATTGAGAAGTACATCGAGCGGGCGCGACATCTCGAAGTGCAGCTGTTTGGCGACGGTCAGGGGGAGGTGATCGCCCTCGGCGTGCGCGATTGCTCGGTGCAGCGGCGGAATCAGAAGGTACTGGAAGAGACGCCCGCGCCGAACCTGCCTAAAGGAATGGCGGACGCGCTTTGCGCGGCGGCGATTAAGCTGGGCAAAGCGGTCAACTACCGCAGCGCGGGCACCGTGGAGTTTGTCTACGACAGCGACGCTGCCCGGTTCTACTTCCTTGAGGTAAATACCCGGCTGCAGGTAGAGCACGGTGTCACCGAGCAGGTGTGGGGCGTGGACCTGGTGCGCTGGATGATTGAGCTGGCGGCCGGAACCCTGCCACCGCTGGCCACCCTGGCGGCAAGCCTGACCCCTTCAGGCCACGCCATTCAGGCGCGGGTCTACGCGGAAGATCCGGGCCGTCAGTTCCAGCCTTCACCTGGCCTGCTCACCGAGGTGGTGTTCCCGGCGGACGATCGCCGCAGGCTGCGAATCGACAGCTGGGTCGAGTCCGGCTGCGACGTGCCGCCCTTTTTCGATCCGATGCTGGCGAAAATCATCGCCTGGCAGCCCACGCGCGATGCGGCCATTGATGCCCTGCACGCCGCCCTGGGCGATACCCGCCTGTACGGCGTGGAGACTAACCGCAGCTACCTGCAGCAGATTTTAACCTTTGCCCCGTTCGCCAGCGGCGAGCCCTGGACCCGCTGTCTGGAAGGGCTGACTTACCAGGCTGCAACCCTTGAGGTGCTGAGCGCCGGAACGCAAACCACGGTGCAGGATTATCCGGGGCGCATCGGCTACTGGGCCGTGGGGGTTCCGCCCTCCGGGCCGATGGACAGCCGGGCGCTGCGTCTCGGCAACCGCCTGTTGGGTAATGATGACCGCGCCGCCGCGCTGGAGATCACCCTCAGCGGCCCGACGCTGAAATTCAACTGCGATGCCCAGCTGGTGGTGACCGGGGCGGAGATCGCCCTCACGCTGGACGGCGAGCCGCTGGAGAACAACCGGGTCTTTAGGGTCTACAGCGGCATGACGCTGCGGATGGGGGATATCACCGGCGACGGCGTGCGCAGCTACCTGTGCCTGCGCGGCGGGTTTAACGTCCCGGATTATCTCGGCAGCAAAAGCACCTTTACCCTCGGGCAGTTTGGCGGCCACGCCGGTCGCGCCCTGCGTACCGGCGACGTGTTGCACATCTCGCCGTTAACCGTTACATGCCCGGAGCAGGCGCTGCCTCAGGCCTTGCGCACCAGCCTGGACGCGGTGCGCGAACTGCGGGTGATCTACGGCCCGCACGGCGCGCCGGAGTATTTCACCCCGGAATACATGCAGACCTTCCTGACCACCGACTGGGAAGTACATTTCAACTCCAGCCGCACCGGCGTGCGCCTGATCGGCCCTAAACCCGAGTGGGTGCGCGACAGCGGCGGCGAGGCGGGACTGCATCCGTCAAACATTCACGACAACCCGTATGCCATTGGCGCGGTGGATTTTACCGGCGATATGCCGGTGATCCTCGGCCCGGATGGCCCGAGCCTGGGCGGGTTTGTCTGTCCGGTCACCATCATTGAGGCCGATCTGCACGCGGTCGGACAGCTGAAAGCGGGGGATAAAGTGCGCTTTGTGCCCGTCGACATCACCACCGCCCGATGTCTGGCGCAGGCGCAGGAGGCGCAAATCCACAGCCTGCACCCACAGAACCTGGACTGGCAGCCCACGGAAATTGCCTCGCCGGTAGTGCTGGAGCAGGGGCAATCCGATAAACGGCTGGTGGCGCGCCTCTCCGGCGACACCCATCTGCTGCTGGAGATTGGCGATCCGGAGCTGGATCTGGTCCTGCGTTTTCGCGCCCACGCCCTGATGCAGGCTCTGGAGGCGAAGGCGCTGACCGGCGTGATCGATCTGACGCCGGGTATTCGCTCCCTGCAGATTCACTACCAGCCGGAGGCGCTCAGCCTGACCGCGCTGCTGGAGGTGGTCGCGGGGTTGTGGCAGGGCGTCTGCGAGCAGGATTCGCTGGAGGTACCGTCGCGCGTCGTCTGGCTGCCGCTCTCCTGGGACGATCCGGCCTGCCAGAAAGCCATCGACAAATACATGACCACGGTGCGCCGGGACGCGCCCTGGTGTCCGAGCAACCTTGAGTTTATCCGCCGCATTAACGACCTGGCGAACGTCGACGAGGTCTACAAAACGGTGTTCGACGCCAGCTATCTGGTGATGGGGCTGGGGGATGTCTATCTCGGCGCGCCGGTGGCGACGCCGCTGGATCCGCGCCACCGTCTGGTTACCACCAAGTACAACCCGGCGCGTACCTGGACGGCGGAGAACTCGGTGGGGATCGGCGGGGCCTATCTGTGCGTCTACGGCATGGAGGGGCCGGGCGGGTATCAGTTTGTCGGGCGCACGCTGCAGATGTGGAGCCGCTATCACGCGGTAGAGGATTTCGGCGGTAAGCCCTGGCTGCTGCGCTTCTTCGATCAGATCCGCTTCTACCCGGTCTCTGCCGACGAGCTGCTCACTATTCGCCGCGATTTCCCGCTGGGGCGCTACCCGTTGCGCATCGAGCACACCACCCTGAAGCTGGCGGACTATCAGCAGTTTCTGGCTGACGAAGCCCAGGGTATTGAGGCGTTTCGCACCCATCAGCAGGGGGCGTTTAACGCCGAGCGCGAGCGCTGGATCGCCAACGGACAGGCGCATTTCGACAGCAGCGACGTGCTGGCGGAGGAGGGCGAGGATGCCCCGCTTAAACCGGGACAGGCGGGCATCGACAGCCCGGTCTCCGGCAATCTGTGGCAGGTGAGCGTTGAACCCGGTCAGCAGGTCCGCGAGGGCGATGTGCTGGTGGTGCTGGAGTCGATGAAGATGGAGATCCCGCTGGTGGCCTCGCAGGACGGGGTGGTCAGTCAGGTGCGCGTTCAGCCGGGCTCCCCGGTGCGCGCGGGTCAGTGTGTGGTGGTTCTGGAGAAAACAGCATGATGCATCCTTTTGATTTACGCCTCGATGTCCTGGCGCAGGCCTACCGCGAGGGCTGCTTCACGCCACGGGAGGTGATGGCCACCCTGCGCGAGCGGGCGCAGGCGCTCAACCCGGAGTTCAATGCCTTTATTTATCTCCTCACCGCCGAAGAGCTGGAGCCGTACCTGGCCGGGCTGGAGGGCGAATCGCCGCAGACCCTGCCGCTCTACGGCGTGCCCTTTGCCATCAAGGACAATATCGATCTGGCGGGCATAGAAACCACCGCCGCCTGCCCGGCGTTTACGTACCGGGCAGAGCAGGATGCGACTATCGTCGGCCAGCTAATTGCGTTGGGAGCCATTCCGCTGGGCAAAACCAACCTTGACCAGTTCGCCACCGGCTTAAACGGCACGCGCTCGCCGTATGGAGCCTGTCGTAACAGCGTCAATGCCGATTATCCTTCGGGAGGATCCAGTTCGGGATCGTCCCTGGCCGTGGCGTTGGGGCTGGCCAGCTTTGCTCTCGGCACCGATACCGCCGGAAGCGGGCGCGTGCCGGCATCGCTCAATAACCTGGTCGGACTGAAAGCCACCAAAGGGTTAATTTCCACCGCCGGGGTGGTGCCAGCCTGTCGCACTCTCGACTGCGTGACCTTCTTTACCGCCACCGCCGACGAGGCCAGCCAGCTGCTGGCCCTGACGGCGGTGAAGGATCCGCGCGACGACTACAGCCGAGTTAATCCGGCCTGGAACGGGGCGCAGGCGTTTGGCATGCCCGAAAAAGGTTTCCGCTTTGGCGTGCCGGACCGGCTGGAGTTTCTCGACTGCGAGGAGAGCGAGGCGCTTTATCACTCGGCAAAAAACCGCTTAATTGCGCTGGGCGGTATTCCGGTGACCATCGACTTCGCCCCGTTTTTAGCGGCGGCCACGCTGCTGTATGACGGCCCGTGGGTGGCGGAGCGTTATCACCTTGCCGGGAAATTAATTGAGCAGCAGCCGGAGGCGGTGCTGCCGGTGATCCGCGATGTGCTGCGCAAAGCCCCCGGCACCGACGCGGTGGCGGCGTTTGATGCCCAGTACAAACTCCAGCATTTCAAAACTCTGTGCGACGGGATCATGGCGGATCTGGACTGCGTGCTTACCCCGACCTATCCGCGCCCGGTCACCCTGGCCGAGCTGGCGGAGGAGCCGGTAAAACGCAACTCCGAGCTTGGCGTCTATACCAACTTTATGAACCTGCTGGACTATGCCGCCGTGGCGGTGCCGGCGGGGATGATGGCGAATGGCCTGCCGTCAGGGGTAACGCTGTTTGGCCGGGCCTTCACCGATCAATACCTGCTCAGCCTGGCCGGGGCGTTACAACGTCACCAAAAGCTGGCCCTGCCGGGCGATCGTCAGATTAAGACAGCTGAGCCTGCGACGACAGCCACTCACGATCGCCTGTCGGTGGTGGTCTGCGGAGCCCATCTCGACGGGCTGGCGCTGAACCACCAGCTGCGCCAGCGGGGGGCCACACTCCGCGAAACCACCCGCAGCGCGCCGCACTACCGGCTGTATGCCCTGGCCGACGGGAAACGCCCCGGCATGGTGCGCGACCGCGAACAGGGGGCGGCCATCGCCGTTGAGGTGTGGGAGTTGCCTCACGCCGAAGTGGGATCGTTTCTGGCCGGGATCCCGGCATCGCTGGGGCTGGGCAAAGTTGAGCTGGAGGACGGGCGCTGGTTAACGGGATTCATCTGCGAGGAGTATGGTCTGCAGGGGGCGCAAGATATCACATCCTTTGGCGGCTGGCGGGCCTGGCTTGCCTGAGTGTTAATACAAAACTGTCATGTCCCCGGAGCATTTTCTTGGGAATTTTCCACGTTCGCTACAGGTGAACAGGTAAACGAAGAAAAAGCGTGTTTTCCTGCGTTATTGAGGGGGTATAGCCATGGTGCAGATAAAACTGTTTCGCCGAGTTTGAGAGGGCATGAACCATAACCGCCCGAACGCCAATATTCTCAGCGACACGACAGATGCGCAACACTGCATCATGAAGTAAATCTGCGCCAAGGCCTGTACCGTGAAAACGAGTATCAACAGCCAGCCGCGCCAGAATAATTACCGGGACAGGATCGGGCATATTGCGTTTCAGGCTACCGGTTGCGATGGCATGGGTTACGCTACCGGTAGCCAGCGAGTAAAAACCGACTACCTGTGAAGAGTGTTCCCTGCATACCACAAACGTCCTGGCTGCACCGAGAGATTGATTTTTCAATCCCCGGTTTCTAATCCATTCATCCAGTACAGCCTCTCCACAGTAAAACTCAGAGAGAATATGGGTTGCATTGAGTGGCGTCGGCGCTGTTATTTTTCCCACTGCGGTTTTCTCGCCAGAAGTGCATCTAAAGCAGGATTCGCAGTAACGGGGGCATCCAGCATATCGATAAATTCAGCGTATTGCGCATCATTGAGGTTGAACATACGCTGGTCAAGAATAACGTTTTCCGCAGCCTGACAGGCCATTTCCAGTATAAAATCTGTACGGGTTTTATGGAGAATGCCTGCTGCTGTATCGATCAGCGCGCGCTGAGCTTCTTTAGCTCTGATGTTGAGCTGAACGTCAGATTTCATAATCTGCTCCTGTATAGCAAATGGTATACATATTCTATACCCATCGTATAGCAATCGCTATACATAAATCTTTTCATAAGTCTTAGATCGACTGAAGCAGAGCGCAGCCAGTGGGTCACACTGACTGCCTGTCATTAACGGTAAAGCGGCTTCTCCGCCACCGGGATCAATAACGTCGACTGCCAGTCGGCCAGCGTCAGCTGCGTCAGCTGTCCCAGCGCGCGGTAGAACGGGTGGCTCGCGTTTTCAACGAACATGGCGAGAAAACGGCTGCTCCATGGCAGAAGATGCCAGGCCAGGAGCTGATCCCGTTCCGCGTTCCGGCCGGTCTCCGCCAGCCACGCGGCCAGCAGCAGCAGGGTGCCAAAGTGATCTTCCGGTTCGTTCTGCGCCATCTCAAAGGCGATGCCGTTGTCGCGCATCCACTGGCGCAGCGCGAGGGTGGAGTCGCCGAACAGCACCGATTCGCGATCCAGCCAGACCGATCCCCACGGCGGGGCGGGCAGCGCCCAGGGGCCGATAAACAGCCGCTGCCAGGCATCCGGGAGCGGCTCGTCAGCCTGCTGGCGCAGGGCCTCGGCGATGGGGGCTAGCTGCCCGGGCGGCAGGGGCCAGTCCTGCTGCAAGTCGCCCTCGGTCAGGGCCGTCACCAGCGGGGCAGCCTGCTCGCTGTCCGGCGCGAAATAAAAGAGTGCGCCCAGTACCCGGGCGGTAAATGCAAAACCTTCATTCATTACTGCATTCCTTGAACGGCGCGGGTTACCCCGCGCTGACAAATTATCCGGCAATCGCCATACCTACGGTCATATGCAGGCCGTAGAAGACGCCACGGCCAATAAGCTCTCCGGCCACCACCAGCAGCAGCCCCAGAGTGAGCCCCGGTAAAGTGGGGACGTTTCGACGCACCAGTGCGCACAGCCAGCAGCCCAGCCCGGCCGCCAGCAGTATGATACGCCACACCTGCAGGGAACCATAATCCGGCACCAGGGCGTTGGCCTGCTGAACGGAACTGTGGATCGCCCCGAGATCGTGACTTTGCAGAACCACCACTGCCGCGCTGGCCAGCAGCGCCACCACCGGGATCCCCGCCGCCAGATGGGCGTTAAACGGCATTCTCGCCAGCCGCATCAGCAGGGCGGCAAACAGCGGGCCGCCGAGCAGCATCGTCAGGAAGAAGTTCAGGGTGGTATAGCCGTTATGCCAGGTAGGAACCGTGTCAATCTGATACACGCGAGTCATCGCCCAGACAAACACCAGCCCCAGCACCATGCTCAGCACCAGCCAGATCTTGCCCAGCGCCGCGGGCATCTTGCCGATAACGGCGACCAGCCACCAGAGGCCACCGACGGCGAAGAACAGCGCTCCGCTGGCGATCTCGTTGCTCAGGCCGGAGGCACCGACGCGATTAAGGGAGTTAAAGGCGCGCAGCGGCGAGCCGAGATGCAGTACCGAGGCGACAAAACCTACCCCCATTACCAGCCACAAAAAGAACATGCTGCGCACCAGGCGATAGCGCACCACCGGGTCGTGCTCGCGGATCCAGGCTCCGCCTGCCACTATCAGCGCGCCTGCGACGCACTGGCCGAAAACGGTAAAAATGACCAGCGGCCATTCATGCCATCCGTTTCCCATCTCACACCTCCTGCGGATTGGCCAGATAGCCAGTGGTATCACCTGTGAGTCGGCTGTTGGCATTGGGTTTAATGACGATACTCGGCTTCGTGAAGTGCGCCGACGGCAGCGGGGCGACGGCGGCCAGCTTGCCGTGTTTCTTGCGCAGCTCCTCAATCGGGCCGAAATCCAGGGCCCGCAGCGGGCAGGATTCGACGCAGATCGGCTTGTGGCCTTCGGCGACGCGCTCGTGACAGCCGTCGCACTTGGTCATATGGCCTTTGGCGGCGTTGTACTGCGGGGCCCCGTACGGGCAGGCCATGTGGCAGTAGCGACACCCGATGCAGACATCCTCATTCACCACCACAAAGCCGTCATCGCGCTTGTGCATCGCCCCGCTGGGGCAGACTTTGGTGCAGGCCGGATCCTCGCAGTGGTTGCAGGCGATGGACAGGTAGTAGGCAAACACGTTCTGCTGCCAGACGCCGTTGTCCTCCTGCCAGTCGCCGCCCGCGTACTCGTAGATGCGGCGGAAGCTGACGTCCGGGGTCAGGTCCTTGTAATCCTTGCACGCCAGCTCGCAGGTTTTGCACCCGGTGCAGCGGCTGGAATCAATAAAAAATCCATACTGAGTGGTCATCGGCTACTCCTTACGCCTTCTCGATTTGCACCAGATTGGTGTGCTGTGGGTTGCCCTTCGCCAGCGGCGACGGACGGTGGGTGGTCAGGGTGTTCATGCAGGCGCCGTGGTCAACGCGGTCACCCTGCATATCCGCCTGATGCCACGCCCCCTGGCCCATGGCGCTGACGCCGGGCATGATCCGCGGGGTGACTTTGGCTGCAATACGCACTTCGCCGCGGGTGTTGAAGACCCGCACCATGTCGCCGTTTTTGATGCCGCGTGCCTGAGCATCCATCGGGTTGAGCCACACTTCCTGGCGGCAGGCAGCCTGCAGCACGTCCACGTTGCCGTAGCTGGAGTGGGTGCGGGCTTTGTAGTGAAAACCGAACAGCTGCAGCGGGAACTGGCCGCGATCGTCCGAATCCCAACCTTCGAAGGTGGAGGCATACACCGGCAGCGGGCTGATGGTCTCATCCTCCTGCAGCTCCCAGGTGCGGGCGATCTCTGCCAGCCTGCTGGAGTAGATTTCGATTTTGCCCGACGGGGTTTTCAGCGGATTGGCCTCAGGATCGTCGCGGAATTTCTTATAGGCCACGAAGTGACCGTTGGGATCTTTCCGCTTATAGATCCCCATCGCTTTGAGCGTCTCGTAAGAGGGGAGCTGCGGATCTTTCGCCACCATTTTGGCGTACAGATACTGCAACCACTCCGCCTGGGT
The DNA here is from genome assembly GCA_002360945.1 of Leclercia adecarboxylata. Lineage (GTDB taxonomy): Bacteria > Pseudomonadota > Gammaproteobacteria > Enterobacterales > Enterobacteriaceae > Enterobacter > Enterobacter adecarboxylatus_B. Next base: position 236,148 of record DERO01000006.1, on the reverse strand, counting down.
GCGGCCTTCGGTAAAGCGCTGATGGATATCCGGCCCGAGGCGCTTCGCCACTTCACTCATGATCCAGTAGATGGGTTTACGTTCGAATTTCGGCGCGGTCACCGGCTGGAGGAAGATCAGGTAGCCCATATTCCCGGCGTAATCGTTGGGAATGATGTCCTCCTGTTCGACGGTCATCAGATCGGGCAGCAGCAGGTCGGCATATTTCGCCGACGAGGTCATGAAGTTGTCGATCACCACAATCATTTCGCACTTACTCTCGTCCTGCAAAATATCGTGGGTTTTGTTGATATCCGAATGCTGGTTGATGATGGTGTTGCCGGCGTAGTTCCAGATGAACTTGATCGGCACGTCGAGCTTCTCTTTGCCGCGCACCCCATCGCGGATGGCGGTCATCTCCGGCCCGCGGGCGATGGCGTCGGTCCAGCTGAAGCAGGAGATCTGCGTTTTGACCGGGTTATCCGGCAGCGGCATCCGCTCGATGGTGATGGTGTAAGTCGATTCACGCGCGCCGCTGTTGCCGCCGTGGATCCCGACGTTGCCGGTGAGGATCGGCAGCATGGCGATCGCGCGGGAGGTTAACTCCCCGTTGGCCTGGCGCTGCGGGCCCCATCCCTGGCAGATATACGCCGGTTTCGCCGTACCGATCTCCCGGGCCAGCTTGATGATGCGGTCGGCGGGGATCCCGGTGATGGCCGCAGCCCATTCAGGAGTTTTCGCCGTAGCGTCCTCGCCGTGACCCAGAATGTACGCCTTGTAATGCCCATTTACAGGGGCACCTTCCGGCAGCGTTTTCTCGTCGTAGCCGACGCAGTATTTATCGAGGAACGGTTGGTCGACGAGGTTTTCGTTAATCAGGACCCAGGCGATACCGGCCACCAGCGCCGCATCGGTGCCCGGACGAATAGGGATCCACTCATCTTCACGCCCGGCGGCGGTATCGGTATAGCGAGGATCGATGACGATCATGCGCGCATTCGAGCGTTCGCGCGCCTGCTCCAGGTAATACGTGATCCCGCCGCCGCTCATGCGCGTTTCCGCCGGGTTATTGCCGAACATCACCACCAGCTTGCTGTTTTCGATGTCCGAGGTGCTGTTGCCGTCGTTACTGCCGTAGGTGTAAGGCATGGCGCAGGCGATTTGCGCGGTACTGTAAGTGCCGTAATGGCTAAGGAACCCGCCGTAGCAGTTCATCAGACGGGCCACCAGAGAAGCGTAAGGCGAGGAGCGGGTGATGTTGCCACCAACAATTCCGGAACTGTAATTAATGTAGACCGCTTCGTTGCCGTATTTAGCCACCACGTCGCGCAGGCTGGTGCTGAGCAGATCCAGCGCCTCATCCCAGCTGATACGTTCGAACTTGCCTTCGCCGCGTTTGCCGACGCGCTTCATGGGATAATTCAGCCGGTCGGGATGGTTAATTCGCCGACGGATCGAGCGCCCGCGCAGGCAGGCGCGCACCTGATGATTGCCGTAAATATCGTCGCCGGTGTTGTCCGTTTCGACCCAATAGACCTCATCGTCCCGCACGTGCAGTCGCAGCGCGCAACGACTGCCGCAGTTCACCGAGCAGGCGCCCCACACCACTTTATCCGGGCCGGGTTGAAGCGAATCGTTGAGTGCGGCAGCGGCGGGGCGTAAACCGAAGGGTAGTGACAGGCCACCGGCGGCCAGCGCAAGCGATCCGATGGCGGTAGATTTGACGAGGGTGCGGCGGCTGATCCCGCCGCTTTGCGCATTATCTGACATGGCTCACTCCATTATGTTCTTGTCGAGGAACGTTTTAGCCGTAATTAAGATCAGGCTAATGGAGTGGGAGTGTTACCTATTAAGGGGGAGATAATATTAATGTATATCAAAACAAAGGGGATTCCCCCGCCTGAACGGGGGAGAGCGTTTACTGCGGCTCGCGCGGTGCCGGGGCCTGATTGCCGCCGCCGCTGACCGGGTAGTTTCCGCTGCTGGTGCGGGTATAGAGGATTTTCAGGGTGTCATTAGCGCAATGGCCAACCACTTCAGCGTCGGGTTTATCGGCCTGATCGTTCGGCACAATGTTCAGCATAAAGCCGCTTTCCGGTACGCCGTTGTTGATGATTCGCTGCTGAATATCGCTTTTGATCCGCTCGCAGTTATCAGGTGCCGCCAGCGCGGCCGGGGCAATGCCCGCCAGCAAAAGTGCAGTAATCCAGGGTAACCGTTTCATATCTGCCTCCTTACGACTGTGTGACTATAATAATAGCTAATGTAAACGGTTGTATTTGCTAATATGACTGAGAATTTTCTTCATCTATCGGTAGGTCATGTGAATAAACACGCGCTTGTGCTTCTCCTGGCGGGTCTGTTGGTGGGGTGTGACAACACCACCGCGCCGCTGTCGTTTACGCCAGAGATGGCCAGCTTCTCTAATGAGTTTGATTTTGATCCGCTCCGCGGGCCGGTGAAGGACTTTAGCCAGACGCTTTTCAATGATAAAGGGGAAGTTGCGAAGCGCGTCAGCGGCACGCTGTCGGCAGAAGGGTGCTTTGATAGCCTGGAACTGCAGGATCTGGAGTCGAACTCCGGCATCGCCCTGGTGCTGGATGCCAACTACTATCTTGATGCCCAGACCCAGCAGAAAAAACTGCGGCTGCAGGGCAAATGCCAGCTGGTAGAGATGCCTGCGTCAGGCATTTCATGGGAAACCGATGACAACGGGTTTATCGTCAGCGCTCACGGAAAAGATATGGCAGTGACGTATCGCTACGACACCGACGGCTATCCGCTGGGGAAAACCACCGTGGCCGGGGAGCAGCATCTGTTTATTACCGCCACCCCGTCCGCCGACAAGCGTAAGAGGATGGACTATACCGCCGTCAGTCTGCTGAATGATAAACCGCTGGGAAATGTGAAGCAGACCTGTCAGTACGACCGCCATAACAACCCGGAGGAGTGCGAGCTGGAGATTGTGGATGCGAGCGTAAAACCTGCGGTGGCGCGTAAGTACACCATTAAAAACAGTATCGAGTATTACTAAGCCCCGCGTTGGGCGGGGCTTTCGGGCAGAAATCAGGGAGCCACTGTGCGGCCGGTGCGGCGATCCAGGCAGCGCAGGGTGTTCGGCTCCCAGTAGGCGTTCACGTTGGCGCTCTGCTGGCATCTGTCCCTTGCATCAAAGGCCACATCCTCTTTATCCCACTCTTTTTCCGCGCGGGTATTCACCTTATGGCGCAGGTTGCGGGTGTCGTTCCATTGCTCTTTATCCATGGCGGCATTTTGACGGCTTTGGGCGCTGTCGCCGGATTCAATAATCAGTTTGCTGGTGTTGGCGGAGACTGGCGCGACGAAGACCGAGGCCAGCAGGGCAACCAGACAGAGGCGTGTGCTCAATTTACGCATAGCGATTTCCTTATGGATGGTGGAAATTCAAATCCCCACCGCAGATTCTATAACAGTCCATTTTGAGGGCAAACCCACATCGGGTATGTGGAAAGGATCCTTTCACATTCGGGTATGATACCGCATCACTCCCCAGACAACGTTAAATATGTTTAAAACAACTCTGCTCTTTTTTGCCACCGCGCTGTGCGAAATCATCGGCTGCTTTTTGCCCTGGCTGTGGCTGAAGAAAGGCGCATCGGTGCTGCTGTTGATTCCGGCGGGCGTTGCCCTGGCGCTCTTCGTCTGGCTGTTAACGCTGCATCCCGCCGCCAGCGGACGGGTCTATGCCGCCTACGGCGGGGTGTACGTGTGCACCGCGCTGCTGTGGTTGCGGGTAGTGGATGGCGTAAAATTAAGCCCGTATGACTGGGCCGGGGCAGCGATCGCGTTGTGCGGCATGCTGATTATCGTGGCAGGCTGGGGGCGCGCTTAAGCGCCCAATCTGTGATCAAGCGGGGATTTTTCGATCTTCATACTTGTATGGTAGTAGGGTTGTTGCGTAAATTTCCTGCATCACAACAAGAGATGTAAGGAACCGGAAAATGAAGATTGTAGGGGCTGAAGTATTTGTCACCTGTCCAGGGCGCAACTTTGTTACGCTGAAAATCACCACCGACGAAGGGATCGTCGGCCTGGGTGATGCCACCTTAAACGGCCGCGAGCTTTCCGTGGCTTCGTACCTGAAAGATCATCTCTGCCCGCAGTTAATTGGCCGTGATGCCCACCGTATCGAAGATATCTGGCAGTTCTTCTATAAAGGCGCCTACTGGCGTCGTGGCCCGGTCACCATGTCGGCGATTTCAGCCATCGACATGGCGCTGTGGGACATTAAAGCCAAAGCCGCCAATATGCCGCTGTACCAGCTGCTCGGCGGTGCTTCCCGTGAAGGGGTGATGGTTTACTGCCACACCACCGGCCACACCATTGACGATGTGCTGGAAGATTACGCCCGCCATAAAGAGATGGGCTTCAAGGCGATCCGCGTGCAGTGCGGCGTGCCGGGAATGAAAACCACCTACGGCATGTCTAAAGGAAAAGGGCTGGCGTATGAACCCGCCACCAAAGGCAACTGGCCGGACGAACAGCTGTGGTCAACCGAAAAGTACCTCGATTTTACCCCGAAATTGTTTGACGCCGTGCGTAGCAAATATGGCTTTAATGAGCATCTGCTGCACGACATGCACCACCGCCTGACGCCGATCGAAGCCGCACGCTTCGGCAAGAGCATCGAGCAGTACCGTATGTTCTGGATGGAAGATCCGACTCCGGCCGAGAACCAGGAGTGCTTCCGCCTGATCCGCCAGCATACCGTAACACCGATCGCGGTGGGCGAAGTGTTCAACAGCATCTGGGATTGCAAACAGCTCATTGAAGAGCAGCTGATCGACTATATCCGCACCACCATCACCCACGCGGGTGGCATCACCGGGATGCGCCGGATTGCCGATTTCGCTTCGCTGTACCAGGTGCGTACCGGCTCGCACGGCCCGTCGGATCTCTCCCCGATTTGCCACGCGGCGGCGCTGCACTTTGACCTGTGGGTGCCGAACTTTGGCGTGCAGGAGTACATGGGTTATTCCGAGCAGATGCTGGAGGTCTTCAACACCAACTGGACCTTCGAAGACGGCTACATGCATCCGGGCGACAAGGCGGGCCTGGGCATCGAGTTTGATGAAAAACTGGCCGCTAAATATCCCTACGATCCCGCCTACCTGCCGGTTGCCCGTCTGGAAGACGGCACGCTGTGGAACTGGTAAAGGAGCAGAAGATGAAAAGTATCGTGATTCAACAACCCAATACGCTGGCGATCGAAGAGCGTCCATTACCAACTCCCGCCGCGGGGGAGGTGCGCGTCAAGGTCAAGCTGGCCGGGATCTGCGGTTCCGACAGCCATATCTACCGCGGCCATAACCCTTTTGCCAAATATCCGCGCGTCATCGGCCATGAGTTCTTTGGCGTGATTGATGCCGTCGGCGAAGGCGTCGATAGCGCCCGCCTGGGGCAGCGCGTCTCGGTGGATCCGGTGATCAGCTGCGGCCACTGCTACCCGTGCTCGGTGGGCAAACCGAACGTCTGCACCTCGCTGGTGGTGCTGGGCGTCCATCGTGACGGCGGCTTCAGTGAGTACGCCGTGGTGCCGGCCAAAAATGCCTGGGCCATCCCGGATAGCATCAGCGATAAGCATGCGGTGATGGTGGAGCCCTTCACCATCGCGGCCAACGTCACCGGTCATGCCAGCCCGACCGAGCAGGACGTGGCGCTGATCTACGGTGCCGGTCCGATGGGTCTGGTCACCGTCCAGGCGCTGAAAGGCGTCTACAAGGTGAAGCAGGTGATTGTGGTCGATCGCATCGACGAGCGCCTGGCGATGGCCGAGCGCAGCGGGGCGGACTGGGTGATCAACAATGGCAACCAGTCGCTGCAAGGGCTGCTGGAAGAGAAGGGCATCAAGCCGACGCTGATTATCGATGCGGCCTGCCATCCGTCCATTCTGCAGGAAGCCATTACCCTGGCCTCGCCGGGCGGGCGCATCGTGCTGATGGGCTTCTCCAGCGATCCGAGCCAGATCGTACAGCAGGGGATCACCGGCAAAGAGCTGTCGATTTTCTCATCCCGCCTGAACGCCAACAAGTTCCCGGTGGTGATCGACTGGCTGGAAAAAGGGCTGATCGACCCTGACAAGCTGATTACTCATGCCTTTGAGTATCAACACGTTAAAGACGCCATTGAACTGTTTGAGAAAGACCAGCGGCAGTGCTGCAAGGTGTTGCTGACGTTCTAATAACGATGAATGCGGTTTAGCGGTACGCATCTTACCCTGTTGAGATAGCCAATATGACTCAAGTACAACATGAAAGATCCACATCTGACATGATCAAAGCCGCCGTCTCCGGCTGGCTGGGCACCGCGTTAGAATTTATGGATTTTCAGCGTTGTATCAGTTATCTCAATGATTACAAATGACATTATGCAGCAGTCCTGCTGGCGTGGGGCATGGTTGGGGCAAAGTCGCTTAATTTTGAGCTTAACATAGCGATCTGGTCCAGGTTGTTTTCCTCCATCCACTTCCCATAAACCTGAAATACCATTTGAGCATCGGCATGCCCCATCTGGTTAGCAATGAAGTTCGGGTTTGCACCTGCCGAAAGTGACCAGCATGCATAGGTGTGTCTCGACTGGTAAGATTTACGATGGCGAAGGCCTGCTCTTTTCATCGCTGCATCCCACGAGTTCCCTATGGAGTTAATGGAGAAATGCTTTCCGTAGTTTCCGGCCCTGGCCGTCAGAGACGGCAGGAAAACAAACGTGCACTTATTAAACTCTTTTTTCCCGTATTCCCTTAGTTTAACCGGCACGCTATGCTCCTGAGACAGGCGCGTCATTTCATACTGACTCTTGAACGCCTCGAGAGCAGGTTCGATCAGATGCACTACCCGGTTGGTCCCGGCGTTGGTTTTTGGGAGTGTGAATATCCCTTTCTGAGTCAGGCTTCTTCTGACAGTGATTGTTCCCGCCTTCAAGTCCACATCTTCCCAGGCAAGTCCGCACAGTTCACCCGGCCGCAATCCGGTATAAACGGCGATAGCCCACAGGTTCTTGCTCTGCTGATGGTGGCAGGCTTCAATCAGGCGAGGGAATTCTTCTCGGGTGATCGGGTCAGGGTCCGGGCGCGACTCCCGCAGCGGAGCAATCCCGTTCATTGGAGACTTTGAGATGTAGCCGTTTTCAACCGCAAACTGAAAAATGCCGAATAACACGGTCATGTAGTTGTTCACAGTTACTGCGGATCGACCCTTCTTCGCAGTTTTATGCCCTTTCTTCATGACCTGAAAACCGGTCAGCAGCTCCTTTCTAATCTCCAGCATAGCTTCTTTGGTAATCGAAGAGAGAAGGGTGCCTGATCCAATAATCGCCAAGACATTTGCTATCACCCGCCTGTAAGTGGTGAGCGATGATTCAGCCACCTCCATTTCTTTAAGTGCAAGCCATTTAGCGGATAATTCACCGATCGTCACTTCCTGCCTTGCCTCCCCAAACCGCGCCAGGTTCTGGGAGGAGGGGAACTGCTGGGCATAGTTGAATGTTCCGGTTTTGATGGCGTAGCAGATCGAGGTCCGTAACTCGCCAGCCACTTTTCTGTTTTTGGGGGTGTCAGCCACCCCCAGGCTTTCACGCACTCTGACCCCTTTGTAGATGAACCACAGCCTTAGCGTGCCGCCGTGGTTTTCCACTCCTGTTGGGTATTTCATAACGATTCCTCGTTGGTTGATGGTCAGAGTATTTAAGCAGATTGTCGCCGCGGTTTCGCTGAGGCCATACGGTCAATCCAGCGGTCGATCTCATCCAGGTTGTAAAAACACGGGCTGTTATCCCAAGGACTACAGTCAAAAGAGACGTGTTTGTATTCCTTCCCCTCAAGAAAAGTCTTTTCCCGCGCCTTCTTCAGCGTTCCCTTTTTAATGCCCTTCAGGGCTATCAACTGCTCCTCAGACACCCATTTCCCGGGCGATACCATCATGATTACTTCGCTCATACCTTTCTCCACTCAAACTTAATGCCGGGGCGAAATGGCTATTTCTACGCACCCGGCTCAGCTATCAGCTGTTTTAGGTTTCTCAGTGATATTTCAATATCAGGCGGCCTGCCCGGGTAAGGATCGTAGGCGGCGCATGCCGGTCATCGCCGTGGCCACGTAGCTTGCCTTCCTGTTCACCACCTCCACCCAGACCTTCACTCCTTCCACCCGTACCGTGTACGTCTCTTTCATCCGGCTGCGCCCGTAGTTTCCGTACCGCTCTTGATGGGCCGCCAGGGCGATTTCGCAGGCCTGACGCGCCAGCGGTGATTGTGTGCTGCGGTTAATCAGTCGCATGGTCATCTCCTTCGATACGCTTAAACTTGATCACCCAGACCCACGGGTTGGCCTGCCAGCTGCCGTCGCCGTAAATTGACTCCCACAACCAGGAAAAAACTTCACGCGCGTCATAGCTTGCGCCATCGAAATATTGATCCCCTTGGTTAAGGCAATAGCGGCCAGTGGCGGGCAGTTTTATCAGACCTTCTCGGGCTGCATCTGCCTGGCTGATACTGTTCAGGCGTTGAACGCCAATATTGGCGATCTCCAGCAGAATGCGGCTGGCCCAGCGCGGCATGTGGATGGATGGCGTCCACTTTCCATACGGGCCGTTGCCGTCGGCTGCATACATCAGAGCTGAGCAACCAGCTGGCTCGTCATGATCAGGTACTGTGCTGAACGTCTCGCGCACCCAGATGTGATCACCTGGCTTACCGAACGGACTATTCCAGTAGTTGCCCGCCGCCAGTTCTCCGGCCAATTCGTTTCCAGCTAACTCACAGCCCATGTTCTTATCGATTACCGGGAATTTAACCGGGCGCCGGGTCTGCGTCTTCCGGCCGTCCAGAATCGCCCGCACCATCTGACCGTTAAAAATCATTCCGCGCTCAGTCATTCCAGGCCTCCAGCTCGTTCTGAATCTCTTCGTCGATCTCGTCGTTGGTGGCATCCTCATTGAGGTAGTTCAGCGCTTCTTTCTGGTAGGCTTCACGGCGTTCGTCGTACCATGCGGAGAAATCTGGAGACCATCCGCCTCTGTTACACTGATAATCAACAAACGCGTTATCTTCGGCCATACGCTCAACCATGCAGTCGGCAGTAATCAGGCCGCACTCTCGGATGTATCCGCGCAGATGGTGCTTGCGCCACCATGGACTTACTTTCGAATCGCAACGGCCTTTAAATTCAACTTCCCAGCGGCGAATGCAGCGTGCGTTTAGTGATTTGCTCATCTCGTTACCGGGAGGGCGAACCCTCCCGCCTCCCTTAGGCCACGTATTCCGGTTTCATATCTGCCAGGGTGATGCTGAACTTATCGTGCAAGTCATCGCCCAAGTGACGTTTTGCCGACGCCAGCACGCGTTCAGCTTCCTCGAAGCGCTCGGCACCATCCGGTTCGCCGGGCTGCGGCAGGGAGTTAATTGCCGCCTCGACCCGGTTATACGCATCCACCAGGTGGTAACGCTTCACGGCCTTGTTTTTCAGCTCGGTGTACAGGGCAGAACCCAGCGCATTTTTGGCGCTTTCGATATCGGCCCGAACTGCTTTGGCGTTATCTACGCCCTGAGCTGCCTCAATGCGATCCCGGAAATCATCAGCCATAGCGTCAATGTTGGTGGCTGATTCCTGCGCGCAATGGGTTGTTGTTACAGTGTCACCGGGGATGTCAGCTAAGTTAACGCGCTGCGGTGCCGGATTGATCTCCTTCTCGCTACGTGGCTCAACTTCATCCGGGCTGTAAACGCCAAGGATGACCTCAGGGCAGTACAGGCGCGCCCAGTATTTCACCGCGAGGTAGGCGATCTGCTGCTTGGGTGCCGTTTTCCACAGTGGGGAGTTCCGGGTGGTAATGTCAGCCAAGTAGATATTCTCGCCCCAGGTGATATCCGTCTCGCCGCGCAGGACAGCGCCAACCCGGACAAACAGGCCCAGCTCATCGCGGCCGTCTTTCTTACCGGCGATCTTTTCCCAGTCGCCGCCGTATTCGTAATGGAAGCGGCCCACAATGGCGCTGGAACTGGAGATAACCGCGTTAACCAGCTGCGCTTCGTAACCCAGTACGCCGTTGACCAGGTGCGTTTTCTGCGCCACCGCGTAAGGGTTCATGCCCCACTGCATGGCCTGCATGACGATCGCCATGCAGTCGGCTGGTTTACCCGCCAGGTGTTTCGGTACAGTCACAGCAGACTGCGCCATCAGTTCAGCAAATGCGGTCAACTGGCCAAGTGCCTGCACGTTAAATACTGCATTGCTGGCAGAGATGGTGTTCGGAGTCTGCTCAGCAGTGATAATGTTGGTGTTTTGCATGGTCATTCTCTCCATTAAGCCAGGCGCAGCGCTTCAAGGCGGCGCAGGTCGAAGTCGTTCAGTTCGTCGGTGTAGTCTTCGGTGATCGGCGCTGGCCACACGCCAGTGTCGAACGCGTTAGCGATGCGGTTCATGGTCTGGCGATACTCCAGCATGCCCAGCTCAATCAGTTCTTCGCTGGCCTCGACGATGGCGATCCAGTGATAACCCTCGTCTTTGTTAACGAAAATCCAGAAGAACTGATCCAGCGCCGCGGCATTCATGTACATAGCTGCGCTGAGGTGATAATCGCGGTCGATAATTTCGCGGTGCAGTCGAGAGCGCAGACCGGACTGCTTCACGTTCCACATGCTGATGGTTTTCAGGTCGGCCCCGATGCGAACGGCGTCGATGTCGATTTCCAGATCCGGGCGCACGCGAATTTCCAGCCCGGTCTCCTCATCGATACCGAAATAGCTCGTCTCAACAGCGCGATCAGGGTGCAGCAGCAGCTTGCCGGCAGTCGGGTGATCGTGAAGTGCTTTCTGAATGGCCAGCGCCGTTTGCATCTGCTGCTTAGTAACCAGAATCTTGTTGTCCGGGTTCTCGCGCCACGCATCCAGCATTTCGTCAGCAAATACCGCATCCGGCTTAACGGACTTCACCGCCTGGATCATTTCCGCTTTCGTGCCGGACACTTTCAGCGGTGCCGGTTTCTGCGCTTCCTGTGCCACCAGGTCAGGGTTGATGATCGCCAGCTGCTCGAGGAGCGCATCACGGCTACCGCTGGTTTTCACCGGCGCGGGCAGTGTGGCGTTGTACTCTTTGATGCAGGCTTTCATGGCCGTGGCGGTATGTTTCGTGCCGTTCTCAATTCGCTGATAAACCTCTGGCAACTGCTCATAAGCCACGTAGGTTTCATCAACTGATGCACCCAGCGGCAACTGTGCGGGCAGGGTGGCGTTGTGCTCTTCCAGCAGCGCTTTGATATCGTCAGCGCTCAGCAGCGCCGGCAGGCTGGCGTTGTGTTCATCGATAAAGGCGCGCAGGGTCGCCGCGGTGGTGAAGGCCCCCTCAGGGATTACCGGTTCCACGCTGAACTCTTCATTGAGGTTTTCCGGCTGCAGCGCCAGCGCATGCACCAGGTTCCCCATATCCAGCACTTTGGAACCTTCGCGCGTGATGGTTTTAGCGACGTGACGCGCGTTGAAGTACATCAGGCTGACACGTGCATCTTTCACCTGGGTGCTGCTGATCCCATTAGCTGCGTGATACACGTTATTTGGCAGGCCTTCATAACGGCCCGGTTCGAAGTAGGCTGGGTATTCCGGCGCGCTGGCGGTTTCCTCCGGCGCTTCGGTGGTAACTTCCGGCGCAGTGGCGTTCGCCAGCTCTGGCGCCGCGGCGGCAATCACCTCAGACGGGTTCAGGGCAACTGTTTGCGGATCAGCTGCATCAGCGCTTTCGCCTGGTGGAACCGCGTCAACACTTTCTCCTTCCGCCGGGTCAGTCTCTTCCATCTGCACATCGCTGGTGGTCTCCTCTGTAACCGGTGAACGGTCATCTGTAAGTGGTTGGTTTTCGTTCATCAGGCCTTCGATGGAGAACATGCCTCCGCCGAGGTTCGCGACCTGTGGCTGGCTGGTGGCAGCACTCACCCACTTCGGCAATGCGTGTTGCTGTTCGGCGGCTTGAGTGTCATCTTCTGATTCGATGGACGGCAGAGGCATAAGCTCAGTCGCTTCATTGAAATTTGTCGTCATAGTCCGGTTAACGAACTCGAGGTGTGCAGCCGGAGTCAGGTGAATATTCTCGGGCGCGATGCGCACCAGGTTAAAAATAGCCGTGCGGTTCACTGCCAGAACGCCGGGCTGATTGCGCAGAATTTTGCTCCATGATTTCCATGGTTCTTCTTTGTTCGCGACAATCTCTTTGGCGCGGCGCAAAACACTGGAAGGGATTTCAAAATGGTGGAAATCCATCGGCAGCAGGGCGCAGGCGATCTCCAGATCGAGGGTGTCCAGGGTGTGATGCGCATCTGCGCCGCGGTCGGTTACATACCCGCCGTCGGCATTGGTGCCTGCATCTGTGCGCTGCACGTGGCTGATGCGGTTACCTGCGGCCCATTCGCGCGTCAGGATCCCGCGGTCGATATATGGGGTGGCTACCCAGGCTTTAGTGAACTGCAGCAGCAGAGCCAATTCATGGCGCTTATCCATGCTGAACACTTTTCGAATAGCATTCGTATAGCGCCACAGGTCTTTGGTATCGAAAGCCTTAATCTCAGAGCAGCTTTCAGCAGCAAGCAGAAGCGTCTGGACATAGCTATTGTCGGTATCCATCTCCAGCGCATACAGTTCCGCATGTTCACCGCGGGTGACATGATGGCGCAGTTCGTCCACCGTCAGTTGAGCCAGCAGTTGTTGACGGAACGGCAGTTTGCATACTGGATAACGAGTAAACTCATCACCGGTTTTATGGACCCGCAGGCCATTCTCATACCAGTAATCAGGCTCATCCTTGGCCGGGAGCTTTCCACTCTTCCAGTCTTCAACCAGCTGATTGCGATCACCAGCTTCTGCCTTAGTCCAGCCCGACATGAAGGCGGCCACCAGTGCAGGGTCGTGTTCTTTGTCCTGCGAAAAAACTTCTTTGACGGCCTGCACCAGCTTCCACTCAGCATGCAGGCTGAGATCGCTAATATCAGCAAAGTCATTTTTGGCCTTCAGGAGACACTGGAAGTAAACATTCCCCTCATCGCTCGCCAGTTCGTTGGCGACGATGTGCTGATCCTGGCTAATTTCCGAAAGGTATTTGTCACCCAACAGATGAACGGCGAAGCGGACAGCCGGGGTGCGATTTTCAAGCTGGGAGGTGCTGCCCACATCTGCGGTATCAGTGGCGGTTACCGCCGCGACCGGCTGATTCTCATCGCTGATGGCGCTGTCCAGGACGATGGTGGTTTCGCTCTGAGAGGCGGCGCCCGGGATCACGTTCCAGGTGCGCTGGTCTTCGGCCAGGGTGTAGCGCTCGCACCAGGTGTAATCGATGGTGCTTTCTTCGGGCAGGTCATTGAACACCGGGAAATCGGTGCGGACAGGCTTGGCGTAGTCTTTACCGCGGCCAGTTTCGATGCCTGCATCTTCCAGCGCGACATCCAGCTGCAACGCAGCTCGTGATTGGGTGTTGGCGGAGAGCCACACTACAGCGTCAGGCTTCCCTGACTTCTGAGTGGCCTTAACCAGGTAGAAAAATTCCATGTCAGATCCTCATTTTTGGATGTAAGATCCCCGGGCCAGAGATAGCGCCCATTGGGTGTGTTTTTGGTTTTGAGTAGTTTTCCGGTGTACTTTGGTCGGTGGCACCGGACGTAGATCCCGCCTTGCGCGGGAATACGTTAGCTTTCGTGGGCCATCTGGTCGTACGAAGCGCAACGCTTGGAACAATAATCGAGTTCTTCGCGCGCCAGCTGGGCACCGCGGATGAAGATCAATACGTTTTTAACTTCTTTCCCGGACTCGATTGTTTTGCGGCAGTACGCGCATTTCTTCTGCATCATCATCTCCTCAGAACTTAACCGTGGTTTCCGCTGGCACTTCGTCACTGCGGACGATCCGTTCTACCGGGTAGCAATCTCCAGAAACCTTCTGTTCGATGGCGGCCTGCTCGCATTGCTGCTGGCTGTCATATACATCGAGAACGACATCCTGAAATTCACCATTGGTCATGCCGATGGTCAGGACGAGTGCGAATAAGGTGCCCATCAGTGCGTCCCTGCCGGAACCAGGTGCGGTTCAATATTGCGTGAGGCATACGGGCGGCGGATGTGGCGCAAGTTTCCCTGCGGTTCGTGCCAGTACATGCCTTCGCTGTAGTTAAAAGAGACCAGCCATGCTGCGCCGGTACGCTGATTACGCATTGGAACGGCGCGACCGCTGTTTGGTACTGCTGGATTAATTTTCATCTCAATCACCTGTTTGCCCTTGTCGCCAGGCTGGCGGAACATTTCTTTAACCTGATGCGCGTTAATCACTCCACCTCATCCGACTATTCGTATGCCGTCGGCGGCTACTTCGTGGGCTCCATGCCTGGGTGATTCGTGGTGCGTCTTGGTGAGATTGATTAAACACAATGTTTAAACTTGTGTCAACTAAATGAGTAATTATAAATAAACAAAAAGTTTAAAATTGGGTTTTGAGAGAGGGGAATTGCGTGTTAGAAGGCAAAAAAAATCCCGACGCTAAGGTCGGGATCGGAGAGTTCGGGGCGGCAGTTTGACAGCGGAGCTGGTAGGAGAGGGTTGAAAAAAACCGGCTCGGTGGCCGGGGTAACTAGTTCATCGGCAATTTAATTCCATCGATGCCTGATTGACGTAGAATCGATTCGGCATACTGCTTGAAGAAGATCTTCATTTGAGAAGAAAAGAACCAACTGTTTTCATGTACAAATTTTTCATCTATTTCATAAGAGGCTGGATAAGCAAAGATTAATCTCATTCTTATGCTAAGTGTGAATTCCACACTCTCTTGGTTTTCTCTTTTGCCAATTGCTTTTGGCTCAGCATGAACAACCAAAACCGATTTTGAGGTATCATCTATTAAACTACCTCCAGCTTCTACGTTCAGAGACCCATAGTCGATTTCAAAGGAGCCTTGACCAGCCTGCAAACCATTCTGATTGAAATGAGTTTCAAGGTTTGCAGCTTCAATTAATGTTAATTCATTCAATAACATATTGTACTCGCGGTGACTCTGTAGCAGGCATTGTGATGACGAAAACAGATTTCTCTCTTACTTCCGCCATATTAACCGTCTTAGTCCACTCTCTCTTAGGAGACAATTGATGCGAGACATCAACACCATTTCTGAGTATGGTCACCCTTGCTTCAGCATTTAAAGCATAAGAAATGTCAGCGAGAGTTTTCAAAGTCATATTTCTTGTGCCATCTAAGACCTGACTAATGTATGACTTGGATTTTCCGAGTTTTTGGGCTAATTGGGATTGATTAATCCCGGCGTCTTGCATAGCTAGTAAAATGTCTTCTGTCGTATTGAACAAAAGACGTTCGCAAGCCATTTCACGGCCAGAGATTTCAGGGAATTCAAATTCTTCATTATCGAACAAGTCGTTAACACTCATCGCAGCCTCTTTCGATTCTATCCCAGTTATTTCTTACTTTCTGGGAGTCTGTATCGTCAAGCTTATCAAAATCTTTGTAAATATAATGACTTATAAAGTAAGTCATATCGTGTCGCTCTGACTCCCAATAGTAACCCCGTATCGGAATTTTCTTGATAGCCCAGAAATTTTTCGGTGGCTTGCCATTAAAAGAAGGTAACAATCCTTCCTTTCTGACGCTAAGGTCAGGGGTTCGTTTACCTGATGCCAGTCTTTCCAGCTGCAACTTAAGCGATATCATCATGGAACGTTGCTTTTTTGCTGGTTTTATACTCTTAAGAGTAATCCCTAATGACTTAAGTGCGCCACTGCAATGCACAATACGGTAACACTCACCCTTAAAAGAGCTTTCCATTCCGCCACCATCATACTGTTAATATATATATTAACTCATAGGTTTCAAGGTAACTAACCATAAAGTGCGCTGAGTTGCACAACTAATCCACAAAATGGTCAAGTAAGTCATTATTTTTAGGATTAAAATCATAACTTAAAGCGAATGCCTTCTAAAGACGCCAGCTTAGATCTTTTAGTCGCCCTGCGACCGGATCCGCCCCTTCATGTATCTCTCATACAACTCATCGAGCTCCTTCAGGCGAATCGCAAAGATGCGGAGCATGTTCTGTTGCTCTTCTTCCGGTAGCTGGCGGTAAAGCTCCAGCAGGCGCTGTTCGTCCGGCTTAAGCCCGCCTTTCTCATCCACTTCCTGCCCTAGAAGCCAGGCAAGACTAACCCCGAGCGCGTCCGCCAGTTTAATTGCCGAGCTTTTACCAATCGTCCCGCGCACGAACCAGTTGTTAACTGACTGGGAACTGACACCACAGATACGTGCCATGTCAGCTTTAGAAATACCTTTCTGCTCAATTATCTCATTGAGTCTGCGTACTTGCGGGTGATCTGTCTGATGAGTTTTCTCTTTCATAACAGGATTCTAAACCAAATGTTTATTAGCTCAACACTCAAAAAGTTGACATTAAACTAAACATTATGTTTAATTCATTTCAAACAACCTTTGGAGCCCAATATGAACGCATTAGACAAGGCCATCGCTGCAGCTGGCAGCGCAACAAAACTCGCTGAACTTTTATCTACCAGCGCAATGAATGTGAGCCACTGGAGAAATCGCAACGGTGGTCAGGTGCCACAGGCGCGAGTGCTTCCAATTTTCCACGCCACCGGCGTAACTCCCCACGAACTGCGCCCAGATCTCTACCCAAATCCCACTGACGGTTTACCAAAGTAGGAGCGTTAACAATGCAAACACTTTCTTTTCAACAGAATACCAGAGCGCCAACAGAGCGCCTGATATTCCAGTATCACTCCAGTGACGAATCAACTGGTAACGTTGACCACCGTAATTTATGCGCAGCTGTCCGTGCCTGGGCCGCTGCCGAGGGGCGCCTGGTCGTTGCTCTGCAAATCAAGGAAGCGGCGGAAGAGATGGCGCTTGAGGGTATTGATCTCAACGTTCAGCCAGGTGTTTGGAACGTGAAGATGTTTCGCTGGTTGGACAACAAAGAGGGCTCGGCGGCATACCGCTCGAACGTCGAGTTGCTGGCCCCAGCGATTATCTCGGCGTTACCCCTGGCGTATCGCGATCGTGTTATCCAGCTCGATGACGTTGCGCTCCGAATTGCCAAAACGGTGAAGGAGGACGCAGAGGCGATTCAGGCTGTCATGCTCAAGGCACCAAAGCAGGAACGCTGGAAAGAAATCAGCGAAAGCATCGTTGCTAAGTATCTGTTGGATGGACCTGATTCAGTCGCGCCAATTATGGCGATGGTGACGACGATGCTGGGAGGGGCGCTATGACTGGGTCTAAAAAGGCGAAAGCCGCGGTGCTCGAACACCAACGGCTTTCTGATGCAAATGCGACGAACAATTGCGAGGTAAGTATGTCAGCAACCAGTACCAAGGTAAACATCCAGCCAACCCATAGATGCTCTTTTTGCGGAAAGACAAATGTCGAAGTTGCCGGCGCTCTCATCGCTGGGGATGGCGTCTCAATCTGTCAGGAATGCGTTTTGTTGTGCGTCGAGATCGTCTTCAAGCACTCCGCCAGAACTGACGAACCGACAGCAATTTAAGCATTCAGGGGTTTTTATGCGTGATTACGGCAAGGTGCATACGTCTTTTTGGATAAGCGATGGAATGCGTCGGGTTTCTGATGATGCCCGCCTGCTTGCGCTGTACCTGCTCACTGGCCAACACACAAACATGATTGGGTGTTTCCGGCTGCCTGATGGATACGTTTCGGAAGACCTCAATTGGATACCTGAAAGGGTTTCGAAAGGGTTTGATGAGCTATCTAAAAACGGTTTCGCAACGCGTGATTCTGCATCGAAATGGGTGCTTATCCTGAACTTCATGCGATGGAATCCTATTGAGAATCCAAACCAAGGCATTGCAGCTCTGCGTTTGTTTGCTCAGGTGCCGGAAAAATCCACTGTGAAGTCAGAGCTGGCGCGGGTTATGGCCGATGCGATCGCTCATATCGGTAGTTCAAAACTAAAGGGTTCTGAAAGGGTTCTTGAACAGTTTCTTAACCAGGAACAGGAACAGGAACAGGAACAGGAACAGGAACAGAAAAATACTTCGGGGCATGGCTCCGCCACACCCCCAGGGAGTGATGCTCCAGTCGGTGGTGCTACGCCTGCGAAAAAGAATACCTACCCGGATGAGTTCGAGCAGGCGTGGGCGATTTATCCAAAGCGAGCTGGAGGCAACAGCAAGGCGGATGCCTGCAAAGCCTGGAACGCCAGAGTTAACTCAGGAGCCACTGCTCAAGAGTTGCTGGACGGCACGCAGCGATACGCCGAATTCGTGAGGGCTACGGGGAAACTTAACACCGAGTACGTCAAACAGGCCGCAACGTTCTATGGCCCCTCGAAGCACTACGAGGAAGCCTGGAAAGTGACGCTGCCGTCCGGCGTGCGGGATCCCAATACCATTTCCCGTCCAGATAACACCATCCCACCAGGCTTCAGGGGTCAACCATGAAAAATGCAATCGGCACCGGCAGCGCGCTTGAACGCCTGCGTAAGTTTATTCCGGCCAGCGTACAGCCGAAATTCAACAGCGTTGCAGAATGGCAGGCATGGCAGCAGGAAGAGGGCCGTAAACACTGCCAGCAAATCGAGAAGCAAAACCAGCGCGCCCGGTCTGAGAAGATTTTTGGTCGTGCCGGAATACAGGCCCTTCACCGCAGCTGCTCGTTCGCGAACTACGAGGTGTCAGGCCCGGAACAACGTCAGGCCTACAGCATGGCGAAGAGCTACGCGCAAAACTTTGGCGGCGGCGGATTCGCAAGCTTCGTCTTCAGCGGCGCACCGGGTACCGGGAAGAATCATCTGGCGGCGGCGATCGGCAACCACCTGCTGGCAGCCGGGCACTCCGTTCTGGTGGTGACCATCCCTGACCTGATGCTCCGTGTTCGCGAGTGCTACGACGGCGGACAGTCTGAATCAGCGCTGCTTAACGACCTGTGTAACGTCGATCTCCTGGTGCTGGACGAAGTTGGCATCCAGCGCGGCTCCAGCGGTGAGAAGGTGATCATCAACCAGGTGATTGACCGTCGGCTCTCCTCGATGCGGCCAGTCGGCATCCTGAGCAACCTGAATTACGACGAGCTGGTGGCCACACTCGGCGCGCGCGTCGTGGATCGTCTTCGGATGGACAGCGGCATCTGGGTCAATTTCGACTGGGCAAGCTATCGCGGGAAAGTGTCACACCTGCGTGCCGTGGGTGGTAAGGGGGCTGCAGATGGCCAGTAACAACCTTTGGACAATTATCCGCGCCATTCAGCATGGCGGGGAAATCACCCCGCGTCAGGTTCGTCGGCTGCTGGATTGCGACAGCAAAAAGGCCTGTCGCCTGCTGGAGCATCTCGTTTCTGCTGGTGCTGTGAAGAACATCGGCCAGCGCCGCCACCCGGTCTACGTCATGCAACCAGACGGGGAAGCGCGTATCAAGCCACTGCCGGTTGCGCGCCAGAAACCCAGCATCGCAGATGTATGCCGCCAGAACTGGCAGGGCTATCAGATCCACAAAATTATCGGGAGCGCACGGGCATGAGTGATTCACTGAACAACAAAGAGCTGGTGGCCGTGGGCCATCAATTTGCGAAGGCGATTAGCAGCGACACGGCGATCATCGATATGGCGAAGATGTTCACTCGCCTGGCCGAACGGCTGGACTGCACCACCGCGGCGCTGCGCGAGATGACGAAGCAGCGGGATGCGCTGGCGGCCATGCAGCAGCAAGTCATCAGGAAAGCACTGGATGAATGCTCCGAGTATCTCGACAGGGACTGCATTATGGAGACGAACGGCATCAGCTACGAAGATGCTGCTCAACGAGAAGTCGGTGCAATGGCTCTTCATGATGCGTTACTTCGCCAGGAGGCAGCCCAATGACCATCAACAAACATGCGCTTCGTATGCGCAACTATCTCGATATGGCACTTAAATCCAGGGTTAAGCTTTTGCACCTTTCGACTGATGAGCTGGAAGGTCTGCTGGATGAGCTGGACGCCGCAGAGAAGCGGATCGCTGAGTTTGACCAAAGGATTAGGACGCAGAATCGCCATGCCTGTGAGCTATTCGATGAAGCAAAGGCCCAAAGGCAGCGAGTGGCCGAACTGGAGGCGAGTCACAGCAAGCTGCGTGAGTCGATGGCAGCGATTCATAACACGATCCGCCTGGATGGCGCGCAAACGTCACTGGCAGTAATTCTAAATGCTGCGAAACGAGCGCATGAAGAATCTGCTGCTGCAGCTGGCATCAAGGGGGAGTAGGGATATGGCTGAATTTACGAAAGAGCAGTTGATCGAACGTGCGCGTGAAAACGTTAACTCGTTGAAATTCGCTTCGACACAACATGCATTTGAACAAGCTTTCCCGGCCATCGAAATCGATATTCGCCTGGCTGAAATCGCTCTGGCAGCGCTGACGGCCCCGCCGTTCATGTACGGCATTGCTGACCCTGACGGGGCGCCGCATTTTGATGAAGAGTGCGTAGGCAGCGATGCGGGGATACTTCAGGACAAGGTTGATTGTCTGAATGATGCTGCATGCGGTGGAGACGGTCCTCGCGGTGTGGAAAGTGACGAATACCGAGTGGTGCCACTGTATAGACTGCCGGAGATTGAATAATGGAATTCACCAAAGACCCATCCACTCACCCTGCCAACGGCCCGCTCAGCGTTGAGCGGTTGATCCGCGTTCGTGACGAACTGGCAGCAGCAGCAAAACGTTCTGACGGCGGCAACCTCGGCTACATGATGGCTGACGCAGCAAAGGCTGTCACGGAGTTGCTGATGGCACGCGAACGTATCACGGAACTGGAGGCTGCATTCACTTGTGATAGATGCGGAACGGTTTGTACCCGGCCTGACGGAGTTCACTATTGTCATCCTGAAAGAAAGGATCGCAAATGATGGAGCCGCAACTGCGCTACGCAACAAAACGGATCGTCGAGCTGGAAAGCCTGCTGCTGGTGGACGTGACTGAAACCGTATGGCCTGCCGAAGTTGGCATGGTCTACGGCCAGATTGAAAACGTCGGGGATCTCCCGGCGCATCACCAGCGCCGCCTGAAGCATCACATCAACCGCATGTGGCTGGAGAGAATGCCGGTACCGGCCATCGTCACCGCGGCCCGGTCGCTGGCCGACGCCATGGAGGAATACGCGTGAGAGAAATTATCGTTGATAACTTTGCCGGCGGCGGCGGGGCAAGTACGGGCATTGAGCTGGCTATCGGCCGAAGCGTGGACATTGCCATCAACCACGACGAGAACGCTGTGGCGATGCATACCACCAACCACCCTGACACGCTGCACTACTGCGAATCAGTTTTTGATGTAAACCCAGTGGTGGCGACCGCTGGGCGCCCGGTGGGGCTGGCGTGGTTCTCCCCGGACTGTCGCCACTTCTCGAAAGCCAAAGGCTCGAAGCCGGTGGAGAAAGAGATTCGCGGTCTGGCGTGGATCGTCATTCGCTGGGCGCTGGCAGTGCGTCCACGCGTGATGATGCTGGAGAACGTGGAAGAGTTCAAAACGTGGGGGCCGCTCATCGTATCCGCTGTTGGCGGGCAGCGCCCGGACCCCGCCCGCGCCGGGGAAACCTTCGAAGCGTTCTGCGGCATGCTATCGGGAGGTATTCCCGTCGGGCATCCGGCGCTGGTGGAGTGCTGCGAGTTCCTGGGCATTGCCGCCGACGGCAATCAGGCGCAGCAGTTGGTGGCCGGACTGGGTTATGCAGTCGATTACCGCGAGATGCGCGCCTGCGACTTTGGTGCGCCGACCATCCGGAAGCGGTTCTTCATGGTGATGCGCTGCGACGGCGTGCCGGTGACCTGGCCGCAGCCGACCCACGGCGATCCGAAAACGCCAACAGTGCAGAGCGGCAAGCTGGCCCCATGGCGTACCGCGGCGGAATGTATCGACTGGTCTATCCCGGCGCAGTCCATCTTCGACCGCAAGAAGCCGCTGGCGGAGAACACGCTTAAGCGCATCGCCCGCGGCATCCAGCGCTTCGTGATTGATAGCGCCTCGCCGTTTATCGTGAAGTGCAACCACACAACGACGAAAGGGAAATACGACTGTTTTCGTGGTCAGGCGCTGGCAGAGCCGCTGCAGACCATCACCAAAACGCATGGCTATGCGATCGCCACCCCAGTGATGGCTCCGCTGTTTGCCGGCACCGGTGGATCTGAATTCCAGATGAGGCCGCGCCCGGTTAACAAACCGTTTTTCACTCTGCTGACGCAGAACCGGACCAATGTCATCGCGCCCGTACTGGCCCCGCTGATCGCCCGGCAGTTCGGTGCCAGTATCGGGCACCGCGCGGACAAACCGAGCGCCACGATCACCGCGGGCGGCGGCGGTAAATCGCAGCTGGTGTCCACGACCCTGATTCAGATGGGTTACGGCGAACGACCGGGGCAAGAACCGCGCGTACCGGGCCTGCATAAGCCGCTGGGCACTGTCGTCGCTGGCGGTGGTAAGTTCGGGCTGGTGGCGGCGAATCTGGTTAAGCACTTCGGCGGTAACTACCAGGGCGCTGGCGTGGCTCTGGACGAACCGGCACACACGGTCACCACCACGGATCACCATGGTCTGGTCACATCGCACCTGGTGATGCTGCGCGGCACCTGCCGGGATGGGCGGGTGGTTGATGCGCCAGCGCCGGGGCTCACGGCGGGCGGCCTGCATGTCGGGAACGTTCAGACCAGCCTGGCGACAGATGGCTATGACGAGCAGCGCGCTGCGCAGGCGCTGGCGTTCCTGCGGGAGTATTGTGGGGCGGATTCTGAAGGACTGGTCACTATTGATGGCGTGGTGTACCGCATTGTGGATATCGGCATGCGCATGCTGCAGCCAGCGGAACTGTACCGCGCCCAGGGTTTTCCAGAGTGGTACATCATCGACCAGGACTACCGCGGCGTGAAGTACGCGAAGGATAAGCAGGTCGCCCGCTGCGGCAACGCGGTACCGCCGCCGTTCGCTGAGGCGCTGGTGCGGGCAAACTTGCCGGAGATGTGTGAACAGCGGGAGCAGGCCGCATAACCTACCATACAAGCGATATGGGAATCCCCATATCGACCCGGATAAGGCCTCTTCGGAGGCCTTTTTCTTGGCTGATGGCCACCTGGAAAACCGCCCCGCACAGACCTGATCGATATTACCGATCGATGCAGTGATATTGATCAATGAAATCGATTAGATAATAGACACAGCGCAGCAACAAATTACCAACCTGACAAGATGTGTCATCGCGGCAATATACCCTCAGGCACAGGCCTGCTCTGCGTTTGGCAGGATTGAGGGTTTTCCAATCAGATATTTACCCCAGCACTTTCTATCCCTCAGAGGTGTTAAAAATAACGGTAAGTTTTTACAGGGAAGTAGCGTAAAAATTTATTAAAATCAATCAGATGAATGGACTTGCGCAGACATGCCTTTCATGTGCATACTTAAGCCAAACGGATAATTACTGTTTATCCGTACAGTATTTTGGTGTATGGTTTTTTGGCTTTAGTAAATAATTAGATTTTCTTCCGGCATCCCTGTTTGGGAATTGCAGACCTCTGGTGAGTTTGTTCCGGGAGAGTGTATTTGTTGATAGCAAAGTAAGGAGGTTGATGTGAAAGAAGGTCAGGAGCAGGGCGATTGGTACGACATTATCAGGCGTTCAGACGGCAAGCTAATCGGATCAATGCCGTTTGAAAGCCGATGCCTCGTCTACACCAGAAATGGACTCGTGTCCTGCCGTCCACTGCTCGAGGATGAGGGGATCTTCAATCTGTCATCCGGGACCCGCTTTCTTCGCCGCCTTGGCTACCGCCTCGTTGAACCCTCTGATATTATGATATCAACGGACTGAACACCCGTTGACCTGATGCGCCACGGAGAAGACCATGGCGCAGTTACAACTCATCAAGCAATCCTCAGGAATCCTGATCCCCGCCACGCCGGAGACCAGCGACTTTCTGCAATCAAAAATCAAGCTCGGCGCCGTGCTGGTGGCCGACTTCAAACAGGTTCGTAACCCAGCCTTCCACCGCCGCTTCTTCGCTCTGTTGAATCTCGGCTTCGAATACTGGGAACCAACCGGCGGGGCCATCTCATCCAACGAACGCAAGCTGGTGACCGGCTATGCGAGATACCTCGCTGCATACGGCGGGAACGAAGGCGCGCTGCTGGATGCTGCTGAACAGTATCTTGAACGCATCGCCGACAAGCGCACTGGCAGCATCAGCGCCTGTAAGTCCTTCGACGCGTATCGCGCCTGGGTAACCATCGAATCCGGGCATTACGACGCCATCCAGCTGCCTGACGGCACCCTACGCAAGCATCCCCGCAGCATCGCCTTCGCAAATATGGACGAGACCGAGTTTCAGCAACTCTACAGGGCCGCGCTCGATGTCCTGTGGCGCTGGATCCTGTCACGGGCATTCAAAGACCAGCGCGAGGCTGAGAATGCCGCCGCGCAGTTGATGAGTTTCGGGGGATAACCAGATGGCGAAATCATGGTTCCACTACACCGAATGCACAACCGAACAGGCCGATGAACTTCAGCGGCAGTACCAGCGCCGCGGGGTAGCTGTAACGCGCAGCCTCAATCGCGATTACCTCACCTGGACCGTCAGCGTAGAGCGGCAGGAGGTTAAGTACCTCGAGCCAACGCCGCGGACCTTCCGCCAAAAGGTCTGGGGTTGAGCATGGCAAATCTATGCAAAGAAGCCCGTGGCCGCGAATGTCAGGTACGGATCCCTGGCGTGTGCAATGGCAATTCTGAAACGTCCGTTCTGGCGCATATCCGCCTGGCCGGTCTGTGCGGTACCGGCATCAAACCGCCTGACCTGATCGCTACCATCGCCTGTAGCAGCTGCCACGACGAAATAGACCGCCGCACCCGCTTAGTGGATGCGGCGTATGCAAAGGAGTGCGCGCTGGAAGGCATGGCCCGCACGCAGGTTATCTGGCTGAAAGAGGGGCTGGTGAAGGCATGAATACTTACAACATCACGCTGCCGTGGCCGCCGAGCAATAACCGCTACTACCGCCACAATCGCGGGCGCACCCACATCAGCACAGAAGGGCAGGCCTACCGCGACCGCGTAGCCCAAATCATCAAAGACGAGATGCTGGATATCGGCATCACCGCGCCGGTAAAGATCCGCATTGAATGCCACATGCCTGACCGCCGCCGCCGGGACCTTGACAACCTGCAGAAAGCTGCATTCGACGCTCTGACCAAAGCCGGGTTCTGGCAGGACGACCAGCAGGTTGACGATTACCGCGTAAAACGGATGCCGATCATCAAGGGCGGCAAACTGGAATTAACCATCACCGAGCTGGAGCCAGCATGAAACCAGAACTGATCGAATCGCTTCGCATGCGCTGGCTGCGCCTCCGCATTTATCGCCGCCCGGGAACGGTGCTGGTGGACTATCGCATCCTTCGTAACTTTATCCGCATTTACCAGATGGCAGGAGCCGCAGCATGAACCTCGAAAATACCGTGAAATACCACTTCGCAAAGTCCACGATGATCAGCGACTCCCCGCGCGCCACTGCATCAGATTCTCTGACCGGTACGGATATCATGGCAGCCATGGGCATGACGCAGGAACGCGCCGCCATGGGGTACAGCGCTTTCCTCGGGAAGATGGGGATCAGCCATAACGACCGGGAGAGGGCGATCACGCTGCTGGCCGAATATGCGCTGAACAAATGCGATAAGGTTGCCGCACTGCGCAAGCTGGAAGCCGGAGTTAAGCCCTTGGTGATGCGCCAGCTGGCCGCGTTCGCCTTCGAGGACTACTCCCGCAGCGCCGCCAGCGTGAAGCGATGCGATTGCTGTGCCGGGGCCGGTTTCATCCAGGCTGACGTATTCACCAATAAATTCCGCAAGCCGGAAGGCAAGATGACCGTGGCTGGAATGGTGAAGGTCAAAGAGTCCGCCAGGGTGCTCTGCAAAAAATGCATTGGAACAGGCCAGGTTAGCGCGGCATGCAGCGACTGCCGCGGACGCGGTAAAGCGGTAAGCAAAGAACTGACCGATCAGCAGGGTGTTCCGGTTCTGGCCGACTGCAAGCGTTGTGGCGGGAGAGGGTACGAGCGGATCCCTTCAACTGAGGCATACGCGGCCATCAGCCTGATCACTGATGCGATTAGCCTTGATACCTGGAAGAAATCGGTGAAGCCATTTTACGACCTGCTGATCACGAAATTTGATATCGAAGAAGCCTGGGCAGAAGCGCAACTGAAACAGATAACACGATAGTGGTCACGGAAATACCTTACGTTTCAAGCGTGGGCTATTTACTTTTCCCGAAACTGTGTTAATTTCTTTCTAACGATGGGTTTTGTATGCCCAGAGTTAAAAATTATGAACCTCGCTACGGCGGGGTTTTTTATTAATATGTAAGATGCAAATAAAATGTATCTTTTAAGATGCAAGCCACGTAGAGTGCTCGGGTGGTGAATCCCCCTAAGCGGTGGGGCGGCTAGGCAAAACGAGTCGGGTTTATAGAACGCGGTTCTGTGGTCTAGCGCAGGGTCACCGGGAGGCACCCGGCATCACAACCTCAGTATCATCTATATCTCAGGCCGCCGATTGGCGGCCTTTTGTTTTACATGATTCTGGCTTAGTTAGCTCCACAGGTCTTTTGTTGTTCAAACTGAATAAATAAACAGATAAAGTTAGCTTTATTGAAGGAAGTCGATTAGGCTGCGCCTGTGGTGAATCCCCCTAAGCGGTGGGGCGACTAGACTGGGAGGTGAATGACGCGATTCTGTGGTCTAGCATAGAGTCACCGGGAGGCACCCGGCACTACAGTCCATTACCACAGATTTTAAGGCTGCCGATTGGCGGCCTTTTTGTTTTACATGACCTATGTCAGCAGAGCAGCGTTGGTCTTTTTGTTCATACTGAATAAATATACAGATATAAATAGCTTTATGGCAGGAAGAAGACTAGGCTGTGCCTGTGATGAATCCCCCTATGCGGCGGGGCGACTAGACAGGCAGGTGAGTAGCGCGATTCTGTGGTCTGGCGCAGAGTCACTGGGAGGCACCCGGCATCACACTCAATAATGAGCTTCTTTGCACGGTCTTGAGAGATCGGATACTGTCGTCTTGAAGAGTTCTATCAGAGCTTTAAGAGGATGGTAAGTATGAAAGAAGGTTTCTACTGGATACAGCACAACGGCAGGGTGCAAGTTGCTTACTACACCCACGGCGAAACCGAAGACCTTGAAACAGGCCAAACCATAACTGGCGTCTGGCATCTGACGCAAGGCGATGACTTCTGCAATGATGGAGAGGCTGAAATTCTTGCAGGACCGTTAGCGCCACCCCGTGTTTGAATTAATCACCGGTGCGGTTCTATATATGGTATAGGTTTATAAGTGGTGAATCCCTCTGTGCGGTGGGGCAATCCAGTTTACTGTGTTATGCAGATATGCTTGCGGCTCGAATTACTGGTAACGAGTCACCGGGAGGCACCCGGCACCACAATCCACATCTTATCCAGATAACTCCATTCTCATGGCTGCCGATTGGCGGCCTTTTTAATTTCAGGCTCCCGGAACCCCCATCACTCGTTCTGTCGTTAATTCATCCGGCGAGCCTGAGTCTTTCACAATGGAAACACCTATGTCCGAACCACTATCCGGCAGCGCCACGGCGCATGCAGCGGTTACGACTGCCACGTTTGCCGGGTTTTGGGCGAACACTGAGGCTGGCGTAATACTCGGGGCGCTGGCCGGAGCGCTCATCTACGTTCTTACATCCCACAATCTCAGCGCGATAGAGCGGGTGCTGTTTGGCGTGGTGTCATTCATCTCAGGTATCCTGGGTGCGCCGACGGCAACACGATTTATCAACAGCATTGTCGGGCGATACATCCCCGGCACCGAGGGTTCCGGCATCCCTGAATCACTGGGTGCCATGATTGCTGCTGCATCGATGATCACCATCGTCCTCGCCATCAAAAAGCGTGCTGAGAAAAAGGCGGCAGAGGAGGGGCAATGACTCCATTCATTATGCTGCAGCTGCACGCTGTTGTTGCTCTGGTCACCGGGATCCTGATTGCTGGCTATAACCGGGGCCAGAGCCGTCACAAATGGTATTACTCAACGCTGGCTTACTTTCTTGCGCTGGCTTTCCTCTCAATCCCGATCCGTATCTGGGTGGGCAGTTACCCCGTCATCGACCGTTCAGAGCTGGTGGTCAACATCGGCTTTATGGTGGTGATGATCATCTCCCGCGGGAATATCACCGGCAAAAGGAGTCAGGCGTGACCAAAGACGGCATCTTTAATGCCATCCTCGGTAAAGAGGGCGGCTACGTGGATCATCCCAATGACAAAGGGGGACCGACGAACTGGGGCATCACTCAGGCTACGGCGCGCGCCCACGGCTATACCGGTGACATGCGTAACCTGACTCGAGAGCAGGCTCTGGAAATCCTCGAAGCCGATTACTGGTATGGGCCACGCTTCGATCAGGTGGCTGCTGTGTCACCGGTCCTCGCTGCCGAACTCTGCGACACCGGTGTGAACATGGGCCCGTCAGTGCAGGTGAAATGCTTCCAGCGTTGGCTGAACGTATTCAACAAC
This sequence comes from Leclercia adecarboxylata, assembly GCA_002360945.1. Lineage (GTDB taxonomy): Bacteria > Pseudomonadota > Gammaproteobacteria > Enterobacterales > Enterobacteriaceae > Enterobacter > Enterobacter adecarboxylatus_B. Next base: position 207,565 of record DERO01000006.1, on the reverse strand, counting down.
CAGCAACAGTATTATCCCGACCTGATCGCCGACGGTCAGGTTGGCCCTCGCAGCATCAGCGCGCTGAAGTCCTTCCTGGCGAAACGTGGTAGTGAAGGGGAAACCGTATTGCTCCGCGCACTGAACTGCAGCCAGGGTCAGCGTTATCTCGAACTGGCAGAGCAGCGCCCGGCTAATGAGTCATTCGTGTATGGCTGGATGCGGGAGCGCGTGAGCTTATGACGAAACTAAAAGCCTTTCTCGTCGCAATCGGATTCTTCGTATTGATGGTGCTGGGCGCTTTCGGTCTGGGCAGTATGCGTGGACGAGAGAAGGCCGAAGCCAAAGCGGATAAGCAGCGTACCGACGAGAACGCCGCCGCCACTGAGGCAGTAGCAGCGCGCCGGGTAGAAGCAACGAAAGAGGCCAACAATGTACAGCAGACTGTTAACCATATGCCTGATGACGATGTTGATCACGAGCTGCATAACTCGTGGAAGCGTCCCGGTGGTGGTTGATACCGCCTGTGACTGGGTAAAGCCAATCTACCTGACTGAGCACGACATCGATGTGCTGGACCGCCAGACGAAGAAAGATATCCTGGCGCACAACAGGGCGTGGCAGGCGAACTGCCAGAAGTAGCCATTCCAATGCTCATCCGTGGGTGGGCTTGATAATGGTAAAAAAATGCCCCCTGGAGAGAGGGCAATACATGCTATTAACAGACTTTTTTATTGAGTGTGCTTATGTGGGTCATGATACAGCTCCATGGGATTCCCTGGTGTAGGTAGGAGCCTAGCAGGGAGTACTAAATATGATTTATGCCTAGGGTTTAACAAGCGAAGGGGTGCGTAACTAGGAAAGTTCCTGGTGTTGGCTGGTGGGCTATTGTGGCTACAGCGACAAAACCATAAATTGAACTCATCCGTGAGGCTCTGACACAGTCTCTCCTCTGGACTGTAAGCATAGAGAATTCTCAGCCTCGCAATAGCGGGGCTTTTTACTAACTGAGGAAATCAGATGAGTGAAGCAAAACCGCAGGATGGCAGTACCGTTAAGGGCTACCGCACATTAAACCCTGGCGATATTGAACGCATGAACCGCCTGAAGGGGGTCAGTCGTCATTTTTGCAGCCTGCTCGATACCGAACGCGGAGAGCTGCTGGCTGTCCGTAATGGCCCAGCAATGCTGAGCGATGAGCAGGGGCGTGAGATTGATGATTCTCTTCGTAGTTTGTCGATCGCGCGCACCAAAATGCAGGAAGCCTGTATGTGGGCCTGTCGTGCGGTTGCACGCCCTGACGCTGATTGCTAGCCATTACAAAGCTCATCTGCTGGTGGGCTTGATAATGGCATCCCCTATGATATAAAGACATGCATATAATTTATGGATGTTAATATTATGAATTTAAATAGAAAATTTGTTTCTGGGATGTTTTTTATTATAGCTGTTTCCTTGCCTTCATTAGCGAATGCTGTCTACAAGGCGGATGAAACTCATGCTGTTCAGTTTCAGAAAGGAAAAAGCGGTACGTCAGTAGATGGGAAGGTCACTGGCAGTAAAAACGTTGATTACACTCTTACTGCAAAAAAGGGTCAGTTAATGGCGGTGAAGATGGATAGCGCATGGCCACATCCGTTCTTTACAGTATTTGACCCTGCTGGAGCTGTAATCTTCGATGGTATGAGTGATGGTGATTCATTCTCTGGCCGACTGCCATTGTCTGGGAAATACATTGTGCGCATTTACCAAAAGGGGAATGCAAAGGAGGCGGGAGAAACTCACCCCTTCAAATTAACATTCACTATAAAAAATGCTGCATCTCTTTAGTCAAAACCGCCTCCGGGCGGTTTTTTTTATTGCCATCACCATGGGTAGACCCATCGTAATGGCTGTAGCGGATAAATGGTGAATATGCCCTGTAAGGGATAAATGGAGTAATTATGGCGCTGGATCCACAAGACAAAGCCCGATACCTGATGTTCAAAGGCGCTTTAAGCGAATTGCCTGAAGAAACCCGCGCGAAGATTGAAAAGACCTCCGAACGCATCCTGGCAATCATTAATGAAGATGTCGAAACAGGCCAGGCCGCGGTATCGCTGGCGGTCTTTAAGGCCCTCGAAAAGGAATAACGATTTATGGCAAAACCGGACTGGGGCGTGCTTCAGCAACGGTTCCTGTCCGACCATGCCGTAACCGGCGTATCACCGAAGGAGTGGTGTGAAGCGCAGGGACTGAATTATGCAACCGCACGCCGACACATCAAAAAGCCTACTGCGCAAATTGCGCAAAAAACTGCGCAGAAGAAAGTGCGCACTGCGCAAAAGGAAAAGTGCGCAGATGAACTGGTTGATGATGATGGCCTGACGGACCAGCAAAGACTTTTCGTCGCAGAATACCTTAAGGATCGCAATGCCACTCAGGCAGCTATCCGGGCGGGGTACAGCAAAAAGACAGCCAACGAGCAGGGTGCGAGGCTGTTAGCAAAAGTTAGTGTGGCTCAGGCTATTGCACAGCAGCAGAAAGCGTGCATAGAGCGCACTCTCGGCAGCGCCGATGAAGTCCTCGCGCAGATGTGGCAACTCGCTACCTTCGATGCAAACCAGCTTTCGCAATATCGACGCGGTGCCTGCCGCTATTGCTGGGGCTTCGGTCATCACTATCAATGGCGCGATGCAGTCGAGTTCGACGAGGCGCTGGCAAAGGTTGAAGGCAAGGAGGGCGTTAAACCTCCTGAGGACCCAGGCGGTTATGGCTACGACCACAACCGGGAGCCTAACCCTGACTGCCCACGCTGTAATGGCGACGGAATAGGGCAACCATACTTCGCGGATACCCGGAAACTTCCTCCTGATGCTGCCCTGGCTTATTCCGGCGTGAAGCTGGGTAAGAATGGCGTTGAGATAACAGCCATAAGCCGCGAGCGCATGTATGAAGCCGTGATGAAGCGGCTTGGCCTGGCCGATAGCGAGTTTGCCCAGCGTCTGCAGCAGATTGAAATCGAACGTCGGCAACTGGAAGTGGAAAAACTCCGCAAAGAGCTGGCAGCCGATCCTGATGATGATGTTCCTGCACCAGTTGCAATCAACATTAACGTGGTAGACGCGAGGATTCGTGATGATAGCGCCGACGCTTAACGTTCCCCAGGCGCGCTTCCTCGCAATGCCGCATAAGTTTAAGGCCTATGTTGCCGGGTTCGGTTCCGGTAAGACGTGGGTTGGCTGCGGCGGCATCTGCAAGGGGATGTGGGAGTTCCCAAAAATCAACCAGGGCTACTTCGCGCCGACCTATCCGCAGATCCGCGACATCTTCTACCCGACAGTGGAAGAGGTGGCTTTCGACTGGGGCATGAACGTCAAAATCAACGAGGGGAACAAAGAGGTTCACTTCTACGCAGGGCGTCAGTACCGCGGAACGACTATCTGCCGTTCGATGGAGAAGCCAGGCTCTATTGTCGGCTTCAAAATCGGCAATGCGATGGTTGATGAGCTGGACGTTATGGCCGCCGCGAAAGCGCAGCAGGCCTGGCGAAAAATCATCGCTCGTATGCGCTACAAGGTTGACGGCCTGCGTAACGGCATCGATGTGACCACCACGCCAGAGGGCTTTAAGTTCGTCTACCAGCAGTTTGTTAAAGCTGTGCGCGATAAGCCTGAACTGGCGACGCTGTATGGCCTGATACAGGCCTCAACCTTCGATAATGAGGCTAACCTTCCGCACGATTACATCCCGTCACTGATGGATTCCTATCCGCCAGAGCTGATTAAGGCGTATCTGCGTGGCCGGTTCACCAACCTGACCAGCGGCACCATCTATCACCAGTTCGATCGCCAGCTTAATGGCTGCACCGATGAGGAACAGGCAGGCGAGCCGCTGTATATCGGCATGGACTTCAACGTCGGGAAGATGGCAGCCATCGTGCATGTGCTACGGGACGGGGAGCCACGGGCTGTTCGTGAGCTGGTCAAGGTCTACGATACCCCGGCGATGATTAAGCGCATCCAGGAGGAGTTCTGGCGCTATGAAGGTGGTCGTTATGTATCCTCTCGTCAGATTTACATATACCCCGACGCCTCCGGTGATTCACGCAAATCGAACAATGCCAGCGCCACGGATATCGCGCAGCTCAAACAGGCCGGATTCAGTGTGGTAGTGAACGCCGCCAACCCGCCGGTGAAGGATCGCATTAACTCCATGAATGCCATGTTCTGCAACGGCAACGGCGAGCGCCGCTACAAAGTTAACGTGACCCGCTGCCCGGTATACACCGATAGCCTGGAGCAGCAAGTATGGGCGGCGAATGGCGAGCCGGATAAATCCGCTGATAACGATCACCCCAATGATGCTGGTGGTTACTACATCGTGAAGCAATTCCCGATTATCAAACCAACTGGCAAAGTCACCAAACTACGGATGTAAGACCATGCCTGATATTTCAACACCCAATCTGGACTATGGGAACATGGTGCAGGCGTGGGACATTAACGACGCTCTGATGGGCGGCACGCTGTACATGCGCCAGCTTGGTGAAGCTTATCTGCCGCGCTGGCCGAAAGAGGATAAAGAGGATTATAAAAAGCGCCTGGCTGTGGCCACGCTTCTTCCTGCTTACGAAGAGACCATCAACCAGAACGTCGGACGCGTATTCGCGGAGCCCATCCAACTGGGTGAGAACGTCCCGGATGCACTGCGCGAGTTCGCGAAGAATATCGACCTCGAAGGCAGTCGCCTCGATGTTTGGGCGCAGGCGTTCTTCAGCCTGGCGATGCAGTACGGCCTGTCCCATGCGCTGGTGGACTACCCCCGGGTCGATGCGGAACAGGTAAAGACCAAGGCTGATGAAAAGGCCACAGGCGCCCGGCCGTACGTCACTATGTTGAATCCGCGCCAGGTGATCGGCTGGAAGTCGAAGATGACCGGGGGCAAGGTTGCGCTCACCGAGTTGCGCATCAAAGAAGTGGTGGTCGAAGATGGCGATGACTTTGGTCAGACGAAAGTCGAACAGATTCGTTACCTGACGCCCGGGAAGGTGCAGATTTACCGCAAGGCTACTGGCGATAACGCTCAAGTGAACTGGACGCTGCACGATGAGTGGACAATATCCCGGCAGGACATCACCCTGGTCACGCTCTACACGAAGCGCACCGGCTTTATGTGCGGCTCACCGCCTCTGCTCAATATGGCGCTGCTGAACGTCAAGCACTGGCAGAGCCAGAGTGAGCAGGACAACATCCTGCACGTCGCCCGGGTACCAATCCTGACCGTGTTCGGGCTGGAGGAGGGGCAGGAGCTGGTAATTGGCTCTTCCTCTGCTGCAAGTTTTAACAATCGGCAGGAGCAGGGGCTTGAGTACGTCGAGCATACCGGCTCCTCTATAGGCGCTGGTAAAGAGTCGCTGGCTGAGCTGGTGGAACAGATGCGCCAGGCGGGCGCGAAGCTGCTGCGCACTGACAATACCTCGACGAAGTCAGTAGACCAGACATCTGAAGAGAAAATGCAGGAGCAGTCCCCGCTCTACACCATGGCGACCAGCCTGGAGGATGCGATCGACAACATCCTGCAAATCATGGCTGAGTACATCGGTGAGAAAGAGGGCGGCAACGTTGATGTCCGCACCGAGCTGGATGTCGAGTCGAATGAGTTCAACCCGCCTGCTGCGCTGGCAATTCAGTCGCTGCGTCAGGGTGGTGATATTCGCCGCGTGGACGCGATTAAGTCACTGCAGAAGCTGAACATCATCGATGCTGATACGGATCCGGATAAGGTGCTGAGCGAGCTGCTGGCCGAATCTGCCTCGCTGACCGAACCGCCACCGGACGAGGTGTGATATGGCTCGTTCCGTCAATGACAGACTCCAGGATGAAACGATAGCGCACGGCCTGTATGTGAATCGCTACGGCACTGGCGTCGCCCGGCGCATGGTGGCCCTGCTGAATAAACTGGATGCAGAACTGGCCGCAAAACTGCTGGTGCTGCTGGACGGTAAACGGGCGGATACCTACAGCGCCCGTCGCCTGGCATCGCTGCTGGCTGGTGTGCGCGAACTGAATCAGCAGGCTTACGAACCGGTTAACGCGGCGCTGGCACGCGAACTGACGCGCTACGTTGAATATGAGGCCGGGTATCAACTGGACCTGTTCAGCAGCATCATCCCGCAGCAGATCCTGAAACACGTTCCACTGCAGAGCATTGTACCCGAGCAGGTCTACGCCGCAGCAGCAGCGCAGCCGTTCCAGGGGAGATTGCTGAAGGAGTGGGGTCAGAAGCTTGAAGCCGACCGGCTGGACAAAATCACAAATGCTGTGCGCTCCGGTTTCCTCCAGGGCGAGACGGTAGAACAGATTGTCCGGCGCGTTGCCGGCACGCCAAAACTTAACCGTGAAGACGGGGTGATCAACGCATCCCGGCGCGACCTGGCGGTGGTGACCCGCACCGCGGTAAATCACATGGCCGCCACGGCGCGTCAGGAGTTCGCCCAGGCCAACAGCGATATCGTGAAGGCCAAACAGTGGTCCTCCACGCTGGATACGCATACCTCTCAGTGGTGCATTATCCGAGACCGCAAACTCTACTCGCTCGACGGCAAGCCGCTGGGCCATGTGGTGCCGTATCTCCGCGGCCCCGGCAAAATCCACTTCTGCTGTCGCTCCGGCGAAATCCTGATCACGAAATCATGGGAAGAATTGCAGATATCCTCTGGCGAGCTGAGCAGCGCTACGCGCGCCTCGATGGATGGGCAGGTACCAACGCATACCAGCTATGCCGACTGGCTTACCCGGCAACCGTACGCACGGCAGGAGCAGGTGCTGGGCGTCACCCGCGCCATGATGCTGCGTGATGGCAAAATCACGGTGCCGGAAATGTTCAATGATGCCGGGGAGTTTCTCACCCTATGCGAACTGCGCCGCGTGGATGCGTCGGCATTCGAGTAACACAAACCTCATCAACATCAGGCTGCCTTCGGGCGGCCTTTTTTATGCCTGCCGCTGAGCGGATGCGATGCGGTGACCGGGTCGGATGACCTATTACCAATGGCCGGAAGGCTGGAGCAAAACAATGAAACTTAAACTTGATGCTAACGGCAATGTGGTCGTTGAAAACGGTATGCCTGTGTACGTCCATGACGACGGCAAGGCGATCCCGTTCGACGCAGCCGCAGCGATGACCAAAATCACCTCACTGAACGGTGAAGCCAAAACTCACCGCGAGGCGAAGGAGGCGGCGGAAGCCAGTCTCGCTAAATTCGCTGGCATCAGCGACCCGACCAAGGCGCTCGAAGCCCTGGAGATGATGACCAAAATCGACCAGAAGAAACTGATCGACGCTGGTGCCGTTGACCAGGTGAAGGCCGAAATCACCAAGGTGTTCCAGCAGCAGCTGGATGAGGCGAACGGCAAAACCAAGCAGCTTGAAACCCAGCTCTACGACGAGATGATCGGCGGCCGCTTCGGTGGTTCGAAGTTCATCTCCGAGAAGATGGCGATCCCGGCTGAGTTCGTGCGTTCCCACTTCGGGCAGAACTTCAAAATCGAAGATGGCAAGGTCGTGGCTTACGACGGGCAGGGCAATAAGGTGTTCTCCCGTACCAAACCCGGTGAACTGGCTGGCTTCGATGAAGCGCTGGAATCTCTGGTCGAGTTGCATCCGCAGAAAGACTACATCCTCAAAGCGTCCGGCAATAGCGGTGGTGGCTCCCACCAGTCGCAGCATCAGGCCGGGCAAAAAACCATGAAACGCGGTGCGTTTGACGCTCTTGATGGCGCAGGCAAGCAGGCTGCGCTTAGCGACGGCGTAAGCATCGTCGATTAATCGAAAGGATATTTAGAATATGAGCAATACGCTTACTGGGTTGATTCCTACTCTGTACACCGCACTGAACCGCGTATCCCGCGAGCAGGTGGGCTTCATCCCTGCCGTGGCACGCAACGCGAAAGCTGATGCTGCGGCTAAAGACCAGACCGTCACCGCGCCGGTGGCACCAAAAACCACCACCGTCGATATCACCCCTGCAGCGACCGCACCGAACGATGGCGATCAGAACATCGGTACCGTGGATGTCAAAATCACCAAATCCAAAATGGCCCCGGTCAAATGGAACGGTGAAGAACAGCTGGCTATCGGGCCGTCAGGTAATTACGACGTCATCCTGGCTGACCAGTTTTCCCAGGCCTTCCGTGCGCTGAGCAATGAGATGGACGCTGACCTGGCGGCGCTGTACTACAAATCATCCCGCGCGGTGGGCACGCCGAAGGATACCCCGTTCAGCATCAAAGACGATCTGTCTGATGCGGCGCTGGCCCGCCAGATCTTGGTTGATAACGGTTCTCCAACTACCGATATGCGCATGGTGCTGGGCGGCGAGGCGATGGCCTCTATTCGTGGTAAGCAGTCCGTACTGTTCAAGGCGAATGAAGCTGGCACCGACCAGCTCCTGCGCGAAGGTATCATCGGTCGCGTGATGGGCTTCAACCTGCATGAATCGGCCAACATCAAGCGCACGGCGAAAAGCACAGCAGCAGGCTACAAGGTCAACGGCGCGAAGAAAGAGGGTGACATCATTGTTGCTATCTCTGCGGGTACCGGCGGGATTGCAGTCGGCACAGCAGTGAAATTCGATGGTGACGACAATCAGTATCTGGTTGTGGCTGCTACCTCTTCCAGCATTACCATTGGTGCGCCGGGTCTGCGTCAGGATCTGGCAGACCAGGCGGCCGTCACTGTGCTGAGCGAGTTCGCGCCAAACATGGCGTTCGACCGCAACGCCTTCCTGCTGGCCTGTCGCACCCCGGCAATGCCAAAAGGCGGCGACACCGCCGACGATGTGATGAACGTGACCGACCCGATATCCGGCATCACCTTCCAGATCGCGCTGTATCGCCAGTACCGGCAGGTGCGTTATGAAGTTGGTGTGGCATGGGGTGTTGCAGCCGTTCAGCCAGAGCATTCCACCATTATCATGGGCTAACCACAGGGGCTTCGGCCCCTTTGTTTTTCAGGAGGCCCAATGGCCGGATTAACAAAAGAGCAGCGCGCGCAGCGTGAGGCTGAAAAGCTTGCCGCACAGAACGGCGGCGAACAAACAGGTATTGAGCTGGTGGTCATGGTGCGTGATGAGCCAGAGTTCCCCAGCGGCCCGCTGAGCGCTGATGTTCATCCTGATGAAGTCGATAACTGGCTGGCGCTGGACTGGCGTCTGGAGGAATAACCATGCTGGTTGCTAATCCCCAATCGCCCGGCTTCAACAGCTACGCCAGCGTTGCCGACCTGCGCACGTTCGCTGCGGGGCGCGGGTATACCATTCCTGCCGATGACGGCGAGTGCGGCCAGATGCTGGTCCAGGCCATGGACTATCTGGAAGGGCAGCAATGGCGCGGCCAACGTTCAATCGCCTCACAGCCGCTGTCATGGCCCCGTTCTGGCGTGCGCTTCGATGGCATCGACCTGCCGGATGATTCCATCCCGCAACGCCTCGTTGACGCGCAATGCCGTCTGGCTATCGAATCGCAGGAGATTGACCTCACGCCTTCGGTTGCTGGTGGCGGGGCGGTGACGATGGAGCGCGTCGAGGGTGCGGTGACAGTGCAGTACGAACCGGGCACGAATAAGGCCGCGCCGTCATTCCCGTGGTTCTATTCATCGCTGCGCGGGCTGGTAGTGGGCGGCAATCAGATTCGTATCGAAAGGGGGTGATATGCCAATCGACTACCGCCGCATGCGCGCGACGGCGACCCGGCTGCTGACCGAGAACGGGAAGGCATACCAGCTTACCCGCGGCGGCACCACTACCCGCGATCAGTTCGGCAAAGAAGTCACCACCCCGGCCATTACCGCGGCCGTCACCGGCGTTATCACCGAATACTCCTCCCGCGAAATCGACGGCTCCCTGATCGCCACCGGCGATAAGAAGCTGGCGGCCACGTTCGAAACGGAAGTGCTCATCGATGACCGCATTGAAATCGACGGCAAAAAGTGGCGGGTGGTGCAGCCTAATCCGGTTAAGCCTGCCGATGTACTCATCTCCTACAACATCCAGCTGAGGGCGTGACTATGGCCAGCTCTGTTAATCAGCCGTTCCTGGCTGCCATTCAGTTATTTGTGGATAGTTCGAAGCAGGAGATGGATCAGGCAGTGCGCCGGACGGGAATTAAAATCCTCGCTCAACTGGTTGAGATGTCCCCGGTGGGCCAGCCGGATATCTGGCAGGTCAACCAGACCGCGACGGCGTACAACACTGCGGTGCGGGAGCATAATGCGGCCCTTCGCGATGACCCTGCCAACCTGACCAAATCGGGACGGCTTAAGCGTGGTCTGCGCGTAAATGACTCGATGGACATCAAAAAGCCTGAGGGTTACGTCGGCGGGCGCTTCAAAAACAACTGGTATGTGGGTTTCGACAGCCAGCCTACTCAGTCCAACGATACACCGGACGCTTCCGGCCAGGGTTCAAACTCCCGTGGCATGGCGGTGCTCGAGGTGTTCAGGGTGGGCCAGGTCAGCTCGATTTACTTCACCAATAATCTGCCTTATGCGGCAGCGCTTGAGAACGGGCACTCTGGCCAGGCGCCCGGCGGCATGGTGGGTATCACTGCGCTGGATGCCGCGCAAATGTTCCGTGAGGCAATGAGCGAGGTGCGCAATGGCCAGTGACCAGTCAATGCGTATCGCTGGCCTGCTGGAGAGCCGTGTTGCGGTTATCTGCTCGTCGCTTGGCCTGCCGGTGGCCTGGCCGAACATCGCGTTCACTCCCCCGGATAATGTGCCATACGGGCGCGTTTACATCCTGCCTGCGCAGACCGTAGGGCAGGATCTGGAAGGCCAGCTTCGTACGTACCAGGGCATTCTCCAGCTCAACATCATTGCGCCAGCAGGCAGCGGCGTGACGCAGGCCAGGGGGCTGGCAACGTCTGTTGCAGATGCTTTCCCCGAAGGACTGCCGCTGGTGGACGGGGATTTGACGGTTTACATCAACGGGCCACCGCAGGTACGTCCACCGATACAGGATCGCCCTACATCAGCACCAAACGGCAGTAGCGGCTCCATCACCTACACCATCCCCATCAGCATGCAGTACCGCGCTGATTACTGACCCGCCATCCGGCGGGTTTTTTATTTCCTCACTTCAGGAGAATGCAATGGCATTCGCAATCCCTAACGGGTCACGTGTGAACGTGGCCAAGGCCTATCTTGCGCCGATTGTCTTCACAGCAGCCTCCAACGCGACGGAATGCGAACTGACCGTTGCCTCCGCTGCCGGGATCCTTGCGGGTGATGTCGTCCAGGTAAGCTCTGGCTGGCTCAAACTCGATAACATGGTGCTGCGCGTTAAATCGGTGACCGGCACCAAAATTGTGCTGGAAGCGTTTGATACCACCGATACCAAGAAATTCCCGGCGGGCACCGGCGCAGGCACACTGCGCAAAATCGACTCGTGGATCACCATGCCTCAGGTCATGACGCTCTCTACCGAAGGCGGCGACCAGCAGACCATCAGTGTCCAGTTCCTGGAAGATGATAAGGCCCGTACCATCCCGACGTTTAAAAACGCCGTGGTTCAGGTCTATACGTTCGCCCACGACCCGCAGCTGGCGATTTACAAGCGCCTCATCGACCTGGACGACTCCAGCGACACCACGGCGGTCTGGTTCCACAACCCTCGCGGGAAAGCGGATCGTTACTACTCTGCCAAAGTGTCGTTCCAGCGCGTGCCACGTACCGAAATCAACGCCGTGGAAAGCAACGAAGCGCGCATGAACTTCGAATCGGATATGCAGATTTACCCGATCGCCGACTCCTCCGCTATGCCGCTGGCGTTCCTGACTGACCTGCCTGCAACGAAATCGGTCGCTACTGGCTCGGCGCTGGACCTAGCTGTGGTCATGCAGGGCGGTTCCGCGCCTTACACCTACGTGTGGAAGAAAGGCAGTACCGCTATCCCGGGCAAAACGGCCTCGACGTTCAACATCCCGTCTGTGGCATCCGGCGATGCTGGCTCTTACACCTGCGAAGTCACCGACGCCGCGGGCAAGACCATCACCTCTGGTGCGTGTGTCGTCACGGTCAGCTAACCACTCTGGCCCGGTTCGCCGGGCTTTTTTACGGCCCCATCCTGCACCTTTCTAAGGAACCGAAATGACCCAATTCTCCCTAATCCCAAACCCGACCTTTCCCGCCACCGCCAGCATTCCGCGCGCTGGCGCCGAAGACGGCAAACTGACCTTTACGTTCCGCCATAAGACGCTCGAAGAGCTGCGCGTCATGGATGAGAAGCTGCGCAAAGGCGCTGAAGGCAAAAAGTCCCTTATCGAGCCACAGGCCGACTACCTGATGGAGATCCTTGACGGCTGGGCGCTGCCTGACGAGTTCAACCGCGATAACGTGATCGTCCTCCTGCAGAACTACCCGCGCGCGTTCGACAACATCGGGCTGGCCTACACCAAAGAGCTGATGGGTATCCGCGAAAAAAACTGAGGCAGGTCGCCGCAGCGTTGTACACGCCGGGACCGACTCTCGCGGAGTTAGCCGCTTTTGGTTTGACGCCTGAGGACGTGGAGGAAGAGGTGGGGATCCTGCCGTCGGTATGGAAATCATTCACCATCTTCTCTGCACTGGCGACTCAATGGCGTGTTGGCGCGGGCGGGGCGACCGGCCTTGATTACAACGTTCTCCCTTGGGTGTTTGAGTTACACGGGGTTGAGGATGCGGCGGCCTGCATGGCTGACCTTCAGATTATGGAAAGCGAGGCTCTCAAAGTAATGCACAAGGAGACGAAATAATGACAGACCAGATCGCCTCGATTACTTTGCGGGCCGATGTTTCTGACCTGAAAACTGCCAGCAATGAGCTGGATAAACTCGGTGAAGCCGCGGCTGGTGCCGTCGGCAAAGCTGATGACCTTAACAGCGTTTTCCGCGCTGGTGCTGAGTCTGCAAAGCAGGGCAGCGAAGGCATCAAGGAGCAACAGGCTGCGCTGAAAGGCCTGCTTGAGAATATCGATCCGGTAAACAAAGCGCTGAACCGGCTGGACGAACAACAGGCCGCGCTGCGTAACTTCCAGACCAAAGGCTTTCTGGATACCGATGATTTTCAGCATTACAACAAAATCCTGGACGATACCCGGCTTAAGCTGACGGATACCGGCGAAGCAGCTGCGCGTGCCCAGGCAGAACTCGCAGCCACTCAGGCGGCAGAGAAGCAATCAGCCGCGCTGAAGAACCTGCTGGGTTCAATCGACCCGACGATCCGCGCGTTCAACTCGCTTGACGAGCAGCATGCGCAGCTGGTGGCACACTTCGAAGCGGGGCGCATTAACGGCACTCAGTTCGAGCATTTCAACACCATCCTCAACCAGACGCGTGAACGGCTCTCTGGCGTGGCTGACGTGCTGCCTGAGGCGCTATCCCGACAGGAGGCCGCCGCACGCCGCGCCGGTATCTCTGTGGGGCAGTACAGCGCAGCAATGCGCACACTACCGGCACAGTTCACCGATATCGCCACGCAGCTGGCTGGTGGGCAGTCTCCGTTCCTGATCCTGCTCCAGCAGGGCGGGCAGATTAAAGACCAGTTTGGCGGGGTTCAGGGGGCACTCACTGGCGTCGGCGAATACATCCGCAGCATGGCCGGGATGATTAACCCAACCACGATTGCGCTGGCCGGTCTGGTCGGAACCATCGGTCTGCTGGCTGCTGCTGCTTACAGTTCGTCTCAACAATTCGATCAGGTGGCGCGCTCAGTCATCATGATGGGGGGCGCTGGCTTCGCCTCGATGCAGCAGCTTAACCAGGCCGCTGAGGAGGTCGCCGGCAAGACGAACACATCCATCAGTTCCACCGTAGATACGCTGGTTACGCTGAACGATACTGGCAAATATACCGCCAGCCAGATGAAACAAATTGCCACCTCCATCACGCTGATGGGCAAGGCTGGTAGCGACACCAAAGCGGCGATGTCCGACTTCGGCAAAATTGTCAGCGATCCGGTAAAAGGGCTGGCCAGCCTGAATGAACAATATGGCTTTGTCGATGAAGCCATGATGAAGCACATCATCCAACTGCGGAAGCAGAAGGGTGAGCAGGCGGCGGTTACCGAAGCTATTGAGTTGTTCGCAGGCGTAATGGCAAAGCGTGCTGAGGAGACCAATAAAGCGACCGATAATATTGGTCAGACGTGGGAAAGCCTCAAGAAGAGCGCTTCTGATACCTTTGGTGACATCGGTATTACAGTGCGCGCCTGGGGAAACCAGATAATCGATATTTTCGAACTGGTTAAGGCCTCCATCAAAGATCTCTTCCTCAATATCACCTCACTGGATGCCAAGTTCACCGGCACTTTAGCTGGCTGGGCCGAGAAAATTCCTGGCGGTGGGGCAATTACGGACTTCCTCGGCATGGATGTCGAGGCCATGAAAAAGGCTGGAGCAGAAGCTGACAAAGAGATCGCGGCGAACAAAAAACGCTACGCCGAACTCTGGAAGCGAGTCACTGCGCCTAACGCACAGGCAAGCTATGAAGCCGAAGCGCGAGGGTCCACGGTAAAAGGCGAGGGGGGATCCACTCGCGAATCGAGAGACGCAGTCTCGAAGCTTGCAGAAGACTCCGCGAAAAAGACCAAAGAGGCAAGAGCCACGCTGGATGCTGGCGATCGCACCCTGGAGAACTACCGCGCCCAAGCCAGAACCCTAACTGAAACGCTCGAAACGCTGCGTCAGACGGGTGATATTCACGCCAAAAATACCGAGTTCAGCAAACAGCAATCCCATTTTGCCGAGCTGGACGAGGCTGCTAAGTCTCGCGCTCTGAGCGCACAGGAGAAATCTCTTCTATCGAACCGTGAGGCCATCCTCAACGCCGCCAAAGTTGTGGATCAGAAAAATAAGGAAGTTGAGGCCCAGCAGAAGATTAACGGGCTGGCGCAGCAGGCAAACAAATACGTTACCCAGATGGCTGAAAAAACCGATGCATTGCGTGATAGCGCCGGGTTAAGTAGTCGTCAAACGCAGCGTCTGATGGAGGAAGCGCAGCTCCGACAGGGATGGCTGAATGGCGGTGGCAAGCTTGAAGATGCTGGTTATGAAAAAGAACTGGCAGCGCTTCGGAAGTATTACGCTGAAGAGGATAAGCTACGCGGTGATTGGAAAGCTGGTGCTGTAAGTGGCTGGAATGAGTATCTGGACGCCGCCACTAACACCTACGATGCCGTGAAAAACGTTGCCAGTTCCACGCTAACAGGTCTGAGCGACATGCTTACCGAACTTATGACAACCGGTAAAGCCTCGGTTAAAGAGTTCGGCAAGTCGATGCTTAAGATGCTCCTGGACGTGACGAACCGCCTCATGGTTGCCTATGCAGTACAGGCTGCGATGGGGTGGGTAAGTGGGGGGGCAGGAGGTGGCAACACACCTGGTGGAGCATATTCGAATGCAGCTGCTGGCGTTACGTTCAACGCAAAAGGCGGAGTTTATGAATCACAGGGCCTCAGCAAGTACGTGAATGGCGTCTACGATTCACCTCAGTATTTCACCTTCCAGGGGGCGTCGAAGTTTGCCAAGGGCGGTGTCTTTGCTGAGGCCGGAGCTGAGGCGATTATGCCGCTAACTCGTGATTCCGCTGGCCGACTTGGTGTCAGGGCGCAAGGGGGAGGTGGCGTACAGCCGCAGGTCAACATAGATATCTATGTCGATAATAAGGGCAATGCATCATCAAACACATCTGGAGACGGAGGCGCTGCAGCGCGGGCGTTAGGGAAGGAAATAGAAACTAAGGTGACGGAGATCCTTATGAGGGCGGCTCGAAGCGATGGCCTTCTTGGCAGGCAGTTCCAGACCAAATAATTGCCTGAATGTGACGTTGAGATAGCAATATCATGCGCACCTGGTTACACGAAGGAATCCCCTGGTTAATATGCTTAAAACGTATCAATTAAGGGGATGATAATGAAGGCTCTTAAGTTTGGCCTTATAGGGATTGTTGTTGTTTATCTGCTGGTCAATGCCAGTAAATCTCAAGAAATTCGAGATGAAAATATACCTGAATTCGCCAGAAGCGAATCAAACGCATGGATCGCGAAGACACTTGATAAGCCGGGTGACAACGTCATCAGTAGCGCAACATTCTACCTCAAGCATGAGTTGCCTGAGGAGGACATTGTAAGCGGTTATCTTTGTGGGACAATAACAACAGGAGAGCGGTTCTTCACCGAGATTTCAATCAATAAGCGTAAGCACTCGTCTGGTATCTTCAAAAATATGGTATTTGATAAACGCAACGCGAAAACCTTCAATAACATTTGGAATGCCAACTGTAAGTGAACTCGATATCCCTAGGAGCTGTGAGAGTGAAGCCGATTATTATTGCTGCTGTTTTGATGCTTTCTGGATGCGCAACTGAAGCCGTATTGCCTAGCCAGGCAATGCAAGCACCAAAGGAAAGGGTGCTTAAGTATCAATCGCACATCGAGGGGGAACAGTCCAAATTGATAGTTGTGCGCGATAAGGGATACTTGGGGAGCGGCTGTTTTTTTGGCGTTTACCTTAATCATGAAAAGGCGGCCATTCTGGATCCGGGCGAAAAGGCGGAATTCTACCTGAAGCCAGGGGAATGGAATGTTGCGGTTATGGGTGAAGGGAAGATGTGTATCGCTGACAAGATTCCTGCAGGTAGGGATTTCATGCTCACTGCGAACTCTACTAAAGCCGTGCGCTTATTTGCAGATCCGAGTGGAAATATGGATGTCAAAACACTACCGAATCAATAATCACCAAGTCGTCTTGGCCTCAACCCAACACGAGCCTCGCTAACGCGGGGCTTTTTTACATCTATAGCCGAGAGGCAGGAGAACGTTATGACTTTAGAAGAGCGAGTAGAATTATTGGAGCAAACAATTTCTGATTTGAAAGAGCAGCTTGAGGTTTTATCTCATTCAACAAGCCACTCTTTAATTCAAATGCAGCTTGCTATCGCAAACTTGGCGAACCCCTCAAACTAAAAGCCGGCTTGCGCTAGAGCCATTTCCTCAAGCTCCCCTAGTGTTTTGCTTTTAATTTCAGATGGATTGATATCCAGTTCAACTGATATGTATTTGTTGTTAGGGCCGAGAAGCCCTGCAGAAAGCTTGAATGTATTAGCGTCTACTGCAAAGCTAATGTTGTTAATACTGTTTAGTTTAAGTTCACTCATCATCAACTCCCGTTATACCGAGACCATCAGCTACGCCTCCGGCTGTTAACGCCCATGCGGAAACATGGGCGGACTGAACCCACAACATAACCAGGTATTTAGATTTGTAACATCCTGATATTCACACAGTAGCCACCTTCGGGTGGCTTTTTTTATGGAGCAAATATGGCAGTAGAAACCTACAGCTGGCGCTCGCAGCTTGGCGCTGGCCCCGTCGAATACGGCCAGGCGCTTCGCGCTGCGCAGTTTGGCGATGGCTATGAACAGGTGGCCGAGAACGGCATCAACTCCACGGCTATTCAGGTACCGATGAAGCATGTCGGCGCAGAGTCGGAAGTAAACACGATCCGCGACTTCCTGCTTGCCCACACGGTCAAGGCCTTTATCATCACGCCGCCAGGTGAGGTGAAAGGGCTGTACCGTGTTGTCGCTGACTCAGTGCGGAAAAACCAACTGAATAGCAAATTCTCTGAGCTTACCTTCACTATCAAACGGGCCTACGGAGTCTACGCATAATGGCACTTGTCGATCAGGCGGCGATGCTGGCACCGGGTGGCAGGGTCCGCCTGGTCGAAGTGGACGCATCCGAGTTCAGTGGCGGGATCCACCGCTTTCACTATGTCCCATTCCCCCACACGCCAGCAGAGATTGACGATGCAAACGGCGATGAGTCGAAGCTCGGCCCGAAGCCCATAATCTGGGATGGCAACGCATACGAGTTCTGGCCTTTTCAGGTGGCGGATCTGTCTCTATCAACTGATCAGGCCGCTGAGCCAAAGCTCAATGCTTCCAACCTCGATGGGCATATCACCGCGCTGTGTCTGCAGTTCAAGGACATGGTAAATGCGAAGGTGAGCATCATCGACACCTATGCCATTTATCTCGATGCGGTGAACTTCCCGGGCGGCGTAAACCCTGCGGCGGATCCTACGGCGTTCTCCCTGCAAACCTTTTGGCTCGATACCAAAACCTCAGAAGATGACGAGGTGGTGTCCTGGGCAATGAGCAGCCCGGCAGACCTGCAGGGGCAGGTGATCCCGACCCGGCAAATCACCTCGCTCTGTGAGTGGGCGCTGCGCGGGCAATACCGCAGCGGCGACGGTTGCACCTACAACGGCACGGCGTATTTCGATGCGAAAGGCAATGCGGTCGCTGACCCGGCGCTGGATGTATGCGGCGGCTGCCTGAGTGATTGCCGTAAGCGGTTTGGCGCCGGGCTGGCGGAGCCTAGCGCAGCCAACCTCGACTTTGGCGGCTTCCCGGCAACCGTTCTCTTCTCCCGATAACCGGACATACCAATGAACAAAACCATTATGGCGGCGATCCGCGCGCATGCGCTGGAGGAATCGCCGCGCGAGTGCTGCGGCTTCGTTATCCAGGCGGGGCGGCGTCAGCATTACATCCCGGTACCTAACAGCCACGAAAACCCCACAGAGCATTTCCGCATTGACGGCGAGTACTGGGCGAATGCTGAGGATGCCGGAACGATTGTCCGCGTGATCCATTCCCACCCGGGAGACGGCGCACGGCCAATCCCGTCAGACCTCGATCGCCAGCAGTGTAATAACTCCGGCGTGGTCTGGGGCATCTACGCGCCGGACTGCGATGAATATGCAGAGGTAACGCCGGACGCCATCCCGCTGATTGGTCGCCCGTTCATTCTGGGCTCTCACGACTGCTGGGGGCTGGTCATGGACTGGCACGCCACCCAGGGCGTGATGCTTAAAGATTTCCGCGTTGATTACCCATGGTGGGAAAGCCAATACCCGGACAACCTGTATTTCGATAACTGGGAGCGGGAAGGGTTTGTCGAATGCGACCCGGCGCCCGGCTGCATGGTCATCATGCAGGTGGAGTCTGCCAAGTGGAACCACGCGGGGATCATCACCGAAGAGGGCGAGCTGCTTCACCACCTGTACGGGCAGCCATCCTGCATCACGCCATATGCCCGTGGATATTTTAAAGACCGGACGATGATCTGCGTTCGGCACAAAGACCTGCCGCAGGAGATTAAGCCATGGCGCGCTTAACCACGATTCGATTGTATGGCGCGCTGGGTGCCCGATTTGGCCGCGTTCACCGGCTGGCAGTCCAGACTTCAGCAGAGGCTGTAAAGGCGCTGTGCATAAACCTCGACGGGCTGGAAAGCTACCTGATGACCGCCAAAAAGAACGGTATGACCTTTGCGGTGTTCCGCGGTAAGCGCAACATCGGCGTGGATGACTTTAAGGACCTGTCAGGGAACAGTGATATCCGTATCGCACCAGTGATGGAGGGAGCGAAAAAAGCGGGCTTGTTCCAGACGATCCTTGGCGCAGTGATGGTGGTGGCGGGCATCGTAGTGTCTGGCCTCTCTGCTGGGTGGGCCAGCCCGGTCGGTGGCGCCATGATTTCTGCTGGTATCGGCATGGCGGCAGGCGGCATCTACCAGATGCTCTCACCACAGCCCAAAGGCCTGCAGGGGCGTGATGACCCCGACAATAAGCCCAGCTATGCCTTCGGCGGCGCAGTTAACACACTGGCGATGGGTAACCCAGTCGCGCTGCTGTATGGCGAGCGTGAGATCGGCGGCGCGATTATCAGTGCGGGGATCGTGGCCGAGGACATCTGACGACTTCTTTCTCTTCAATTAGCACCCAATCGGGTGCTTTTTTTATGGATGCAATATGGCAACGATTACTGGTGCAAAGGGTGGCAGCCAGAAGCAGCACACGCCCGTAGAACAGCCTGATTCAGCCCAATCTATGGCGCGCTGCCGAATGCTGCTGGCACTCGGTGAAGGTGAGTTTGCTGGTGGGCTGGATGCGACCCGGATCTTCCTCGATGGCACGCCGCTGGGCAACGCCGACGGCTCAATGAACTTTGAGAACGTCTCCTGGGATTTTCGCCCGGGCACGCAGACACAGACGCCGATCCCCGGCTTTCCGGCTGTAGAGAACGAGACCAGTATCGGGGTGCAACTGACGAAGGCAGCGCCCTGGACGCGCGCCATCAGCAATACCCAGATTGACGCTGTGCTGGTGCGCATTGGCATCACCGGGCTGCAGCAGCAGGAGAAGGACGGGGATATCGTCGGCACCACCGTCACATATCACATCGACGTTGCGGTCGATGGCGGGGCATACCAGACGGCACTCACTAAAA
This sequence comes from Leclercia adecarboxylata, assembly GCA_002360945.1. Classification (GTDB taxonomy): domain Bacteria; phylum Pseudomonadota; class Gammaproteobacteria; order Enterobacterales; family Enterobacteriaceae; genus Enterobacter; species Enterobacter adecarboxylatus_B. Next base: position 187,271 of record DERO01000006.1, on the reverse strand, counting down.
CGGTAACGGAAAAGCTCAGTTCACTGTACGAGCTGACGCACCGTATCAATCTGCCCAAAGCTACCACTGGCTGGCAGATACGCGTGGTCCGGGATACTGCCGACAGCACCAGCCAGATGTTGCAGAACAAAACGCAGGTGCAGGCCATCACTGAGGTGATCGACGCCCGTCTGCGCTATCCGCATACCGCGCTGCTGTATGTGTCATTCAACGCCAAAGCATTCAGTAACATCCCGAAGATATCCTGCAAGCCCAAAGGCCGGGTAATCCGCATCCCGCAGAACTATGATCCTGTTGCGCGTACGTACAGTGGCACATGGGACGGCACATTCAAGTGGGGCTGGACCAATAATCCAGCGTGGATCTGGTTTGATGTCCTGACCGAGCCGCGCTTTGGCCTGGGCCGCCGGGTCACGGTGGATATGCTCGATAAATGGGAGCTCTACCGCATTGCCCAGCGCTGCGACCAGCAGGTACCGGACGGGAAGGGCGGTACCGGCACAGAGCCGCGATTTATGTTTGACGTCTATATCCAGTCGCAGGCCGACGCCTGGCAGGTTATCAAGGATATCGCTGCTGGCTTCAACGGCATGACGTTCTGGGGCAACAACATGTTCAATGTTGTCTCTGATATGCCGGCAGATACCTCGAAGCTGCAGATCCTCACCCGCGCATCAGTGGTGGGCAAGCCAACGTATTCCAGCGGCAGCGAAAAGACACGATTCTCGAGCGCGCTGATTAACTTCAGCGACCCGGATAACCATTATCAGGACCGCACCACCGCGGTAATGTTTCCTGAGCTGGTGAAGCAGTTCAAATTCAAGCAGACGCAGCTTACGGCCATCGGCTGCACACGCGAGAGCGAGGCGCAGCGCCGTGGCGGGTGGGCAGTTTATTCTAACTCGCTGGACCGCATCATTACGCTGCAGACCGGGCTGGATGGCTTCGCCTATGTGCCAGGCACCGTCTTTGCCTTCGCTGACGAGCGCGTCTCAGGCCGGGTATATGGTGGGCGCGTCATTGACTATAACGCCGGGCTTAAGGCGGTAACAACCGATCGCGGTACCAGCGCCGTCGCGGGTGACACACTGATGATCCGCACCCAGGGCGGCATTGTGGAAAGCCGGGTTATACAGGCGGTCAACGGCACGCAGTTGATTGTGGATCGGGGCTTCACTGCGACGCCAGCACCAAACGCCGTCTTCGTTATCGATGCCGGGCAGCTGCGCCTGCAGTACTTTCGCGTTACGAACCTGACGTTTAATGACGAGGAGAACACCTATACCATCACCGGCGCGGAATACAACGCATCGAAATATGATGCTGTCGACCACAACGCGCGGCTGGATATCGCACCGATCAGCCTCATCCCAACTGGGGTTGTCTCGCAGCCCGGCAATATTGTGGTGTCGAGTTACGAGTCGGTGCGTCAGGGCCAGCGCATAGCGACGCTGACGGCATCCTGGGATGTACCGCTCGATAAAGCTGGTAAGCCTCAGGCCGATGTGATCGCTTATCAGGCTCAGTGGCGCCGGAATGATAGCGAGTGGGTAAACGTTCCTCAGACTGGCCTTCGCAATATTGAGGTGCCCGGCATTTTTGAAGGTGATTACCTGGTGCGAGTCCGGGCGATAAACTCAGGCGGGGCGTCCAGCCTATGGGCAACGTCAACGCTGACACACCTCAAAGGCCGTATGGGCGAAGTTCCAAAGCCAGTTAATTTCCGTACCACGCCATTGCTCTGGGGCGTGCAACTGGACTGGGATTTCCCTGCCGGCACTGGCGATACGCTACAGACAGAAATTCAGTATTCCACGGTATCAACCGGCGCGAACCCGATGCTGCTGGCTGGCGTGCCGTATCCCCAGCAAATTTACCAGCAGTTGGGCCTGAAAGCAGGGGTAGGGTTCTGGTACAGGGCGCGGCTTGTTGATCGCACCGACAACCAGTCTGCCTGGACTGAGTTCATTCAAGGCAGCAGCAGTTCGGTTGCCGCGGATTACCTGGTTGATATCGATAATCAGATCAAACAGACCGACGCTTATAAGGACCTTGTTTCGGAAATCACGGATCTGGGCGACGATATCCAGTCAGCGCGTGACGACATCAAGACAGTGACGACGGAATCGGCGGCAACGAAAGAGGGCCTGGCGCAGGAAGTCACTGACCGTAAGAAAGCCATCACCGACGAGGCAACGGCCCGCGGGCAGGCGTTGCTGACCGAGAAGAACGAGCGTCTGGCGGATATCAGCAACGTCAACCAGACGATTCAGAGCACCACCGAATCCCTGGCGCAGCAGATTGGGCAGATTTCGGCGGGTACTGGCTCGCAGTTCGACCCGGCCAAAATCTGGTACTTCGATTCGACGGTGGAAGGCTGGACCGGGAACGGGACTCCCACAATCGTTGACGGGTGGATCCGCCCGGCGAACCACGCCACCGATCCGTGGGTGGCATCACCGGGATCACTGGCTATCAACTCCTCGTCCTATCGCTTCGTTAAACTCCGCATCAGGAAATTCGGTGCGCCGGGCTGGACGGGGCAGCTGCGGTGGCGTGGCACTGGTGGTTTCAACGACACCAACATGATCACCGTCGCCGAGCCTGCCTATGACGCCAACGGTATTGCTACGGTGGAGTTCGACAACATCCCCTGGCTGACCGAAGCCACAATGAATCAGTTCAGACTGGACCTGTCCACCAAACAGGACGCGACGAACTATTACCTGATTGACTGGGTGGCGGTCGGACGGCCAACGCCGGGGGCCGGGATGGCGGCGCTGCAGCAGGAAACGACAGCCCGTGTCACTGGCGATCAGGCGGAAGCCACGGCGCGCGAGACGCTGGCGACGCAGATCCGGGGCGGCTATACCGGTGACGACCCGTCAAAACTGGCATCGGGTCTGCTGTACACCGAACGCCAGGCGCGCATCACGGCGCAGGAAGCGGAGGTGACAGAGCGGAAGAAACTGGAATCGACCGTTAACACTAACCAGGCATCTGTAACGCAGGAGCTGGCTACGCTGACAACTGAGCAGGAGGCTCAGGCCACCACGCTTTCGGGACTGCAGGTTACCGTCGGCAAAAACACCGCTGATATCACTACGGTCACCAAAGCCGTTGCTGATAACAATAAGGCGCAGACCACCGCACTGGCTGCGATTAAGGCCACGACCGACAAAAACACGGCGGATATCAGCACGGAAACCACGGCCCGTACGGATGGTGACAGCGCGCTCGGCCGCCGCATCGACAGCCTGAAGGTTGATGTGGACGGTAACACGGCCAGCCGGGACGCCGGTATTGTTGGCAACGTCACCAATGCGCTCGCCAACTTCACAGCGTTCTCGGATCAGCGCGTGACGTTTGCCGTTGGCGAAACGAAAACGATGGCCGAGATCACCGAAGCCCGGGAGACCGCCGCGGATGCCACGAGCGCCCTGGCGAAGCAGGTCACCACGCTTAAAGCCACCGTTGAAAATGACGGCAAGACCAACGCCGCCGCCATTACGCGCATTGATAAAGCCGTTACGGATCTGGAAAGCTCCACCGCGACCAGCATTGAGCAGGTGACGGCTGCAATTGGCGATACCAATTCCGCAGTCCAGACGACCAGTAAAGCGGTTGCTGATATCAGCGGCAAGCTCAGCGCGCAGTGGGGCGTTAAAGTCCAGGTGGAGGCGAACGGTGTGAAACGCATCGCCGGTATCCAGTTGGGCATTGATGCCACTGGATCCTCAAACTTCCTGATTTCTGCAGATACTTTCGGAGTGTACAACCCGACAACGAAAGGTCAGGAACTGGTGTTTGCGGCAACCGGCGGCCAGGTATTTCTGCGTTCGGTGTTTATCCAGGATGGCACGATTGATAACACCAAAATCGGAAATTATATCCAGTCCAGTAACTGGGATGGGACGGGCAATATTGGCTGGCATATTAATAAATCTGGCTATGCAACTTTTAACGGCGTGACAGTCAGGGGAACGATATACGCTAGCGCAGGTGAATTTAGAGGAACTGTTTATGCAACCAACGGTGAATTTAAAGGAACAGTTTACGCGACGGATGGCGATTTTCAGGGAACCGTTTATGCGAATAAAATCGTAGGTAATATTTCAGAATCTAAAATGTATTCGGGTTTTTCACAGAGTTCAGGTAGCAGTAATACTATGACTATTAACTATGCTGGAAACCCTCGCTTACCTGTCAGGGTATCTATTTTCTTTACAATTAATGGTTATGGTGCAGGTACCAGATTCTGGATTAATGGCGAGGAACAAACTGAACGTGGTGCAGGAAAATCCTATGGTTTTTCTTATGATATAGGGATAGGGGCTGGACTGACAATAACATTAAGGGCGTCTGGTAACGGGTACATCTCAACCAGCCCAATAATTGCAATAGTCACTCCTCAAGGCACCGGATTAAGTTAACCAGCGCTAAACACGCCTCATTTTAATCAAACCCAGCTCCGGCTGGGTTTTTCATTTTAAGGACATCACGATGGCCACACTTGATGATGATTTAGCCAAAGCCGTCACGGAAAGTTTTCGCCAGGCGCAAATTGATATCGTCAACCAGGACCTGATTTTATCGGGTGCCGGTGACGTCACCGTAACTCTGGCCGACGGTTCGAAAAAGACCGGGCCCAGCTGGACGAAGCTGATCGCCGCTGCGAACGCGGCAGGAACCAGCGCTGCGGTAGCTGCAACGTCAGAAAAGAATGCCAAAACTTCAGAGACGAACGCGAACTCATCAAAGACCGCAGCTGCAACGTCTGAGAAGAACGCAAAAACATCTGAGACGAACGCCAAGACCTCAGAAACCAACGCCAAAACGTCGGAGACGAACGCTAAGACCTCGGAAAACAACGCCGCCAGCAGCGCCAGCAGTGCCGCAGCATCTTTGGCCGCCGCCCAGCTGTTGACGTCTGTACCCTATGAAGCCGCGCCATTCCCTGACGTATGGTTGCCGCTTAATGATGACCTGCGCCTGCTGGCGGGGTTTGCGCCGTATGACATACTGACTATCTCGGGCCAGGTGCTGGAGCTGGCAACAAAATCAGCAGGCATTACCCGGTCAACTGCTGGTACGTTTATCGATAAATCGGGTGTTCTACAGACCGCCGCGATTAATGAACCACGCTTTGAACGAGAGGGGTTATTAATAGAAGGATCCAGCTCTAACTATATTCTGAATAGTGACGACCCATCCAAATGGAGTGGGGTGGCTGTTGGCTTCGGGGCCAGGAGCACCATTACAGACGGCGCGACGCAGGCAAAAACCTTTGACGGTGTAATCACTGCTACGGGCATGAATAACGCCACTGTAGTAGTTAGTTCCGCAATCACTTGTGTAACCGGCGACTTTATAACCTTGTCATGCCGATTCAAGAGTTCATATACAGATGGTTTTATGTTGTTCCGTTTTGACGCCCCCAGCGGGACGAACCAGGGGCAAGTCGGCTTATATTTTGATGGTTCAGTGGGCAATAGCCCTAACGCAAGTATTGTAAATGCCACATGTACACCTGGACCAGATGGATATATGTACGGGACAGTTACATGTAAAGCTCCAGTTGATGGTGCATATGTAGGTCGAATCTATTTCATGCCAAAATCAGGAACAATTTCTGTAGGCTCGGAAGTTTTCATACAAACTGTTCAATGTGAAAAGAACGCAGTAGCAACAAGCTATATTCCCACCGGCGCATCGGCTGTAACAAGGGCCAGTGATAAACTCTCATTACAACCGTCAGGAAATATAGGGTATCAGGCCATCGGTGACCTATTTAATAGGACGCTGGCATTTGAGATTGCTGTGAATAGGTATGTGACCCCAAACAATGGTTACGCTGATCTTGTCAGGGTAAGCGGCTCCAATAACGATATTATATTCAGGGCAGTATCATCCACCATTAACTCCTACATTGGTGGAAGCGGACCATCGGTGGCAATAACATATCCGTTTGCCAGTAAAGTCTATGTGCAATCTATTGACGTTAATAATACAAACAGCATGTATTTTGATGGAAAGGCAAACAATAGAACCCTGGCGCCAACGAATCCGGCATCTAAACCTACCAGTATTGATATACAGAGCAACCCGAATGTCGTTTATCACATTCGCAACTTCCGTATCTGGCATCGTGTATTAACCCCTAATCAAATTAATGGGCTTCGCTAATGAGAGACTTATATCTGCGCTTTACTGACGCTAGCGAAATGCGCACGCAATTAATCAAGGCGGGGTTTGTGTTTGATGAGGAACAGGGCAGCTTCTATCACACGGGTATAAGCCTTGATGTCATCGGCGTTATTTCCATCCCGGCTGAAATTAAAAATTTTGGTGAAGAAAACGAATATATCCAATACACCAACCTTCCCGGATATCACGTCAATTTACGCGTCACCGACGACTCGCTGGTCCTGGTATCGTTAGACGCCTTCACAGCATTCCCTGACAACCCGTACCGGGTGTGGGCATAAGGAGCACAACATGGCAAACAGAACAGATACCATCAGCCTGGCCGCTGCGGACATCGCCGGACTGAAATCAGCTGCGCAGCGTGATGTCGGGACGACGTCTGGTAATGTAATGGAGGTTGGCGCGTTTGGTCTGGGAACTACAGTTCTCCAGGCCATAAACCAGGAGCAGCGCCTGGGATTCGGTACTTACCTATCTAAAATGAAGCTTGGCGGCATTGATGATAACGCATCGCTTTTGCTCGTCCCCTTTGATGCAAACACAGTTTATCAGGTTGTCATTCCCACCATTGTTGCAACCGCGCCGAGAATGTACTTGCGTATACTTTCTTCTGATGCTGGCACGAACGGGAAACTGTGCGAAGTTTATACGACCACGAACACTACCAAAGCGGCAGACGGCACGCTGAAAGGCGCATCGCCTATCGTGCAGATCTTCCATGATGGCACCGCGCAGACCAATGACGAATCAGAGGGGTGTGTCGTAACGCGCCTGGATATTGGTGAGTATCTGGTGAGCGGCTGCATGGGCCTGAACGCTGATGCTGAGTGGGGTGGTATTGATGGCGGCTTTGACATCCCGAAAGACCGCAACAGGCAGCCGCTGGTATGGCTCGACTATGAAGTGAATGCTGACGGTTCTGTACTGGTGAAAACCTACCATCGCACTCACCCGGGATCCCCGACCTTCGCCCGCAACGAGCGCGAAGGTTTTGCCGAAGGAGACCCTATCGATATCCCTGCCGATCAGTTCGTCTCTGTGCGTGTTGAGATGCCTGCTGACAGTATCTACAACAATAAGCTGGAAGAGGCGGCGCGCATTCAGGCAGAGCGTGACGAGGCCAGAAGGCTGGAAGAAGAGGAGGCGACGCGCGTGAAAGCCGAGCAGGAGCGGCTGGAGGCTGAGGCGGCAGCCAATTCGGACGAACAACCGGATGTTCAGCAGTAATTATCAATAGGCAGGGCTTTCTTGATCTGCATTCTCTTTAAAACTACTGTATTAATACACAGTAATAATAAAAGAGAGGTCACCATGCCCCGCCAATCAGACATTAACTCGGCTTTCCACGCTGCTATTCAGCTTAACCCCAAAGGTTACCGATGCCTGAGGTCTTCTGATTTCATTCGTGAACTGGCAAGGGTTCACCATCATTTCACCCTGGCTGACGCCAACGAATGGATTGAACTCTACCAAACCGGTTTCGTGGATAAGACGCCGGACGATAGCGAAAACCGATTTTGGATCCTGCGTAATATGGGGCAGGTGTTCTGATGGGCTTCGTATCTCCGGCAACTGATTATGTCGAGCAGCGCTTGTCCCCCGCGAGTATCTGCACCACGAACGAAAGCCGCATCCTTGAAACCTCGTCAGGGTTTGCGGTGATCGAGCCTGTTACCCGGCTGGCACAGGGGCAGGTTTTGCTGATTCTCAGTGGTGGCAGGACGCAGTTCGCAATTTTCAGAGGTAAGGCGTTAATCACGGACGACGGCGAGGCAATCGAGGGGGCAGCAGCGGAAGAGGTCGAGGTTATGGGGCGGGTTACATTCTTCATCAACAGTACAGACGAGGGTGACAGGCCGGTGTAAGGTGCCGCTCATATATGCCCGGTCAAGAGCCAAACGATGGATCCTCATACGAAGCAGCGACTATTTTTCTTATTTTACATGACTTTCACAGAATAGTTCGAGACCTATGTCTTTAAAGCTTAAACTGAATGATGATATTGTGATTAAGATATTTTCGACAATGGTATCTGTGGATCGGTAGGACTTAACCTAAATTAAAATGTGTCAATGTACCCGTTCGCATTTACCTTTAACGATAATTAATAGCACTGCACTTCTCTGAGGGTTGTTACAGGAATGGAAGAACTTAAATCAAATTCAGTTTCAGGCCGCGATTATAATCACGTCTACGCATCTGCCTCTTCAGGCGATATTAAAGCTCAAATTTTACTTGGGCGTATGTACCGAGATGGTGATGGGGTCGAGAAAAACGCTAGTAAGGCCGTCGAGTGGCTGACCAAAGCAGCTGAAAACGGTAGCGCAGAAGCTCAATGGTATCTGGGCAATATGTACTGTGATGGCAATGGTGTTGTATTAAGTTATTCGAAAGCTCTTGAATGGTATACATCAGCAGCAGAATTGGGAGATGCGGACGCTTTTGTTTCCTTGGGAGTGCTATATCAGCATGGGCGTGGGGTTTCAAAAGATTTCTCTAAGGCTGCCGAGTATTACGCCATGGCCGCAGCAATGGGTAATGATTACGGAGAATTCAATCTTGGGGCTTTATACTGGGATGGACAGGGTGTTCCTAAGAATGATCAAAAAGCTTTCGAATATCTTTCTAGATCCGCTGAAAAAGGTAATGAACATGCTCAATATTTATTGGGTAACATTTACTTTGAACGGCAGGACTATGAGAAGGGGAAGGAATACTATCGCATGGCAGCAAACCAGGGCCACAAAAGTGCTCTTGAAAAACTGAACGCGCGTGAGGGACTTGAAGCGAAGCAAAAGAAAGAGGACAGCATCAAGAAATTCACCTGTACCGTATGCAAAAAACAAAACCCTTGGGGACAAAAACATTGCTCTCACTGTTCTTCGATAGTTAAGTACGCGCCTGCATGGAAATATGTATGGCTCGGTGTCTTAACGGGTGTTGTTACGGCTGGATATGGTTTAACTCAAGGTGCAAGTCTGACTGAGGCGGCTTTCGCTTTTGTTTTCCCATGGCTGGCCGTAATGCTGCTGGCTAAATTGTTCGGTGGAACAAGAGCTGTTTCCATACCATGATGAACCCATTAGCTATTGTAGCGCATATCACTGTTCTTAAAATGAATAGGGCTACAGAATGGCAAATGCCATGGTAGAGGTTTGTTAATCTAAAACAATAAGTAAAAACTTACAGAGGGAAAATTTGTGCCACGTTTTTCGTCGTCACTGTTCCGGCGAAAAATGGTTCCCGCCGTGGAGCTCCTCCTCCACGGCTACTTTTCAGAAAATATCGTGACGCCTTAACAAAGAAAATTTCTCGAATGGTCGCTCGCCCTCATGACAAAAATGGAGCGAGACAAACTTTTATTTGCTGATGTGTATTTTGTGCCCACTTCTGGCACCAAACGCCCTAGCGTGGGCGCTACAGTTACAGACCTAATCCGCAACCATTCACATATCGATCTCTTCAAACATCATTTCTAAAATGCGTTTCAGCTTTTCCCGATCACTCTTGCTGTCATCTCTGTTTAAGCTGTTCGCTTGCATCGATTTGTCCGGCTGTCGAACGTAGTTCGCTAAGCTCAGAGGTAAGACGTTAATTACGTATGATGGCGTGTTGTGATGGGGCAATGGGGCATGGGTGGGGCATAAAAACGCCGCAGGTGACATGCAAAAGAACAAATGGATGCATTTCACGAGCGGCAAGTTACTGTTAAATACTCAGGAATTAAGGACAATCCCACAAAGACCTTATACAGCGCTTTAAATTATGGACTTCCAGCTCTATTCGCTGGGCGCAGCATTAGTGTTTCACGAGATCTTCTTCCCGGAACAGTCGGCGGCGATGGCGCTGATTCTGGCGATGGGCACCTACGGCGCGGGCTATATAGCCCGTATCGTCGGGGCCTTTATCTTCGGCAAAATGGGCGACCGCGTCGGGCGTAAAAAGGTGCTGTTTATCACCATCACCATGATGGGGATCTGTACCACCCTGATCGGCGTGCTGCCAACCTATGCGCAGATCGGTATCTTCGCCCCGGTGCTGCTGGTGACGCTGCGTATTATCCAGGGCCTGGGCGCTGGCGCGGAAATCTCCGGCGCGGGCACCATGCTGGCGGAATACGCCCCGAAAGGGAAACGCGGCATCATCTCTTCGCTGGTGGCGATGGGCACCAACTGCGGGACCCTCAGCGCCACGGCGATCTGGGCGGTGATGTTCTTCGCCCTCGATCGTGAAGAGCTGGTGGCCTGGGGATGGCGCGTGCCGTTCCTCGCCAGCGTGGTGGTGATGATCTTTGCTATCTGGCTGCGTATGAACCTGAAAGAGAGTCCGGTATTCGAGCAGGTCAACGCCGAAGATGCGCCGGTGCAGGCTGCGGTTCAGGAAAGTACCGTGGGTGCGATGGTGAAGAGCAAGTCCTTCTGGCTGGCAACCGGGCTGCGTTTTGGCCAGGCGGGTAACTCCGGTCTGATCCAGACGTTCCTTGCCGGTTATCTGGTGCAGACCCTGCTGTTTAACAAAGCTATCCCGACCGATGCCTTAATGATCAGCTCTATTCTCGGCTTTATTACCATTCCGCTGCTGGGCTGGTTGTCGGATAAATTTGGCCGTCGTTTGCCTTATATTCTGCTGAATATTTCCGCCATTATTCTGGCTTATCCGATGCTGTCGATTATTGTCGATAAATCGAATACGCCAGGGGTGATCATGACCTCGATTATCGTGATCCATAACTTTGCGGTACTGGGTTTGTTTGCTCTGGAAAACATCACCATGGCCGAGATGTTCGGTTCACGTAACCGCTTCACCCGGATGGCGATTTCGAAAGAGGCGGGCGGTCTGGTGGCAGTTGGTTTTGGTCCGGTACTGGCAGGGATCTTCTGCAACATGACCGGCTCCTGGTGGCCGATTGTGGTGATGGTGATCGTCTACTCCGCGATCGGCCTGGTCTCAGCCCTGCTGATGCCGGAAGTGCGCGACCGCGACCTCAGCATCCTGGAGGATGCCGCAGAGGACAAAGCTGCCGCGGTGGGCATTAACCCTAAACATCGCGCTATCTCCTGACGCCTGATGACTCTCCTGCCCACGCAGGAGAGTCTTTTTTTATCCCTCTCAAAATAACAACGCGATTACGCACCCACTCAGGGAAGCATCGGGAATTAACTGGATTTTTTTCAGGTAAGGAAACGCTATGTCTCGTGCAAAGAAAAACATCACCATTCCGGTGAGTATTGGATACGGATTAACGGATATTATGGGCGGCGGGGCTTTTACCGTTATCGGCGCCTGGCTGTTATTTTTCTACACCACCTTTGTGGGCCTGTCGCCGATGGAAGCCGCATCGATCGTCGCCATTGCCCGTATTGTCGACGCGGTAGTCAGCCTGTTTATGGGCAGCTTAACCGACCACTTTTATAAGAACTATTTTGGTAAGAAATTTGGCCGCCGACGCTTTTTCCTGCTGATTGGCGCGCCGCTGATGCTGGTCTACGCCTTGCTGTGGCTCGACGGCATGAGTTACGGGTTTTATCTGGCGGTTTATCTGGCGTTTGAAATTATTGCCGCCATGGTGCTGATCCCATGGGAAACCCTGCCGTCAGAGATGACCAAAGAGTTTAACGGCCGCACCAAACTTTCCACCTGCCGCATGTTCCTGTCGGCCTCCGGCACCTTCCTGGCAACCTTTATCCCCGGACTGCTGATTGGCTATTTTGGCGAGCAGAGCGCCAATGCCTATCTGATTAACGGCGTGATCTTCGCAGTGTTGTTCATGATCTGCGTCTTTATCTCATGGAAAGTGACCTGGGAGCGGGAACTCACCCCGGAGATGCAGGCCGGGCTGGAGAAATCCGCGCTTCCCCGCAGCCTGGCTGACAAACTGCGGGCCGTGGGCGAACTGTTCAGATCCTACGCCTCGACGCTGAAAATCCGCGCCTTCAGAAAGCATCTGGCGATCTATCTGCTGTCGTTCACCGGCAAAGACGTCTACAACACCGTGTTCGTCTTCTTCTGCGTCTACTGCCTGAACGTCTCGTCATCGCTGGCGGGGAGCCTGCTGTCGATGAGTATCGTCGGCCTGCCGGTGACGCTGATCGCCGGATTCGGGATCATAAAATACGGTCCGGCCCGGCTGTACGTCTTTGCCTATCTGGTGATGATGCTGTGCCTGGCCGGTTTTCTGGCGGTGTACCAGATCCCGGCGCTGAATACCGTTTTCACGCTGTTCCTGCTGGCCGGGCTGTATCAGGTGGGCCGCTGCGTGCTGGAGTTCACTCCGTGGAACGTCTTCCCGTTCATTCCCGATATTGACGAAATGGTCAGCCGCCAGCGCCGGGAAGGGCTGTTCGCTGCGGTGATGACCTTCTCGCGTAAAACCACGGTCGCCATCGCCACTTTTGTGGTCGGCTTTCTGCTGCAAACCGGTGGCTTCGTGAAGGGGAGTCAGGTTCAGCCGCCGGAAGCGATTCACACCATCGCCATGTTGATGTTTATCGGCACCGCCGGGCTGCTGATCCTCGCCCTCTGGCAGGCGCTGACCTTCCGTCTGAACAAGCAGACCCACCAGATTTTCGTGGAAGAGGTCGAGCGCCTGCGGGCCAATGGTTCTAAAGCGGCGGTAGAACCCCACGTGCGGCGCGTCGTGGAGGATCTGACCGGCCATGACTACGACACGCTCTGGACGGATCCGACGCCAGCTACAGCCCGGCCGTGTGAGAGCGTCTCCACGGCCGGATGAATGGTTTACAGCATTTTAATGCTGTCACACAACTTGCAATTGATGTCACACCAGATGGTGAAAAGTTAACGTAAATCAATATCGACATATCAACAATCAGTATGGTTAACGGCAGAGAATTTTTTATGCCATCTACCATTCTAGTTGGGTTAGTGAGACGGGCAGGAGAGTGACTCCGGCCCGGATCCATCGCTTAATCACATTAACGAGTACTATCATGAAAAATCCGTTGTTACAGGCGCAAGCCACGCTTCCTCACTACAACCGCGATGCCCTGCAGTCGCGCATCGTGCATCTTGGTTTTGGCGCTTTCCATCGCGCTCATCAGGCGGTGTATGCCGATATGCTGGCGGCAGACCACGGCAGCGACTGGGGATACTGCGAGGTCAACCTGATTGGCGGTGAGCAGCAGATCGCGGATCTTAAGGCTCAGGATAACCTCTACACCGTCGCCGAAATGTCAGCCGATGCCTGGACGGCGCGGGTGGTTGGGGTGGTGAAAAAAGCGCTGCATGCCCAGGTGGATGGGCTGGACGCGGTGCTGGCGGCCATGTGCGAACCGCAGGTGGCAATCGTCTCGTTGACTATCACCGAGAAAGGCTATTGCCACGCACCGGCGACCGGGCAATTAATGCTGGATCACCCCACGATCGCCGCCGATCTGCAACATCCACATCAGCCGGTTTCTGCGGTGGGCGTGGTGGTCGAGGCGCTGGCCCGGCGTAAAAATGCCGGGCTGCCAGCTTTCACCGTGATGTCCTGCGACAACATGCCGGAGAACGGCCACGTGATGCGCAATGTCACCTGCGCCTATGCCCGGGCAGTTAACGCCGAACTGGCCGACTGGATCGAAGCCAACGTTACCTTCCCGTCTACCATGGTCGACCGTATTGTGCCTGCCGTCACCGCCGACACGCTGAGCAAAATCGAGCAGATCACCGGCGTACGCGATCCGGCAGGAGTGGCCTGCGAGCCGTTCCGTCAGTGGGTCATCGAAGATAACTTCGTTGCCGGACGTCCGGCCTGGGAGAAAGCGGGGGCCGAGCTGGTGGCCGATGTGATCCCGTTCGAAGAGATGAAGCTGCGCATGCTCAACGGCAGTCACTCGTTCCTGGCTTATCTGGGCTATCTGGCGGGCTACCAGCATATCAACGACTGCATGGAGGACGCCAACTACAAGCGCGCCGCCCACGCGCTGATGCTCAACGAGCAGGCCCCGACGCTGAAAGTCACCGGGGTGGACCTGGCACGTTACGCCGATCTGCTGATCGAACGCTACAGCAACCCGGCGCTGCGCCACCGTACCTGGCAGATCGCCATGGACGGCAGCCAGAAACTGCCCCAGCGTATGCTGGACTCCGTGCGCTGGCATCGGGTGCATCAGAAACCTTTCCCACTGCTGGCGCTGGGTATTGCGGGCTGGATGCGCTATGTCGGCGGCGTCGATGAACGCGGCGAGGCTATCGAAGTGTGCGATCCGCTGCTGCCGGTGATTCAGGCAGCGGTGCAGGGCAGTGCGGAAGGCGAAAGCCGCGTGAAAGCCCTGCTGGGGATTGAAACCATTTTTGGTAAGGAACTCCCGCTTGAAGCGGTGTTTGTTGACGCGGTGATGAACGCGTATTCCGCACTGCTGAAGAACGGCGCGAAAGCCACCGTGGCACAGTACGCGGCGCAGATCTAATCTTCCTCCTCATGCCGTCGTTCACGGCGGCATGATCTTATACCCACACTTCTTTACGTATAACGTTTATTTCCTGACCCGGCTGTTTAACTTTCGTTTCATAAACGCATGCCATTCTGAATATCGTAAATAAAACATTATCGATATAAGGAGAAGGCGTATGTATAAGAAAATCTTGATGCCTGTCGATGTATTTGAAATGGATTTAAGTGATAAGGCCGTGCGTCACGCCGCCTTTCTGGCGCGGGCGGATAATGCCGAAATTACCTTGTTAAACGTCCTCCCGGTCAACAGTCGCGCCATGCTGCGCGGTTTCTCCTCGGACATTGTGAAATTCGAGGCTTATATGACCGGGGAGTCGAAGAAAAAGATGAATGAGTTAAAGCGGCTCTTTGATATTCCGCCTGACAATATTCATACCCTGGTGCGTTTTGGCAACGTCCGGGATGAAATTATTGCGCTGGGTGCCGAAGGCGAGTTCGATATTATTGTTATCGGCTCGAAAAAGCCTGGCGTAACCACCCATCTGCTGGGCTCAAACGCTGAATCAGTATTACGCTATGCCAAAATTCCGGTATTAGTGGTGCGCTAAATTAATAACCGCATCCCGGGCATTCGACGAGATGCGGAACTCTTACTCTTCGCTAAACCAGTCGCTGTTTTCCTGACGAATTAACTGTACCGACTCGCCAATCTCCTGCAGATGCAGGGTCATCGCTTTTTCAACCGCATCGGCATCGCGTTTTTCCAGCGCGCTGAAAATATCCAGATGCTGACGCAGCAGCATGTCCGGCGGCGATACGTGGTCGAGGCTCATGTAGCGCACCCGGTCCATGGTCGCCTTAATGTTCTCAATGGTATCCCACGCCAGCTGACAGCCGGCAATCTGCGCCAGCTTCTGGTGAAACTCGTCGTCGAGCAGGAAAAAGTCATTCAGCTGTTTACGTTCAATGGCGATGCGCTGCTGGTGCAGGTTCTGCTCCAGCAGATAGCACTGATGATCGTCCACCAGGCTTGCCGCACGGCGCACCACGGCGCACTCAATGGCCTGGCGGACAAAGCAGCCATTCTGCACCTGAGAGAGGGAGATCTTGTTTACATAGCTGCCGCGCTGGGGGCGGATCTGAATCAGGCCGTTTTCAGCCAGCTTAATAAAGGCTTCGCGAACCGGCTGGCGGGAGACATCAAAGCGCACCGACACCTCTTTTTCAGAGAGCGGCGTTCCCGGTGGGATCAGACAATGCACAATGTCGCTGCGCAAAATACGGTAGATCTGCTGATTAACGGGTTGGGTCGGATTGAGTTGCGATTCAGCGGCCATTGGATGTGATTTCTCAGAGAATTAACCGGTAAATACTACCATTCTTTTGCCGGGCATCCCAGACCTGGCCCGCAGGCCAGGTCCGGAAAGATCACCCGCGATGGACGCTGAGACCGGCAAAGCTCTGGCTGACCGGCATCATCTCAACGGTGTTGATATTGACGTGCTTCGGCAGAGTCGCCACCCACCAGACGGCTTCGGTGACATCATCCGGCGTCAGGGCAGTGGTGTTTTCGTAGGTTTTACCCGCTTTGTCATCATCGCCTTTGAAGCGCACGTTGGAGAACTCCGTCCCGCCAACCAGACCCGGCTCAATATCCGTCACGCGGATAGCGGTGCCGTGCAGATCGGTGCGCAGGTTCAGGCTGAACTGACGCACAAAGGCTTTGGTGGCGCCGTAGACGTTGCCGCCGGCGTAAGGCCAGCTGCCGGCGGTGGAGCCGATGTTAATCACATGACCACGGTTACGCTCGACCATGCCCGGCAGTACGGCGCGGGTCATATACACCAGGCCTTTGTTGTTGGTGTCGATCATCGTTTCCCAGTCTTCGACGCTGGCTTTGTGTGCAGGCTCAAGGCCCAGCGCCAGCCCGGCATTGTTGACCAGCACGTCGATGTCGCGCCACTCGGCCGGCAGGTTAGCAATCATCTCTTCAATGGATGCGCGGTTACGCACGTCCAATTGCGCGGTCAGAATACTGTCGCCGAGCTCCTCTTTCAGCTCCTGCAGACGCTCCTGACGACGGCCGGTGGCAATCACTTTATGCCCGTTGGCGACGAAGCGACGCGTGATGCTTTCACCAAAACCCGCTGTCGCCCCGGTAACTAAAATTATCATCTCACTGTTCCTCAACGCTTTTTGTGTTGTACTACCATAGCATGTGATCTGACGCAGAGTAAGGCGACTTTTCGCCCCCATCAGGTGACAGCGATTGCGGCGAATGCCGGGCTGGCCTACTCTGGTGAAATTCATCGTATTCAGGAGTCTGATATGTCTGGCACTAACCCCTTTTTCGCAAGCAGCCTGCTGCCGTACCAGGCGCCGCATTTTGATCTGATTGACGACAGCCACTATCGCCCGGCCTTTGACGAGGCCATCCGCCAGAAGCGCGAAGAGATCGCGGCAATCGCCGGGTCCGCGGCGGCCCCGGACTTTAACAATACCGTGCTGGCGCTGGAGCATAGCGGCTGCCTGCTGAGCCGGGTGAGCAACGTCTTCTTTGCCATGACCTCGGCGCACACCAATGATTATCTCCAGCAGCTGGAAGAGGCGATCGCCACCGAACTGGCGGCGCTCTCCAACGATATCTGGCTGAATGACGCGCTCTTCGCCCGTATGGACGCGGTCTACAACGCGCGGCAGACGATGGCTCCGGACGCAGAGTCCCTGCGCCTGATCGAGGAGCTGCATCAGCGCTTTATCCTGGCGGGTGCCCGACTGGGCGAGGCGCAAAAACAGGAGCTGAAAGCCATCAATACAGAGTCTGCCACCCTTACCAGCCAGTTTAACCAGCGTCTGCTGGCGGCCGATAAAGCGGGCGGGCTGGTGGTGGATTATCTCCATCAGCTGGATGGCCTCAGCGAGGCTGAGCAGGCCGCGGCCGCTCAGGCGGCGGCGGAGAAGGGGCTCAGCGATCGCTGGCTGATCCCGCTGCTGAATACCACCCAGCAACCGGCCCTGCAACAGCTGCGCGATCGCCAGACCCGGGAGAATCTGTTCAAGGCAGGCTGGCTGCGCACGCTGAAAAACGATGCCAACGATACCCGCGAGCTGGTACTGCGTCTGGTAGCGCTGCGGGCGCGTCAGGCGGAACTGCTCGGCTTCGACAGCTATGCCAGCTGGAAAATTGCCGATCAGATGGCGAAAACCCCCGACGCCGCGCTGCAGTTTATGCGTGGTATTGTCCCGGCGGCACGCGGGCGCGCCTTACTGGAGCAGGCCGATATCCAGAAGGTGATTGATGACGAACAGGGCGGGTTTGAGGTACAGGCCTGGGACTGGTCGTTTTACGCCGAGCGCGTGCGGCTGGCGAAGTACGCCCTTGATGAATCACAGGTTAAACCCTATTTTGCCCTGAACAGGGTGCTGACCGACGGCGTCTTCTGGGCGGCGACCCAGCTGTTCGGCATTACCTTTGTCGAGCGTAGCGACATCCCGGTTTACCATCCTGACGTGCGCGTGTGGGAGATCTTCGATCAGAACGGAGAAGGGATGGCGCTGTTTTACGGTGATTTCTTCGCCCGCGACTCGAAAGGCGGCGGGGCGTGGATGGGGAACTTCGTCGAGCAGTCTTTTGAGTCCGGCACGCGTCCGGTGATCTATAACGTCTGCAACTATCAAAAACCAGCGGCAGGTCAGCCGGCGCTGATCTCCTGGGATGATGTGATCACTCTGTTCCACGAATTTGGTCACACTCTGCATGGGCTATTTGCCAGCCAGCGGTACGCCACGCTCTCCGGCACTAACACGCCGCGCGATTTTGTGGAATTCCCGTCGCAGATCAACGAGCACTGGGCCAGCCATCCGCAGGTCTTTGCCCACTATGCCCGCCACTACGAAACCGGGGAGCCGATGCCCGACGCCCTGCGCGAGAAAATGCTCAGCGCTACCCAGTTTAATAAAGGCTATGACATGACCGAGCTGCTCAGCGCCGCGCTGCTGGACATGAACTGGCACGGGATAACCGCCAGCGAAGCGCCAGAGGATGTCGAGGCCTTTGAAACCGCCGCCCTGGAACGCGAGCAATTGCATCTCCCTGCCGTACCACCGCGCTATCGCAGCAGCTACTTCGCCCATATCTTCGGTGGCGGCTACGCGGCAGGCTATTACGCCTATCTGTGGACGCAAATGCTGGCCGATGATGGCTATCAGTGGTTCGTGGAAGAGGGCGGACTGAACCGCGAAAACGGACAGAAATTCCGCGAGGCGATTTTGTCCCGTGGGAACAGCACTGATTTAGCTGAACTTTATCGCGCGTGGCGCGGGCACGATCCGCAGATTGAACCGATGCTGGTGAATCGCGGGTTGAGCTCGTAAGGGCTTTTTCAGGCTGAAAACAGAACCGGGCGTTATGCCCGGTTTTTTGTCCGATTGTTTCCTCCCCAAAACTCCTCCAAAATTCTTGCCTAAAATATTTTCGGATGACAACGTGACTAAATAAAAAAGATGTACATAGAAGATTTTATGCATGTGGTATGAGTACGCTCCCGGGGAACGTACTCGATTTACCTGCTTATAAAGGGGTTTTATTGGCACAGTTTTTTGCTAAAATCAACGGTGACAACATTTTTTGTGAAAATTAGATTATAATGATATCTATGTGAAATTTTTACATCACTACAAAAGTCAGGTTGTGTTATTAATATTTGTGGATCTACACTGTAATCTTTTTTGATATAAATCCCATTTCGTAGCATGTAAGTATATGGAAGGGTCCAGTTATTGAAATAGTTTGGTACAAGTTTACCGAGCAATGGATAGCTTTTTAAGGAATTAATATACACTTTGCTTAATGGTGTTTCACCATCAAATATCAGATTTGGCGAAACATTACCAGTGAGATTGTAAACATCATTTTTTAGATCGTTAAAAATGGAATCGGTCAGTTTTGAATTTTCTCTTAGCGCATTTCCATAAGCGTAAGACATTATCGTAACGAAAAATATTGGGAGTGCTAAAATAACCGCCAGCCTTGAATTTAGCTCATTACTTAATAAGTAGACGAAATAACAAACTAAAAGACATGTTCCTGAAAAACCAATCATGACCCGAGGAGAAGATAGTGTTTCGTTCAAGAAGAGAAGGCTAGAAACTGAAAGCATCACCGCAATAAGCGGTGAAAAACCAACAATCAATCCAATAAATACACTCTTCTTTTTTAATAGTGAATGTTTTATGAAAATAAAAATAGCTGCTAACACAGATAGGGAGAATATTAAAAAGTAAATAAGCCTCCATGTGTCAGGCATTGATTCATTAATTGCGCGCACATAAAATATAAAATTATTTTTTGCCAGGTTAATTATACCATCAACGGCAAGGTTGGGGTGATCAGAAGAACCAGGTTGAACCAAAAAATACGGGAGGATAGCCTTTAAATATAAAGTCATCCCAATTCCAATCGATAATATCGATCTTACAATAAAGTGTATAATAAATTTTGTGCTACGATCATTAACGTACATCCATACCATTTGGAACAGAATCAAGCATAATGTAAAATTAATCGATGCTTGATATAAAGATAAAACACAACAAACAACTATCGATTTTACTAGAATATCAAAAATTTTGTTTTTGAATTCTTTGAGGATAAAACAATACGATACAGCTAATGAAGCATACATTGGAACTATATCGAATCTATACGCGCTATTCTCAAGTATAAATGGATTTGCAAAAACTCCCAGTGCAACTAATACAAAACGCTTGTCATAAGGGGATATTTTTAAGGTGAAACAATACATTGCCAATGAAAGCATTAGGGCGGACAAAATGGTCGGAAGTGGCGCAAGGTCAGATAAATGCGTTCCAGCATTTATAATATACATCAATAAATTAGATAGTGGTCTGCCATCAATACTCCAAAGCGCCTCTCCTGAAATAGATCTAAAATTATCATCAATGTAATAAGAATTTGCCATCATAATAGGCAGCAGTAATATAATGACTGGCAAAAATATATAATTGAAATTAATTTTCATTGTCTTTTTTCATTCCTTTTTTGATATATTTTGGCCGTTGCTTGGTCTCGATATAAATCCTGCCTACATATTCTCCTAATACGCCTATGCCGATTAATTGAACTCCACCAAGAAATAAAATAGAAACTAGCATTGAAGGATAGCCCCTCACAGCATTTCCGAATGCCAGGGTATCAACTATCATCCATGCCCCATATATGAATGCAACTCCAGCAACGATGAGGCCGATATAGGTCCACATTCGTAGCGGGAAAGTTGAGAATGATGTGATTCCTTCAAGTGCAAGATTCCATAATTTCCAACCGTTAAATTTCGAGTCACCCGCAACGCGTTCCGCTCTGGCATACTCGACTACATCAGTTTTACCACCAACCCAACTTAAAACACCCTTCATAAAAAGGTTACGCTCGGGCATTTGCTTAATGTTTTCGACAACCTCTCTGGACATTAGTCGAAAATCACCTACGTTTTCTTCTATTTTTGGAGTGCTAATCTTATTGTGCAGTTTGTAGAACCATTCAGCAGATTTGCGTTTTAGTCTACCGTCAGTAGAGCGATCCGTGCGTTTCGCCAGCACCATATCAGCCCCCGCCTGCCACTTCTTAATCAGGTGAGGGATAACTTCAATCGGGTCCTGCAGGTCAACGTCAATAGGAATTACCGCGTCACCCGTTGCGTGATCCAGTCCAGCAAACAAAGCGGGCTCTTTGCCAAAATTACGCGTAAATGACAATGGCATTACTAAAGGATCGGACATTGCCAGAGCATTTATAATCGAATCAGTGGAATCTTTGCTTCCATCATTAATAAATATAATTTCGACCTTATATGGCCTTAACTCTTCAAATTCCCGAACCGTTTTATAAAAAATAGGAATCGTGGCTTCTTCATTGAAGACCGGAACGACCAACGAGATTTTCATTTTGCATCCCTAAAAACAATAAATTTAGAATATATAAAACCGCATACCAGGCTGATAACTGAAAAGGTGACAAGCGTTACTAATGGTGGTAGTGCGCACAGATCTGCCGCCCAACCAACAGTTGCACTCAACGTACCCATGAACCCCACGTATAGCATGTAGCGCAGCGTGGTTGTGCTGGCTTTGAATGTGTATTTTGCGTTGGCGTAGAAACTGAACGACACCGCAATCACGAACCCGGCGAAATTGGCCAGGGCCTGGTTTGTATGTAAGCCATAAATGCAAACAGCAAATACAATCCAGTGGATCAGTGTGTTCAAAACACCTATTGATGTGTACTTGGCAAATAACTTTAACATTATAAAAATCAGTAGATTCAGAAAGGTCTGCAGTGTAGCACTATGGCTCAGCGTGATCGACCTCTGAAATCAACGATCCTGACGATGTAAATAGCATTACTCCCATTATCCGACGCAGATGACACAAATGAACGAATCTTTCTCGATATCTGCTTATCACAGGCTCGACATGACGTTAAACCGTGCTTGTAGCAGAGACTCTATGGCCAACAGGCATTAAAAAGGACGAAGCGCCTGTTGTAGCTAAGAGCCTAAAATGTTATTAAAAAGTTACCATTTTTTGTTTTGAGTCATCCTAATGACTGACAATTTTAAGTTCATCGAAACTCATCCCGCCCCTGAAGATTTTTGTCGTTTGCGCAAAATCGCCGGGCTTTCACCGCGAAGCCTCGAAGCAGCAAAGAGAGGCCTCCCTATAAGCTGTTACGCCGTGCATGTCCTTCACGAGGGGATCACCATAGGGATGGGAAGAGTCGTTGGCGATGGCGCACTCAATTTTGAAATCGTGGATATTGCTGTTGATCCTAACTTCCAGGGTAAGGGCTTAGGGAGAGCCATCATGGAACATATCATGACATGGCTGGGCAAAAATGCCTGGGACGGCACCTATATTTCCCTGGTTGCTGACGTACCCGCACTCTATGAAAAGTTTGGCTTTAAAAAAGTGACGCCTGATTGCGAAGGTATGGCGATAAGCTGGAAAAAAACGAACGCAAATGATGTCGGCCAGCCAATAAATAAATGAAGATTGTTCCTCCGACACCAATATTAATAAACGATAAACTTTGAGCTCAATAATGGATTTCTCCCCTTTACTGCACGCGCTAGCCGCCGTGACGATCCACTGCCTCTGCGGCCTGCGATGGAACAGGTGGAGCATCGGTGGTGCGCTGGGTTCGCTCTGGTTTATCGCCCGGGAACAGACTCAGGCGGAATATCGCTGGATCGCGCTGTTTGGGCAGGGTAAGCGCGCCAATATGCCGTGGTGGGGCGGATTTGACTGGCAGGTCTGGAACCTGGCCAGCGTTCTCGACTGGCTGGTGCCGGTTGTGGCCTGCCTTATCGTCTGGATGATTGCCACTCAACGTGCGTCGACTCACAAGCGAAGATGATAAGGTGATTTTCTGAACGAATCCCAACACCTCGTTTAACCTTCATTTATCTTCCTCATGCTAGCTTGAGCAGGATCCGCAGCCCGGTATGGAATACCGGGTCCGTAGATATCAAAATACAAATCTATCTATGCAAGCATTTACCGCCAGTCCCTGGCGGTATTTTTTTGCTTTTCATCCCAACATGAATTTTTTTCAACACCCATGAATTTTTCTCGTTTGCCGTGGGCCGGGCGCTGTGACATCTTTTTAGACATATAGCCATCCAGAAGGCTAAATGTTCAAATACTGAATTATCACTGTCGGCAATTACCTGGCGGCAGTTAAAGGAGATAAGCATGCAGCGACAACACGCCCCGAACCGTGCCGATGTGGTAGGCAGTTTCTTACGTCCCGACGCCATCAAACAGGCGCGGGTCAAGTTCGCCAGCGGTGAGATCGACGCGCAGCAGCTGCGTGCGGTAGAAGACGAGGCGATTCGCCACGTGGTTGAGCAGCAGTGCGCCTGCGGCTTAAACGTAGTGACCGACGGCGAGTTTCGCCGCGCCTGGTGGCATTTTGATTTCTTCGACGGCCTGCAGGGCGTAGAGCGTTACGACTCAAACCAGGGGATCCAGTTTAACGGCGTGCAGACCAAAGCCCACGGCGTGCGCGTCACCGGCAAGCTGGGGTTCGGCAGCCATCCGATGCTGGACGACTTCCGCTATCTCCAGAGCGTCAGCGGCAATGCCCAGCCGAAGATGACTATCCCGAGCCCGAGCGTGCTGCATTTCCGCGGCGGTCGTAAGGATATTGACGCCACCGTCTATCCGGATCTGGATGTTTACTTTGACGACCTGGCGCAAACCTGGCGCGATGCCATTCACGCCTTCTACGCCGCAGGCTGTCGCAACCTGCAGCTGGATGACACCGTCTGGGCCTACCTCTGTTCCGACGATCAGCGTCGCCAGATCCGCGAGCGCGGTGATGACCCGGACCAACTGGCGCGCACCTATGCCCGCGTGCTGAATAAGGCCCTGGAAGGTAAACCGGACGATCTGACCATCGGGCTGCACGTCTGTCGCGGCAATTTCCGTTCGACATGGATCTCCGAAGGGGGCTACGAGCCGGTGGCCGAAATTCTGTTCGGCACCGTCAACGTGGATGCCTTCTTCCTCGAATACGACAACGATCGCAGTGGCGATTTTGCCCCGCTACGCTTTGTCCGTCCGGGCAAACAGCAGGTGGTGCTGGGTCTGATCACCACCAAAAGCGGCGAGCTGGAGAACCCGGAAGGGGTGAAAGCGCGTCTGGAAGAGGCGGCGAAGTATGTGGCGAAAGAGCAGATCTGCCTCAGCCCGCAGTGCGGCTTTGCCTCCACCGAAGAGGGCAACGCCCTGACCGAAGCCCAGCAGTGGGATAAGGTTCGTCTGGTCACGCAAATCGCCAGCGAAGTCTGGTAACCGTTTCTCCACAGCGTTGCATTAATTAAGTGCAACGCTGTGCCATTCTGATCCGCCCCTGCGTGTAAAACCCTCTCCAGCCCCCTGATCCGGCTGCTTTTTCATTCTGGCATCCTTTTTGCTCTGACTAATCCTGAATGCTTTTTCTGCGTCCACGCCGTAACGGACGATTTCGCACAGCGTTGTTTTTCAGGAGTGAAAATTATGCATCGTCGTACCTTGTTAAAAGCCTTTGCTTTATCGGCCTCCGTGGTGGCCATGGGGATGAGTTTCAGCGTGCAGGCAGCCGACACCATCAAGATTGGCATCATGCACTCGCTCTCCGGCACGATGGCGATTTCCGAAACGCCGCTGAAGGACGTGGCACTGATGACCATCGACGAGATCAACGCCAAAGGCGGCGTGCTGGGCAAAAAGCTGGAGCCGGTGGTGGTGGATCCCGCCTCCAACTGGCCGCTGTTTGCCGAGAAAGCCCGTCAGCTGTTAAGCCAGGATAAGGTGGCGGCGGTCTTCGGCTGCTGGACCTCGGTGTCACGCAAATCGGTCCTGCCGGTCTTTGAGGAGCTGAACGGCCTGCTGTTCTACCCGGTGCAGTACGAAGGGGAAGAGATGTCGCCGAATGTCTTCTACACCGGCGCGGCGCCTAACCAGCAGGCCATCCCGGCGGTGGAGTACCTGATGAGCGAAGACGGCGGGGCGGCGAAGCGCTTCTTCCTGCTCGGCACCGACTACGTTTATCCGCGCACCACCAACAAAATTCTGCGCGCCTTCCTGCACTCGAAAGGGGTTCAGGATAAAGACATCGAAGAGGTCTACACCCCGTTCGGCCATAGCGATTATCAAACTATCGTCGCCAGCATCAAGAAATTCTCCGCCGCAGGCAAAACTGCGGTGGTCTCCACCATCAACGGCGACTCCAACGTACCGTTCTACAAAGAGCTGGCTAACCAGGGCGTAAAAGCCACCGACGTGCCGGTCGTTGCCTTCTCGGTGGGTGAAGAGGAACTGCGCGGCATCGATACCAAACCGCTGGTGGGTAACCTGGCGGCGTGGAACTACTTCGAATCGGTGGATAACCCAGCTAACCAGGCCTTCGTCGCAGCCTATAAAAACTGGGCTAAAGCGCAGAAGCTGCCGAACGCCGGCACCGTCGTGACCAACGATCCAATGGAAGCCACCTACGTGGGGATCCACATGTGGGCCCAGGCGGTGGAAAAAGCCGGCACCACCGACGTGGATAAAGTCCGCGCGGCCATGGCGGGTCAGTCCTTTAAAGCGCCGTCGGGCTTCACCCTGACCATGGATGCCACCAACCACCATCTGCATAAGCCGGTGATGATTGGCGAAATCGAGGGTAACGGCCAGTTCAACGTGGTGTGGCAGACCGAAGCGCCGGTCCGCGCCCAGCCGTGGAGCCCGTACATTGCCGGGAATGATAAAAAGCCCGATACCCCGATTAAAACTGCCAGCAACTGAATTCGGATCATAAAGAGGTAAAGCCATGAACGTCATGCGCATGATCTTCGCTCTCGTATGGCTTGCCGGACTGCTGCCAGGGATGGCGCAGGCAACGGATGCCGATAATTTTGTTGCCGCCAGCCGCAGCCAGCAGGCGGTGATGCTGGAGCAGTGGGCCGCCGCGCCCGATCCCGCCCGGCTGGCGCTGCTGCGGGCCCTGCAGCAGGAAAGTGTCTTTGTCGATACCAACAAGCACGCCTTCGCCCGCGAAAATGGTGCTTTAACCGCCCTCGGTGAGGGCGCACAGCCGCAGGGGGCCACCAAAGCCGTGCGGCTCACCAACCGCCTGCGGGTGCTGGCCGCCACGGCGCTGGCCACCCATCAGCTGGCAGGTGACAGTGTCACCGAGAGGGTGGCAGCGGCGAAGCAGCTCCAGCGCGATCCCCAGCCGCAGATGCTGCCATTTTTACAGCGTCAGCTGGCAAGCGAGACCGACGATGCGGTGCACCAGGTGCTGAGCCTGGCCGTCGCCAGCCTGCAGCTGACCAGCACCCAGCCCGCGATACGCCAGCAGGCCGTCACGCTGCTGGGCGAATCAAGCGACCCGGAGGTGCAGGCCCGCTTGCTGCCCTATACCCAAGCGCAGACAGAGCCGGATGCCGGGGTGCGTAAGGCAGCCGCAGAGAGCCTGCGTCAGATCCAGCACCGTCAGACCATAAGCGACCTGCTGGGTCAGGCGTTTATGGGCCTGTCGCTGGGCTCTATTCTGCTGCTCGCCGCGCTCGGGCTGGCAATCACCTACGGCCTGCTGGGGGTGATCAATATGGCCCACGGCGAGATGCTGATGCTCGGGGCCTATGCCACCTGGATGGTGCAGCAGGCGATGGCGCAGTTTACCCCGCAGTGGCTCACCTTCTACCCGCTGGTTGCGTTGCCGGTGGCGTTCGCGCTCACCGCTGGCGTGGGCATGGCGCTGGAACGCACGGTGATCCGCCATCTCTATGGCCGCCCGCTGGAGACCCTGCTCGCCACCTGGGGGATCAGCCTGATGCTGATCCAGCTGGTGCGCATGATCTTCGGCGCGCAAAACCTCGAAGTCGCTAACCCGGCGTGGCTCTCGGGCGGTGTGCAGGTCTACGCCAGCCTGATCCTGCCGTGGAACCGGCTGGTGGTGCTGGGCTTTGTGCTGCTGGTGCTGTTTTTCACCTGGCTGATCCTCAACAAAACCCGGCTGGGGCTCAACGTGCGGGCGGTGACGCAAAACCGCAGCATGGCGGCCTGCTGCGGGGTGCCCACCGGGCGCGTGGATATGCTGGCCTTCGGGCTGGGTTCCGGTATTGCCGGTCTCGGCGGGGTGGCGCTGTCGCAGCTGGGCAACGTTGGGCCGGAGCTGGGTCAGGGCTACATCATCGACTCCTTCCTGGTGGTGGTGCTCGGCGGCGTCGGTCAACTGGCCGGCAGCGTGGCGGCCGCCTTTGGGCTGGGGATTTTCAATAAGATCCTCGAGCCGCAGATGGGTGCCGTACTCGGCAAAATCGTGATTCTGGTGGCGATCATTCTGTTTATTCAGAAGCGTCCTCAGGGGTTGTTTGCACTGAAAGGGAGGGTAATCGACTGATGAGCCAGCCACTGACCTTAACCCTGGCGCGGAAAGCGCCGCGCAGCGTACCGATAATACTCGGCCTGATCCTCGCCGCACTGCTGGTGCTGCCGTTTCTGGCGCTGCTGCCCGCCACGCATCCGCTGGCGGTCTCCACCTGGATGCTCACCCTGGTGGGCAAAATCCTCTGCTACGCCATCGTCGCTGTGGCGCTGGATCTGGTGTGGGGCTACGCCGGCATGCTGTCGCTCGGCCACGGCCTGTTTTTTGCCCTCGGCGGCTACGCGATGGGGATGTACCTGATGCGTCAGGCTGCGGGGGACGGCCTCCCGGCCTTTATGTCGTTTCTCTCCTGGAGCGAGCTGCCCTGGTTCTGGTGGGGTACCCAGCATTTCGCCTGGGCGCTGGTGCTGATCGTCATGGTGCCGGGCCTGCTGGCGCTGCTGTTCGGCTGGTTTGCCTTCCGCTCAAAAATTAAAGGGGTCTATTTTTCGATCATGACCCAGGCGCTGACCTTCGCCGGGATGCTGCTGTTCTTCCGCAATGAAACCGGCTTTGGCGGCAACAACGGTTTTACCGGCTTCACCACGCTGCTGGGCTTCTCCGTCACCGCCACCTCTACACGTATCGCGCTGTTTATTGCCACCGTACTGCTGCTGGCAGCCTCCCTGGCGGTAGGATATGCGCTGGCAAAAAGCAAGTTTGGCCGCATCCTGACCGCGGTGCGCGACGCGGAAAACCGGCTCACCTTCTGTGGCTACGATCCGCGCGGGTTTAAGCTGCTGGTCTGGACGCTGTCGGCAGTACTGTGCGGGCTGGCCGGGGCGCTGTACGTCCCGCAGGTCGGGATCATCAACCCCGGTGAGATGTCGCCCACCAACTCCATCGAAGCGGCAATCTGGGTGGCGCTTGGCGGACGCGGCACGCTGATTGGTCCGGTACTGGGTGCCGCGCTGGTCAATGGTGCAAAAAGCGTCTTTACCGTGGCGATGCCGGAGTACTGGCAGCTGTTTCTCGGGCTGATCTTTATCGCGGTCACGCTGTTTTTACCCCGAGGCGTAACGGGCCTGTTCCGCAAAGGAGACCAGTAATGAGCGATCAACTCTTTACCCGCCAGTTGCCCGGAGATCGCTATCGCGACCAGACCGACCCGGTGTTGCAGCTGGAGGGGATTAACGTCAGCTTTGACGGCTTTAAGGCGCTCACCGACCTGTCGCTCAACATCGGCGTAGGCGAGTTGCGCTGTGTGATTGGCCCCAACGGCGCGGGGAAAACGACGCTGATGGATGTGATCACTGGTAAAACACGGCCCCAGAGCGGGCGGGCGCTTTACGATCAGTCGACGGACCTCACCACTCTCGATCCGATCGCCATTGCCCGTCAGGGGATCGGGCGCAAATTTCAGAAGCCGACGGTGTTCGAGGCCCTGACGGTATGGGAGAACCTCGAGCTGGCGATGAAGGGCGATAAATCGGTGTGGGCCAGCCTGCGCGCCCGGCTGAACAGCGAGCAGGAGGACAGGATCAACGAGATGCTGAGCCTGCTGCGCCTCGGCGCGGAGCGTCATCGCCGGGCGGGCTTGCTGTCGCACGGGCAGAAGCAGTTCCTCGAGATCGGCATGCTGCTGGTGCAGGAGCCGCACCTGTTGCTGCTCGACGAGCCGGCCGCCGGGATGACGGATGCTGAAACCGAATACACCGCCGAGCTGTTTCGCACTCTGGCGGGCAAGCACTCGCTAATGGTGGTGGAGCATGACATGGGCTTTGTTGAAACCATTGCCGATCACGTCACCGTTCTGCATCAGGGGCGGGTGCTGGCTGAGGGCTCGCTGCGCGAGGTACAGGCCAACGAGCAGGTGATTGAAGTCTATCTCGGACGCTAAGGAGCGCGCGGATGCTACAGGTTAACGAACTGAATCAGTATTACGGCGGGAGCCACATCCTGCGCGGGGTCAGCTTTGAGGCGCTGCCCGGCGAAGTCACCTGCCTGCTGGGGCGCAACGGGGTGGGCAAAACCACCCTCCTGAAGTGCCTGATGGGGCTGATCCCGTCGCGCAACGGTGAGATCCTCTGGCAGGGCAAACCCATCACCCATGCAAAACCGCACCAGCGGGTGCAGGCCGGGGTGGCGTACGTGCCCCAGGGGCGGGATATCTTTCCCCGCCTGACGGTGGAGGAAAACCTGCTGCTCGGCTTATCGCGTTTTCCAGCGCGCGAGGCGAAGCAGGTGCCGGAGGAGATCTGGCAGCTGTTCCCGGTCCTCAAGGAGATGAAGCAGCGCCGGGGCGGCGATCTCTCGGGCGGGCAACAGCAGCAGCTGGCGATTGGCCGGGCGCTGGCGAGTCGTCCGCAGCTGTTGATTCTTGATGAGCCGACTGAGGGGATCCAGCCTTCGGTGATCAAGGAGATTGGTCAGGTGATCCGTCAGCTAGCCAACCGGGGCGATATGGCGATCCTGCTGGTGGAGCAGTTCTATGACTTCGCCGCCGAGCTGGCCGACAGCTATCTGCTGATGTCCCGGGGCAGCATTATCCAGCGCGGTCGCGGAGAGGATATGGAACAGGAGGGCGTTCGCGGCCTGGTGGCGATTTAACAGGGTTGTTTTGCGATATGTTATAATATAACATCTTCACTCTTTTAAAATGGAGTGAGGACGTTATCTTGGCAGGACTTATTGGTAAATATGCAATGACTCTGGGGGCGATGCTGGTCAGCGGCCAGCTGTACGCCCATTCCCACGGCCACCAGATGACCGAGGCGGAACAAAAAGCGGCCAACGGCGTGTTTGAGGATAAAGACGTGCAGGATCGCCCGCTCTCTAACTGGGACGGCGTCTGGCAGTCGGTCTATCCGTTTCTGCTGAGTGGCGATCTGGATCCGGTGTTCAAGAAGAAGGCCGAGAAAGACAACAGCAAAACCTTCGATCAGGTGAAAGCCTACTACCGCACCGGCTACGCCACCGACGTGGAGACCATCGGCATCGAAAACAATGTCATGGAGTTCCATACCGGGAAAAGCGTCAGCCGCTGTGAGTACGTCTCTGACGGCTACAAGATCCTGACCTATGCGTCCGGCAAGAAGGGCGTGCGTTACCTGTTTGAGTGTAAGGACGCCAGCAGCAAGGCACCGAAGTTCGTCCAGTTCAGCGACCACACCATCGGCCCGCGCCAGTCAGCGCATTTCCATATCTTTATGGGCAACACCTCCCACGAGGCGTTACTGAAAGAGATGGATAACTGGCCAACCTATTATCCCAACGAAATGTATAAAAAGCAGGTGGTGGAGGAGATGTTGCACCATTAATTTCGGTGCGGCCTGTGTGCCGGGTAGCGGCATTGCCTTACCCGGCCTGGTATATCTTTCGGAATCTATTAATACTCTCTTCACTTTATATGTGTTTATATCCCATCTTTTAAACTCCGAAATGATTTCTGACGATCAACCTTTTGATTTATATTGGAAATGTGGAAGTGGTGATGGGTTTTTTTCAAAAAATGGTTAAAGGAAGAGTTGATTTTAATTATATGGGGGTGGGGCTGCGTCCTTTCTATTTTGTTTTTTAGTATGTTTGCAATCGCCTGTTTTCCTGATATTGCAATTAACCTGATTGGAGTGTGTATTTTATTCATTGTAATTGGGCATGTTTTTCTTTGGTTCAGGTGTAAGAATAGATATTAACACCGGGTCATCGACGAGATATTGCACCCTTAATTTTGTGCGGCCTGTGTGCCGGGTGGCGGTTCCACCTTGCCCGGCCTACGTATTTTGTAGGCCCGGCAAGCAAAGCGCCGCCGGGCACAGCTCTCAGGCTACACGAGGTAACTCAACCCACGCCTTCACCCGCATCCCGCGCAGAATCATCATCCAGGCCAGCACAATGGCGACCATCATAATCACAAACAGCGACCAGTGCGGGAGATGGGTCAGGATAAGACCTGTAATCATCGGGTTAAAGGCCGCGCCCAGCCAGCCCAGCGCCTGAGCGGAGAAGTAGCTCGCTTTCATCCCCGGCGGGGCGATGTTGTCGATCAACATATATTCGCCTGGTGCATAGATGATCTCCCCCACGGTAAAGACCGCCGCAGCGAGTCCCCAGTAGATCAGATTCTCCCCGGAGACCATAAACCCGGCCAGGCCGAGGACGAAAAACAGAGTGCCGAGGGTCATTAGCGGGCGGATATTACGCGCCGACAGCTTGCGGCCAATGATGTACTGCAGGGAAACCACCATCGCAGCATTCACCGGCAGCACCACCGCCACCACGTTCTGGGCGAAATCGCTGTCGTAATCTGCCGCCAGCACGTACTGGGAGATACAGCTGGCGAAGGAGCCGCCCACGTAGGAGGCCAGCAGCCCGGAGAGGGTATACCAGAACAGCGCCCGGTCGCGCAGCAGCACCGACGGCTGCCACGGAACCGGCACATGTTCGCTATCGGCCGCCACGCCTTTCTGCACGTAGCGTTGGATCAGCACCAGCGGCAGCGCGGCGCAGAAGGCCGCCACCCAAAACGGCAGCTGTAGGCTGTACATCATCAGCAGGGTGCTTAACGGTGGCCCGATGGTCCAGCCAATGTTGAGAAAACTGTAGTTAAGCGAGAAAACTCGCGCCTTCTCCGCTGGGTTGAGCACATCGGAAAACCAGGCTTTCAGCACCGTGGAGAAGATCGAATAGGCGCAGTTGATCAGCGAGAAGGCCAGCACCACCAGCACGACGTTATCCACCAGCGGGATCGCCAGAAAGCCCAGCGCAACCGCCGTGATGGCGATCAGCATGTAGCGGTTTTTATCGAATTTATCGGCCAGAATGCCAAAGCCCAGGCTAAACACCACGCCGATAGTCAGCGCCACCGTCAGGGCATAACCAATATTCTCCACGCTCATGTTGTAGACGCGGGTGAGATAGATGGTCATAAACGGCAAGGTCGCGCCGCGCCCAATGGTGAGTAACAACGACGACGCCAGCAGCGCTGCGGTTGAGAGCCTGAGTGATGATATCATTTTCCTGCCCGACAATTGCGTGTGAAGTTTTTGTTATGTCTTATCAGGATTATCACGGCATAAGAGGCTTGTATAGCACCAAATTTATCCCTAAGTGCTTCGCCTGACTGCCAGAATTAATGATCTGTTCCCCGAGGGATTTTTTCGTTACTTTGATAAGTGTTTACAAAAATTTAATAAACAGGGGCAGGGTATGACGCGTAAAGACGGGCTGCTGGCGTTGCTGGTGGTGGTGGTTTGGGGGCTGAATTTTGTGGTGATCAAAGTCGGGTTGCACAACATGCCTCCGCTGATGCTGGCCGGTTTACGCTTTCTGCTGGTGGCCTTCCCGGCGCTGTTTTTTGTCGCCCGTCCGAAGATCCCATTTCGTCTGCTGCTGGGCTATGGCCTGACCATCAGCTTTGGGCAGT
This sequence comes from Leclercia adecarboxylata, assembly GCA_002360945.1. Taxonomy (GTDB): domain Bacteria; phylum Pseudomonadota; class Gammaproteobacteria; order Enterobacterales; family Enterobacteriaceae; genus Enterobacter; species Enterobacter adecarboxylatus_B. The sequence goes on along the minus strand of DERO01000006.1, from coordinate 154,325 downwards.
TTGCCTTTCTGTTTTGCGCTATTAACTTCGGCATGCCCGCCGGGCTGGCGTCGCTGGTGCTGCAGGCCCAGGCGTTCTTCACCATCATTCTCGGGGCGCTGGTCTTCGGCGAACGGCTGCAGGGCAAACAGCTGGCGGGGATTGCCCTGGCGGTGGTCGGCGTGCTGGTGCTGGCAGAGGCCAGCCTCAACGGGCAGCACGTCGCACTGCTGGGCTTTTTACTGACTCTGGCAGCGGCATTCTGCTGGGCCAGCGGCAATATCTTCAACAAAAAGATCATGCAGCTTGAGACCCGTCCGGCGGTGATGTCGCTGGTGGTATGGAGCGCACTGATTCCGATCCTGCCCTTTATGGTGGCATCATATCTGCTGGATGGCCCGACGGTGATGCTCCACAGCCTGGCGACTCTCGACCTGACCACGATTTTGTCGCTTATCTACCTGGCCTTTGTCGCCACCATTGTCGGCTACGGCATCTGGGGCGCGCTGCTCGGTCGCTACGAAACCTGGCGGGTGGCGCCGCTGTCGCTGCTGGTGCCGGTGGTGGGGATCGCCAGTGCGGCACTGCTGCTGGATGAAAAACTCGGGGCGTTGCAGCTGGTGGGGGCGCTGCTGGTGATGGCCGGTCTCTACATCAACGTCTTCGGCCTGCGTCTGCGGCGGACGACGCGGGTCAGAGGCTAAAAAAAAGCCCCGCACGGGCGGGGCAAAACGCGTTAAGAGCGCTGATTGTAATACGGCACGCCTAACTCGTCGGATTTGTCGCTGCCTGCGCCCATATGATTAAAATCGTAAGGCGACTGGCCGTTGGCCGTTGGCAGAATCATGGTGTCGCGGCTGTTTTGCGGCGTGACACCAGGAGTTTGCTCCGCAAAACTCTGGCCAGAGACCAGCACCAGGGCGGTGAGAACAGCGGAAGCGAATAGTTTCATAATTTCCTCGATACGTCTTAGAGCCTGATGGGATAGGCTCTTAATACAGGCGATTAGCAGTTACAGTGATTGATCGGAAGCAGATACCGGGATTCCCCGCGCATATTGGTGATGCGATATTTATGCGGTGGAACGTCGAAGTAATTTTTGAACGTGCGGGTCAGCGTTTGTTGTGATTCGAACCCGTAACGCTCAGCCAGATACAGGATCGGCTCGTTACTTTCCTTCAGTTTTTGTGCGATTTCCGTTAATTTGCGGCTGCGGATGTACTGGCCTAATGAGTGGCCGGTCTCTTTTTTGAACATCCGTTGCAGGTGCCATTTTGAGTAACCTGAACGCTCAGACACTTTCTCAAGCGAGAGCGGTGACTCCAGGTTATCTTCGATCCAGCCCAAAATGCTATGAATAGTGATGGCGTCAGTATTGCGTCTGGACATCGTCATACCTCTTTCTGTTTACGGCAGGATTTTCTTAAGCAAGTGCTCAAGAGTTGCCACTTCGTCCGCCGTTAAGTTTTTTGTTAGTTCCTGGTGCAGTTTTTGTCCTACTAATTGATGACATTGTTCACACATCGCCGCGCCGTCGCTGGTCAGTTGCACCAGTACGCCGCGTTTGTCATTCGGGTTTGGGCGGCGTTCAATCCACCCCTTGCAGACCAGCCGATCCATCATGCGCGTCAGCGCACCGAGGTCGACAGATAAGATCTTCTTCAGCTCAACCGGGGTGATACACACTTCGCAGCGCACAGAACAGAGCACTTTAAACTGGGTTGCGGTGATATCCAGCGGTGACAGATAGTCATTGAGCAGGCGGTCTTTCTTCTGGTTAACCATATAGATAAGCCGACCCAGCGGAATGATTTCGTTGAAGAGGTCACTGGTGCTTTTCACAATGGTTGCCCTGGCAAGTAGTTTAATCACGGCAGATATTATTGCTCAGGCAACTATAAGTCAACTGAATGCATTAGCTTATGACACGATTTGCTAAAGCGATTCAGATCACTTTTTTGCCCGCTTTACGGGTCGTCATATCACCGGGATAAATTGATTACGCTGCGAAAATATTACTTACGTTGTGCGCGTGGCTGAAACGGGGCTTTTCGCCGTATACTTGCCAGGTGAATTTTTGCTAAGGACAACTCTGTAAAATGGTTGATTTAATTAAAGCAATTGGCCTTGGGCTGGTGGTGCTGCTGCCGCTGGCGAACCCGTTAACCACCGTTGCGCTGTTCCTCGGCCTCGCGGGCGATATGAACCGTGAACAGCGGAACCACCAGTCGCTGATGGCCTCGGTTTACGTCTTCGCGATCATGATGGTGGCGTACTACGCCGGGCAGCTGGTGATGAACACCTTCGGGATCTCGATTCCCGGTCTGCGCATTGCGGGTGGGCTGATCGTGGCCTTTATCGGTTTCAGGATGCTGTTCCCGCCGCAGAAAGTGACGGATACCTCTGACGCGCAGGAGGCGCTGGAAGATAAGCAGGGCAAGCCGGCCCCGAATATCGCCTTTGTACCGCTGGCGATGCCCAGCACCGCGGGCCCGGGTACCATTGCGATGATCATCAGCTCCGCCTCGACGGTGCGCAGTGGTTCTGACTTCCCGGACTGGGTGATCATGATCGCCCCGACACTGATTTTCGCCATTATCGGCGTGATCCTGTGGGGCTGTCTGCGTAGCTCGGGGGCAATTATGCGCTGGGTGGGTAAAGACGGTATCGAAGCCATCTCCCGCCTGATGGGGTTCCTGCTGGTCTGTATGGGCGTGCAGTTTATTATTAACGGCGTGCTGGAAATTATTAAAAACTACCCGTAAATCCTGACCGGGTGGCGTTCTGCCACCCGGCCACCTCTTCAACCGTGATGCGGCTGCTCTTCCAGGGCGACAGGCCATTTGCGGAAGATCAGCACCGACCAGATCAACGCCGCCAGCGCCGGGATGGCGCCCAGATAGCCGATCGACGCCATCGACAGGTGCAGGATCACCTGATTGCCCACCAGCGCGCCCGCGCCAATCCCCAGATTGAAAATCCCGGAGAACAGCGCCATTGCCACGTCTGTGGCATCCGGCGCCAGGGCCAGCACTTTCACCTGCATCCCGAGGCCAATAATCATGATCGCCACACCCCAGACGACGCTCAGCAGCGCGAGATTTGTCTCACTCCCCGAGGCGGGCAGCAGTAGAAGCAGACACCCCAGCAGCAGGCCGATGGCGCTGCTGACCAGCGTAGAGGCGTGACGGTTGCCGAGTTTGCCAAACAGCAGGCTGCCGATAATGCCCGCGCCGCCCAGCAGCAACAGCAATATCGTGGCAAAGCTGGCGCTGAACCCGGCGATGGTCTGCACAAACGGCTCGATATAGCTGTAGGCAGTGTAGTGGGCCGTAACCACCACGACAGTCAGCAAGTAGAGGCTCATCAGCGCTGGACGACGCATCAGCAGCGGCAGGCTTTTCAGCGAGCCGGAGTGTTCGCTCGGCAGTTTCGGTAGCAGCTTGATCAGGCACAGCAGGGTGAACAGTGCCCCGAGCCCGATGACGAAGAAGGTGGTACGCCAGCCGAACATCTGCCCGACGATGCGCCCGAGCGGGAGTCCCAACACCATCGCCAGCGCGGTACCGGTGGCCAGCAGGCTCAGCGCCTGAGCGCGTTTCCCGGCCGGGGCCAGGCGGATCGCCAGCGAGGCGGTAATCGACCAGAAAATGGCGTGCGCAAAGGCAATGCCGATCCGGCTAATCACCAGCACCGTGAAGTTCCATGCCAGGAACGACAGCACATGGCTGGCGATAAACAGCGCGAACAGGCCGATCAGCAGCTTACGCCGCTCCATCTGGCTGGTGAGCAGCATAAAGGGTAACGACATCATCGCCACCACCCAGGCGTAAATAGTCAGCATGATGCCTACCTGCGCGGTCTCCATGCCGAAGCTGCTGGCGATATCCGAGAGCAGGCCGACCGGGACAAATTCAGTGGTGTTAAAGATAAAGGCGGCCACGGCGAGCGTCACCACCCGTAGCCACGCGACCCTGCGGGAAACGGTGTTGGTTGTCATAGGGATGTCCGGGAGTCGTTACGTCAATGAGGTGGGGCGATCTTAAAACTTTCCCTGCTGAAAATACAATCGTTTTGTGATCTGGATCTCACTCAGCCCTAAAACTAATAGCTGGTGAAACGGGTTATTTTCCATAAATATAGGATGCAACATAACGTTAACAGTGGGTCAGGCGATGCAGGAAATTGAGTTTTATCTGGTCGACGCGTTCAGCGACCGCTCATTTGGCGGCAACCCGGCGGCGGTGTGCCCGTTGCCGGAATGGCTGCCGGACGAGACGCTGCTCAGCATGACGCGGGAGCACAACCAGTCGGAGACCGCCTTTTTCGTGCGCCACCGGGGCGGTATCGAGCTGCGCTGGTTCACCACTAACGGCGAGGTCAACCTCTGCGGCCACGCCACGCTGGCGACCGCCTGGGTGTTGTTTAACGAGTTGGGCTATCCCGACTCCCGGATCCATTTTGAAACCGCCTCCGGCCAGCTTACCGTCAGCCGTGACGGCGACTGGCTGACTCTTGATTTCCCGGCCTGTCCGAGCGAACCGCAGACCCCGCCGGCAGAGATGCTTGCCGCGCTTGGGATCCAGGACTACGTCGAGGCCCGCAAAGGGCGCGCCTGGGTTCTGGTGCTGGAGGATCGCCAGCAGGTTGAGGCGGTCACGCCGGATATCAACGCCATGACCCCCGTGGAGCATAAAGTGTCGATCACCGCCTGCGGCGAAGGGGAATACGATTTTGTCAGCCGCTTTTTCTCGCCGGGAGCGGCGCTGTGGGAAGATCCGGTCACCGGCTCGGCGCACACCATGCTCATCCCGTACTGGAGCGAAAAGCTGAATAAAACCTCGCTCTTCGCCCGGCAGGTCTCGGCCCGTGGCGGCGACGTGCGTTGTGAACTGAAGGGTGACCGGGTATTAATGAGCGGCAGGGCATCGCTGTATCTGAAAGGTTATCTGTTTTTACGCTAACGATAAGGGTTAACCCAATGAAAGAAATTGCATTTTATCTGGTCGATGCGTTTAGCGACCGCGCGTTTGGTGGGAATCCCGCAGCCGTTTGCCCGCTCGAGGAGTGGCTCCCGGACGATGTACTGTTAAAGATGGCCCAGCAGCATAACCAGTCGGAAACCGCGTTTTTCGTGCGTACCGATGCGGGCTTTGAACTGCGCTGGTTTACGACGCAGTACGAAATCAACCTCTGCGGGCACGCCACGCTCGCCAGCGCCCACGTGATTTTTGAGTATCTCGACTATCCGCACACCGAGATCGTCTTCTCTACCCGCTTCGTCGGCGACCTGAAGGTCACCCGCAGCGGCGACTGGCTGACGCTTAACTTCCCGGCGTGGGGCAGCGAAGCGGTGGACAATCCGCCGGCGCTGCTGTTCAGTACCCTCGGGATCGCCGGAGCGAAAGAGGTGCGGGTAGGGCGCGACTACATGGTGGTGCTGGAGAACCAGCAGCAGGTCGAGGCGCTGACCCCGGATATCGACGGCATGATGCCGCTGGATAAGATGGTTTGCGTCACCGCGCCTGGCGATGAGTATGATTTTGTCAGCCGCTTCTTCTGCCCTGGCGAATCGGTGGCGGAAGACCCGGTGACCGGCTCCGCCCATAGCATGCTGATCCCCTACTGGAGCGAGAAGCTGGGTAAAACTTCCCTGCAGGCGCGGCAGGTCTCTCCCCGCGGCGGCGATCTGCGCTGCGAGCTGAAGGGCGACCGGGTGCTGATGAGCGGTCAGGCTGCGCTCTACCTGAAAGGCACCGTGTTCCTCAGGAGCTAAAACCGCCCGGCGGCGCTGCGCTTGCACGGGCCTACGAAAATCCCCCAAATGTAGAAATGTAGGCCGGGTAAGGCGCAGCCGCCACCCGGCAACAGGCCGCACCGATCACCCCAACGACGCCCCGCCGCACAACACCAATTCCTGCCCGGTGATAGGCGCGGCCTCGGCACTGAGCAGATAGTTCACCATCGCCGCCACTTCTTCCGGGGCGATCAGCCTCCCCATCGGCGGCACCTTTGGCGGAGACGTCTCCCGTCCGGGCGCACTCAACATTGGGGTCTGCGTCGCTCCCGGGGCTACCACGTTAGCGGTGATCCCTCGCGGTGCCAGCTCCGCCGCCCAGCTGCGCATCATCCCCACCAGCGCCGCTTTGGTGGCGACATACTGCGAACGCCCGGCGGCACCCCGTGAGGTGCGACTGCCGATCGCCACCAGCCGACCACCCGCGCTCATCCGGGGAGCAAAGTGGTTAAACAGGATCTCGGCGGCTTGAATATGCAGCGCCCACAGGCGACCGCTGACCGCCGGATCCAGCTCGCCGAGCGGGGCGGCGGCCATCATTCCGGCGGCATGCACTATCGCCTGCGGAACCGGCAGGGTAACGAGCGCACTTTCAAGCGTGACACTGTCACTCAAATCAACGCTCTGGCTGGTGAAGTTCGGGTGCGCACAGTCCACACCACGTCGGCTTAAGCCCGTCACCTGCCAGCCTTCCGCCAGCAGGCGGGTGACGATGGCTTCGCCAATGCCCGAGCTGGCACCGGTGACAATCGCATGACGCATATCACGCCTCCAGCAGGGCGCGCGGCACCTTGAACACCGCTTTGCGCACGGTCATGGGCGCGTTCACCGCACACAGGGCCTGATGCGGCTCCTCGGGCAGAAACACCGCAAAATCCCCGGGCTTCAGGGTGATGCTCACCGGGTGTACCGCCCCGGCGGCGATCCAGAGGTCCGGCTTACGCTCTTCGTCACTAACCTGCGCAACAGACTGCATCCCGGCGCAGATCGTCTCTTCACCGACCAGCACCACCTGAATATCGGCATAAAAATAGTGATATTCCGTATGACGCTCGGCCTGCGGCTGGGTCTGCGCCGGGCCGATATGGCAGAACCACGGGCAGCCTTGCGGCTGCCAGCGTCCGTCATCCCGGGCGGCCAGCGCCGTCAGAGTGCAGTCCGGGCGATCGAGGATCTGCCGCAGGACCGGAGGGAGCCCCGCCAGCGGCAGGGCGTTCAGATGACCGATGATCACTGTTGCGCCTCCTTCACCCATTCCGGCGACACGCGCACATATTTGATCGCCTGACGGAAATACGTGTAGGCAATATGCAGCGACCCGTCGGCACCCTGTTTGATGCTCGGATAGGAGAACTCGCGGTTGAGTTTCTCCAGCGAGTTGTTGGTCATGCAGTAGCCGTCGCCCTCGTCGAGGTTGCGCTGCCAGGCCCAGCTTTTCCCGCCGTCGTTGGAGATCGCCACCGTCATCGGCGCACGCGGTGCGCCCCAGAAGGCGGCGCGGCCGTTGGTCACTTCCGGCTCTTTGCGTCCGTCGCCGTCGTCGATCTCGTCATACAGCGAGGCGCGGCGCTCCAGCGCTCCCGCTGCACTCATGTGGTTGAACACCAGCGCCAGCTCGCCGCTGGCAAGGGTAGTGACCTGAATCGACGAGTTGTTGTTCGGCAATTCTGTAGGCTCCGGCACCGACCAGCTTTCGCCGTGGTCCAGCGACTGGCTGATATAGATATTGTCCGCCCAGCGGCTGCGATACAGCGCCACCAGATGACCATTTTTCAGCGCCGTGATGTTCATGTGCACGCAGCCGAGGCTCTCCGGCACCTCGACGTCGCGCCAGCTTTTCCCCCGATCTTCGGAGATTTTCACCGCACTGATGTCGTCATTACCCACCCATTTCTCACCCGGCTGGGTGCGGCAGTAGAAGACCGGCAGCAGCCAGTTGCCGTTCTCCAGCACCACTATCGGCTGGCGAATAAAGGTCCCGGGCTTATCCAGCAGGGTGGCGATTTCGCCCCAGCTGTTGCCCAGATCCTGCGACTGACGGTAGCGCACGATGGCGGTGTCCTGGTTACCAGAGAGCTGCGCGGTCCACAGCAGCCATAGCACGTTGTCCGGGGCGAGGAACAGCACCGGGTTCTGCTCAGAGCGGCTGGCGTCGTCCGACAGCTTCACCGCCTCGCTCCACTGGTTGCTGCCAGGGGCCAGGCGCGACCCCCACACTGAAATATCAGCGATCCCTTCCTGAGTGCCGCCAAACCAGACGCACATTAGGGTGCCATCCGGCAGCGGCAGCAGGTTCGCGGCGTGGTTCTGCGGGCAGGAAGAGGGCAGCATCGCCGTTTCCACGCGGGCATCCTGCGGCTGCGGGCGAACAATCCCGTCACGGGTTACGGTTACAGACATATCAGACTCCATTATGTTGAACAGGGGCAGGCGCTTTGCGATCCGCTTTATTCGGGATCAGACGATCGAGGACCATAATCACCGCCGGGGTGATCAGCGCGATATACATATTGTTAATGCCAAACGGGTCGCCCAGCAGATACCACACCGAGGTCACCACGCAGGCACCAATCAGGCCAGCGTTTGCCCCGCGGGTGCTCTTGAAGAACGGCGCATAGAAGGCAATCACAGCCACTACCGTAATCGACAGACGAATGGCGCGGGTAAAGAACGACAGCTTCAGCACCTCCGGCACCAGCAGGACGAAAATCAGCGGCAGGAAGCCAATCAGCAGCGACATCCAGCGGGTGGCTTTAAACTCCTGCTCCGGGGTCGGGTTGCGGTAGGGCACGTAAAAATCTTTCACCACCAGCGAGGCGATGGCCAACGCCACGGTACTCACACTCACGAAAATTGAGGCTACAAGTGACGTTGTCACCAGACCGGCCAGCCATGGATTCATGTCCTGCAGGAAGATCGGCATGGCGTACAGGCTGTCGATCTCCGGGTGCAGATACTTTGCCGCCACACCAATCACCGCAATCGCCAGGGCAATCGGTAGGCAGAAGAAGAAGGCCACCCAGGTAGAGCGTTTGGCCGACTTCACATCCTTGGTGGAGGAGATGGCCTGAATCACAAACTGGGTACAGAAGATGGAGCCGATGGTGCCAATCAGCCAGGCAAAGATGGTGCTGGCGCCGATGTTGCCATCCCAGGTCCAGTAGTACGACGGCATCTGCTCAATCATTGGCTTAAAGCCGCCGGTTTTAGAGAGCGCGAAGCCCATGATCACCAGGATGCCGAAATACTTCAGGGCGCTGTGCAGCAGCGTCACCCAGGCCACCCCCTTCATACCGCCAAAGGCGAAGTAGAAGGTACTGACAATGGCGGTAATAAAGGCCGCGACCGGCAGATTGACCTTCAGCACGGTTGAGATGGCTGCCGCGCCGGAGACGTAGTTGCCGACGTTCACCAGCAGCAGGGCGTAAATCATGATGATCGAGATGATGTTTTTGGTGCTGGTGCCGTACTTCTCGGCAATCGCCCCGGAGATGGTGATTTTGCCGGTGCTGTAGATGCGCTTCACCAGCAGCAGGCCAAACAGCGGGAAACCAATGGCCGCGCCGATCACCGACCAGGAGGCGGCAAAGCCATCTTCGAAGGCCGCCTGAGCGGTGCCGATGGTGGATTTCGCGCCGATGTATTCAGACATCAGCAGGATCCCGACGATAAACGCCGGCATTGCGCGGGAGCCCTCCATAAAATCGCCGGAGTTTTTACTGCGCAACCGGAACGTCAGCCAGGTGGTAAACAGGATGTAGACAATCACAATGCCTACGATGATCAGGGTATCTTCAGCGGTAAAATTGTTCATCTTTGCCTCTCTTCAGGGCGTAGGAACCCTGGGTGCCTGCGGCACCCGGTATTCTTATGGACGAAATCAAACGCCGGTTACTGCAGTGACTTCGTCACTATCTGGCGGATCTGTTCAGTCTGTTGCGCATCGAAAGCCACCGCGTAGCGGCTTTCACCCACCTCTTCGCCCATCACCTGCAGCGCTTTTTTCACCGCCGCCGGGGAGAAGGCCACTTTATACAAATCGGTCCGCAGTTCAGTCACCCCTTCCTGGGCCTGACGCGAGCCGTCGATATCCCCCGCATGGAAACGTGTCCAGATGGCGTTGATCGCCTCAGGCGCGACGTTTGCCAGCCCGGAAATACAGGCGGAACAGCCCTCGACAAAGCCCTGATGGATCAGCGAGTCCGGGCCATTCAGCACGTCGAAATCCTCGATGCCATGGGCGGCCTTCAGGAAACCGCTCAGGCTCTCATAGCTGCCCGCGCTGTCCTTAATGCCGATGATGTTCGGATGTGCAGCCAGCACCCGCGCGGTGTGCGGCTCGATGGTGTTGCCGGTGCGCGCCGGGATGTTGTAGAGAAACACCGGCACCGTCAGGGCATCGGCGATGGCGGTGTAGTGGGCGATCAGCTCCGCCTGCGTCAGGGGGACAAACCACGGGGTGATCACCGAGACCGCATCGACGCCGAGGGTTTCAACCTGCTTACCGAGGCGGATGGTAGCGCGGGTGGAGATCTCCCCGATATGCGCCACCACCGGTGCCCGGCCTGCGACCTCTTCCACGCAGGTGCGGGTGACGGCCACCTTTTCCTCTTCGGTCAGTACGAAAAACTCACCGTTGGTGCCGCCGCAGAAAATACCGTTCCCCGCCGCCAGCTGGCGCTGGATCTGGCGTTTCAGGCCCGGAAGATGCAAAGCGCCATCCTCGGTAAAGGGGGTGACGATTGCCGTCAGCACGCCTTCAATCTTGTTACGCATTTCTCACTCCTTCGATGTTAAATTTCGGGGAACAGGGTCTGATAAATGCCCTGCACCTCGGCATGGCTGACCTGACGCGGGGCGTTGTTCATCAGGCGTTTTACGTTCAGGGCGGCATCGCTCAGAGAGGCGATGTCATCCCGCGGGACGCCCAGCGTTTCGAGGTTGTCCGGTAAGTTCAGGCGGCGCACCAGGGCGGCAAACCACGCCACCAGCGCATGGGATTTTTCCTCTACCGACAGCGATGTATCCGCACCCGGCACCAGATCCCACACCTGAGCAAATTTTTCGACGGCATCCGGGCGCACCACGCGCATGCAGGGCGCTAACAGAATGGCGTTCGCCACCCCGTGCGGCAGGTGATATTTGCCGCCCAGCGGATAGGAAAGGGCATGCACCAGATGGGTCCCGGCATGGGCAATGGCCACGCCGCCGTAGTAGGAGGCCCACAGCATTTCCAGCTTCGCCGCCAGGTTGTGCGGCTCGGCGCAGGCGGTTTCGATATTGTTCAGCAGCTTGCGCAGACCAATCAGCGCCGCGTTGTCGCTCACCGGATTCGCCACGGTGGCGGTAAAGCACTCAATCAGGTGGCACAGCGCATCGATCCCGGTGGATGAGGCAATGTGCGGCGGCATGCTGGTGGTGAGTTCCGGTAACAGCGCCACGTAATCCGGCAGCAGCACCGGGGAGATAATGCCGATTTTGGTGCTCTGCTCAGGAATGGCGAGGATTGCGTTCGGCGTGGCTTCGGAACCGGTACCGGCGCTGGCCGGGATCAATAGAGAGGCAAGACGAACGGTCGGTTTTTCACCCGCCAGCAGGGCGTCCAGCCCCGGAGAAGAGGGATGACATAGCACGGAGAGCAGTTTCGCCACGTCCAGTACGCTGCCGCCGCCAACGCCCACCACCAGATCGAAGGCGGTGTCGTTGATCTCTGCCAGCAGGGCGCGAACGTCATGGTTGGTCGGCTCCTGCGGCACGCTGTCAATCACGCTGACGCTGCGGTTGTCGGCTTCCAGCAGGCTGCGGATGGCGCGGGCGGCGTCCAGACGGGCGATATTGCCGTCGGTGACCAGTAAAAGGCGCGTCTTGCCTGCCAGCAGGGGCGCGAGGGCCGGGATCGCACCCGCCCCGCTGATAATCGTACTGTTAATGGTTAACACATTGCTCTCCTGTTGCTGTGTCTGTGATTGATTTCGCTCAAGCCAGGCAATCACAGTCATCGTGTGTCTAAATTTATAATTTATTCGCAAACTGAATACCTTGATCTTGCTCACACATAATCAAACGTGATTGAATATAATCATTAACAGGAAATGCGAACCTTTGGGGATGTACGTGAACAACCTGAACAGAGAAGTGGTGGTGATCGCCGATGACTTTACCGGCGCAAACGACGCGGGGGTCAGCCTGGCGTTAAGCGGCAAAAAAGTCAGCGTGGCGTTTCAGACTCCTTTTACCGGCGACACCGATGCGCTGGTTATTAGTAGCGACAGTCGGGCGCTGGCGGCATCAGAGGCCGCTGAAAAGCTGACGCGCTACGCCGCCGATATTCACGCCGCAACATGGCTGGTGAAGAAAATCGACTCCACCCTGCGCGGCAATCCGGGCGCAGAAGTGGAAGCGCTGCTGCGCCTGAGCGGTCAACGTCAGGCCATCGTCGCCCCGGCCTACCCAGCGGCGGGGCGCACCACGCAAAACGGCGTCTGCCTGGTAAAGGGCGTGCCGGTCACCGGGACCGAATTTGCCAGCGACCCGAAAACCCCGGTGCGCCATGCGCATATTGCGGCGGTACTGGCAGAGCAAACCGCGCTTAACAGCGTGGTCGTTACGCCAGCGCAACTGGCGGCGGCTCTGCGGGGCGATGCGCAAATGGTCATTGTCGATGCGCAAAGCGACGACGAGCTGGATCAGATTATCAGCGCGGCCTTTGCCTGCGACCAACGCCCGCTGCTGGTGGGCTCCGCCGGGCTGTGCGATGCCCTGGCCCGCCGTCTGGCGACCCCACGTCAGCTGCTGGCGGTTATCGGTTCGATGAGTGAGATTGCTCAGCAGCAGATCCAGCGGGTGCGCACGCAACATAACGTCAGCGCGGTACTGATAGATATCAATCATGTGTTCAGCGATGCGATGGCGGGCTATCAGGAGCAGATCGCGGCTGAGCTGGCGGCAGGCCAGCACTGCGTGGTGCATACCTGCGCCGATATCCAGGCCCGTCATCAGATCGACGCCCTGTGTCAGCAGCGCGGATTAAGCCGCGCCGCGCTGGGCGAGACCATCAGCGCATTTCTCGGAGAGCTCACGCGCAGGGTGCTGGGGAGCCATAACCCTGCGGCGCTGTACGTTTCAGGCGGCGACGTGGCGATGGCGGTCGCCAGCGCGCTCAACGCGCAAGGTTTTGCCATACGCGGACAAGTGGCGCAGTGCGTGCCGTTTGGTCGATTTTTGGGTTGTCACTGGCAGGGGCCAGTCATGACCAAAGCGGGCGGTTTTGGTACTGAAACCACGCTGCTTGAGGTTTTGCATTTTATTGAGGAGAAGATGAGTGACTAATATCATTGCTGTAACCATGGGCGACCCGGCGGGCATCGGCCCGGAGATCGTTATCAAATCCCTGACCGAAGGCGAACTGTCCGGCGCGCCGGTGGTGGTGGTCGGCTGTGCCCGCACCCTGCATCGGGTGCTGGAGAAGGGGATCACCGCCCCGGCGGAGTTACGCGTGATTACCCGCGTCAGCGAGGCGCAATTTGGGCCGTCCATCATCAACGTGCTGGACGAGCCGCTGGCGGATCCCGAGGCGTTGCAGCCCGGCGTGGTGCAGGCCCAGGCCGGGGATCTGGCCTACCGCTGCGTGCGTCGCGCCACCGAGCTGGCGATGGCGGGCGAGGTGAAAGCCATTGCCACCGCGCCGCTCAACAAAGAGGCGCTGCATCTTGCGGGTCACCACTATCCGGGCCATACCGAACTGCTGGCGCACCTCACCGACAGCAAAGATTACGCCATGGTGCTCTATACCGACCAGCTGAAGGTGATCCACATCACCACGCACATTGCGTTGCGCAAATTCCTTGATACCCTCAACCAGGATCGGGTAAAAACCGTGATTGGCATTGCGGATACCTTCCTCAAGCGCGTGGGGTATAAGAACCCGCGTATTGCCGTGGCCGGGGTCAACCCGCACGCCGGGGAGAACGGTCTGTTTGGCGATGAAGAGATCAAAATTGTTGGCCCGGCGGTGGAAGCGATGAAGGCGAAAGGGCTGAACGTGTCGGGGCCGTGCCCACCGGACACGGTATTTATGCAGTGCCATGAAGGGATGTATGACATGGTGGTGGCGATGTATCACGATCAGGGCCATATTCCCCTGAAACTCCTCGGTTTTTACGACGGGGTGAATATCACCGCCGGGCTGCCGTTTATCCGGACGTCTGCTGACCATGGCACCGCGTTCGACATTGCGTGGACAGGTAAAGCGAAGTCTGAGAGCATGACGGTTTCTATCCAGTTAGCGATGCAAATCACACGGGAATAATATGAAGGGATATAGCCGGTTAGAACAGATAATGGACTACCTGAAAGGGCACAATCTGGTGACGGTGGATCAGCTTGTTGCGGCAACGGATGCTTCGCCCGCGACCATTCGCCGGGATCTGATTAAGCTCGATCAGGAGGGGGTTATCAGCCGCACCCACGGCGGTGTAACCCTGAACCGGTTTATTCCTTCCCAGCCCACCACCAGCGAAAAGATGCAGCGCAGCCTGGCGGAGAAACACGCCATTGCCTGCGCGGCCGCCAGCTTTGTAAAAGCCGGTGACGCGGTGGTGCTTGATGCAGGCACCACCATGATCGAACTCGCGCGTCAGCTGACCCATCTGCCGTTGCGCATCATCACCAGCGATCTGCATATCGCCCTGTTTCTGTCGGAGTTTAAGCAGATTGAGGTGACAATTATAGGCGGGCGCATCGATGACTCCAGCCAGTCCTGCATTGGCGAGCACGGTCGCCGCCTGCTGCAGAACGTCTGGCCGGATATCGCTTTTGTCAGCTGTAACGGCTGGGATCTGGAGCGCGGCATTACTTCGCCGACGGAAGAGAAAGCGGCGCTCAAACGGGATCTGATCGCCAACGCCCGACGCCGGGTGCTGCTGGCCGACAGCTCGAAATACGGTGCCTGGTCGCTGTTTAACGTTACCCACCTCAACACCCTGACCGATATCGTTACCGACAAACGGCTGGACGAAGGGGTGCAACAGACCTTAAGCCAGCTGGATGCCACTCTAACCCTGGCGCCTTAAGAGCTCAGGGCAGGCGGGCGATATTGGCTTTGATCACTTCCGCCGAATGGCGGAATTTTTGCAGTTCGTCGTCCGCCAGTTTCAGCTCAATGATCTGCTGGACACCACTCTGGGCCAGCACCGCCGGTACGCCGATGGCCACACCGTCCACCCCATACTCGCCGTCCAGAATGCAGGAGATCGCCAGCGCCCGGTGGCTGCCGGTGAAGATATTGCGGCAAATTTCTGCAATGGTGGCGGCGATCCCATACTCCGTGCAGCCCTTGCGGGCGTAGATCTCAAAGCCCTGTTTGCGCACGCGCTCGGCCAGTTCATCAAAATCCAGCGTTTTGCCGGTGTGGCGCCGATACACCTCGGCAATCGGCGAGCCGTATACCGATGAATGGGACCACACCGGGAACTGCGTATCCCCGTGCTCGCCCAGGATAAAGGCGTCGATGCTCTGTGCGCCGATATCCAGCGCCTGCGCCAGAGTACGGCGCAGGCGAGTAGTATCCAGCCAGACGCCGGTGCCAATCACCTGATTGCGTGGCAGGCCGGAGAGCTGCCACACCTGCCAGGTAATGATGTCGCACGGGTTGGTGGCGATCAGGAAAATACCATTAAACCCGCCCGCCATCATCTGCGGCACAATGCTTTTCACAATGCGGGCCGTGGCGTTCAGCTCATCCAGCCGCGTCTGTCCCGGCTTCAGGGCACCGCCGGAGACGGTGATGACCGCGATGTCCACATCGGCACAGTCTCTGGCCTCGCGGGTGGAGATGGTCATCATGCCGGGCATATAGGCGGCGGCATCTGACAGATCCCAGGCGTGGCCTTCACTACGCTGCTGATTGATATCCACCAGCAGCAACTCTTCGCAGATATTCTGGTTCAGGAGGGCGTAAGCGGCAGAGGTGCCGACGTTTCCGGCCCCGATAATCATCACTTTGCGGGCTTTGGTGTTCATTGTTTTTCCTGAGGTTTTACCGTGACCAGGCCCAAACTTACGCCGCTGGCGCGGGGCGTGCAATGGCTGAGGGCAGCTATAAGTTAAAAATATGCCTGTTCGCCCGGCAACCGGCGTTAGGGTAGAGAAAAACGACAAAAGGAGCCTGCCATGTATTCCATTACCTCAGAATCGCCCGCCCATCCGGATATCACCACCCTGATTGCCGATCTCGACAGCTACCAGAGCACCCTCTATCCGGCGGAAAGCAACCATCTGCTGGATCTGACCGGGCTGCCGGATCACAGCCTGATCATGATGGTGATCCGCGATCGCCAGCTCAATGCCGTCGGCTGCGGGGCCATCGTGCTGAACGGCGACGGCAGCGGGGAGATGAAACGGGTTTATATCGATCCGACCCATCGCGGGCAGCGGCTGGGTGAAAAACTGCTGGCGGCGCTGGAAGACGAAGCGTTGAGCCGCAACTGTCATACGTTGCGCCTCGAGACCGGCATCAAGCAATTGCCGGCCATTTATCTGTATGAGCGCTGCGGGTATCAGCGGTGCGAGGCGTTCCCCCCGTATGCCCCCGATCCCCTGAGCCTGTTTATGGAGAAGGTGCTGGTGGCTGACCTTCGTTTAGCAGTGCTATAAAGGCTTCGAGCTGGCGGGTCATCGCCCCCCGGCGCCACACCAGCCAGGTGGTGAGCCAGCGCCAGTTCTCTGCCAGCGGCCAGGCTTCCACCTGATGATGACCGGGCATACTTTCCAGCATCGAGCGCGGCATCAGCGCAATTCCGGCCCCGGCGATCACGCAGGCCAGCATGCCGTGGTAAGACTCCATCTCATGAATGCGCCCCGGCGTGGCGCGATCCGCATGAAACCAGCTCTCGAAATGGCGGCGATAGGAACAGTTGGCACGAAAGGCGTAGATATCGCGTCCGCTGATGGACTGCGCCCGATCCACCTTCGACTGCCCGGCCGGCACTACCAGCATCATCTCTTCCCGGTAGACCGGCATCCCCTCCAGCTCCGGGTGAGTTAAGGGCCCGTCGACAAAGGCTGCACTTAACGTCCCCTCCAGCACGCCATCGATCATCGTCCCCGAAGGCCCGGTCGCCAGCGCAAACTGAATGCGCGGGTAGCGCTGGTTAAACTGCGCCAGCGAGGCCGGGATACGCACCGCCGCCGTGCTTTCCAGCGATCCCAGGGTAAACAGCCCCTGGGGTTCATCACCGGCCACGACCATCCGGGCTTCATCCACCAGGGCGAGGATCTGCCGGCTGTAGCGTAAAAAGTTGTGTCCCGCCGGGGAGAGGCGCAGCCGCTGGTTCTCGCGGATAAACAGCTCCACGCCGAGGTCGGCCTCGAGCTGCTTGATGCGGGTGGTGAGGTTGGAGGGCACGCGATGCACCTTCTGCGCGGCCTGGGTGATGCTGCCAGTCTGGGCGACGGCGTTAAACATTTCGAGCTGGGTCAGATCCATATCATTCTCGTATCGTGAATAAGGTGGTCACTATTATTCATTTTTAAGAAATAACAGAACGGGCCACACTGTAGCAACTGTTATTACACGGAGCCGATCATGACTACACCTTCTGCCACCCACGCTTTATCCATTAACCCGGCAAACGGCGAAACTCTGGCCGTCTGGCCGTGGGCGACCGACACCGAGGTTGAACGTGCCCTCGCACAGACCGATGCCGCTTTTCGCCAGTGGCGCAGCGTGTCGGTGGCGGCGCGTGCGCAAAAACTACGTGACCTGGGTGCCGCACTGCGCAACCGTAGCGAAGAGATGGCGCAGATGATCACCCGCGAGATGGGCAAGCCCATCGCCCAGGCGCGCGGGGAGGTGGCGAAATCCGCCGGTCTCTGCGACTGGTATGCCGAGCACGGCCCGGCCATGCTCTCTACCGAGGCGACCCAGGTAGCGGACGCGGTGATTGAGTACCGCCCGCTGGGCCCGGTGCTGGCGGTGATGCCGTGGAACTTCCCGCTGTGGCAGGTGCTGCGCGGCGCGGTGCCGATTATCCTTGCGGGGAATAGCTATCTGCTGAAACACGCCCCGAACGTGCTGGGTGCCGCGAACCTGATTGAAGCCATCTTTAACGACGCCGAATTCCCGCAGGGGGTGTTTAGCCAGCTGAATGCTACCAACGACGGGGTGAGCCAGATGATTGCCGATCCGCGTATTGCGGCGGTGACCGTCACCGGCAGCCTGCGCGCCGGGGCAGCAATTGGTGCTCAGGCCGGCGCGGCGCTGAAAAAATGCGTGCTGGAGCTGGGTGGGTCCGATCCCTTTATCGTCCTGAACGACGCCGATCTGGATCTGGCGGTGAAAGCGGCGGTGACCGGGCGCTATCAGAACACCGGACAGGTCTGCGCCGCGGCCAAGCGCTTTATCGTCGAAGCGGGGATTGCGGATGAGTTCAGCCGTCGGTTTGTCGAAGCCACCGCGGCCCTGAAAATGGGTGCGCCGGACGCAGAAGAGAATTACCTCGGCCCGATGGCGCGTTTCGATCTGCGCGACGAGCTGGATCAGCAGGTACAGGCCACGCTGGCCGAAGGCGCAACCCTGCTGCTGGGCGGCGAGAAGGTGGCGGGGGCAGGGAACTACTATGCCGCTACGGTACTGGGTAACGTCACCCCGACGATGACCGCGTTCCGTCAGGAGCTGTTTGGCCCGGTGGCGGCCATCACGGTGGCAAACGATGCCGATCATGCCCTGGCCTTAGCAAACGACAGTGACTTTGGCCTCTCTGCGACGGTGTTTACCGCCGATAGCGCTACGGCGGACCGCTTTGCCCGCCAGCTCGAGTGCGGCGGGGTCTTTATCAACGGCTACAGCGCCAGCGATGCCCGCGTGGCGTTCGGTGGGGTGAAGAAGAGCGGCTTTGGCCGGGAGCTGTCGCACTTCGGGCTGCATGAATTCTGTAATGTGCAGACGGTGTGGAAAGACCGGGTTTAACTATGAGCATCTGCCGGGTGGCGCTGCGCTTACCCGGCCTACGAAGTTACTCCCTCTCCCTCGAGGGAGAGGGCTGGGGTGAGGGGGGGTATGTCGCACCGGTAGTGGTTCCGTTCACCTCACGTTTCTTGCTTCTCTGATACTCCTGGACCAGTGAACGTGCCAGGGTGGCTCAATCGCCACCACCCTGGCTACCCGGGCTCCCGGCAAGAAAATCGCCGCTTCGCGGTGCCCTCAGCTCATTCCTTCAGGCTTTCGGGTCGGGCACCAGCCTGCATCCTTGCAGGCTATGCCCTCTCGGCGCGTCCCTGCGCCTCGCCCCGGCCTTCCGGAAACGCTTCGGCGATTTTCAGCCGGACCAGGGAGTCGCTGTAGTTTCTTCGCTCTCAAATAAGTGCTTCATTGCGTTAAGCCCGGGGAGTCACCATAGATTATTCAATATGTTTATGGCATCGACACGTTTTCACTATATGTCGAAGAAAACCGTTTTTTTAAATATATGGCAATGACAGCCGATGCTATTGGCATCACTGCGTCTGTCATCTCCCTGAAATAGTTCTGTCATTTTCACTGCGTAGACTCGCCCACGTCTAAGGCATTGTTAATGAATACAATTATGAACTTAACCAAAATTTTTCGCCGCTTTACTCCCCGGCAGTTTGGTTTGCTGGCGGGGATCTTCTGCATTATCGGGCTCTTTTCTGCCGTGCAAATCTCTTCTTCAGTTTTACTTTCCGTCTCGCTGCGGGATGCCCAGCGCAATGAACAGCGTAACCAGATGGCGTATCTGCAACAGGCGAAGGTCGATCAGGCGCGGATCTCGCTGCTGGCGGCGAGCGATCTGCTCAACCGCGCGGGTGTTTACTTCATGCAGGATAAAGAGACCGGTTCGGACGGGAGCTGGCACAGCCTGATGGATGAGGCGCAGCAGGCGTTACGAGACTCCCAACAGGCCTGGCAGGCGTGGCAGGCGATGCAGCCGCTGCGGGATGAGGCGCTGCTCACCAGCTATCAGCTGTTCTTCGATGCCATCCGTGAACAGGCGGACGGGCTGGTCAATAGCCAGTCGATTGATGCCTTCTTTGCGGTACCCGCCCAGGCATTCCAGGCGGATTTCAACGATAACTACGCCCGCTATCAGCAGGCCAGCGTCCAGCGCGCCGCAGAGGGGCGTCAGCTGCTGACCGCCAGCCTCTCCAGCCTGCAATCCCTGTTCTTACTGGCCCCGGTGGTTCTGCTGACGATCGCCGTAGCGGTGTGGTTTGCGATGTCGCGCTGGGTGATCGTGCCGCTGCGTCGCCTTATCGCCCATATCAATCTGCTGGCGGCAGGGGATCTCTCTTCGCCGCCGCCGGGCGTGAAGCGTTTCAACCGCGAGATGGCGCAGCTTGGCGACAGCGTCGATACCCTGCAGCAGGGCCTGCAGCAGTTGGTCACCCAGGTCAGCGAGGCCACCACCTCGATGGTGACCAATATTGGGTCGCTCGCGGAGGGGAATCAGAAGCTGTATCACCAGTCGGCGCGTCAGGCGCAGGAGCTGAAAGAGGTCACCGCGCACATCGCCGACCTGGAGACTCACGTCGAGGGCAACAGCGGCTACGCCAGACTGGCAAGCTCGCGGGCGGACGAGGCGCGGGAGATGGCGGCGGGCGGCGATCGCATGATGGAGACAGTGAACGCCTCTATGGCGGCCATCGTGGAGCGATCTTCTGAGATGCGCGGCATTGTGGCGATCATCGATAACGTGGCGTTTCAGACCAATATTCTGGCGCTGAACGCGGCCATCGAAGCGGCGCATGCCGGCAATCAGGGGCGCGGTTTTGCGGTGGTGGCGCGAGAAGTGGGGCTGCTGGCGCGCAAGAGCAGCCATTCAACGCAAACCATTCAGCAGCTGATTAACCACTCGCTGCAGGGCATCGAAGATGGCTCGAAGGCGGTCACCCGGCTGGAGGATAATCTCCAGCAGGTGATCGGTCTGGTGGGCAATCTCTGCAGCTTACTGAATGAGATTTCCGTTGCCACTCTCAGCCAGGGGGACAGCATTCATCGCATGACCGGCCAGCTGCAGGCCCTGAACCAGGTCGCGCACCAGACCGATGAACTGGTGAATACTGCCTCCGTGGCCTCCCGGCGGCTGCACGATGAATCCGGCCTTTTATTACAGGCGGTATCGCGGTTCCGACTTCCTGCCTGACGTCATCCATAAGCCTCTGTTATACTCGCAGGCCGTTTTTGGCCTGTGAGCAAGGAGCAACCGATGGCTGCGAACATCAACAATCAGATGCTGGAAGCCATTCTGGCGCAAGTACGTCCTTTACTGGGGCAGGGCAAGGTGGCCGATTACATTCCGGCGCTGGCTTCGGTCAACGGCAACAAGCTCGGGATTGCCATCCGCACCGTCGACGGCCAGCGTTTCCAGGCCGGGGACGCCACCGAGCGTTTTTCCATTCAGTCGATCTCAAAAGTTCTGAGCCTGGTGGCGGCCATGCGCCAGTATGACGAGGACGAAATCTGGCAGCGGGTGGGGAAAGATCCTTCCGGCCAGCCGTTCAACTCCCTGCTGCAGCTGGAGATCGAACAGGGCAAACCGCGCAATCCGTTTATCAACGCCGGGGCGCTGGTGGTCTGCGATATGCTGCAAAGTCGCCTCAGCGCGCCCCGTCAGCGGATGCTGGAGATTGTGCGCCAACTCTCCGGAGTCAGCGATATCGCCTACGATGCCGCGGTGGCCCGATCGGAGTTCGAACACTCGGCGCGTAACGCGGCGATCGCCTGGCTGATGAAGTCGTTCGGCAATTTCCATAACGATGTGTCGACGGTCCTGCAAAACTACTTCCACTACTGCGCGTTGAAGATGAACTGTGTTGAGCTGGCTGATACTTTTCTGTTTCTGGCCGCGCAGGGCTATGCGCCGCATCTCTCTGAGCCCGTGGTCACCTCGATGCAGGCCCGGCAGGTGAATGCTCTGATGGCGACCAGCGGCATGTATCAGAACGCCGGTGAGTTCGCCTGGCGGGTGGGGCTGCCTGCCAAATCCGGGGTCGGCGGCGGGGTGGTGGCGATTGTTCCGCACGAGATGGCGATTGCGGTCTGGAGCCCGGAACTGGACGAGACGGGGAACTCCCTGGCGGGCGTCGCAGTGCTGGAACGCCTGACCCAGAAGCTGGGCCGCTCGGTCTATTAACCGGAACCTGTGCTGTGGATCCGACGGCACAACCGGTTTACCCCTTTTACTGATTGGTGATCGTTACCCCCCCAATGTGATATATATTGATACCAAACTTTTAACATTCATCCGCGCGGGTGATAAATCATTGTTAAAAGCAACCCTATGGATTGATATTGCATGTCTTCTGATTCCAGCAGAACATTCGCGCTTTTTCAGCCGCAAAGCCCCTTGCGTAATGCGGCAGGAATATTTCTCCTGACCACGCTGTTCTATTTTATTGGCGCGCAGCTTCGTCTGGTGGAGTCGCTGTCGATGTTCTGGCCGTTGAACGGCGTGATGGCCGGGGTGTTTGCCCGTTACGCTTACCTGAACCGGCTGCACTATTACGCGATTTCGTATATCGCCATGCTGGCCTATGACGCCATCACCACCAACTGGGGCATCTCCTCGTTGGGCATTAACCTCTCGAATATGGTGTTTATTGTCATCGTTGCCTTGCTGGTCCAGCGCGACAGGCGGCTGAAAAACCGCACCCCGGATCCGGTAAATGCCCTGCGACTGTTTAACTATTGTCTGCTGGCCGCGCTGCTGTGCGCCCTGCTCGGGGCGATGGTGTCGGGCGGGGTGGACAGTCGCGCCTTCTGGCCGCTGGTCGCCGACTGGTTCAGCGAACAGTTTTCTACCGGGGTATTAATTGTGCCCTGTATGCTCACCATCACCTGGCCCGCGTTTAACCGGGCCATACGTGCCAGCCATTTGATGCCGGTGGTGTTACTGGTGATTTCGGTGATGGCCTCGGTAGCCATCGGCGGGGCCGGTGCGCTGGCGTTTCCGATGCCAGCGCTGATCTGGTGCGCGGTGCGCTATTCGCTGCCGGCAACCTGCCTTTTGACCTTTGTCACCGGGACGGTGGAGATCACCCTGGTTGGCAACTCCATCATTACCATTCTGGCGACCACGCCGATCACCACCCCGATGATGTTCTCCGCCCGACTGGGGATCGCCACCATGGCCATCTGCCCGGTGATGGTCTCGGTCAGCATGGCGGCGATCAATTCGCTGATCCGCCAGGTCTCCCTGCGTGCCGATTATGACTTTTTAACTCAGGTGTACTCCCGTTCCGGACTGTATGAGGCGCTGAAGCGCGACGAGGGAACGCGTAAAAGCCCGCTGCTGACCGTGATGCTGCTGGACATCGACTATTTCAAAAGCATCAATGACAACTTCGGCCATGAGTGTGGCGATACCGTGCTGGCAGCTTTTGCCCGCAAAGTACAGGAGACGGTAGGGAGCGAAGGGCGGGTGGCGCGGATGGGCGGCGAGGAGTTTGCCGTAGTGGTAAACACGACAACGGCGCAGCAGGGTTACGCCCTGGCGGAGCGTATCCGCACCACGATTGAACAATATTCGTTCAACTGGCGCGGGCAGGCGCTGTTTTTGACCGTCAGTATTGGGCTGGGCAGTGGAAAATCGGATCCGTGGAAGCTGACGGAAATTTTTAACCGCCTGATGAGCGAAGCGGATGATTATCTGTATCGTTCGAAAAAAGCAGGTCGAAATCGCACCAGTGCGCGAATGACAGAGATAACGACTGCCGCCCAAAAGGCTGCGCCATCGGAACAGCTGTAATCGTTTGCCTGCCCGGGGAGAGGGCAATCACCATATATTCACAAAACTGATAAATGCCTTGATACGCATTTTATCCGTCAATAATATAATGGGGTGATTATATCGGAAAATTCGTGTGATGAACGGAACTGACAGACTCAGTAAACCCCCTCGCGTGCCTGGCAGTCGGTTTATCAAACGCATGTTTCTGATGCGAATGCTTGGAACATTTCTCTGCTTTTTCCCCATTCTCTCCGTCCTGGTGGAACATCAACGTTCACCCTGGCTTATGGGTCTGCTGGGGATCAACGCCTTTATCTGGCCGACGCTGGCCTTCTGGCGTGCGCGTCGCTCCGCCACGCCCCTGACAACTGAACATCAAAACCTGGTGCTGGACGCCGGGGCGGGTGGGTTCTGGATCGCCATGATGGCGGCGAACCCGCTGCCGTCGGTGACCATTGCTACGATCTTAATGGCTGACCGGTTGGCGGCGGGTGGTTTCCCGCTGATGAAAAAAGCCGGGGCGGTGATGCTGGTGGTCTTTATGGCCAGCTGGCTGACCCAGGGGATGGCGTTTATCCCCTGGGTGTCGCAGCGCACGATGTACGCCACGCTGCCGCTGATCGGGATCTATACCGTGGCACTGAGCGTGCTCACCAACAGTATCGCCATGCGGCTGCGCTTTAAATCGCGCGAGCTGGAACGCATCGCCATGATGGATCCGCTCCTCGATATTGCTAACCGGCGTCTGCTGGAGAAGCGTATCGATAATGAGTTGCATAAGCTGCGGCAGACCTGCCGCGAGTCGGCGCTGATGTTTATCGATATCGACAACTTTAAAGAGGTTAACGATCGCTTCGGCCATAAGGTGGGGGATATGCTTTTGGTGACAGTGTCACAAATTTTGCATATTGCCACCCGACAGAGCGATACTCCGGCGCGGCTGGGCGGGGATGAGTTTGTGATCCTGCTGCCCGACACCACACTCGACGAGGCGCGCAGGGTCGCCAGCCGGATTATGGATGCCGCTGCGGTGATCGACGACGTGGCGGAAGAAGCTGTCCATTGCACGATGAGTATCGGCATTGCCATCGCCACCCGGGAGATGGAAAATGTCACAGACTGGTTACAGGCAGCCGACATCGCGCTCTATCAGGCGAAGCGCG
Source organism: Leclercia adecarboxylata (assembly GCA_002360945.1). Taxonomy (GTDB): domain Bacteria; phylum Pseudomonadota; class Gammaproteobacteria; order Enterobacterales; family Enterobacteriaceae; genus Enterobacter; species Enterobacter adecarboxylatus_B. Next base: position 129,639 of record DERO01000006.1, on the reverse strand, counting down.
AAGGTAAAAATCGGATATTCGCCCATTGACCGGCCTCAGAATGCGCTAAGCTTTTAAAAAGCCTGACGTCCGGAGCCTGTATGAAATCCCCCGCTTTACCCAAGAATGAAACGGCGCGTCTCAGCGCCTTGCGCGAATCCGGGCTGCTGGAGATCGAAAATCACCCAACCTATGACCGGCTGACCCGACTGGCAAAGCGCCTGTTTGCGGTGCCGGTGGCGATGATCAATCTGGTTGAGGAACATGTGGTGGTGGTCAAATGTGCCGATGGCGCAGACGCCACCAATCTGCCGCGGAATCTCTCTTTTTGCGGCCATACCGTGCTCAGCGATTCGCCACTGGTGGTGCCCGACACCTTAGACGATGCCCGTTTTGCCGATAATCCGCTGACCACCGATGACGATCCGGTGCGGTTTTATGCCGGTTATCCGCTGCATCTGCCCAATGGTGCCACGGTGGGATCGCTGTGCATTATTGACCACCAGCCGCGGCAGTTTTCGCCTGCTGACGTTGAGTCCCTGGCCGACCTGGCGGCGCTGGTGGAGGTGGAGTTCGCCGCGACATGTGCCACCATCATCGATAATCTGACCGGGCTGTATAACCGCCGTGGCTTTAACCACCTTGCCACCTACGTCATTGGCGCCGCGCGCCGCCGGGCAGAGCCGCTGACGCTCGCCTGGCTGGATCTTGATCGCTTTAAGCAGATCAATGCCCGCTACGGTCGCGCCGATGGCGATAAGGCCCTCAAGGCGATGGCCGGGCTGCTGAGTTCCACCTTCCGCGAAGCCGACGTGCTGGCGCGCTACGGTGGTGATGAGTTCGCGATCCTGTTTGCCAACAGCGACGAGAAGGGGGCATGGATCGCCATGCAGTATCTTACCGAACAGGCAGCGGTGTGGAATGAGCATGCCGAATTCCCCTGGGCGCTCTCATTCTCCTGGGGCGTCATTGAGTTCAACCACGATCGCGACGATCTGGATAGCTGGCTGAAAACCGCCGATCGGATGATGTACTCCATGAAACAGCAGCGCGGTACCGGCTGCTGAGATAAGAAAATCCTCTGTAAATCTCTCTTGTGTTACGAAAATGTAAAGCGCATGGTGATGCCGTTGATAAAAAGGAGAATAATGATGACATCACCCGCAATAAAGATCTTTACTCGCGACGACATCCTCGCACACCTTTCTCAGTTAGCAGACATCCTGCACAGCTGTGTCATCGGCGGCGCGTCCGTGAGCTTTATGTTGCCCTACAGCCATGAGCAGGCCTGCGCGTTCTGGCGCGGCGTGGCCGACAGCGTCGGGCGCGAGGAGCGTACCGTGCTGGTATCGACCAATGCGGAGGGCCAACTCACCGGCACCGTGCAGCTGATCACCGATCAGCCCGACAACCAACCGCACCGGGCGGATGTCGCCAAACTGCTGGTTCACCAGAACGCACGCCGCTGCGGTGATGCCGGGCGATTAATGCAGGCCCTTGAAAACGTGGCCCGGGATAAAGGTAAAACGGTGCTGGTGCTGGACACCGCCACCGGCAGCGGGGCGGAGACCTTCTACCAGCGGGCGGGCTGGCAGAAAGTGGGGGAGATCCCGCGCTATGCCTTGATGCCGGACGGTGAGATGACGGGCACCTCGGTGTTCTACAAATTCTTATAAATCCTGTCACAATTCACACCATATTTGATCAAAACAGGGGTTCGTGGTCGTTAAGTTTTGATAAGTTATCGTACCAATCTTATCAGGCTGTATGACTAATCATTACAAGGACCCCATTGTGAACACACTGAACCGTCGTGATTTCCCCGGTGCTCTCTATCCTGAACGTATCATCCAGTTTGGTGAGGGCAACTTCCTGCGCGCGTTTATTGACTGGCAGATCGATCTGCTCAATGAACATACCGACCTCAACGCCGGTATTGCGATTGTCCGCCCGATCAAAAGCGATTTCCCGCCTTCACTGAGCACTCAGGACGGCCTCTACACCACCATTATCCGTGGCCTGAACGAGCAGGGCGAAGCGGTCAGCGACGCGCGCCTGATCCGCTCCGTTAACCGCGAAATCAGCGTTTACGACCAGTACGATGAATTCCTGAAGCTGGCCCATAATCCGGAGATGCGCTTTGTCTTCTCCAACACCACGGAAGCGGGGATCAGCTATCACGCCGGGGATAAGTTCGAGGATGCGCCTGCGGTGAGCTATCCGGCGAAACTGACGCGTCTGCTTTTCGAGCGCTTCAGCCATTTCAACGGCGCTGCCGATAAAGGTTGGGTGATCGTCCCCTGCGAACTGATCGACTATAACGGCGACGCCCTGCGTGAACTGGTGCTGCGCTATGCTCAGGAGTGGGCGCTGCCGGCGGCCTTCACCCAGTGGCTGAACGACGCCAACAGCTTCTGCTCGACCCTGGTTGACCGTATCGTGACCGGCTACCCGCGTGACGAAGTGGCCCAGCTCGAAGCCTCTCTTGGCTATCACGATGCCTTCCTCGATACCGCCGAACACTTCTACCTGTTTGTGATCCAGGGGCCGAAATCCCTGGCGCAGGAACTGCGTCTCGACAAGCTGGCGCTGAATGTGCTGATTGTTGATGACATCAAGCCGTACAAAGAGCGTAAGGTGGCGATCCTCAACGGCGCGCATACCGCCCTGGTGCCGGTGGCCTTCCAGGCCGGGCTGGATACCGTGGGTGAGGCGATGAACGACACCGAGATCTGCGCCTTTGTCGAAAAAGCCATTCATGAAGAGATTATTCCGGTACTGGATCTGCCGCGTGATGAGCTGGCCTCCTTCGCCAGCGCGGTGACGGGCCGCTTCCGTAACCCGTATATCAAGCATCAGCTGCTGTCGATTGCTCTCAACGGCATGACCAAATACCGCACCCGCATTCTGCCGCAGCTTCTGGCAGGGCAGCAGGCCAGCGGCAAGCTCCCGGCGCGTCTGACGTTTGCCCTGGCGGCGCTAATTGCCTTCTACCGCGCGGAGCGTAACGGCAAAAGCTACCCGGTGCAGGACGACGCGCACTGGATCACCCGCTTCCAGCAGCTGTGGACCCAGCATCATGACCAGCAGATCACCACTCGTGAACTGGTGAGCGCGGTGCTGAGCGTCAGCGATCACTGGGAGCAGGATCTGACCCAGGTCAATGGACTGGTAGAGCAAGTTGCGCAGGATCTGGATGCCATTCTGCATAAAGGGATGCGCGAAGCCGTTAAACCACTGTGTTAATCCTTTAAATTTTGCCGGGTTGCGCTGCGCTTACCCGGCCTACAGGACTGACTCCCTCTCCCTTGAGGGAGGGGGTTGGGGTGAGGGGGAGCATACCGCAGATAACTTTGCTTCTTCTTCTCCATATTAGTTACAACATACTTTTACCTATTCCTGTTACTCCACGCCTTAACCCTCGTGCAGCCTGCTCTAAGCCTCGCAAAAACGTCATCATTTTTTAACATACTTGCAACCGTGACGACGATCACGTTTAATAGTCACCGCTCTTTTTTCCCGATGAAGCTGACTATGATTGTTCGACCTCAACAGCACTGGTTGCGTCTGATTTTCGTCTGGCACGGTTCCGTGCTGACCAAAATCTTTTCCCGCCTGTTTCTTAACTTCCTGCTCTCTATCGTGGTGATCCTGATGTTGCCCTGGTACACCTCGCTGGGCATCCGGCTGACGGTGGCGCCGTTCAGCATTCTCGGGGTCGCCATCGCGATCTTCCTCGGGTTCCGCAACAACGCCTGCTACGCGCGCTATGTCGAAGCGCGCCAGCTATGGGGCCAACTGATGATTGCCTCGCGATCGCTGTTCCGTGAAGTGAAAAACACGCTGCCGGACGATCCGGCGCTGGGTGAGTTTGTTCGCCTGCAGATTGCCTTTGCCCACTGTCTGCGCATGACCCTGCGCCGACAGCCGCAGGCCGACCAGCTGTCGAAGTATCTTTCCGAGGAAAACCTGCGCGTGGCGATGGACTCCAGTTCGCCAGCCAACCGCATCCTGCTGATCATGGGCGAATGGCTGGCGGTCAGACGCCGGAAAGGGGAGCTGTCGGATATCCTTTTCCACAGCCTGAACATTCGTCTGAATGATATGTCGACCGTGCTGGCCGGCTGCGAGCGCATCGCCAATACTCCGGTGCCGTTTGCCTACACCCTGATCCTACACCGCACCGTCTACCTCTTCTGCATCATGCTGCCGTTTGCGCTGGTCAGCGACCTGCACTACATGACGCCGTTCGTGTCGGTACTGATCTCCTACACCTTTATTTCGCTGGATACCCTGGCGGAAGAGCTGGAGGAGCCGTTCGGCACCGAGAATAACGATTTGCCGCTGGATGCTATCTGTAATGCGATGGAGATTGATTTGTTGCAGATGAACGATGAGCAGCAGATCCCTGCGCGTAAACTGCCGGACAAGTATTACCAGCTGACGTAGAGGTTCGCCCTACGCGAGTTTGTATCACAGTGTATCTGCGTCGGCTCGCGATACAGCACCTTGCAAAACGGGCGACTTTGTACATATTTGCCATACATCAGGGTGGTGAGATAAGCGGGTAAATTCTACTGACCCGGAGATACCACCATGATGAACAAACTGGCTTACTCAACCCTGGCGCTGACCCTCTCTTTCGCCACCGTTTCCGCCTGTCAGGCCGAGGCGGCAGACACTGACTATGCCGTTGCTTTTAAGCAGATCCGCCAGATTGACGCGGGCGATCTGAATATTGGCTATGTCGATATCGGCCCGAAAAACGGTGAACCGGTGATCCTGCTTCACGGCTGGCCGTATGACATTCAAAGTTATGCCCAGGTTGCCCCGGCGCTGGCGGCAAAAGGCTACCGGGTGATTGTGCCGTACAACCGCGGGTTCGGGACGACGCAGTTTCTGTCGCCTGCCACGCCGCGCAACGGTCAGCCTGCGGCCATGGCGAAAGACGTTATTAACCTGATGGATGCGCTGAAAATCAAACGTGCGGTCTTCGGCGGTTACGACTGGGGGGCCAGAACGGCGGATATCGTGGCGGCACTGTGGCCGGAACGAGTGAAATCGCTGGTTTCGGTGAGCGGGTATCTGATTGGTAATCAGAAAGCCGGAGAAAAACCGCTGCCGCCGCAGGCCGAGCTGCAGTGGTGGTATCAGTTCTACTTTGCCACCGAGCGCGGCGAGAAGGGCTATGCCGCCAACACCCATGACTTTGCCAAACTGATCTGGACTCTCGCATCCCCCGGCTGGAAATTCAGCGATGCCACCTTCAACGTCAGTGCCAAAGCGCTGGATAACCCGGATCACGTGGCAGTGACCATCAGCAACTACCGCTGGCGTCTGGGGCTGGAAAAAGGTGAGCGCCGCTACGACAGTTATGAACAACGGCTGGCGGCCGCCCCGACCATCAACGTGCCGACCATCACCATCGAAGGCGACAATAACGGCGCGCCGCATCCGGCGCCTGAGGTGTATGCCGCAAAATTCACCGGCAAATATCAGCATCGCACCTTTACCGGCAACATTGGCCATAATCCGGCGCAGGAAGATCCGCAGGATTTCGTCAAGGCGGTGGTGGATGCGGATAAGTTGTAAGCCAACTATGCTATTTTTGGCGAATCGCTGATTAACAGGAGCTTAGGGTGGAGACAACCGATCACATTCTTGTCGTCGATGACGACCGGGATATCCGCGAGCTGGTCGTCGATTATCTGCTGAAATCGGGCTATCGCGCTACCGGCGCCGCCAACGGCAAAGAGATGCGCGCCGTGCTCGATAAGCAGGCTGTCGATCTGGTGGTGCTGGATATCATGATGCCCGGCGACGACGGACTGACCCTGTGCCGCCAGTTGCGCAGCGGCCAACATAAAGATCTGCCGATTTTGATGTTGACCGCGCGCCACGACGACATGGATCGCATTCTGGGTCTGGAGATGGGGGCGGACGATTATGTGGTCAAACCCTTTGTGGCGCGTGAGCTGTTGGCGCGGATCAAAGCCATACTGCGCCGCTTTCGCACGCTGCCGCCCAATCTGCAGGTGACCGAAGCCGGGCGGATCATCGCCTTTGGCGACTGGCAACTCGACACCAGCGCCCGTCATCTGCTGGATGCCACCGGCACCATCGTGGCGCTGAGCGGGGCGGAGTACCGTCTGCTGCGGGTGTTTATCGATCATCCCCAGCGCGTGTTAACCCGCGATCAGCTGCTGAATTTCACCCAGGGCCGGGATGCGGAGCTGTTCGAGCGCTCAATCGATCTGCTGGTCAGCCGCGTGCGTCAGCGGCTGAATGAGGATGTACGCTCACCACGGTATATCAAAACAGTACGTAGCGAAGGCTATGTCTTTTCGATGCCGGTGAGCATTCTGGAGGCCAAAGAGTGAGGCTCTGGCCGCGTTCGCTGCATTATCGTCTGCTGCTGATCGTTCTGCTGGGGCTGCTGCTTGCTAACGGCCTGACCCTGACCCTGGTGATGGCCGAGCGAATGAGCAGCGTGCGGAACGTAATGCTGGGTAATCTGCAGGACGATGTCTCCACCAGCGTGGCGATTCTGGATCGGCTTCCTGCGAATGAGCGGGCGCAGTGGCTTCCGCGCCTCGACCGGGATAACTATCACTACGTGCTGGGCCCCGGTGAGCCGGGCGCTCCGCCCGCTGATGCCCGTTCGCGGGATGCGGTCCGCACGATAACGGAGAGCCTTGCGACCCGGTATCCGCTGCGCTTTACGGCGGTGCCGGGGCCGGTTTCACATATTCAGGCGCACCTGACGCTCCGTGACGGCTCGCCGCTGACGCTGGATCTCACCCCGCGGATGCCGCCGATCGCCCGCTGGCTGCCAGTAGTGTTTATTCTTCAGCTGCTGCTGGTGGCGATCTGCGCCTGGCTGGCGGTGCGCCAGGTGGTGCGTCCCTTTACCCGCTTTACCCGGGCGGTCGATACCCTCGAACCTGCCAGCCCTAATCCGCTTATCCTCACCGAGCAAGGCCCGCTGGAGGTACAACATGCTGCGCGGGCATTTAACGCCATGCAGGACAGGATCCAGACCTCGCTGAAGGAGAGGGCGCAGATCCTTGCCGCCATCTCCCATGATTTGCAGACCCCCATCACCCGGATGCGGCTGCGCGTGGAGATGGCCGACCAGCCCGAGTTGCGCGACAAGCTCACTCAGGATCTGGACAGCATGACCCGGCTGGTGCGGGAGGGGATCGACTACGCCCGCTCGTCCGGGGTATCGCCCGAGCCGGTGCGCAACGTCGATCTCTATAACTTTATTGATACCCTGGTCTGTGATTACGCCGATACCGGCAAAAACGTGCAGTTTGCAGCAGCCCGTACTGCCTTGCCTTTCGCGACTCGTCCGCAGGCGCTGCACCGCATCCTCACCAATCTGCTGGATAACGCCCTGAAGTTTGGCGATGCCGCAGAGGTAAGGCTGACGGTGCGCGAAGGCAGGGTGCTGATCGCCGTGGAAGATAACGGCCCGGGTATTCCGGAGCAGGAGCTGGCGGCGGTGTTGCAGCCGTTTTACCGGGTGGAGTCCTCCCGCAACCGGGATACCGGTGGCACCGGGCTGGGGTTGGCGATTGCCGCTCAGCTGACCGCCCAGCTTGACGGTCAGCTACAGCTGGCGAACCGGCCCGAGGGTGGACTTTCCGCGCGCATTACCTTGCCGGTGACCTGACTTTCTCCCTCTCCCTTTGGGAGAGGGTTGGGGTGAGGGGGAACAGGCCGCACCGGTGCCTACCGCCGGGTGGCGGCTGCGCCTTACCCGGCCTACAAAACCACCGAAACCCACCATTTGTACCGGACTGTATCCCCACGCTAAACGAATACAGCACCTGACAAAAAGCCCAATCTTCCACACATGCCAGACACTTCCCCACGCTGTAATAGCCTCACTGCACTCGTCGCAGCCAACCGCTTTAGTGAGGTGTTTTATGTTTCTCGTGATCGCATTTTTAGGTGGCATGGTCAGCCTGCTCAGCCCCTGTACGCTTCCCGTCATCCCGCTGCTGTTTGCCGGTTTCCGCGGTCAGAAGCACCAGCTCATCGCCATGCTGTTCGGCATGGTGATCATGTTTACCCTGGTCGCCAGCCTGATCGCCGTCGCCAGCGATTGGGTCGTCAGCGCCACCCTTGTCGGGCGCTGGCTCGCGCTGGCGTTGTTGAGCCTGGCCGCGCTGGCGCTGATCTTCCCAACCTTTGCGCAACGCATGGCCGGGCCTGCATTACGCCTTGGCAACGCGATTAACTCCCGCAGCACCCGCACCCGGGGTCTGGCCTCGGCGCTGCTCGCCGGGCTGGCGGTCGGACTGCTGTGGTCGCCGTGCGCCGGGCCGGTGTTGGGGGCCATTCTCAGTCTGAGTATTGCAGGGCATAACCCGATCGCCACCGGTAGTCTGCTGGCGGCGTACGGCAGCGGCTGTGCGGTGATGCTCGCGCTGCTCGGCTTTAGCGGGCAGGCGCTGATAGCGCGGCTGAAAGCCAAATCGGGGCTGATGGACGGGCTGCGAAAAGTGGCGGGCGTGGCGATGCTGATGTCGGTGGCCTTTACCGCATTTGGTCTGAACAGCGTCTTCCAGGGGGCAAACGGCGTGGCCGACCGCCTGGAGAAGACGCTGCTGCAGCTGGCGCCGGGAAGCCAGCCTCAGCCGACCCTCCAGCCGCTCGCACAACCGGTCACCACCAGCGCGATGCCGTCGCTTGAGGGTGGCACCGGATGGCTGAACGGCGAGCCGGTTACCCCGGCGTCGTTAAAAGGCAAAGTGGTGCTGATCGACTTCTGGACCTGGGACTGCATCAACTGTCAGCACGCCCTGCCGCACGTTCGCGAGTGGGCTAACAAATATCAGGCCCAGGGACTGGTGGTGATCGGCGTACATACGCCGGAGTATCCGTGGGAAAAACCGCTGGCGTCGGTGCAGCAGGCCATCAATAAATGGCAGCTCCCGTACCGGGTGGTCGCTGACAACAACTACAAAATCTGGACGGCCTTCGGCAATCGTTACTGGCCGGCGCACTACTTCTTCGATGCCAAAGGGCAGCTGCGTTACGCCTCTTTCGGGGAGGGGAACAACGATAAGCAGGAGCAGGTGATCCAGCAGCTGCTGAAAGAGGCGAAGGCGTAGTTATGGTTCGCGTCTGGCGACGATAAACAGTCGCGGAAAGGCCAGCAGTATCTGCCCGTTCTCCTGCAGCGGATACTGTTCCTCCAGCAGCTGATGATAGCGCTGCAAATAGCGTTGTTGCTCGCGCTCATTCAGCTCCTGTAGCCAGGGGCGCAGGCCGGTGGCGCTTACCCAGTCGATAATGGCCTGGTGGGAACTCATCTGGTGGTAATAGGTAGTACGCCAGATATCCACCTCGCATCCCGCCTCGGTCAGAATATCGTAATAGGCATGAACCCCGGGAAGGGCCGCGCGGCCGCGATCCGGATAATCCTGCTCAAAGGCCACCTCGCGCATCAGCACGTGAGTGGGCTCCAGAAAATTATCCGGCATCTGGATCGCCAGCACGCCGTGTAGCTTCAATAGCGAGACCAGATGCGGCAGCAATTCGTAGTGGTTCTCAATCCACTGCAATGAGGCGTTGGCGTAAATCACGCTCAGCGCCTGCTCCGGGCGATAGTGGCGAATATCGGCTTCAACAAACCGACAGCCCGGCAACGCCGCTCTGGCTTCTGCCAGCATCGCCGGCGACGTATCCACCCCGGTGATACGTGCCGAAGGCCATCGCTGCTGGAGCAGCGCCGTGCTGTTGCCTGGCCCGCAGCCCAGATCGACCACATCGGTGACCTCATCCAGCACAATGCGGGAGAGAAGCTCCAGGGCGGGGCGGGTGCGTTCTGCACCATATTGCAGATACAGGGCGGGGTTCCAGTCGGTCATGCAGGCATCTCCGGTTTGCTCTTTTCAGAAGTGTAGATGATGAGGTTGGCGGGGTGACAGAAATCCCTTTCTGTCGGTGCGTTTTCTTTAAAGGATCCTCTTCAAGGCCACGTGATACAGCAGCATGATGGTTTTGCCGTCGACAATCAGGCCGTCATCAATGGCCTGCAACGCCTGCCCGATGGGCCACTCCAGTACCTCGATATCTTCACCTTCGGCCTCAATGCCGCCACCCTCGCTGGTGCGATCGCCAGGAAGATACTCCGCGATGTAAAAGTAGAGTTTTTCGGTGACCGAGCCGGGGCTCATAAAAGCCTCAAAGACTTTCTCAACGTGGTCGATCTGATATCCGGTCTCTTCTTCCGCCTCGGCCTTGATGCGATTTTCCGGTGCCATGTTATCAAGCAGTCCGGCGGCGGTTTCAATCAGATAGCCGTCGTGACCGTTGATGTACACCGGAAAGCGGAACTGGCGGGTAAGGATCACGGTCCCTTTTTCGCGGTTGTAGAGCAGGATGGTTGCCCCATTGCCCCGGTCATAGGCTTCGCGGTTCTGGCGTTGCCACTCTCCGTTACGGCGGCGCACATCGAAGGTGTATTTTTTGAGTGTGTACCAGTCATCTGACAACGTTTTGCTGTCGAGGATGCGTACTTCTGCACGATTAGATTGCACGGTGCCTCCTGTTTACGTAGAGTGGGCATCATAAACCGCACATTCGTGCAATATCAAGATCAAACATGCAACTTCAGGAACCGACCATGCTCACTCGTCAACGCAAACAGCTGATTCTCGAAAAACTGAGTGCCGAAGGGCAAGTGCTATCTAAAGCCCTTAGCCTGGAGTTTGAGGTGTCGGAAGATACTATCCGCCGGGATCTGCGCGAGCTGGCGGCGGAGGGGCGTTTACAGCGGGTGCACGGCGGCGCGTTGCCGGCATCAAAGGCGGTCTCCAGCTTTGCCGAACGCAGCAGCCTGGGCATTGAGGCGAAAAAGCGGGTGGCGCAGAAGGGCGTCGAGCTGATCTCCCCCGGCCAGGTGGTGATTATCGACGGCGGGACCACCACTACCGAACTGGTGCGCTGCCTGCCTGAGGATCTGCCTTTCACGGCGGTGACCCACAGCCCGGGTATTGCCCTGGCGCTGGTGGATTATCCGCGGGTAGAGGTGATCCTGATTGGCGGACGCCTGTTCCGCCACTCGGTGGTCACGGTCGGCGCCGCCGCCATCGAAGGCATTGCGCATATTCATGCCGATCTGTTTTTCATGGGGGTGACCGGTATCCACCCCGAGGCCGGCTTAACCACCGGTGATTATGAAGAAGCGTGCATCAAACGTGCATTTTCCGGCAGAGCTGCAGAAACGGTGGTACTGGCGTCACCGGAAAAAATCAACACCGCATCGTCGTTCCTTATCGGCGAGCTTTCGCTGATTAACACCGTCGTGGTTGAAGCGGATACCGACAGCCGCTGGGTGGACGCAGTGAGCCAACAGGGGGTTTCGGTTTTGAAAGCGCGAGGTGCTTAACTCCAGTATTATGTGGCTTAAACTGATTTTTCCGCTTTAATTGTCTTATTTTGTGGTTTATGTCGCGTGGCGAAAGCATGATAATAAATCTATAATATTGTGTGTTAACGTCAAAACTGGCCGTTAAGGTACAAAATAATGGATTTAAATTTCAAAAAACCTGATGAGATCGTTAAGTCGCTGTGCGAGCGGTTACGTCAGGAGCGTATCCGACGCCAGTTTACTCAGGCCGAACTGGCGCAACGGGCTGGCGTTGGGGTGAATACGGTTTCAAATCTGGAGGCAGGGCGCAACGTCGGCTTTGAAGTTGTGGTTCGCGTGGCGATGGTGCTTGGCCTGACCCGTGAACTGGAAAATTTGTTTCTGCCGCAACTGGAGAGCCTGGACGATCTTCGCCGCTTCGAAGCCAGCGCCTCCCGCCAGCGTATAAGGAAAAGGAGTCATGATGCCTGATCGTGTAGAGGTTTATTACGAAGGCTGGGGTAAACGCTGGCTGTGGGGGACGCTGGCCACCACCACCGCACTCACCGGGCGTCCACTGATTTTCTTCGAATACAGCCAGCAGGCACAGGAAAAAGGTTTTGAGTTATCCGCATTTAGCCTTCCGTTGAAGGGTGACAAGCTGCGACAAAATTTTCCTGCCCACCAGCTAGGTCTGCCCGGGCCGGTATATGACTCCCTGCCTGACGGCTGGGGTATGCTGCTGATGGATCGCTTGTTCAGGCAGCGTGGTCTGAGTGCGGCCCGCATTGGTCCTCTGGAAAGGCTGACGTACATTGGCAGTAATGCGATGGGAGCGATGTCTTTTGTGCCAGTTCAGGCCGATCTCGCAGCACCACAAAACGATATCCCGCTCCTTCAGCTTGCAGAAGAGGTAAGGGAGGTGCTGGAAGGCGAAGGCGGGGCATTTTTGCACCGGCTGCTGCAGATGGGCGGTTCCCCGCAGGGGGCCAGACCCAAAGCCTTGCTGTATCGTGACACTGTCACCGGAAGATTCACGACGGTCCCTGCCACGGGCTATGAACCCTGGCTGATCAAATTTCCTGCCAGAGATGAACCTGCCGAAGTATGTGCCATTGAGATGGTTTATGCCCAGTGCCTGCGTGACTGCGGCATTGAGACACCGCAAACAGAATATTTTGATCTGCCGGGTGGTTATGCGGCCTTTGCCAGCAAACGCTTTGATCGGCAAGCCGGGATGCGTGTGCCGATGCAAAGTCTGGCGGCATTTACCGGGGCGGATTACCGTGCGCCGGGCGCACTGGATTACGCCACGTTTTTACGCGCCACGCAGTTCTGTACCAACGATGTGCGTGAGAAAGCGCGCGCGTTTGCCCGGATTGTCTTTAACGTCATTTTTAATAACCGCGACGATCACCCAAAAAATTTCGCTTATCTGATGTCTGCGGAAGGGGCATGGTCGCTGGCCCCTGCGTTTGATGTTACCTGGAACGAAGGTCCGGGTGGCTATCATCAGATGGATGTCATGGGCGAGGCGCTGAACATTAAGAAACAGCATCTGCTGTGGTTGGGCACTCATGAGGCGGACCTCAGTGAAGCGCAGGTTAACCAGCTCATTGCGCGCATTGCCGATGTCGCCAGTGGGTTTTCTGTGTATGCCGAAACACTGCTTCCGGGAAAAATCACCCCGGCGACGCGACATGCCATGCAAAAGCAAATTGATGCAAATATCAGCCAGCTCCGTTAAAGCCAGGAAGAGCGCAGCCGCATAGGCTACGCTTCAGCTAATGCTTGTTTACCAAAAGGACTGCGTGATGCTGCAAAAAATCAGCCTGATATCTCTCGCCTGTTTGCTGTTTACCGGATGTATGTCCAACGAGGGCACATCCCCGGAAGAGAAGAAGTTTCGCAAAGTTGAGGCCGCGGCCAGCGAGTGCGCCGAGATTGTGAAAAACCAGACCATCGAACTCACCGCTGAAGGGAAGGATGCTAACACCCGCTGGACGACCATCGAGTACGTGGCGTCTGACCAGCGCACCCGCACGGTGGAGTATCGCACCTCCTCGGTACTGGACAACGGCGAGCCGGGCAAGGCGTGGCAGACCTGTATGTCCGATAAAAAAGCGCTTGTTCCAGAACTGAAAATATAACCTTCGGGCGGGAGTTGTACTTTTCTCCCGCCGATGAAACAAAATGTTAGTATCCTAAACATTATTTTTATCGATCTGACGTTCTTATCGGCTGCATTTCTATAATCACAAAGGGGTATATATAAAATGCAGGCTTCATGCCCGCGTTCAGCGGTGAAGAAGCGCTCAAAATCATTCATTTCATGAATCTATTAATCTAAAAAATAGACTCATCACGCGAGTATTTATCTTTGTATTTAAATGGCGTGCGTGAAATTAATATTACAAATAGCAGGCAGCAAGACTATTCTTAATTGTTTTTTATTGCGTAAGAATCTCTTCGATCGATTGTTTATCAGAATCATCTTAGGGATATAAAAATGCGCTATAAAACTCGCCGTACCTTGTTATCACAATGCATCCTGTTTTCTCTGACTGCTTTTTCCGGCTATGCCTTAGCAGCTGACTGCTCGCCAACCGATGCGCCAACGACTACCTGTGGTTTCAAGAGTACAAATTATCATGGTCCTAATGGCACCGAGACCTGGGCTGTGAACGATAACGGCACTGCGTATACCAATGACGCTAATACCAACAGCACCGGCAATGGCAATGACGCCATCTACCTGTGGGATAACAAGCAGGAAGACACCCAGTCGCTGACCGTTGACGGTACCGACATGAGCGGGACGTTTATTCAGGCTAATTACGGTGGTACCAAAAATATTACCCTGCAGAACGGGGCGACCACCGATATGATTGAGGGTGGGAATAACGCCCCGGGCGACAACGGCAGCTTTAACATTAATGTCAATAATTCCACGCTGACCGGCGAGAATGACAATGTGATCTACGGCGCCGCATCGCATGCCAAAACCTATATGGGTGGCGCGGCTATTTTTGTTGACTCCGGCGCCAATGAAGGCACCAACACCGTCAATATTGAAAATGGCAGTACCCTTGGCGGCGCTATTTATACCGTGACCGGCGGGGATAACACCATTAATGTTGCCGGGAACAGCACGGTTAACGGCGCTATTTATGCCTTCACTAACAGCAATAACACCATTAGCGTTGATAACAGTACCGTGACGGCAAATGAAACTAACGCGACGCTGCAGGGGTATTTTGAAGGCGCCTATGCCGGCAACGCGGATGCATCCAGCATTACCTCGGCGCTTCAGGGGCAAACTGTGGCGATGGGTATCTATGGTCAGCAGGCTTCCACCGTTGCGCTGACCAATGGCGCGACGGTAAATGGCTCCATTGCCGTTGTCGGGGATGGCTCCTCCACATCCACGGCGCAAATTTCCCTCGATAGCAGCACCCTGAACGGCAATATTATTACCGCCGATGAAAGCAGCACCACGGTGCAGTTGAATAACTCGACGGTGAACGGCGATATTACCACCGGGGCAGGGAACGATACGGTCGTGCTGACCAATAACTCCTCTGTCACTGGCAATGTGGATGCAGGGACCGGCACAGATGAGCTGTCGATGGATGCCAACAGCACCATCACCGGTAAAATCAGCGGATTTGAGACGGTTAACACGACGTCGGATAACAATATCGATATCGATAAGTTAAACGACAATACCGGCTGGACTATCCAGAATGGCTCCCGGTTAGTGGCGGATACCACCGGCAGCAATGTCCAGGTTGCGATGACCTCCGACAGTACCGTTGATTTTGGCAACGTCACCGGGACAAATAACAGCCTGATGGTGACCCAGATTTCACCGTCTACCCTGAATCAGAAAAACGTCCAGATTGCGACCTTCTCTACCGCCGGTAACCCGAACGATGCCGTAGAAGCACAGTTCAGTAACGGTTCGCAGCAGGTCGAAAGCCGCAGCGGTGCGTACAATTACAACGATTCCCTGACCATTGCCCAGGCGGCGCAGCTGAGCAAAAGCGCCGGGTTGACTGCCACACCTAACGCGTACAACGTGCTGCTCGACAGCTCTCGCGGTGAACTCGCCAGTGATGTTCAGGGTGCGATTGCCGGTCTCGATGCCGCTAAGCAGGCCGGCCGTATGATCACAGACGATCTGGCGAACCGGCTGGATCAGGTTCACCTGCAAAACCTGTATGGCCATACGGCCGACGGGGCACAACTGTGGGGCGACTTCCTGTATCACCACGGGGATTACAGCGATGACGTTGATTATCAGGACATCACCCAGGGCGTGCAGGGCGGTGTGGACTGGACCACTCACCTGGCAAACGGCGACAGCCTGACCGGTGGCGTGGCGCTGGGCTGGACCCGCAGCCGCGACCAGAGCAACAGCGGCGGTGCTAACAGCTTCAATGATACTGTGTATGGCAACTACTACAGCGTGTATGCGGGCTGGCAGCAGGCGCTGCACGACAACCTGTGGGGCATGTTCGTTGACGGCAGCTTCAGCTACGGTGATATGCGTTACTCGATGTCTGCGAAGAACAGCAAAGAGGACACCAGCGGCATGACCGAAGCATTGAGCGGCTCAGCGGACGGTAATCTGTATACCACCCAGCTGCGCACCGGTGTCAACGTCATGCTGCCGGGCGAAACCGTCCTCCAGCCGTATGCCACCTTAGGATGGGATAAAGCGGAAGAGAAAGGTTTCTCTGATAAAGAGCTGACCTTCAGCGATAACCAGGTTTCACAATGGAACACCAGCCTGGGGATGCGCGTCACCACCAAACTGGCGGATCTCAACAAGAATGTTGAGCTTTATCCGTGGGTTGATGCCCGTTACCAGACCGAGTTTAGCGATAACACCGACATTAAAGCGGCGGATTATCACAACACCAGCGGTCACAATACCTCGATGGGTATCTTCGGCGCGGGTATTAACACCACCATCGGGAATAACTTCTCTGTTAATACCGGTGTGTATTTTGGCACGGGCGATGTGGATAACGATGCCAGCGTACAAGCCGGTCTCAGCTATCAGTTCTGATTCTTTCTGACTCAACCAAACGGCAGGGATCTCAGGATCCCTGCCGTTTTTTTTTTGCCTTTTGCAGCATAGCCAGGCGTACACTATCAACACCTTATATGACCTCTATTGCCCGCAGGCAGGAGTCGACCATGACAATTGATTTCTCTCACTTTACGCCACTGAGCAGTCTCGGCGGCGGGCTGTTAATCGGGCTAGCCGCCATAATGCTGATCCACTTTTGTGGGCGTATCGCCGGGATCAGCGGCATTGTGGCGGGTATGCTGACGAAACAGACCCGAACAGAAGGGTGGCGAATAGCCTTTCTGGCCGGTCTGATTGGCTCGCCGCTACTGTTCTCTCTGTTTTTCCCGCTACCGGAGATTAACGTCCAGACCTCCTGGCCGATGATTATCGTGGCCGGTTTGCTGGTGGGCATCGGATCACGTCTGGGATCCGGATGTACCAGCGGGCATGGCGTCTGTGGGCTGTCGCGTTTTTCTAAACGCTCTCTGATCGCCACGCTGACCTTTATGGCCGTGGGGGTGGTTACCGCCACCCTGACCGGTTTCTGGCTGGGTTAAGGAGGCGATGATGCTGAACTTTACCGCGTTTGTGTGTGGCCTGATTTTTGGCGTGGGCTTGCTGGTCAGCGGGATGGCAAACCCCGGGAAGGTGCTTAACTTTCTGGACCTGTCTCAGGCCTGGGATCCCTCACTTGCCTTTGTAATGATGGGGGCGATTGCGGTGGGGATCGTCGGCTTTGCACTGGTCAAAGGCAGAAAAAGGGCCATTTGCGGGGTGCCCATCCTGTTGCCGGAGAATAACGCCATAGACCGTGCGCTGCTGGTGGGTGCAATTCTGTTTGGGCTGGGCTGGGGGTTGGCGGGCATTTGCCCCGGACCGTCGCTGGTATTGCTGGGGACAGGCGTCGGGAAGGGGCTGCTGTTTACGCTATCTATGCTCGTCGGTATGGTGCTTGTTAACCGGTTCAGGCAGACTTCTTTCTGGTGATTCATCACGCTTTCCTGCTGTTTTCTGGGTAAATTTTTGCAGGAGCATGGTTATTTTATATTTTGTCGACCATGCTCTCTGTAAAGCGATAATCGGGCACTTAAGATGCCGCCTGCGTGGTTACCTTCCCTTATCCAGGATATGTCGATGCGCAATGCCTTTATTCCCGCCCTGACTGCGGTGGCGATGTTTCTGATGGGTGTTTTTATTCTCAATACACAGCTCTGGTACTCTGCGCGGGTAGACAGTCAGGCAGGCGCGCAATACGCCGTAAAAAATATGGATGTCATTCTTGATGAGGCCCGTCTCGCCACCCGTACGTCGATGCGCATGGCCGAAAAAGAGTGTGGTCCGGAAGAGCAGTATCAGCTGGGTACCGAGGCGGCCCTGCAACCGCATCTCAGGACTATCATCATTCTCAGAGAAGGCAAGGTGTGGTGTTCATCCCTGCCGGGTAACCGCGTGCTGCTGGTCAACGTCGCCGGGTTGCCCGATTCGCCGCTGTTTCTCGCGCCGGCGAATAGCACCGTAAACGGTCGTCCGGTTCTGCTATACCAGACTCAGGTTGCCGGTAACCGTATAGTGGTCACCATTAGCGATCGTCATATCCGGGATGCGCTGGATATCTCCTATAAAGGATTGACCTATTCACTGAAAGTGGGGAATGACGTTCTGGGCATGACCGGTGATGTTACGCCGGTAGAGGATAACGACACGGGACAGGTTGCCGCCACAGAATATCCCTACAGTATCAAATACACTGCGCCCCCGTTGTTCAGCCTGCACAGACTGATTGATCAGGGGGGAGGGTTGTTACTGTTTTTAATACTCATGTCCTGCCTTGCAGCTTATATCCTGAATAAGTATCTGAATAAACACACCCCACCTGAAGAGGCGCTTCGTTGGGCTATTACGCTGGGTCAGATCGTACCTTTTTATCAGCCGATCGTTAATGGCAAAGAGGGGACCCTGCGGGGGGTTGAAGTGCTGGCCCGATGGCAGCATCCGAACGGCGGTTTTATTTCTCCGGCGGCTTTTATCCCGGTCGCGGAAAAATCAGGTTTGATCGTGCCCCTCACGCAAAGCCTGATGAAGCAGGTTACTGCCGACATGAATGCCATTGCCAGTAAGCTTCCGGAAGGATTTCATGTCGGCATCAACTTTAGCGCATCGCATATTGCGTCACCCGCCTTTGTGGAAGATTGCCTGAAATACAAGGCCAGCTTCAGCCGGCCCGATTTAAATCTGGTCATTGAGGTGACGGAGCGTGAGCCGCTGGACATTGATGCAAACCTCGTGCAGACCCTGAACATTCTGCATGAGAATGGCTTTGCCATTGCGCTGGATGATTTTGGTACCGGGTATTCCGGGCTCTCTTATCTGCACGATCTGCACATCGACTACATCAAAATTGACAAAAGTTTTGTGGGTCGGGTCAATGCACATGAAGACTCGACCCGGATCCTCGATTCTGTTCTCGATCTGGCGCGTAAACTCTCTATTAGCATTGTTGCCGAAGGAGTGGAAACCCGAGAGCAGCTCGACTATCTCAACCGGAATAACATCACCTTTTTGCAGGGGTACTATTTCTTTAAACCGGTGCCTTTTAAGGAGCTGGTTATGATCCTGTTGTCCAAGCCTAGAGTCAGGGTGAGAGTGGAGTAGCCTGCTGGTGGATTATTCACGCCCCTTCTGGCAGAACCAGTGAATTGAGCACATGATCCTGCCAGACGCCATTTATTTTGAGATACGAGTGCGCATACCCCTCTTTAACGAAGCCCAGACTCGCCAGGGTCTTACTGCTGCGGGCATTATCAGGAAGATGGTTTGCCATGATGCGGTGGAAACCGTAGGTTTCATGGATATAGCCAATCGATTTGCTGAGCGCCTCGTGCATCAGTCCTTTTCCCTGATAAGCCTGATCGAGCGAAAAGCCGAGATAGCACGCCTGAAAAACGCCAAAGATAAAGTTGGTGAAATTAATGCTGCCGATGATGTTATGTTCGCCTTTTAGAGTGAACACCATTTGCAGACATTTTCTCGCGTCGTAATCGCTCTGCGCACTCTTAATTCTTTGAGTAATGCTGTGCAGCGTGAAATAGTCTTCATTACGCAAAGGTTCAAAGGGTGCGAAATGCGATCGATTCTCCAGCAGGAATCGCTGGAGGCCGTCAGCCAGATCGGGGGTAAGCAGATACACATCCGTACGCTCGGTGGAAAATAACTTCATTTCAATATCTCATTAACATTACCGTCACATCGATTGTACTAATAATGAGGTTAATTTCCAGCGGACATCTGACATCTACCTACCAAATTTAGTCTGGAAACCCGGCCCCCATTTGCCAGATGCTGTGTGTCGTTATCCCGTTTAAGTTGAAAAGAGAATGCTATGAAATTACATGTGTATGAGCATTGCCCGTTCTGTATCCGCGCGAGAATGATCTTCGGTCTTAAAAAGGTGCCTTTCGAGCTGGGCGTGATTATGGAAGGGGATGTCGAAACGCCAACCCGCATGGTGGGCAAAAAGGTCGTGCCGATCCTCGAGAAAGAAGAGGGCGTATATACGCCGGAAAGCATGGATATCGTCCACTATGTCGACCAACTTGACGGCGCGCCGGTTATTTCGGGGGAATGCGATCCGTCTGTTGAGGCCTGGTGCAAAGAGAATACGCGCACCGTATTCAACCTGGCGATCCCGCGTTTTACCCGGGCCGATTTCAAAGAACTCGCCACGCCCGCCGCGCGCGAAGCCTATACCCAGCGCGAAATTAACGCCTTTGGCGATCTGGATACGTTGATGGCCAACACCCAGAACTATATCGATACGCTGTCGGCGGAGCTCGGTAAAATCGAGGCCTGGTTGAGCGCCCGCAATCCTGTCAGCATCACCGATTTTTATCTCTTCCCGGTCCTTAATTCGCTGACGATTGTGAAAGGTTTCCCGTATACAGAAGCGCTGCGCGGTTATCTGGATCATATTTCTACGTCCTGCAACGTCCCGCTGTTTACCGACAAAGCATTATAACGGCAAGGGGGAATGCCCCCTTAAAAAATGGTTGTCCGATTTTCGGTTGTGAGGCGATCGTCGAATACCCTAGATTCATCCTGTGCCTCACAACAGGAGATAATCATGACCTTTACTGAACTTCACCATCAGGACACCCCCTTACTTATCGCGAATGTCTGGGACGCGGCCAGTGCAGTAGCGGCGCAACAGGCAGGTTATCAGGCGCTGGGGACATCAAGCGCAGCCATTGCCGCAATGCTGGGTTACGAAGACGTAGAAGCAATGTCTTTTGACGAATTGCTCTATAAGTTGAAGCTGAAAAATGTGCTGCAACTCATCCAGTCGCAACAATCATTTGCCGGGGTCTTTGTTGATGAAAGTGCTCGATATTAAGCAGTGCGATCTCTGGTATCAGGCATTACTTGAACGTGATTCCGGCTATACCGGGGTATTTTATGTTGGTGTCAAAACGACAGGGGTATTCTGTATTGCGGTATGCCGGGCACGGAAACCGAAACGTGAAAACGTAGAATTTTATCAAGACTTTAAATCCGCCCTGGATGCGGGTTATCGCCCCTGTAAAGTGTGTCGCCCCACTGAAAATGCCCACAGTGCGCCGTCATTTGTTGAACAGGCGCTCGAGCTTGTTCGCGCGGATCCGAAAACCCGGATAAGCGATACAGCGCTTCGTAAGCACGATATTAGTCCCGAGCGAGTGCGACGCTGGTTTCTGCAAAACCACGGTATTACCTTCCAGGCCTTTCAGCGAATGCAGCGGGTTAATATTGCCCTGCAGGAGTTGAAAGGTGGACGTAACGCGACCGATGTCGCTTTTGACAGTGGTTACGACTCCTTAAGCGGTTTCGGCTATACCTGTAAGCGTCTTACGGGCGTCGCGCCAACCGAACAGACCCGGGTGATCGTCATTCACCGGTTCACCACAACGCTTGGCCCTATGTTTGTCTGCGCTACGGAACGGGGAGTTTGTCTGCTGGAATTTACCGATCGTCGTATGCTGGAGACGGAGTTTCGCGATCTCCAGCGTCTGTTGAAAGCAAGGATTATGTCGGGGGAAAATAGCCATACCCGCCAGGCTGAAAAAGAGGTCACCGAGTACTTCGCCGGTACGCGCCAACAATTTGATCTCACACTGGATGCGCCCGGCACTGATTTCCAGCACGCTGTGTGGCAGGCGCTACGCGAAGTTCCTTACGGGCAAACATCATATTATCAATCCCTGGCCGTGCAGATTGAAAAACCTGCTGCCGTGCGTGCGGTAGCTGCGGCAAATGGTGCCAACCGCATAGCCATTGTTATTCCATGCCACCGGATTATCGGTAAAGAGGGAGCGATGACCGGTTATGGGGGAGGGATCGCGCGTAAAGAATGGCTTATTGAACATGAACGAAAACAGCGTTCACTTTTTTGTCCCGTGAGCTGAAAAATACGGTAATGTATTTGTTAAATAATCAAATTCAGAACGCTTTCCATGACGCCTTTGCTATTTCATAAGTATCACGGACTCGGTAATGATTACCTGGTGTGCCATCGTTCTGTCACAGAACAGTTAAACATCGAGCAGATTCGTACCTTATGCCATCGCCACTATGGTTTTGGGTCCGACGGTCTGCTGATTGACAGTGGCGATCGGCACGATCCCACATTACGCATCATTAATCCTGACGGTTCAGAAGCCGAGAAAAGCGGTAACGGTCTGCGCATCTATGCTCGATATCTCTTTGATATCGGCCGCGTCGGACACGAGCCCTTTTTAGTGCACACTGCCGGCGGGGACGTGCATTGCAGGGTCCATGAAGATCCTCATCAGATTACGGTGGACATGGGGAGGGCGAATTTCAGTCCGGCAGCGCTGCCCGCCCTGATTGAACAGCCCGAAGCGCTGAATTACCCCCTGAAGCTGGCGGATGAAACACTGCGGGTATCGCTGGTTTCTATGGGCAATCCACACTGTGTCGTGCTGGTGGATAAGCTCGATCTGGCGGAGGTTCACCGTTTAGGGCCGCTAATTGAACATCATCCCGTGTTTCCCAAACGCACCAACGTTCAGCTGGTGGAGGTCGTGGATCGCAATACGCTGCGTATCGGTATCTGGGAGCGGGGCGCCGGTTTTACGATGGCATCCGGTAGCAGCAGCTGCGCGGCGGCCAGCGTGATGCGCAAATTAGACCGGGTTGATAATCAGGTCAGCGTGAATATGCCGGGCGGGCAGTTGCAGATCACCTTCGGTGAGGATTTTCAGGTCAGCATGCGTGGCCCGGTGCATAAAATTGGCAGTCTTACGCTGGATGAAGACTGTTTCGCTGGTGGGTATGACGCCAGCAGAGTGTAAATCCTCTCAAGCCGGCAGCCTGCAACGGGTTGCCGGTCGTTTTAGTATTAACTACCGCATACGGTAGCCTGATGCATTCTTTCCCTTATATTTCTCTGCGACCCGTAGCCCTTACATCATAAGCTGGCAAATTATACATTTTGTTAACATTTGTATTGCGACTATAGTCGAATAATCTTATTTATATTTAGAAGCTTACATTCAATATCAATCCGATATGTTAATAAAAATAATGATTAGGATAAATTATGACGACAAAACCCGCCGCTGATGTCTGTGCGGCTCCGGGTCTGTTTCAGACGCTAAAAACCTTCCCGGCCACTGTTCATGCGCTACTCATTTTCACCCTGGTTATACGCTTTAGCTATTTTATGGCGTGGCCGTTTATCACGATTATCATGACACAGAATTACCATATGTCGCCGATTGCCATTGGCGTGGCGATGACCAGCAGCGCGCTGATTTCGGTGGTGCTCGGTATGTACGGCGGGCAGCTTTCGGACAGGTTAGGGCGTCGCATAATTCTTCTGCTGGGCTGTGGCTTTTCCGCTGTGGGATATATCATCCTGGCGCAGGCAACCGGGATGGGGCTGTTTATTACCGGCCTGATGATCATTGGCGTTTGCTTTGCGTGGGTGGATCCTCCGGTGCGCGCGCTGATGAGCGATCTGCTTGGCGACCGTCGTCGTCGCGCGCTTGCCCTGCAAATGCGTTACTACTTGATCAATGTTGCGGCGGTGTTTGGCCCGCTGGTAGGTATCGTCTTTGGCCTGACATCGCAGAAGGGGACGTTCCTGATCACCGGGCTGACCTATCTGCCGTTTTTCGTCTACGTGCTGCTGTTTATCCCGGCGGGTAAACTGGTGAGCGAAGAGCAGGGCGGCGGTGCTCCGGTGGTTAAGTTGCACCAGGTAATGGGGATTATCGCCAGGGACAAAATTTACATTGCGGCACTGCTGTGCAGCATTTTATGTAGCGTTGTGTTTATCCATTACGAAGCCGTATTACCCCAGTACCTGATACTACTCGACAGCAACGCGGCGGTTAAGCTAATTACCCTGATACTGGTTACCAATGCCTGTACCGTGCTGGTGTTCCAGAGTTTCATTATGCGTTTTCTGGCGCAGGTCAGCCTGCCGGGACGCATTCTTTTGGGGGGCGCCATTTTTGCTTTCTCGCAGCTCTGCTTGTTTGCCACCCGTTCCACGGACGTCTGGGTATGGCTGACCGTCACCGCCATATTCAGCATGGGGGAAGCGATTCTGATGCCGAACCTGAACATTTTGCTGGATCAGCTGGCACCGGCAGAGCATCGCGGTGCTTATCTGGGTGCCTCAACTTTGACGACGCTGGGGGTGGCAGTCGGGCCATTAATCGGTGGCGTGATGCTGGCTATGACCGGGGCGGGCGTATTTATCTGCACTGCATTATTTAGTCTGCTGCTGTGCGCAATAATTTATGTCTGCAGGATCAAAATGCTGACGCGTTTACAGGATTCATAACGTACAAGCACATTATGGCTGCAATACATACCCGGAACTGCTATACTGTATATAATTACAGTATAGGGGGTGAGTCATGGCTGTTGAAACAAAATTTGTTGTCGTAAGAAAAGGTGAAGAGAAAATGACATTTGCCAGTAAGAAAGAGGCTGACGCTCACGACAAACTGCTTGATCTGGCAGAAGCGTTCACCGACTGGCTGTTGCAAAGCGAAATGCAGATGGATGAAACGCAGGCTGAAAATCTTGGGCTCTATCTCGCCGAGCAGAAAGACGCCGTGCAGCATATTCTGCGTACCAGCAAGCTCCCTGAGCTCAATGCCGTCACTGCAACAGATAAAACAGAGTCAGATGCTGAGGGCAGTAAAAAAATCAGAGCAGTTAAAGCCGCCTGATTGCCAGAACGCATCATCATCGATCCTGTCGCCGCGAGTGGGAAACTGCTCGCGGCTTTTTTGTATGCAGCGCGCCTGGCTGATATCTAAGGAGGGCAAGACGCCAGTAAATTACGCCCAGAAGGTTCCTGAGCGGTTTCACATCATTCATCGAGAAAACCTCCGTTCCATATTCCTTCATGATACTCATCGCTTTGAAGACGGTGCTCGCGGTGGTGAGGCTATACAGTGAACGTGTCTAATTAGCCAGTGATGTGCCGCTGATTTTAATTCTTACGCCTTTGGTGCGCATAATGTATATTATGTTAAATGCGATATTTGGGTCGATAACGTCCTGTTCCATATCCATGCGCAGACTACCCAATACGTTCGCATTGCAGACTTCCCTCTCCTTTTCTGCATTCCACTTTTTGTCCCATGTTGTTGGTCAAGGAAGTTGAAGCAAGTGTGTAGCAATTCCCCATCTGACATCGGTACATTTCCCATTCATCAGATCGAAAACGGAGTAACTCGCATTGGGTTGCGCATATCGTGGGAAATTATCGATAGCTCCTTCTTTTAGAATTGCAAGAACGGCCTGACTGACATGCCCGTGAGAAACGATACAAATTGTTTGATGATGCGATGCTGCTTCAAGGCTATGTAAAAAATGCATAACTCGCTGAGAAGCATGCGCGAGAGACTCCCCACCTGGTGGGCAATATTCTGCATCCAGCCTGAATAATGCATTCGCGTCGTTTGGATGGTTTTGTATAAGCAGCCCTGAAGACATTCCTTCAAACTGGCCAAATGCCTGTTCCTTAAGTGCGGGTTCAGCCGACAATGGGCAGCAAAAGCATTCAGCCAGGCGCTGGCCCATTTGCCATGCACGCCCAAGCGGAGATGCGTAAACACAATCCACGCGGTAATCACCTGCTGCAAGCGCTGCCAGTAAGGTAGATGTTTCGCGCAAACCCCTGGGGGTTAACGTGCTATCACTGTGCCCCTGAATAATTCCTCGTGCATTCCACTCTGTCTCCGCGTGTCGAACAAGTATCACTTTCATCGTTAGAGGGCCATGCGCGTTGTTGAATTATATTCAACATAAGATAAATTGGATGCGTCTTTCAACGTGATACCCGCGATTATAACGTCTCCACCCTGCCCCGATTTCATGTATGCGCCTTCAGCACCGTCTCCAGCCACTGTGTAAAGACGCGCACCTTAGGAGAAATATGCCGGTGCGGATAAAGCACCGATAACTGCCGCGCCGGAACCGGATTGTCTGGCAACACTTCTACCAGACGACCATCATTAATATACGGACGTAAAAAGAAATCCATGCCCTGTAATAACCCTAGCCCGGCCAGACCCGCCGCAATATAGACTTCTGAGTTATCCAGCACCAGTTTCCCCGGCAGATGAAGCTCCTCAATGCCTGACGCCGACTGAAACACCCACGGCATAATTTGTCGGCTGTTCACGTTAAACCAGTTCACGCCCTGGTGATTCTGCAGGTCGTCCAGCGTTTCAGGTACACCATATTCCGCCAGGTATGCCGGGCTGGCGCAGGTGACCAGTTTAATCTTACCCAGCGAGCGAGCCACATAATCACCCTCCTCCAGCGGACCGACACGGACGATACAGTCCAGGCCATCGCGCAGCATATCTTTACGCCGATCGGAGCTACTGAGCACCACTTCAATTCCGGGATAGTGGCGATAGAAATCCGGCAACCGCGGTACAACCAGCAAAGCGGCAATCGAAACAGGCATATCCACGCGCAGTTGTCCACATAATGAACGGCCCGCGACAAAAGACCCCAATAAGTTATCGGTTTGTTCCAGCAATGGCTTACTGCTGCGGTAAAACTCCTCACCTTCGGGTGTCAGGCTGATGCGCCGGGTGGTGCGGTGTAACAAACGCACACCTGTGTGTTGCTCCAGCTGTTTGATGGCCCGGGTCACTGCAGGCCGATGAATTTGCAGGTTTTCTGATGTCTGGGAAAAACTGCCTGACTCAACGATCTCAATAAAGATCCGCATCAGTTCATAAACGTTGATTTGCATAGCGCGCACGTAGGCCGTGGTGGATGACAGGTCTATTGTTACTGATTTTGTAAAAGTGATGAAGCATATTCGCTGTTTTTCAGAACAAAATCGGCGATTAGACTAGCGCTGTTCCGGTTTGAAACCGTCTTCGTTAAAGGAAACGCTTCATGCAAAATCACAGTGTTAGTCACGTTCTGGGTATCGAAAAAAACGTCATTCAGGGGCCACTCTCATGGTTGACCGATGCCCGCCTGGTGGCGGCAGTCAGTAATGCCGGTGGCTTGGGTGTACTCGGGCCAAACGCCGGATTAACGGCCGAAACGGCGGTCTCAACGCCGGAAGCAACCGCCGAGAAAATGCGCGAGGAAATTCGCAAAACCAAAATGCTTACCGAGAAACCTTTTGGCGTAAATCTGATCCCGACGGCAGAAAACGACATCTGGACACCGGCTATTGTTAAGGTCATCAAAGAGGAGGCGGTGCATGCTGTCGTTTACACCGGCTACGGCGAAGGTTCCATTATCCCTGCCCTGTTTGATGAGCTAAAAACCGCAGGCATCAAAATCATCTACCGGGATATCAACCCTTCACCGGAAAACACCCGACTCGCGGAAGCCCTCGGCGCCGATATTATTGTGGCGACGGGATTCGATGAAGGCGGCACCTTGCCCGGCATCGTCCTGGGCACTTTCTCCATTGTGCCGCTGATCGCCGACGCGGTAAAAAATGTCCCGGTAATGGCCGCAGGCGGAATTACCGATAGCCGAACCGCCAGAGCCGCACACGCTTTGGGCGCGCAGGGTGTGTTTGCCGGCTCGGTATTTATCAGTACGCTTGAAAGCCGCGTACCGCAATCCGTGAAAGACAAAATTATCGCCGCTAACGGGCTGGATATGCGCCTTTTCCGCACCCTTCCCGATTACTACCGCTCGTTGCCGGGCAAGCTGGCCGACAAGCTGGTTGCGCTGGACAAAGCTGGTACCAGCAAGGAGGAGCTGGCGAAGGTGATGGGCGGATTACGCGGTCTGCGTCTGGGGATGCTTGAAGGCAATACCGACGAGGGCTATATCTCTCTCGGCACGGGCATCGGCAGCATTCGCAGCGTGAAAACCGTTGCCGAGGTCGTCGCCGAACTGCACGTTTAAATGATGGCGCTCCGAACAGAACGTTTGCACTTCGGAGCGCGGTTTCACCGACCCGCCGTCTGACACACCGCTTTAATCTTCTCTCTCAGCCAGCGATGGCCGGGATCCTTTTCCATTCTGGGATGCCACATCTGCGACACCGTTATGGTTCGTGTTTTGAAAGGTAATTCAAAAACATGCAGTTGATCGGTCATTTGCTGATTGATCAAATAGAGCGCCGGCACCATGGCGATAAGATCGGATGCCAGCGCCACTGATAACGCCGTCGGAAAGCCAGGCACCACGCTGGCTACCTTACGTTTCATGCCTGACTCTGCCAGCGCATCATCCACAAAGCCATGCAAGGATCCGTCGGGCGCAGCGACCACATGGCCCCAGGCGACATAGTCCGCTACGCCAATTTTTGGTAACGAAGCCAGCGGATGCGTTTTGCGA
Organism: Leclercia adecarboxylata; assembly: GCA_002360945.1. Lineage (GTDB taxonomy): Bacteria > Pseudomonadota > Gammaproteobacteria > Enterobacterales > Enterobacteriaceae > Enterobacter > Enterobacter adecarboxylatus_B. The sequence goes on along the minus strand of DERO01000006.1, from coordinate 101,356 downwards.
ATCGCACCCACAAACCTGTCCTGGAAGAGCCGTTGAAGTCGAATTTCAGGGCCCATATTGCTCTGCACGCCAATCTCCAGATCAACCAGGCCCTCACGCAGATAGCGTGACGTTTTTTCAGGCTTTGGCGCAAAACGGATACACACGTCAGGTGCCGCCTCAGCCACGGCGGCAATGAGTGTCGGGCCGAACGCGACGACAAATCCATCGTTGGCTCTGATGGTGAAAAGCCGCGCCAGATTTTCGACCCTGAGTGTCTCCAGAGAGGGCTGCAGCACCGCCCTCGCCTCATGCACCGCGTTCCGGGCGCGGTCCCGGGACGCTTCAGCCCAGGGGGTCAGCACCATATTGCGGCCTGCCCGCACCAGAATCGGATCCCCCGTCACTTCCCGCAGCCTGCCGAGCGTACGGCTCATGGCGGATGTACTCAGGTTTAAGCGTCGCGCGGCTCCTGCAACGCTGGCTTCTGCCAGCAGAATGTCGAGCGCAACCAGCAAATTAAAATCAGGATCGGACATCATGAACCTCTGGATGAAATCAGATAAGGCGTTTGGTGCAATGATTAAGTGTGGACGGTGCGCCTTCCGCACTCTATATCCCATGATTATAGTTTTTTCATCAAAACACCATCCCAGGATTTAAGATGAACACGCTATTTTCAAACCAACCCGGTGACGAAGGGCTGCCAGGTCAGGCGCGCGCTCGGGTTATGATCGCGGTCATGATCACCACGCTGATGGGGGTTTTCGATGGCACCATGATCAATATTGCCCTGCCCTCGATGGCGCAAGCGATGCGGGTGCCTGCCAGTCACGCCGTCTGGTTCGCCAATGGGTATCTGCTTTCCGCGGCCATGACGTTGCTTATTTTCGCCTCCCTCGCCGCCCGTTACGGAACGCGCCCTATTTTTCTGACGGGTCTGGCGACCTTTACCCTGACATCACTGGGCTGCGCGCTGGCAACAACGCCGGAGATGCTCACCGGAATGCGGATTTTGCAGGGGATCGGTGGCGCGGCCACACTGAGTATTGCCCCGGCGATCCTGCGTTCCGTCTTTCCGGGACGCCTGCTCGGGCGCGTTCTGGGTTTGCATGCCCTGCTGATCGCATCCAGTACAGCTATTGCCCCCGTGCTGGGCGGCACCGTCCTCGACACCCTCAGCTGGCAATGGTTGTTTGCCATTAACATCATTCCGGGAACACTCGCGCTGGTGCTGGCGGGCAAGGCTTTACCCGGCAAATTAACGGCTAACAATGCTGCGTTCGACACCGTCGGGGCGCTGCTGTCGGCGACGCTGTTAGGTGCAACGATCATGGCGGCGAACACTCTTTCCAGCCATATCGAGGCCATCAACTGGGGGCTACTCGCGTTGGCTAGCACCGTGGCGTTTATCTGGCATATCCGTCGCACCCGCGCGCCGTTGCTGCCACCCGTCATCTTTAAAAACGGGCGTTTTACGCTCGCAGCCTTAACCTCGCTGGCCTCTTTTATCAGCCAGGGCCTCACCTTTATTGCGCTGCCTTTCCTGTTTCAGAGCGTGTATGGCTACAGCCCTGTCGTCTCCGCGCTGCTGTTTCTTCCCTGGCCGCTTGGCATTGTGCTGATTGCGCCCCATGCGGGCCGCTGGGCCGATACGCTGTCTGCGCCGCTGATCTCCACCATCGGGCTGGCTATTTTTGTCGTCGGATTGATCCTGCTGGCGACGCTGCCCGCCACGCCTGCCGTGTGGGATATCTGCCTGCGTAGTCTGGTGTGCGGCATTGGATTTGGCTGTTTTCAGAGCCCCAATAACCGGGAGATGCTGGCTAATGTCTCGCGTGAATATGCCAGCTATGGTTCCGGGATCTTGTCCATCGCCCGGACGTTTGGGCAATGCCTGGGGGCCGCCGTGGTGGGGATCCTGCTTTCCGTCATGTCGACGGAAACCGGTCAGACGTTCAATGAGCAGGCGGTCCATATTGCCCTGTGGGTTGCTGTTGCAGCCTCTGTTGCGTCGGTGCTGTTTAGCCTGAGCCGTCTGCGCAAAACGCTGACATAATACCTTTTCATTTGTGATTAATGACACTGCCGCTTTAAACACATTTTTTGTATACTCGCCAACAGGGTAGCTGTATTTTTTAGGGATGAAAGGTGTTTGTTATGGAAGTGACTGAAGCAGCTTTACTAAAGTCAGGGTTTAATCATGCAGAACTACGAAAACTGAAGAGTAATATTTCTAATTATGGCGGAACGCTGGATTCAATAACGTTTGATCTTGCTAAACGGTTTAACGCCGCGAAATGGGTTACTATCGTTGCCTTGTTCATACTTATTATTACGTTGATGCTGGCATCAGGAGATGCCAGCATCACACTTACGGCTACACTTGCGATTGTATTGCCTTTTATATGGTATTTAACGCCAGCAAAACTCGCTCACAAATCATAGCGTTATAGAAAGTCGGTAACTAATTCTGAACCGGGTTAGCAACAGATGTAAGATCAAATATGACCTTCGCTTTGATACCGTAGTGTGCAATTTCTTTGCTTATACCGTTTACACCATCAGTAACAAGAATCGCACCGGCCAACACTCCCAGAGGCGTCATTGAGCCTATAAGAGTTAAACCAACAGCGATTTCGGCGCCCGATAAGACCACATTTACAGCAGAAATCATATACCCGACAATTTTGTTATTTTCCCGAACAAATTCCACTTTAGCGTAAACTTTCGCTGTCTTCATACGCAACATCCGGCCCTGCTCTTGAGCGCATGGTATTAAGCAGTGCAGTATCCATTTGCGTTCTCCTTGTATATTACTTCGTCGATAATACCCCTTTGTTTTCAGCTGTAAACTATCGTTTCAGACTGCAATATATGAGCTCTCATAGCCCATTTTTGTATCGCTCTCTCTTTCCAGGCACAGATTAATTATCTCAACTAGACTTCTTAGCGGCTGTACGTCTACAGCATTCAACTCACTCAGGTTCTTTCACTCCCCGAGAGGTCTACCATGTCATTTGTCACCACAAAAGATAATGTCAGTATCTTCTATAAAGATTGGGGTCCCAAAGATGCACAACCTATCTTCTTCCATCACGGCTGGCCATTAAGCGCCGATGACTGGGATAACCAGCTCCTGTTCTTTTTAGCGCAAGGCTTCCGCGTCATCGCCTCGGATCGTCGTGGCCATGGCCGCTCCGATCAGGTCAGCGACGGACATGATATGGACCATTACGCCGCCGATGTCGACGCCGTGGTTGAACATCTGGATTTGCATAATGTGGTGCATGTCGGCCACTCCACCGGTGGCGGCCAGGTGGCGCGGTACGTGGCAAAATACGGACAACCGCAGGGTCGCGTGGCGAAAGCCGTTTTGATCAGCGCCGTACCGCCATTGATGGTGAAAACGCCGGACAATCCGGGCGGCACGCCGATTGAAGTGTTCGATGGGTTCCGCCAGGCGCTGGCGGCAAACCGGGCGCAGTTCTATCTCGACGTGGCAACGGGGCCGTTCTACGGCTTTAACCGTGACGGGGCGGAAATTTCGCAGGGCACGATCCAGAACTGGTGGCGACAAGGGATGATTGGCAGCGCGAAGGCGCACTATGAAGGCATTAAGGCGTTTTCAGAAACGGACCAGACCGCCGATCTGAAAGCGATCACCCTTCCGGTGCTTATTTTGCAGGGTGATGACGATCAGGTGGTGCCTTATAAGAATGCCAGCCTGCTACAGGATGAACTTCTCAGCAACAGCACGCTGAAAGTCTATCCGGGGTATCCTCACGGGATGCATACCACGCACCCTGATACCATCAACAAAGATTTACTGGAATTTATTCGCAGCTGATAACTTAAAAACGGGTGGCTTGTGCCACCCGTTCCAGGCACTTACAGCGAAGCTTTTAACCGTGCCACCGCCTCTTTCAGATTTTCATCCGTAACGCTGACGTAAGACATGCGCAGCGTGGCGTGATCCGGCTCGTTGCAGTAGAAGAACTCCCCAGGCACATAGACCACGCCGTTATTCAGCGTCTTTTTCAGCCACTCCGTGGTGTTCATTTCGTATTTAAATTTGGCCCACAGGAACATGCCGCCCATTGGCTTGTGGAAGGTCAGATGATCGCTCAGTTCGCTTTCCACGTGCTGGCACAAAATCTGGCACTTGTGCTTATAGGCTTCGCGGATCAGGTCGATTTGCCCGGCCAGGCGGCCGCTCTCCAGGTAGTGATACGTCAGCGACTGGGATAACGAGCTGGTGTGCAAATCGGTCGCCTGTTTGAGGATCACCACCTGACGCTTTATCCACTCCGGCAGCACTAACCAGCCAACCCTTGCCCCCGGTGCGAGGATTTTTGAGAAGGTGGAAGTATAAATGACGTTATCGCCGCAGCCCATCTCGTCAGCCCAGGCCTTGAGTGGCGTGAAGGTTTGGTTGGTGAAGTTGATTTCGCCATAGGGATCGTCTTCGATAATGACGAAATCGTAGCGCTGGGATAATTCCACCAGTTGCTTGCGGCGCTGCTCTGCCAGGGTCACGCCGCCCGGGTTGCCGAACGTTGGCACGATATAGACGGCTTTTACCTGCGTGGTCTTAACCAGCGCTTCCAGCTCATCGATGATCATCCCTTCGCCGTCGGTACCCACCGACATCAGGTTAGCTTCCGCTAACTGCAGAACCTGCAGCGCAGCGAGATAGGTTGGTCTTTCGACGACGACAATGTCACCCGGGTTAATCAGCGCCCGCGCCAAAATATCCAGCGACTGCTGAGAGCCGGAGGTGACAACCACGTCATCCACGCCGCAGCGGATCCCCCTGCCGCTCAGCAGCTGGCAGATGGCCGCACGCAGTTCCGGGCTGCCCTCGCTCAGACCGTACTGAAACGCCTCTTTCCAGGTGCTGGAGAGCACCTTCTCCATAGCTAGCTCCAGCCCTTCACGATCGAACAGATCCGGGTTGGGAATGCCCCCGCCGAGTGAAATCACCCCGTCCATCTTGCTGTGTTTTAATAATTCTCTGATCGCGGATGACTGGAGGTTTTGTACTTTGTGGGCAATTTTGTTCTGCGACATCTTTTCTTATCCTGGTTTGTTGTCTCCCAGTTTAAGTATCACATGTTGAAGGTTTTAACCAGCCGGAGAGACCGGAGCCCGCAGGCTCCGGCGGAGGATCAGAACTCGATACGGGCACCGAAGTTATAGCGGCGACCTTCCAGCATCGACGACTGGTTGTATGAGGTGCGGTAGATCGGATTGGCATCGAACAGGTTATAGATGCCGGTCATCAGCGTAATACTCTTGTTCAGATGATAGCGCGCACCCAGGTCGACCAGGGCGTAGGCTTCCGTTTCGCTGGATTTGCCGATGTCCGGCGAACTGCTGCGCCAGCTGGCTTTAGTCCACAGTTCCAGATCATTCACCGCGTTCCAGGTCAGGGAGACGTTGGCCATACTTTCCGGGAAATCGCTCAGCGCATAGCCTTTATACTCTCCGCTCTGCTGTTCGCTGTGCGTATACGTATAGTTGGCGTTGGCTCTCAGGGAGGACGTGACCTGCCAGTCGCCGTTCAGCTCCAGGCCGTAGATCTGCGCATCGCTGACGTTGGCGTACTGGAAGACGGTATCCGCGACATATCCGTTATAGGTACATTGTTGCGTGTCCGACGCGGTACAAATGAGATGGTCGCTGATTTTGTTCTTGAATTTGGTATAGAAAAGGGTCGCATCCAGCGCCAGCGCATCCTGCTGCCAGTAGATGCCCAGCTCGGTGTTGACGCTCTCCTCCGGCTTCAGGTCGTCATTACCGATGCCGATTTCAGAGTAAGGATAAGCGCCGTACACGCTGGTGAAGCCCTGGTTATTCTGACGCAGATCCGGTTTCTTATAGCCAGCAGAAACACCGCCCTTCAGCGCCCAGTTTTCATCGATGGTCCAGTTGCCGTAGAGCTTAGGCGTGACGTGGTAACCGAAATAGCTGTCATGATCCAGACGCGCCGAAGTGGTCAGGGTGAAGTCCGGCACAATCATCCAGGCATCTTCGGCAAACACCGCCCAACCGTCGCGCGTAATTTCGCTGACCGGCGTGACGCCCGGCGCTTCCTTATCCTTAATGCCGAACTCATCATCCAGCTCGTTGCGGGTAAAGTTCACGCCCAGGGTCAGCTTGTGATCGCCAAGGGTAAAGGTGTTAGCGCTGTTGGCTTCGTAGTTTTTCTGGGTAATAAACTGCGAAGACATCCCCGGAACGCGGTACTCGGTTTTGGCTTTCTCGTAGCTGACGAAGTTCTTCACCTCAAGGATGTCGCCATACCAGGCATGTTGCGACAGTGATGCTGCATCCCGGTCAAAGCCCCAGTACCACTGCTTGTCGTTATGGGTCTTCTCCTGATTGCCTTTGGTGGCGTTTAGATCCCACAGTTGGGTATCGGTCGGCGACATGGAGATGGTCGCATCCAGATTCCCGGACTGATGCTTCACAAAACGCTCATCATTGATGCTGTCATCGTCGCGGCGATCAAGATAATCCGCAGCCAGGCTCACCCCGAGCTTGCCCGGAATAACCGGCCCCATCACAAAGGCGTTGGTCTGGTTGGTATTGCCGTACTCGCTCTTCTCCTGCAGGAAGTAGTTATCTTCCAGGACGCCGGTCCACTTCTCCAGGTTATAGGCCTTTTTGGTGATCACGTTGACCACACCGCCGATGGAGTCAGAGCCATACAGGGAGGACATCGGCCCGCGGATCACTTCGATCCGCTCGATGGCGGCAAGCGGCGGCATAAAGGCCGCTTCGGTGCCGATATGGTGGCCATACGGACGGGATTCGCGGGTTGCCTGCTTGATGCCGTTCACCATGTACGAGGTATAGGTGGAGTCCATCCCGCGCATCTGCACATCGCCGGTTGCCAGGCTCCCGTGGCCGTTACCAACCAGTACGCCCGGCATTTCGCGCAGGGCTTCGGTGACGTTCTGATTCGAGCGGGTGTTCAGCTCCTTTTCATTCACCACAGAAATTGTTGCCGGGGCTTCGCGGCGTTCCTGGCTAAAACCGGTCGCGGTGACGACCAGTTCATCTTCGTTAACGGCGCTATTTTCTGCGGCGAAAACGGCCACCGGCAGGTTAGCCAGGGCGAGCGAAACCGCCACGGCCATGCGTGTTTGCTTTATCACAACAGGATCCTTAGAACTGGGTTAAATCAATCTTGAGCACGTAGTCAGCTTTATTAGCTTTCTCATCCTGCTTGACGCTGGCATAGAGCGTGCGGGCATCGGCAGAGAGCGCCAGGCTGTTTGGCATCGCCGCGGTTTTAATGGTGTGTTTCAGGCGATGGGTGGTCGCGTCGATCACGCTAATCTGGCGATCGTTACGATGGGTGACATAGACCTCTTCCCGCGCGGCGTTGTAGAGCACACCGACGGAGTTCGGTGTCGGGACACGGTGCAGCAGCTTGCCGGAATTGAGCTCTACAACCAGCACATCTTTGGTGTTGGTGTCAGCGATATAACCCACCCCTTTCGCGGTGTTGAGTGCGATGTTAAGGAAGTAGTGTTCCGGGTCGGCCGGATCGACCTTCACACGAGACAGCGGCTGCGAGGTTTTGCCATCAAGGGTTATCAGCTCTCCGGTGCCGGAGACGACATAAACCTTGTCGCCCGCCTCATCCACGGCAAAACCGACGGGTTCCAGTTTTTCGATGGTCTGAGCAAGTTCCTGCTTCTGGGTGTCTACCACCCACAACAGACCTTTATCCTTACGGCCAATTCCGGAGACATAGAGGCGCTGATGCTTCTTATCCAGCACCACTTCACGAACGTGGGCTTTCTTATTTGGATCGGAATCGTCGCTCAGTTGGATCGTTTTGATGATCTGATTGTTGCGGGTATTGAGCAGCGTGACCGACCCTTCCAGCGCATTGCCCAGATAAAGAATGTTCTGCGCCTGGTCCAGCGCGACGGCAAAGGTGCGGCGTTCGGTCGGGATTTTATGCTCAATTTTCAGGGTAGATGCCGCCAGCTGGAAGACCAGCCCGGCCGTTTTGTCTTTATCAAACGAGGGGGCGGATGCGGCATAGAGCGCATTCTGGTCTTTATCGTAGGCCAGCTCATAGACGCCATGTCCCAGCGGCTGTACGAGGAAATCCTTCTCGGTAAAGTCTTTAGCGAATAGCGATCCAGAGTGTATCGCCAGCGAAATGGCGAAGGCACACAGGGTTGTATTCTTTACGGCAGAGGCATTATTCATGTCATTTTTCTTTACAGTTGCTTACGTAAAGAAAAATGATAATGAAAATAAATATCATTTACAATTGCAAATATATCTCAGTACCCTACCATTTTTTGTACTGAGACCCGTTGATATTACGTGGCTAACGCAGTGAATCGCCCTATCCGTGCCGCCTGGCTGGCTAAGCCGTTAAATATGGCCTCACTCACCTGTAACGGAAAATCTGCCGGCAATTCTGCCCTGACGGAGGCGATAACTTCGTCGGTACGCTCGGCCATCTCCGTCATCAGACGACGGGCAGCTTCCTGAGAAAAGCCCGCCGCCGCCGCGGTGCTGATAAAGTGACGCGGCTGTATCATCGCAAAATGGTACTGCCGGTTCTTCCCCTGTAACGCCATCGCCATCTTCGCCTTTTTGACCGGGATACCTCCGGCACCGAACAGCGGATACGCGGAAATGACGTCGTACAGCGGGGCCATGCGAAACGAGGAGTCGGCCTCAATAAACAGGCTGAAATTTTTACCGTGACCATCAATGGCGGCCAGCATCCAGAACAGGATCTGCGTCTTAAAGAACATCTCGCGATCCTGCCCCGCCAGACGGGAGCCGAGCAGCAGCTTCATGGCGTCGGCGATCCCGGGGCCACCGTGAGATTCATATTTCAGCGCCGGAGAGACGCCCAACGCCTGACAAAAGTCCTCCTGCGGCAAACGCATCAGCCAGCCGCTACGGGCCCAGCGGCGATCGAAACGCTCGATAATTAGCACCTTTTTCCGGCTAAATCGCGCCATTTCGGCCTGCGCCACCGGGAAACCAAAGGCTTTGGCGATACGCAAACAGAGCCACTCGTTTTCGCAGCTCTCGCTCAGGTCGATGTTGTTCTGCTTGATTCTGCCGATCGGCAGCTTGAAGATATGACTGGTTGGGGTGCTGCCCTGGGGCCGTTGCCAGCGATCCTGATACCACAGCAGCGCCGTTTTCTCCTGCGCCCCGGCCAGCGAAATACGAAAATCAGCGCCCTCCTCTGTCATTCCCAGCGGCGCCATCTGATATCCGTCGAGGAGCGCGGCAATCTGCGCGTCATCCAACGGTTCGGCCACAATCTCCGTGACCGGTGGAATCTCCTGCCCTGGCGGATAGAGTTGAATCGCGCCGACGCAGTCACGTCCGACGCTGGCAAGCAGATCAAAGGGATGCGCGGTTTCAACCTTGAAACGGGCCTGCATGCGGGCAATGATCGCCTCGGAATCTGGCAGCAGATTGCTGAAGAAATTAAAGACCTGGGCGCCCCTGATCCTGCCGTGCTGCAGCGGGAGAGAGAGCGAAATCGCTCGTGAACCCGGTTCTGCCAACCACTCCGGGGCATACTGAAAGGACATCGCCCCGCTGCCATCACGATGCAGTGTACCTACCACGTCGCCATTCATCGCGACAGTGAGTCGTTGTGCGCGCATGGCTTACCACTCCTTCGTCCAGGCATTGTTATCCGGCAGTGAAGCGCCGCGTTTCACCACGTGTAGCTCCAGATCCAGCGCCGCGAGGATTTTGAACAAGGTTTCCAGCTTGGTAGAGCCCGGTTTGTTCTCGAAATCCGATACCGTGGTTTGTTTAATACCAACCTGTTCAGCCGTCGCCGTTTGGGTTAACTTATTGACCTTACGCTGATCCCGGACGGCCTGCGCCAGCGTGTCTGCTGATGTCACTTTCATAATTATCCCTCATAGCGGATGTTCCAATAAAATCCCCTAAAGGGGATAAAATCAGAATAACCCCTCCAGGGGATAAGTGCAAATTAACCGCTAAAAGGGATAAAGGCTTCCTGTTTCGCCCTCTCGTTCTGCCAGAATCTGTTACGTTGCACGGTGCTGAGGCAAGCCATTGAAAGTGGTATATTGTATGTTGTAACTACATTTAATCTATATCCCATGACCTTATTTGTTTCATATTTAAGGAGCCCATGTTTATATTTCCACGCCATGAATCCATTAAATAAACATTATATTGAATAAAAGATACGCTCCCGTCTCGCTAATTACGGCATAGTAGTTCCGCGCGTGTGAGAAACAAACGTAGCGGCCTCGGGGAAGTTATGCGAAAAATAAGAAACAATTCCGCTTCAACGAAGCGTTACCCGTAAAAAAAGCATCGCTATCCCACAATGATTTTAATCGTTTTTTTAAAGAACGAAGCAGCAGGCCTATGAAAAGACTCCGCTGTCCATCAGCGTTCCCGTCTATCATTTAAGGATAAGAGAGCGGTAAATCTGGTTCGCGCTTATTTCTGCAAGGGATGTTAAAACAAACCTGGTACTTCCGGGTGGTTTTTTTTTGACTCTGTTCCGCCTTTAATAAAATACGTGGAGGGGATAAGCATGCATGATTGTGACGTAAATATGAGTGAGGCCTTGGTTATTCCGCCGTGTTTTGACCCTTAAAAGGGATTATTTATTTCCCCATTTTAATACCATGCCGGTTTGTTTTTTTTGTTGATAAACACTATCCATACGGGAGCGGTGAGATGCCTATTTTTAGCTCTTTCTGGCAGGCGGGGTTTGAAGGTGCAGATTTTGTTACGCGACAGGGGCATGCCCTTTCAATGGATCACGAAACGGGTCATGACAACAGACATCATGATGATTACAGGGCGCTGAGCCCTTTTAATATCGCCACGGTGAGGGAGAGCGTCGGCTGGCGTCTTGTCGACAAATCAGAAAGTTACGACTTCTCGTCGGTGAGCGCAAAAATGGCATCGGCAAAGGAGAACGGCATCCAGATCTGCTGGACGATTTGTCATTACGGCTGGCCGGACGATGTCGATTTTTTCTCCGAGGAGTTTGTCACGCGTTTCGCCCGACTGTGCAGCGCGCTGGCCGCCTTTTTGCGTCCATTGTATCAGCAGCCACCGGTCTACTCCCCGGTCAACGAGATCTCCTTCACCGCCTGGGGAATTGCCGTGGGTCTGTTTCCCACTGCCCTTGCGGAAGAGGTGGACAGCATGCAGATCAAGCGGCAGCTGGTACGCGCCACCCTCGCCGCCTGCGACGCCATCTGGGCCGCCGATCCCAGGGCCAGAATTATGCACTGCGACCCCCTTATCCATCTGATCTCACCCGATGGGAACCCCGCGACCCAACAAGAAACCGAGGCGTTGCGCACCGCGCAGTTCCAGGCGTGGGACATGTTAGCGGGACGGCATGAGCCGGAGTTGGGTGGCGACCCTCGCTACCTGGATCTGATCGGGGCCAATTACTACCACGACAACCAGTGGATGATGGGAAACAACCAGCGCCTCCCATGGCACCTTGGGGATCGTCGACGACGACGGTTACACGAGATGTTGCAGGAACTTTATGAACGCTACCACCGCCCTATTTTGCTTGCCGAAACAAGCCATGTCGGCAGTGGGCGTGGAGCCTGGATTAATGATGTCGCCTCTGAGGTTGCTCAGGCGCAACTGGCTGGCGTTGAGCTCTCCGGGATTTGCCTTTACCCCATTATTGACCGCCCCGACTGGGAAAACTGTGCTGTCTGGCATCACTGCGGTTTATGGGACATCACGCCCGATAAAGAGCGACATCTTAATATCGTTTACGCACGCGCGCTTGAGCAAACCCAGCTCCGGCTGGAACGTTTTCAACAGCCATCAGGCGCCTTTACCTGCACCGGCACAGAGGTATCAGATATGAAAAAAATATACGTCTTTAGTCACCTGCGCTGGGACTTTGTCTTTCAGCGTCCACAGCATCTGATGACACGTCTTGCCCAGCACTATCACATTGTCTTTATCGAGGAGCCGCTGTATTCAGCGGACAAACCTGAGCTGAAGCTCACCCAGCCCGCACCCAATGTCACCGTGGTCCAACCGCATACCCCGTCGAAAGCTGCCGGGTTCCACGACGAGCAAATTGCCTTTCTGGAAACACTCCTGACGGAGCTACGGGAGCCGGACGAAACCCCGGTGGTCTGGTTCTACACACCGATGGCGCTTCCGCTGCTGAAGGTCTTTACCCCAGCGGTCGTGATTTACGACTGCATGGATGAACTTGCCGCCTTTGAGAAAGCCCCCCGTCAGCTGTTGCAACGTGAATCAGCCTTGTTGAACCGGGCGGATATTGTCTTTACCGGCGGCCCGAGCCTGTACGAGGCGCGAAAAGGACGCCACCCGAATATTCACTGTTTTGCCAGCAGCGTCGATGCGGTGCATTTTGAACAGGCGCTGGATCGGGCGAATCATCATCCGCTGCAGGATGAGATCCCCCATCCGCGGCTCGGCTATTACGGCGTCATTGACGAACGCATGGATTTATCGCTGATTGCCGCCCTGGCGGATTCACATCCGGAGTGGCAAATCGTGATGGTCGGCCCGGTGGTGAAGATCGATCCCGCCACCCTGCCCAGACGCAGCAACATTCATTATCCCGGCATGCAGCCTTATCAGGCCCTGCCACAGTTTCTTGCCGGCTGGGATGTCTGCCTGATGCCGTTCGCGCTGAATGAATCGACGCGTTTCATTAGCCCGACAAAAGTGCTCGAGTACATGGCCGCGCAGCTACCGGTAGTCAGCACCGCCATTGCCGATGTTGAGAAACCTTATAGCCACGTTGTGGCCGTCGCTCACGACCAGGCAGAATTTATCGCCGCCTGCGAACAGGCGCTAGCGCTGCCGGAAGAGACCCGAAAAGCACAGCAGCAGTCGATGCAGCGTATTATTGCCAGCACCTCCTGGGATAAAACCGTGCAGAGCATGCATGCGCTGATTGAGAACGCATTTTCACGCTATCTGGATGCCACAGCTGCGACGGTCAACGCAGCGGATGTCAGCGCTGACGAGTCTTCTGCCGAGACAGTGTTGCACCTGATCCCACCGAAAGCGGCCCGCACAGAAGCACAGAAATGTTTGATCCTCGGGGCCGGGCCCACCGGGCTGAGCGCGGCCTACCACTATGGCGAAGGGGCGACATTACTTGAGCGCAATGCCACCGTCGGGGGGCTGTGTCGCTCCATTCAGGACAAAGGGTTTACCTTCGATTATGCCGGCCACATTATGTTTTCCGCTGACGAAGAGGTGCTGGCCCTGTACAAGACGTTGTTAGGCGACAATATTCACTGGCAGATCCGCGAAGCCTGGGTCTATACCGACGGCGTCTATACCCGTTACCCCTTCCAGGGATCGCTTTACGGTCTACCCGCCACGGTGGTCAAAGAGTGCATCCTGGGTGCCATCGAGGCGCGCTACGGTACGGGCACCGGCGTGCAAAGCATGACCCCGACCTGCAGCGAAAAAACCGCTCAGGGAAAACATCACCACGACTGCTGTGCCGATGGCGCGGTGCCAGACTATATCAGCGCTGACGCGGCAGAAAAAACGCCGAAAAAAGGCAGCTTTGAAGCCTTTATCTATGAGACCTGGGGCAAGGGAATCGCCCGGCATTTCGCTATTCCTTACAATAAAAAGCTCTGGACGGTGCCGCTTTCAGAAATGGAGACATCCTGGCTGGGTGGCCGTGTCCCCCTGCCCGACCTGGAGCAAATTATTGACGGCGCCCTGAATGAGACCGCGAAACCGATGGGCCCTAATGCGCGCTTCGGTTATCCGCTGCAGGGCGGTTTCCAGGCGCTGATGAACGGCTTCCTGCCGCACATTAAAGGACGGATCGAGACCGGGGCTGAGGTCAGTAAAATCTATGCTAATCAGCGCATCGTTGCCCTCGCCGACGGGCGTCAGTATCGCTATGAGCATATGATCAGCACCCTGGTGCTGCCGGAGCTGATACGCCTGATGGGTGACGAAGTGCCGCCAGAGGTGCGTAAGGCAGCAAAAGGGCTGCGTCACGTCTCGGTTCGCTGCGTCAATCTGGGGATTGGCCGCGACAATCTGACCGACAAACACTGGATCTACTACGCCGGTAAGACGGTATTCCACCGCATTTTCGTTCAGGGCAACGCCAGCCCCTACTGCAGCCCGGCGGGCAGCTGCGGCCTGACCTGTGAAATCAGTTACTCACCGGACAAACCGCTGCCGGTGGATGGCCAGGCGTTGATCGACCGCTGCATTAAGGAGTGCATCGAAACCGGGATTATTTCGGCAGAGGATGAGATTATCACCGCCAACCAGATCGATATCCCCTATGCCTACGTCATCTACGATCAGAGCCGGAAGGAGAACGTGGAGACGATCCGCAAATGGCTGCTGCTGCACGGCATCACCCTGGCCGGGCGTTACAGCGAATGGGAATACTACAATTCGGATCATGCGTTTATCGCGGGAAAAGTGGCCGTTGAGAAAGTCCGGGGATCGGCTTACCGGCATTCTGTTTCCTGAAGGTTAACGCTTTAATCTGTTCAGCCGTCGCCGTTTGCGTTAACGTACTGTTCGCAAACGGCGATAAGCCAGCCCCCACATACTGCAAAGCGAAGACAAACGGGCACGATGTTGAGTTCCCGTGGTGTTATAAGCCTATTGTATGTTGTAACTATTAATAATCCTGACGCTGAGTCCGGCCTGTTCTACACTCACTGACACAAAACCACAGGGAGAACTTCAGATATGGAGATCCCGTTAAGCCCCCACGAGCTTCATCTCTTCTCGCAGATCCTGTGGCAACTCGGCTCGGGCCAGGGCCGCCGCGCCCTGCGTGAGGAGACGCTGGAAAACGTCTGCGCTCTGTTGCAGGCCGATTTTGCGGCATCCTGCATCTGGTCATCTGTTTCTAATACCTCACGCCATGGCGTCAGCTGGAACATTGACGAAAAAGCGATGCGTGAGCATGCCAGTACATGGCAATACATCGATCCCATCACCCCACTTCTGCGCGCAAAACAGCGTCCGACGCTGGTTGATGAGGTGATGCCTGCCAGCGAGCTATACAAAACGCCCTTTTACCAGGCGTTCCTGCAACCCTGCGGGATGCACCACGGGGTGAATGTCTATTTTTTACGTGATGGTGAAGACGTGGGCGATCTGCGCATTTGGCGGGCTAAAGGTGCCCCACCGTTCGGGCCGCGTGAGATCGCCCTGCTGCAGTTGCTGGAGCCCTGGTTTGCCAGAGCCTTACCCAAAGATGAGGCGTCCCTGCCGTTAACCGCCCGCGAGCAGGAGGTGGTCAGCCTGGTCTGTAAAGGCCTGGGAGATAAAGAGGTCGCCCGACTGCTGAACATCAGCTTCACCACCGTGCGCACCCATCTGAATCACGCCCTGAAAAAGCTGGACTGCGCCAACCGCACGGAACTGGCGTCGCGACTCAGGCATTAACGCCTCCTCAATCCTGAGGATGGCGCGCGGGTTGCTGATTTGCCTAAATGTTGCGGATACCTACTGTCCGGAAACAGCCCATGAAAATAATAACATCCGCAACGCCTGCACAACTGGATACCCTCACCGCCGTCGACGCGGCACAGCTCATCAAGGAAAGAAAGGTGTCGAGCGAAGCACTGGTTCGCGCCTGCTTAGCCCGCATCGATGCTCAGGATCACCTCAACGCCTTTATTACTGTAAATGCCGTACAGGCGCTGGCCCAGGCCAAAGCCTGGGATGAACACCTCGCAGCAGGCGGTGCCCCCTTGCCGCTGGGTGGTGTTCCCGTCGCGGTGAAAGACAATATTCACGTCGCCGGTTTGCCCAATACGGCCGGTACGCCTGCCCTGAAAAATTTCGTGCCCAAAACCACCGCCCCGGTGATCCAACGCCTTATCGACGCGGGCGCGATTATTATTGGCAAGTGCAACATGCATGAGCTGGCGTTCGGCGTAACGGGCTATAACGCGGCGTATCACACGCCTGCGATTAAGGGCGTGCGCAATGCCCAGGATGTCAGCCGCATTGCGGGCGGCTCGTCTTCGGGCAGCGCGGTGGCCGTTGCCGCCGGAATGGTACCGGTGGCCATCGGCACCGATACCGGAGCGTCGGTGCGCCAGCCCTGCGCCCTGAATGGCTGCGTCGGTTTTCGCCCCACCACCGGGCGCTATTCCCAGGCGGGGATCACCCCCATCTCCCATACCCGGGATACCGCGGGCCCGATGGCCCGCAACGTGGCAGACATTGCCCTGCTCGACAGCCTGATGGCCGGTGGCGAAGCGTTAGCCCCAAAACCCGCCGGGACCCTTCGCCTCGGCATTGCGCCCTGTTTCTGGCAAGCGCTGGATGAAGACGTCAGCCAGCAGGCCCACGCCGCCCTCGCCAGGCTGCGCGAGGCGGGAGTGACGCTGGTCAGCGTGGATATGCCCGGGCTTGAAGAGGCCAACGCCGACGTCTCCTTCCCGGTGGTGATGTACGAAGGCAAGCACGATTTGATCGATTATCTGCAGGCGCATGAAACGGGGCTGACGCTGGAAGATATTGTGCAGCACATCGCCAGCCCGGATGTGCGCGCCATCTTTGATCATGGGATTGTGCCGGAGCTGATTCCGGACAGAGACGGAAACCCCGTCCCGCTGCTGCCGCTGTATCTGGAGGCGGTTTCACAGGGAATCGGACGGCTAGTCGCCATTTATGAACAGACCTTCCGCGACCACCAGCTCGACGGGCTGATCTTCCCTACTTCGCCGGTAGTCGCTCCGCTGGCGAATGATGAGGTAAGTTCAGGGGAAAACTTCGCCCGTTTGATCCGCAATGTGGATCCCGGCAGCAACGCACGGCTGCCGGGGCTGACCCTGCCGGTAGGCTTAGGTGCCACCAGCCAGATGCCGGTGGGAATAGAGATAGACGGTTTGCCGGGCAGCGATGCGCAGATTCTGGCGATAGGTGCCACGCTGGAGCAGATCCTGGCGAAGTAACAGCTAACGAATTTTCCCGCTAAACAGCCTGAATCCCCAGGTGTTGTACAGCAGCGTCACCGGAGCCAGCAGCGCAAAGCTTATCAGCAGAAAGCGTTGGGTCTCCGGGGGCGCTGCCGCCTGTTGAATACTTATCGAGGCCGGAACTATCCACGGATACAGCGTAAACACCAGCGCGCCAAAGCCGCTACTCACCAGCATCAGGATCCCGGCCAACGGAAGAAAGTGATACCCGCGCTTAAGGCTGAACCAGACCAACATTCCACCCGCCAGCACCGCCCCGGCGAAGGGTAGCCAGATTCGAGGGTTATGCAGATGCAGACGCCATGTCTCCTGTAATTGCCCGGACCAGAACAGCACCCCGGCCATCAGCAATAGCGCGAGCGTCGCCAGCCAGGGAACCGCCCGCCTTGCCCGATGCGCCAGCCCCCCGGTGCCGCGCCAGATCAGCCAGCCCTCACCCATCAGGCAATACACGGCCACCAGCGATAGCGCGCAAAAGAGCGGAAACGGGCTAAGCCACTCCCAGCCGCTGCCGGTAAACTGCTGTCCGTCAGTGGGGATCGTCTGGATCAAACTCCCGGCAATGACCCCCTGAGAGAGAGTCGCCAGCAGCGACCCCGTCACCAGCAGCGTATCAAACAGACGAGGAGCATAATGACGATACTCAATGGCCATGCCGCGCACCACCAGCGCCAGCACCAGGGTAAAGATCGGAACGTAGAGCGCGCTCAGAATAATGGCGTACGCGAGAGGAAACAGCCCGAAGAGACTCCCCGCCGCCAGCACCAGCCAGGTTTCATTCCCGTCCCAGATAGGCAGTAACGAGAGGTTGATCTTATGCCGGGAGGCCTCGTCGCGTTGAAAGGCGCACAGCATGCCGGTGCCGAGATCCGTCCCGTCCAGCAGAACGTAGATCCACAGACTCACCACCAGCGACGCCGCCGACAGAGCCTGAAGGAGCGGCAATCCCATCAACTCATGCATCGGTTTCCCCTTTCCCGGTTCGTCGGGCGACATCGGGTTCGGCCCCTTCTTCATCCGGCATGGGCGGCGTGGCGAGCAGACGCAGCAAAAACCACAGCCCCAGCCCAAACAGCGCCAGATAAAGCATGACGATAACAATGAACGAGCCGAGAACGAACTGCGGCCCCAGGGGCGAAATACTCTCTGCCGTACGCACCAGGCCGTAGACCGTCCAGGGTTGCCGCCCGGCTTCGGTCACCATCCACCCCGCCAGCATGGCAAAAAAGCCGGCGGGAGCCATCGCCACCATCAGACGCTGGAGCCCGCGCGCCTGCCATAATCGCCCCCGCAAACGCGCAACCAGTCCGGCAATACCGGCTACCACCATCAGCAGACCTAGTCCCACCATAATGCGAAAGGCCCAGAACACCAGCGGCACCCAGGGCAGTTCATCAGGCGAATATTGATTAAGACTGTGGATTGTCCCCTGCAGGTTATGCCGCAGGTACAGGGAGCCGATATCGGGAATGGCCAGCTCAAAATGATTACGGTGCTCTGCCATATCCGGCAGCGCGAAGAGCCGCATCGGCTCGCCCTGTCCGGGCGGAGGGGGATCCCAACTCCCCTCCATGGCGGCCAGCTTCACCGGCTGATAATCCCGGGTATTCTCCCCATGCAGATCCCCCAGCACCACCTGCAGCGGGGCCATTATCAGCAAGGTCCACATTGCGATAGAAAACATATGCCGGGCCGCCGGATGCCGGGGATCGCGCAGCAGATGCCATGCGCCACAGGCTCCCACCAGACAGGCGGTACCGAGAAGAGCGGCCACCACCATATGCGCCATCCGCCACGGGAAGGAGGGATTGATAATCACCGCCCACCAGTCAACGGGCCGAAAACGTCCATCGGCGCCAAACAGATACCCGTCCGGAGTTTGCATCCAGGAATTGGCGGCGAGGATCCAGAAGGCGCTAAACACCGACCCCAGCGCCACAATGCAGGTGGCCATAAAGTGGACCCACGGCCGCACCTTGTTCATCCCGAACAGCATTACCCCCATAAAGCCCGCTTCCAGAAAGAAGGCCACCAGTACCTCCATATAGAGCATCGGCCCCAGCACGGCCCCGGTGCGGCTCGCCAGCCCGCTCCAGTTCGTACCGAATGAAAACTCCATCACCACCCCGGTCACGATCCCCACCGCCACGTTCAGGGCGAACACTTTACTCCAGTAGCGCCAGAGGCTGAGCCAGACGGGCTGCTTACGCCACAGCCAGAGCCCCTCCAGCACCATCAGAAACTGCGCCAGCCCGAGAGTGAACGCCGCCAGCACAATATGAAAGCTGATGGTAAAGGCGAACTGACCGCGCGCCAGCAGGAGTGCCGTCTCCGGATTCATGGCAGCGCATAGGCCATCAAGGAGTCCCCCGACCGGGTGCCAAGACCGCCATGACCGCCCGCGGCAATCACCACGTATTGTTTACCGTCCTCCCCCTGATAGCTCATTGGGGTAGCCTGTCCGCCCGCAGGCAGCCTGGCGCGCCACAGCTCTTTACCGCTGGCTTCATCGAAGGCGCGCAGATAATCATCCGCCGTAGCGCCGGTAAAGATCAGCCCGCTCTGAGTGATGACGTTCCCGCCCATCATAAAGATCCCTGTCGGCAGCGGCGCGTTGGTATGGGTGCCGAAAATGTTCATATCCCGGGTGGTCCCCGCCGGGCGTTCCCAGATGATTTTTTTGCTCACCAGATCGATGGCATAGAGTTTCCCCCACGGGGGTGCATTACAGGGGGCATCCAGCAGGCCGAGCCAGGGTTTGACGATCGCCGCCCACGGGGTGCCGTATTGCGGCCCGACAGCAAACTCCTTCGGTTTCGGATAGGCTTGCCCGCTCCCCCAGCCCGCCCATTTTTTCATTAACCCCTTCTGAATCGCCTCTTCGCTTTTCATGATCTGCATGGTGAACGGGATATAGCTGGTATTGGCAATCAGCACGTGATGCAGCGGATCGACAGAGGCACCGTACCAGTCAATCACCCCGTCAAAGGCCGGATAGGCAATGGAGGTACCTTCAGCAGGCGGGGTAAATTGCCCCTGATAGCGGTACTGATGGAACTGGATGCGACACAGCAGCTGGTCAAACGGCGTCGCCCCCCACATGTCGGTATCGCGCAGATCGGCGGGCGACAGATTCGGCATACCAACGGAATCCGGCTGTACCGGGGAAAGCCGCTCCCCGGGAAGTGACGGCGTTACGGGAACCGGCTTCTCGTTGACCTCGGTAAGAGGCTTGCCAGTCCGTCGGTCCAGCACAAACAGCTGTCCCATTTTGGTGGTCTGCACCAGCGCCGGTGTAATGGCCCCGTTACCGTCGGGCAGATCGAAAAGCGTGGGTCCAATGGGGACATCATAGTCCCAGACGTCATGATGTACGGTCTGATAATGCCAGCGCTCCTCCCCCGTACGGATGTCCAGGGCCACCAGCGCACTGGAGTAGGTCTCATCAAAGGAACGGCGTTGCGCCCCGTAATAATCCGGCGTAGCGTTGCCGATGGGGATATACACCAGCCCCAGCTGGGGATCCGCGGTATAGGTGCCCCAGCCGTTAGGAGTTCCCCGCGTATACTCCTCGCCCGGCTTCAGCGGTGCATTGGCGGGAGTACGCCCCATATCCCAGGCCCAGACCAGCTTGCCGCTTTGCGTGTCATAGGCCCGCACCACGCCAGAGGGTTCGCCGGTGGACTGGTTATCGTAGATCCAGCCTCCGAGGACAATGCGCCCGTCCATCACCAGTGGCTGCGAGGTGACGAAATGAAAACCGGGCGGGACCTCGCCCAGATGGTCCGTCAGGCTGACAAACCCCTGCTGGCCGAAGCGGGTACAGGGTTTGCCGGTCTCCGCATTCAACGCCACCAGCCGGGCATCGGCGGTCGTGGTGACGATCTTCTGGGGACAGGCGCTGTCAGTGGCATCCTCACTCCAGGCCACGCCCCGGCAGGCCAGATACTCATTGGCAGAGGTATCGCTTTGCGGATCGAATTTCCACAGCGGTTTGCCGGAGGTGGCATTGAGGGCGATCACCTGGCGATGCGGAGTACAGATATAGAGCACATTCCCCACCTTCACCGGCGTGACCTCGAGATTAAACTCGCGTCCGGCCTTATCCTCCCCCTCGCGCTTCACATCCCCGGAGTCAAAGCGCCATGCCTGCTTCAGCTGGCTGACGTTCTGCGGGGTGATCTGCATCAGCGGGGAGAAACGCTGCCCGTCGGCGGTACGGCCATAGTATTTCCAGTCAGGATCGCCTGACGGTAGTTGCGCCGTGTTCGCCGGAAATTGCTGATGATGGATAAAGCGCGTATCGGAGATATGCCATCCGGTAATAAATATCGCGGCGATAGTCAGTACATAGAGGAGCCCAGGGGCCATACCGCTACGTCGGGCTGTTGGGTTAGGCGTGAGCTGACGGATCACCCACGGCATGCTGATCCATACCCCCAGCACAGCAAGCACCAGCAGGCGCGGCATTAGCTGCCAGCCATCCAGACCCACCTCCCACACCGACCAGCCGACGCACCCGAGGAACACCAGCAGGTAGAGCCAGACGCCGCTCAGCCTGCGACGCAACAGCAGCACGCCGCTGAGCAAAAAGCCGATCCCGAACAGGATAAAGATCATGGGGCCGCCGACATAGGCCAGCCAGCCGCCGAGTACAATGTATGCGAGCCCCACCAGGGCGACCAGTGAGCCGGTCAATACGGCCCAGAGACGAGATGTTGTCTGTGGCATTGCCCACCTCTTTTGTAAACTCACGTCAATAAAGTGTAAGCAATCGATGGCAAGGCGTACTAAGAAAGTCGGGATGACGCGATTTAATGACTCTGCTGCTAAACTTCCCGGCTGCAATCTGAATACGGAGCACCTGATGGTCACCACACATGTTTTTATCGCGGTCAGTCTTGATGGTTACATCGCCCGACAGGATGGCGATATCAGCTGGCTGTTGCAGCGCGACGATCCGGCAGAAGATCATGGCTATGCGGCGTTCATCGCGGACAAAGAGAGGATCGTTATGGGACGAGGGAGCTACGAGAAGGTGCTGACCTTTGACGAATGGCCTTATGACCGACCCGTGATGGTGCTCTCCCGACAGCTGGCCGATACCCCGGTGCCCGAGGCACTGGAGGGCAAAGTGCAGTTCTCCCGCCGGCCGCCAAAAGAAGTGCTTAACGACCTGGCGGCGCAGAACGTACAGCGCGTCTATATTGATGGCGGGCAGGTGATACAGTCGTTTCTGCGCGAAGGGCTGGTCGCCGAAATCGTTATCACTACCGTTCCGGTCCTGCTCGGTTCGGGAAAACCGCTGTTCGGATCCCTGCCCCAGGATATCGATTTAACGCTGTTATCAAGCCGCAGCTTCCCTTCGGGTCTGGTGCAGTCGCATTATCGGGTGCAGTCATAAATCGCCATGATCGTTAAGAATTGACTTACCCCCGAATAGAACGAAAATAAATGTTCCCGGCGACACACTATAGAAATGGAGTCTATCATCGCCAGCTCACGTCACTCTCAGCTTGCCACTCACCTTAAACGCTCAGGCACCCTGATCGCCTGGGCGTTATTGCTGGTCAGTTGCAGTTCAACGCCGCCAAAATCGCTGGTCACCCCGCTACCGCCGGTGGCTAAACATCCGCTGCCGGATAAAAATACGCGTCATGAACCGGTGCGCGGCGTCTGGCTGACGACCGTGTCTCGTCTCGACTGGCCGCCGCTGGAGTCAGTGAACGGTCGCCCTGCTCCATCGCGCATCGCCATGCAGCAAAAGGCCCTGACTGATAAGCTGGATAACCTGAAAAGCCTCGGGATCAATACTGTGTTCTTCCAGGTCAAACCGGACGGCACCGCCCTGTGGCCATCTAAAATACTGCCGTGGTCCGATATGCTGACCGGCAAAATCGGAGAAGATCCCGGCTACGACCCGCTGCAGTTCATGCTCGATGAAGCGCACAAGCGCGGGATGAAAGTTCATGCCTGGTTTAACCCTTATCGTGTATCCACCAATACCAAACCCGGTACGGTCGCGGAGCTGAACCGCACCCTGTCGCTCAATCCGCCGAGCGTGTTTGTTCTCCATCGGGAGTGGATCCGCACCGCAGGCGATCGCTATGTTCTCGACCCCGGTATTCCGGAAGCCCGGGAATGGATCACCAGCATCGTGGCCGAGGTGGTGTCGCGCTATCCGGTAGATGGCGTGCAGTTCGATGACTACTTCTATGCCGAATCCGCCGGCTCGACGCTAAACGACAGCCAAACTTACCGCCAGTATGGTCAGGGCTTTGACTCGAAAGCCGACTGGCGACGCGATAACACCCAGCAACTGATTGCCCAGGTGTCGCGCACCATCAAACAGATTAACCCCAACGTCGAGTTTGGCGTCAGCCCGGCAGGCGTCTGGCGTAACCGCTCCCACGATCCGGCCGGATCCGACACCCGGGGCGCTGCGGCCTACGACGAGTCCTTTGCCGATACCCGCCGCTGGGTGCAGCAGGGCTTGCTGGACTATATCGCCCCGCAGATTTACTGGCCGTTTTCCCGCGATGCGGCGCGCTATGACGTGCTGGCAAAATGGTGGGCTGGCGTGGTGAAACCAACCCATACCCGGCTCTATATTGGCGTCGCGCTGTATAAGGTGGGAGAACCCTCGAGCAAAGAGCCCGACTGGACGGTGCAAGGCGGCGTGCCGGAGCTGAAAAAGCAGCTGGATCTGAACGAATCCGAGCCGCATATCGACGGCACGATCCTGTTCCGCGAGAACAACCTCAATCAACCCCAGGCGCAGGAGGCGGTGCGGTATCTGAGAACCCGCTGGGGGTCGTAGTTTTTGCCCGGCCTGCACCCCGGTAATGGTCGTTTGCGGTAACACTGGCCCTCTTTCATACTTTCAGTAGCACGCAAAGACCGCTGCACGTTGAGAGGAGTATTCATGAAAGTGTGGCCAAACCCTTTCATTGAAGACCGTGCCGATCCGCATATCCTGCGGCATGGGCAGCGGTGGTATTTTACGGGCTCCGTTCCGGATTATGACAGTCTGGAACTACGCTGTGCAGACACGCTGATGGGTCTGCGTGATGCTGAGCCCGTCACCGTCTGGCGGAAACCCGACACTGGCCCCTGTCGTGAACTTATCTGGGCGCCGGAACTGCACCAGATTGATGGCGTATGGGTCATTTACTTCTGCGCCGCCCCCTCACGCGAACAGATTGATGGCTTGTGCCAGCACCGGATGTTTATCCTGGTCTGCGACGGCAACGATCCCATGACAGGCACCTGGCAGGAATCCCACCAGATCGCGACGCCGCTGGACACGTTCTCCCTTGACGGTACCTACTGTTTTCATCAGGGCAGACACTGGTATCTCTGGGCGCAACAAAACCCAAACGTGGCCGGCAATACCTGTCTCTACCTGGCGGAACTGAGTAATCCCTGGACCCTGAAAGGCGAGCCGCTGATGCTCAGTCACCCGGAGTTTTGCTGGGAGAAAAAAGGCGGCGACGGTGTCAATGGCGTGAATGAAGCGCCGACTACCCTGGCGCATGGAGATCGGCTGTTTGTCGCCTACTCTGCGGCGGCGACCGATGAGAATTATGGTATGGGCCTGCTATGGATTAATAAGGATGCCGACCCGTTGCAGCTCAGTAACTGGATAAAACTGGACCACGCGGTTCTCAGTACCGATGAGAAAAACGAACAGTATGGTCCCGGTCACAGCTGCTTTACTACAGACGAAAACGGGCGGGATGTGCTGGTTTATCATTCGCGTAACCACACCGGTATATCAGAAGGCCCGGCTCACGTCCGGCATACCCGGCTGAAATATTTTTGCTGGGATGAGGAGGGAATGCCCGATTTTGGCGTGCCCCCTGCTGAAAACCATTAAGAGAGTCATCTGTGCCATGGGCGAATCCGTATTTTCAATGGGATAAACACCGCTCAAAAGCTGAACGCACCTCTTCGTAGAGCCTGTCTGACACCATTACATTTTGCCAGAGAGTATTATGCCCGGCGCCCGCAATGGTAAGCAGTTGCTTCTGGCGGCAGCCTGTTGCTGAGGATAACAGTCTTTCCGGTATTTCTGCGGGAATGATTGCGTCATTTTCGGCGGCAATAATCAGTATATTGCCGGTAAATTCAGCAGCGATATCCCAGGCATCGGTTTGCGCCCAGCTTCTGTCCTGGCGAATGATGGCAGAAAACTCCGGACCAAACTTCACCCTGTAGGCTGGTGGGGAATAGACACCGGGAACCATAAGAATGAGGGATTGAAACCGAACCGTTTTACTCAGATGCAGTGCGTTATAGGCGCCCATACTCACGCCCATACAACCCGTAAGAGCCAGCCCCTGAAAAGCAATTACCGCCTCTGCCTGTGCCGTACGGCTGAAAAGAGAGGACTCGTGCATGTCTCCCCCCGTCTCACCGTGGCCTACAAAGTCAAATAGCGTCGTTCCAATGCCTGACCTATCCAGAAGCGCACGGTATTTATAGAACACCGTGCGATCCTTACCGCCGCCATGAAGCATCAGCACATGGCCATTGCGCCCGAATGTGCTTTCTCCATAAATCAATTTGCCCTGAAACGGCACCTGGAAAGCGTGACTGGAAATCATCTGCGTATTCATCATCGAATGACTCACTTCTTCGTTTATTAAACCAGATCGCACCGTGCAAATGTCCGCTTCACGCTCATAGCGAAATCTTCGGTCAGCGCTACCCCTTCCCCTTTGCAGGCAAAACAGTGCATTCCGTAACGGGGCCGTAATCATATCCCTGAATCGTGAAGTTCGGGAAATCAGTCACCGTCACCATGCTGTCAGATTGGTAACTGGAGGGCCCATTGCGGAGCTGATCTTCCTGTATTCGGGCCAGTTCTGCTGAACTGGCCCAGGTTACGCTAACGCTATCGGGATCAATTTGGCGGTGCCGGGGGCGCTTCGCTTGCCCGGCCTACGGATTGTTTTCCCGGGCAATAGTGTGTGATGTCATCTGAGAACCACTCTCGAGCCGTCGAATTGCCGGCACCAGGCTCGCCCCCACCGTGGCAATCACCACCGCAACGGCGGATACCAGCAGCACGTTGCTGGCGCCGTACTGAATCGCCAGCGGGCCGGCGATAAGCTCGCCGAAGGGAATGGCGACAAAGGACCCCACCGCGTCATAGGCATAAACGCGGGCCAGTGTGTCCTGTGGGATATGGGTTTGCAGCGACTGGGCCCAGGCGACACCGAACAGGCCAAAGGTCACGCCAGCGATAAAGAATGCGGCCATCAGCCAGGGGGTGGCCGCAAGCTGGCTCAGCATGAACGGGGGCAACGCGCAAAACGACACCAGCAGCACCCCGATAAAGAGGTCGCGGCGCGGGCGCCAGCGCAGCGCGAGGGAGGAACCGACGATCAGCCCCAGGCTCTGGGCCGCAATGATCATCCCCCAGTGCGCACGGCCAAAGGAGGCATCGGCAATTACCGGCCCGAGCACCATCATCACGCCGCTGAAGGCGGCATTAATAATGGTGAACTGAACGACGATAGCCCACACCCAGGCCCGGCTGGCGAACTCTTTCCACCCCTCTTTCAGATCCTGCAGGATATTGCTTTGCGTGGAACCGGCTTCACGTGGCGAGACGCGGATTAAATGATAGAGCGGCGCGGCGGCAGCGAAGCCCAGCGCATCAATGGCCAGCCCCCAGCCGGGCCCGACGGCGCTAATCAGCATGCCCCCCAGCGAAGCGCCAATCACCGTCCCACCGTAAATACCGGCCTGGAGAAACGCGTTGGCTTCACGCAGATTTCGAGCGGGAACCGTCTGAGGGATCAGCGCTGAGGAGGCCGGTAAGGCAATCCCGGCGGCGGCCCCATTCAGGGCACCGAGCAAGGCCAGTCCGATCACCGTGGCGGAACCATCCAGCACCGACCAGGCCACAATCGCCTGCGAAATGGCCGCCCCCAGGGAAGACGAAACCAACACCCGGCTGCGGGAATAGCGGTCCGCTAACACCCCGCCCAGCAGCAGGAACAGCACGTTGAAGATCGACCGGGAGGCAACAACGATACCGAGATCGGAGACCGATCCCCCGATATCCAGCACCGCAAAAGCCAGCGCAATAGGGGCAATACCGTTGCCCAGTACGGTGAGAAAACGGGCGGTAAACAGAGAGCGAAAAGCGGAGAAATGAAAGGCTCGAAGGTTTTTATTATGCGTTTTCATCGGGTCAATAGCTGCGGAAATGGGAGAGAGAGTATATAGGAACGGCGTTTCAAAAACATCCGTTCGCGCTCAAACCCGCACATGATGGCTGGTCAGAGCCCCCATAACGTAACGGTGGATCATCAGCCCCGGCGCGTCCTCAGCGGGTGGAACCCTGTCAGTGCCAAACCACACCGGATTGGCCGGGCAGACGGAGGCACAAATATGCGCTGGAATGCCCGCAAACATCCCTGCTACCGGTCTGTGTACGTGCCCGGAAACAATGACGAGCGGTCTGTTCGCTGCGTTTTGGATGACCTCCTCCAGCTGTTCCAGCCCTCTGCATCGGGTATCATCCAGCGTCGGTATGCCGGAGGCAAAGACATGATGATGCAGGAACAGTAGCGACGGCATTGCATCTGCCCGGTTGAACTGGTTCTCCAGCCAGCCCAGATGGTCCGTCACGGAGCCATAATCCTGTCCTTCTACCGTTGAATCGAGCCCCATCAGACGTAAACCGCCAGCCTCATAAACCACATGCAGCGCGCCCTCCCAGGCGTCCTTCGCCCACGTGTCCTTTCCCCACACCGCACGCATCAGATGGCGATCGTCGGAATTACCCGGCAGTATGATGGAAGGATAACGTTGCTGACGCAGGCGGGCGGCGATCTGTTGATACCCCTCAAGCCAGCCATCGTCGGTTAAATCCCCGGACAGCACCAGCACATCCGGTTGCAGCTGTGCCAGCCACCCGAGCACCCGGTCAAAGCGGGCCAGATGATCATTGTCAGGGGCGGCGTGAATATCGGAAACCTGGGCTATCAACATGGCGTTTTCCTTGGGTTCGGGAGCCCTCCAGAGCGCTTGCTGGCCCCCTGCTTTTCTTGTAACCTTCCCCGCTTTCAACCCCTTGCCAGATATTAAAAGGATGCCTGTGACTGCACACCCTTCGAAAGATCCTTTGCATGGCGTCACGCTTGAGATGCAGATTAATGCCCTGGTGGCGTACTACGGCTGGGCGCAGCTGGGAAAGCTGATTAAAATTAACTGCTTTAACAGCGATCCCAGCGTCAAATCCAGCCTCAAGTTTTTGCGGCGTACCCCGTGGGCCCGCGCCGAAGTCGAAGCCCTGTACCTGGACTCGCTGGAGGATCCCGCGCCGGCTAAGGCCGACGACGAGACCACCAGCCCGTGGGAAAGAGCGCGGGCTAACAAGTAACCCCGCGTTTATGGCCGCCGTAACAGCACGATACTGCGGCCTGGCAGCGGAAAATCAGTATCCGGGATCACCGCCTGCCCCAGATGCTCATCCCCGGCAGTACTCAGCTCCAGCACCCAGCCCTCTTTACCGCTCTCCGGGATACGGAACGGCACCGCCCCTTCGTACGGGTTGATCAGCAGCAGCACCTCCTGCCAGATCCCCTTTTGCCCATGCAGATCGGCCCGGGTGAGATGGAGCCCCAGCGTGGTGCCCTCGTCCCAGTGCTCTGGCAGCTGTAGCCCACCCCCGGCATTGAACCAGGTGATCTCCATCCCGTCACGCCAGCTCTCGCGGTGCAGCAGCGGCTGGCTGGCACGCAGCTTGATCAGATGTCGGGTAAAGTTGCGCAGCGCCTCGGCGCTTTCAGGGAGATTCTCCCAGTGTACCCAGCTGATCTCACTGTCCTGACAGTAGCCGTTGTTATTACCCAACTGGCTGCGGCCAAACTCATCCCCGGCCAGCAGCATCGGCGTGCCGTGGGAGAAGAGCAGCGTGGTGAGGAAGTTACGCTTCTGCTGTTCGCGCAGGGCGTTGATCTGCTCATCGTCGGTCGGACCTTCGACGCCATAATTCGATGACCGGTTATCATTGTGGCCATCGTTGTTATCCTCGCCGTTGGCCTCGTTGTGCTTCTCATTGAACGAGACCAGATCGTTGAGGGTAAAACCGTCGTGGGCGGTAATAAAGTTGATGCTGGCCCACGGGCGACGCCCGCGCTGGTCATACAGATCCCCGGAGCCGAGCAGGCGCGCGGCAAAATCGGTGGAAACGTTATCCCCACGCCAGTATTCCCGCACGGTGTCGCGATACTTATCGTTCCACTCGCCCCAGCCCGGCGGGAAGCCCCCCACCTGATAGCCGCCGGGGCCGATATCCCACGGCTCGCCGATCAGTTTCAGCCGTGAGAGAAGCGGATCCTGCATCATGGCATCGAAAAAGCCGCCGCGCGGGTCGAACCCTTCCGGCTCGCGCCCGAGGATGGTGCCGAGGTCAAAGCGGAAGCCGTCGATATGCATCGACTCCGCCCAGTAGCGCAGCGAGTCCATCACCATCTGCAGCACCCGTGGGTGGGAGGTATTTACCGTATTGCCGGTGCCGGTGTCGTTCACGTAGTAGCGATGCTGGCCAGCAATGGTGCGGTAGTAAGAGAAGTTGTCGATCCCCTTGAACGACAGCGTTGGGCCCAGTTCGTTGCCCTCGGCGGTGTGGTTATAGACCACGTCGAGGATCACCTCAATACCGGCATCGTGGAAGGCGCGCACCATGTCGCGGAACCCCTGAATGCCGTTCGGGCCGCCGTAGCGCGACGCCGGAGAGAAGAAGTTCAGGGTGTTGTAGCCCCAGAAGTTTTTCAGCCCCCGCTCGAGCAGATGCTGATCGTCCGGAAACGCATGCACCGGCAGCAGCTCAACGGAGGTGACGCCGAGGCTTTTGATGTAATCCACCGTGGCTTTATGCCCCATCCCCTCGAAGGTGCCCCGCAGTTCAGGCGGGATCGCCGGGTTGAGCTGGGTGAAGCCCTTCACGTGGGTTTCATACAGAATGGTGCTGGACCACGGCACCGCCGGGCGATGCGGGTCCTGCCCGTCGAACACCCGTGGGTCGATGACCCGACATTTCGGGGTGTAAGGTGCGCTGTCCCGGGTATCAAAGCTGAGATCGAGATCCTCATGCCCCAGTTCATAGCCAAAATGGGCGGGGTTCCAGATAAGCTCCCCGGTCAGCGCCCTCGCATAGGGGTCAATCAACAGCTTATGCGGGTTAAAACGGTGCCCGTTTTCCGGATCGTAAGGGCCATACACGCGGTAGCCGTACAGTGCGCCCGGTTTCAGATCCGGGACATAGCCGTGCCAGACTTCGTCGGTGTACTCCGGTAACTCCAGGCGGGCAATTTCAGATTTACCACTCGGGTCAAACAGACACAGCTCAACGCGTTCGGCGCAGGCCGAAAAGAGGGCAAAATTCACCCCTTTGTCATCGTAATTCGCCCCCAGCGGGTAACTCTGCCCTGCCTGGATTTCATAGATTTTGTCATATGCCATAATGTCTCTCCCTCGAACAGTAATAATCATTAACCGCGGGCCAGTAACACCCGCCAGCAATCCTGTGCATCACTCAATTGCAGGCTTTCGCCTAAGACCAGGGTTTCGCCGCTGAAACAGTCCTGATAGCTGCGCCCGGCGAGACCAGGCGGAAGAACCACCTCAGTCTGGCCCCACAGGGCCGCACCGGTAACCGGGAACGCCTGCGCGGCCTTCGCCAGCGCCAGCCGCGGTGCCACCACAATCAGCACGTCATCATCATCCACTCGGGCAAAGGCAATGGCCTTATCCGCCCGCTCGCCGCGGGTGAGCAGCGCCATATAGCTGCCCAGACGGAACAGTGCCGGTTTGCGCTGACGCAGATGGAGCAGCGTGCGGGTGACGGAGAGCTTCAGTTGCCCGTCCAGCCAGCTCGCCTCGCGGGTGGCAGTTTGCCGATCGGCCGTCTCCAACTGCTGACGAAGCTGGTCAAAATCGGGTTCGCGGCGGTTATCAGGATCGACGAGGCTAAAGTTGAGCCCCTCACTGCCCTGATAAACATCCGGCACGCCAGGGGCGGTGAGTTTGATCACCGTCTGGCTCAGGCTGTTCACCAGCCCGGCGCGGATAAACGGGCGCAGCGAAGTGCTGAAGTCTTGCAGGAAATCCTGATTCTCCGGCGACAGCAGATGGCGGGCGTACTCCAGCACCACCGTCTCATAGGCTTCGTTGCTGTCCACCCAGTCGGTGCGCAGTTTGGCCTCGCGCAGCGCCTTCTCGACAAAGGCCAGGAAACGCTCCTCCAGTGCGTTGAGCCCTGTCGCATCCTGTGGATCCAGCTCCGGCGGCCAGACGCCCGCCAGCGCCTGATAGAGCATCCAGGTGTCTGCGGCGCGCGGCGCCGTGCCATCGTTCAGAAAACGCACGTGGGTCTGGTTGAGCTGCTGCCAGCGGGCCACGCACTCTGCCCACACCTCCGGGGCTTCGGTCAGGCTGTAAAGCCGGGCGCGGGCATCTTCCCCGCGCTTGGTGTCGTGGGTCGAGGTGCCGGAGAGCGCATCGGGCTGACGCTCCCGGCGTGCGGTCATTTCGGTATGGAACCGCGTCAGCGAGAAAGCGCGCGGCACCGGCTCGGCGCCCACCTCGTTGAGAGCCAGATCCATGTGCTGGCGGAAGAACAGCGTGTCCTCCACCGATTTCGCCATCAGCGGGCCGGTCAGCTGCTGGAAACGGGTGCGGAAATTCGTGGCGGTGTCGCGTGCTGCCTCTGAGACCTCGCCGGTCAGAATGCGCATCAGCAGCGCGATGGCATCGGGATCGGCGCTGACCGTCGACACCACATGGTTCAGCAGCCGCACGTCCGCGGCAGACATCCCCTGCGCGGTGCCGTAGGTGCGGTAAACCGGGAAGGCCACCAGCAGCTCGCGCAGGGCCAGCCGCAGGGGTTCCTCTTCAAGGGTTACGCCTTCGGTTTTCGCCAGATTTGCCGCCAGCTTCAGCAAGGTGGAAAACTCCCCGGCGAAGTTACGGTCCACCATCAGCAGCCGCGCGTCGCGCAGTTCAGCGTCCATATCCACCGGGCGGCCCATCACTGTGTCATAGGCCTGGCGCAGGCCGTCGATTTTGTCGTCGTCGATCAGCACTTCAGACAGCGAGGCGATAAATTCATAGCCGGTGGTGCCGGAGATCGGCCAGTCGTTGGGCAGGTTCTCGCCTTTACTGAGGATCTTCTCCACCGTGATATAGCAGTCGGGGCCCGTCTCCTGGCGCAGACGCTGCAGGTAGGCGCGCGGGTCGGCCAGGCCGTCTACGTGATCGATGCGCAGCCCGTCCACCGCGCCCGAACGCACCAGGTCGAGGATCAGCTTGTGGCTGTCATCAAACACCGCGTCGTCCTCCACCCGCACGCCCACCAGGCCAGTGATCTCAAAGAAGCGTCGCCAGGAGAGATCGTTCGGGGCATCGCGCCAGCTGGTGAGCCGCCACGGCTGCTGGTTATGCAGTCGGGTAATGGCTGCCGGATCGCTCAGGCTCAGCACCTCCTCTTCGCGCCCTTCCCAACTTTCAGGGGTCAGCGGGTAGAAGGTATCGAAATAGGCCAGCGCCGGTTTACCGGTGTTGGGGTCGCGCTGAACGCTGATTTCGCCGTTCGCCAGCACCACGTCGAAGTCATCCCCGAGAAACGGCAGGGTCAACCGACGGGACCAGTCGATATCGAAATGACGGGCGTAGCGGCTCTTCTCCCCGTGCTCAATCACATCCCGCCACCAGCCGTTTTCCAGCGAAGTGGACATGTGGTTCGGCACAATATCGAGGATCAACCCCAGCCCGGCCGCCTTCAGGGCGCTGACCAGCCGATCAAATCCGGCGCGGCCGCCGATAGCGGGGTCAATCTCGTTGGCATCGGTAACGTCATAACCGTGCGTTGAATCCCGGGCGGCAGTAAATATTGGCGAAGCATACAGATGGCTGATGCCGAGCTGTTGCAGATAGGGCACCAGACTGGCGGCACGATCGAAGGTCATGCCGTTGCGAAACTGAATACGCCAGGTCGCTGTTGGGATCATCAGGTCGGTTCTCCTTGTGCAAAACGTACAATAACGGTGTTCGCGAGCAGTTCCGTGCGGCCTTCCGGCCAGGCAAACAGCGTTTCACCGGCGATATCGGGCATCGATTGTTCCTGGTCACCCGCATTGAGCGCCAGGGTCAGCGTGCCCTGTGTAAATGTCCAGCTCACTACCACACAGCCCGGGGCGGTTTTCAGCACCCTGCCGTTACCGCCCTGTGCCCCGGCCAGCAGCGGCACAATTGCCCGCTGACGCAGTTGCAGCAGCTGTTGGGTAAAGCGCAGCCAGTTCTGGCCGTCGGGTTGGTTGAGTTTGTTCCAGTCCAGTTTCGAACGGGCAAAGGTCTCCGGCGCGTTGGGATCCGGCACCGTCTCGTCGTGATCGCTGAACTCTTTCGCGCGGCCTTCGCGAACGGCGCGCGCCAGATCCCCGTGGAAATCGGTAAAGAACAGGAACGGTTGGGTTTCACCAAACTCCTCGCCCATAAACATCAGCGGGATATGCGGAGACAGCAGTAACGTGGCCATCAGTACCCGGGTACGTTCTTCCCCAATCAGGCTTAACAGACGATCCCCCTGAGCACGATTACCTACCTGATCGTGATTCTGGATGAAATCGACGAAGGCCACTGGCGGTTGAGCGATACTTTTCACTCCCCGGGGCTCTCCGGTCTGAGGGGAACGTTCCCCCTGATAAGAAAAGCCCTCAGCGAGCGCCCGTGCCACCCAGTTTTCTGGTTTTTCAGCAAAATCCTGGTACCAGGCGTGGGTCTCTCCGCTGGCCATCACATGAACGGCGTTGTGCAGATCGTCATTCCACTCCCCGGTAAACAGCGGCACGCTGCCGTCCTCCTCACGCGGATGGAGAAACACCACGTTGCGGCTGTCTTCAGTGGTGAGATGCACCGGCCGGTCGGTGATGGCGGCGCGGATGCGGGTGGCGATCTCAATCAGCACGTGGGTGTCGGAGGTGTCCTCGATCTGGTCGATGGCGTCAAAGCGCAGGCCATCGAAATGGAACTCCGTAAGCCAGTAGAGCGGCGCCTCGACAATAAACTGCCGCACCGGCGCGAGATCGTAAGCAATGCCGTTCCCCCACGGTGTCATGCGTTCCGGATGGAAAAAGTCCGGGGCCAGCTTCGGCAGATAGTTACCTTCGGGGCCAAAATGGTTAAGCACAATATCCAGCACCACCGACAGCCCCAGACCGTGGGCCGTATCGACAAAGGCTTTCAGCTCGTCCGGCGTGCCGTAGGCACTGTGCGGGGCGTAAAGCAGCACGCCGTCGTACCCCCAGCCGCGATTACCCCCGGACTGGGAGAGCGGCATCAGCTCGATCATGGTGATGCCGAGCGAGGCCAGATACGGCAGTTTGTCGGCGGCCGCGCGGAAGGTGCCCTCTGGGGTAAAGGTCCCGATATGCAACTCGTAGACCACGCTCTCTTCCCAGGGGCGGCCCTGCCAGTGGGTGTTGCGCCAGACATAGCTGTGAGGATCGCAGACCAGTGACGGGCCGTTGACATCACCTTGCTGGGCGCGGGAGGCCGGATCGGGCACCGCGGTGCCGTCGGGCAGGATAAAGCTGTACGCTGAACCGGGGGCAACGTGGTTAACCGTCAGTTCAAATCCGCCGTCACCGGTCGGGTGCATCGGCAGTGTTTCGTCGTTCAGGCGCAGGGCGATGTGCTGCTGACCGCTGGCCCACAGATGAAAGCGAACGCTGTTCGCATCGCTGTATTCACAACCCCAATACCTAATAGATTTAGCAGTCATTCCACCACCTCGTTTGACCCATGATCCTCGGGTTGCCTGGCGTTTATCGCGAAGCAGAGGGAAAAAGAGAAAATGCGCTGACGTGATGCAGCGCATGAACATCAAGCATAGACCAGGAAAAATAATGTGAGATGGGTCACTGCGAAGGGTGTGGGGGATATTGCCGGGTGGCGGCTACGCCTTACCCGGCCTGGTGGGTTATGCCGGTTCCGGCAGTCTGAAGCTGGAGATGCTTTGGGTCAGGTGTTTTGCCTGCTCTTCCAGCGAGGCGGCTGCGGCCGCAGACTCCTGTACCAGGGCGGCGTTTTGCTGGGTGACGCCGTCCATCTCGGTCACGGCCTGGCCGACCTGGCCGATACCACGGCTCTGCTCTTCCGAGGCCACCGAGATCTGCTCCATCAACGCGTTCACTTTATTGACCGAGTTGATAATGGCATGAATCACCTCCCCTGAACGATTCACCAGCTGCGAACCGCTTTTCACGCTGGTAACCGACTGGGCGATCAGGTTTTCGATATCCTTCGCCGCCACGGCACTCTTCTGCGCCAGGGTACGTACTTCGGTTGCCACCACCGCAAAACCGCGCCCCTGGGTGCCGGCGCGTGCGGCTTCAACCGCGGCGTTCAGCGCCAGGATATTGGTCTGGAAGGCGATGCTGTTGATGACGCTGGTAATATCTTCGATACGCTGGGAGTTGGCGGCGATCGTGTTCATGGTTTCGATCACTTCGCGGGTCACCGCCTCACCGGTACGAGCATTATTCACCGCATCCTGCACCAGCTTACCGGCCTGATGCACGTTGTCGGTGTTATTGGCGACGGTGGCGCTCAGTTGCTCCATACTGGCGGCGGTTTCCGTCAGGGCCGAGGCTTGCTGCTCGGTACGTGAGGCCAGGTCAATGTTGCCAGAGGCAATCTCCTGCGAGGCGTAATTGACGGTACGACAGGCTTCGCGCACCTGAGAAATCGTTTCCAGCAGGGCCAGACGCATCTGCTCCATCGAGCCCATCAGCAGATCGATTTCGTTGTTCGAGCCCGCCTTCTGCGGCACCGCTTCCGTCAACTGACCGGCGGCAATCTGGCTGCAGTGTTCACGCGCCAGGTTAATTGGGGCAAAGACAAACCGCTTCATCAGGACGCTCACCCCGATAATCACCACCACAAACAGCGCGGCAAAAGCGGCAATAATGATCAAGCCGGAGGCAAAGTGCGAACGCGCATCTTCGTTGAGTTGCTTCGCGTATTTCTGGTGTACGGAGAGCACCTGGTCGAGGACGATCTCATACTGACGGTCGAGGCGGGAGATCTGCGGGATCAGGGCATCAAATTTTGCCGCGTCGTGCGCCGAGGCCGCGGCAATCAATGGCTCCAGCCCTTCATTACGGTAGGCCAGCCAGGCGTCGCCGTAGTCCTTCACTAACGGGGCTTCATCCGCCAGACGCGGTGCAGCATTGAAGGCGGCGAATGCGCCATCGGCTTTGGTCAGCGCCAGCTTCACCGAGTCCAGTTTCTCGGCGATACCGGCAGTGTCCCCGCTCTCTACCTGCTTCATGTACTCCATAACCCGCACGCGCAGGGTACGGCTGTGGTTAATCGGATCGATAATGGATAACACCACCTGAATCTCTTTATTGACGTTATCCAGTGAATTATTACTTTTGATAGCCAGCCAGACATTGGTTGCGGCACTGGCAACAAAGAAAAACAGTAAGGCGAGCAGAATGGCAAGGGATGACTTTTTCAACGACATAACTACCTCAGATATAAAACGGTCTGAGGTATTATCGGCACCGGTCTCTTAATATTGAATTAAAGTTATTTATTTATGAAGATAACAATAACAGCATTAATAGTTATTTAAATCATCATATTGCACGACAGGGCCTTATATTTTCAGCCCTGCCATAGATGGAAAATTTTTATCTATTTTACGGCTAATTATTTGCGGGAGAGTTAATCGCTTAAATAAGCAGCATTAGTATATTGCGGCCAGTGAATTTCACCCACGCCGTTTAATTTTGGCCGGGCGAATAAAAATCCCTGAAAACGCTTAATCCCTGCCGACTCCAGCCAGCACCACTCTTCGATCTTCTCGATGCCCTCGGCCACCAGCGCAATCTCCATGTCGGTGCAGCAGCTGATGATCGACTTCACAATCGCCTGTTTCGGGCCGCTTAAGTGGATATTGCTGACAATCTCACGATCGATTTTCAGTTTATCCGGCTGAAAACGGGTCAGCAGCGACAGCCCGGCATAGCCAGAGCCAAAATCATCAATCGCCAGACCTATTCCCGCCGCCCTTAACTGCTTGATGGCGCTGATGAACTGGTTCAAGCCGGAGATCATTTCGTTTTCGGTGACTTCAATAATCACCTGCTCCGGCTGCAGGCCGTGGATGAGGATCTGGTCCATCAGATACTCGACGGCACCCGGTACATTGACCAGCGACATCGGCAGCAGGTTAATGGCGATTTTATGGTCGCCAATGCCGATCTTTTCCGCCAGCGCAAAGGCGTAGGATTTGGTCAGCAGATCGACTTCATACACTTTGTCCTGATCGATGGCGTTAAAAAACCGCTCCGGGCTCCCGCCGTCATTGCTGCGGATCAGCGCCTCGAGCGAGGAGATTTTCCCCTCGGTGGGTTCGACGATCGGCTGCAGGGCAAACTGACAGACCTGATTATCAATCAGCCCGTCGATGGCTTTACCAAAAGGCGCATGCTCCGGGGCCAGCTTCCACTTATCCGGTCGAAAGCTGGACACCCCCGGCGCTTTTTTCTGCTGGTGAATAAACGTCTGAATAAATTTGAATACCCGATCTTCCGCCGCCAGATAATTATCCAGCTTGCTGTAGCGCAACACGGAAGAACGCACCGATTTCGGTGTATCGATACGCAGATCGAACAGCAGCATGCCAACGTTCTCGAAGCGTCGCCGCGGGCCGTAATCGCGCATCAGCTCTACCACGCTGTCATGGCGCGTGTCCTGGCGGATCTTCACAAACAACGTCTCAATAACCTCTTCAGATCCTTCAAGGATTTGCAGAAAATCGACGCCGTTAAACAGCAAAATACCCGTCACATCCAGGGCAGCATTGCTGTGTTTGGCCTTTTCAACCAGTGAAATCAGGGATAAAGATTTCCAGGATGAATTTAACTGGCTTCTGTAAATGAGTGTAGTAAGCACAGTCATTGTTCTCGATAGATTGTTAGGCTTTATAAGTTAGTGTTTAACATAATTTACATTTATCGACTAATAGTATTAAGGCAATATATCCGGAATCACGCGATTCGGCTCAAAAATAACCAATATGAATATTTAATTCTGCGGAGAGGTATGTGAAAGGTACTTTGCGGCTGCTGCTCTTTTTCCCCCTTTACGCGCTGGCCGCTCCGCTGGTGCCGCCCGCGGGTTTTACCCGACCGCTCCCGCACACTGAATCGGGCGGCTGTGTTCCCCTGCCCGCTCCCTTCACCGCCCCGCTGACCTTACGCAGTAAATATGAGGGGTCGGATAGCGCCCGCGCCACCCTCAACCCGCAGGCGGAACAGGCGTTTCGCGACGCGTCTAAACCCATCGTCGGCTTTGAACGCGGGATCTCGGAGATGGTCTGGCGCTATAAACAGAGCGGGGATCCGCATACTTTGACGTGTATTCTCAGCGGCTACGCGGCCTGGGCCGAAGCAGACGCGCTGCTCTCCGGGGAGACCAGCCATACCGGGCGCGCGATGCGCAAATGGGCGCTGGCAACCCTGGCCAGCAGCTGGCTGGAGTTGAAGTTTACCCCGGGGACGTCCCTTGCCGGACAACAGACCACCGAACGCTGGCTGGGCCAGCTGGCGGATCGGGTCATACAGGAGTGGGACGGTCTGCCGCTGAAAAGCACCAATAATCACAGCTACTGGGCGGCCTGGGCGGTGATGGCCAGCGCCGTGGCCCTTGACCGACGGGATTTGTTCAACTGGTCTCTAAAAGAGTACCGCATCGCCGCCGGGCAGATAGCCGCAGACGGCACGCTGGCCAACGAACAGCGTCGCGGCGTACGGGCGCTGGCCTATCACAACTACGCCCTGCAGCCGCTGGTGATGATCGCCAGTTTCGCCGACGCGAATGAGGTCGATGTGACGCAGGAGAATAATGGCGCGCTGGCACGGCTGGCGGGGTATGTTTTGCAACAAAACGAGGAGCATCTGGAGTGGCTGGAACCCTGGTGCGCCCTGCATCAATGCAGCCCGATGACACTGTCACGCCTGGTCTCCAGCCGGCCATTAAAGGATCGCCGCCTGGGCGGCAATCTCACCCTACTTTATCAGCGTTAAATCTGCGCCATCCCGCCATCCACGAACAGCTCGGCGGCGTTGATAAAGCTGGCAGCATCGGAGGCAAGGAACGCCACCGCTTTAGCCACCTCGACAGGTTCGCCAATGCGGCCCAGCGGCACCGTTGCGGCTAAAGCGTCAAACAGCCCCTGACGCTGATCTTCCGGCACCAGCTCGCCCAGCCCTGGCGTTTTGATCGGGCCAGGGCTGACCACGTTGACGCGGATCCCTCGCCCCTGCAAATCCAGCGCCCAGGAGCGGGCAAAGTTTCTCACTGCCGCCTTGCTGGCGCTGTAGACGCTGAAGTTGGCGGTGCCTTTAACCGAGACGGTCGAGCCGGTAAGGATCACCGACGAACCGGAAGCCAGCAGCGGCAGCGCCTTCTGCACGGTAAAGAGCACGCCGCGCACGTTGGTGGCGAAGATGCGGTCGAAGTGTTCTTCGGTGATGGCCCCCAGCGGCAGCATATCGCCGCCACCGGCGTTGGCGAACAGCACGTCCAGCCTTCCGGACTGTTCAGCGATCTGGGCATACACCGTATCGAGATCGTCAAGGTGTGAGGCATCGGCGCGAATACCGATCACCTGCCCGCCCAGGCTGGCGACAGCGTTGTCCAGTTCTGCCTGACGGCGACCGGTGATGTAGACCTTCGCCCCCTGAGCGGACAGCTCTTTTGCCGTTGCCAGTCCAATGCCGCTGGTACCCCCGGTGACGAGTGCGACTTTACCTGTTAATGCTGAGTTCATGTGATTTACCTTATGTGGTGTGGGTGTGAAGGCACTCTACCGCTTGCGGGATTAGGGAAAAATCAGCAAAAATGGAAATCACTTTTTCTCTGGGGAAATAATCCCCGTTTCGACGAGCCTGTTCTATGGATCAGTTAATGGCAATGCGCGCCTTTACACGCGTGGTGGAAACCGGCAGCTTTACCCGGGCGGCAGACTCGCTGAACATGCCCATCGCTACCCTCAGCAAGCTGGTAAAAGCGCTGGAGGCGCATCTGGGCGTGCGACTGTTGCAGCGCACCACCCGGCGAGTGACGCCAACGCCGGAGGGACAGGACTATTATGAAAAGGCCCGGCGGGTGCTGATTGATATTGAAGATATCGACACCTCGTTTAGCGCGGTGAAGCAGCAGCCGCAGGGACATTTGCGGATCGATGTGGGTGGCTCGACGGCGCGGGACGTGCTGATCCCACTGCTGCCGAATTTTATGCATCGTTACCCCGACATCCGCATCGACCTGGGGGTGGCCGACCGGCCAGTGGATTTAATCAGCGGCAACGTGGACTGCGTGATCCGCGGCGGTGCGCTGGTGGACTCCTCCCTTATTGCCCGCCATATCGGCAACGCGGAGATGGTGACCTGCGCCACCCCGGGCTACCTCAAGCAGCACGGGATCCCCGCCTACCCGGAAGAACTGCGCAATGGTCATAAGCTGGTGAGCTATCTGTCGCCGGTGAGCGGCCGCGCGGTGCCGTTTCGCTTTACCCACGACGATGAGGTTCGCGACATCAGCCTGCGACACCATATCGGGGTTAACGAGAGCAATGCCCATCTGGCGGCGGCGGTTGCCGGAATAGGGATTATCCAGACCTTTCGCTACTCTGCCGGAGGGCTGATTAAGACGGGTTCGCTGGTGGAAATTCTGGCGAAATGGCGGCCGCCGCACTATCCGTTTTACGTGGTGTATCCGCAAAATCGGCATGTCACGCAGCGTTTGAGGGTATTTATCGCGTGGCTGGCAGAGGTCTTTCCGGAGGCGGTGAAGGGATAGCCGGGCGCAACGCCCGGCGGAGGCATCAATTCAGGATATAGTCGAGGGTGATTTCAGCTTTCAGCACCTGCGATACCGGACACCCGGCTTTGGCTTTCTGAATGATGCCGTCGAACTGCTGCGGGTCAATGCCCGGCACGGTGACTTTACTCTGTAATGCAATTTTGCTGATGGCAAAGCCGCTGTCGGTTTTGTCCAGCGACACATCCGCGGTAGTGTCGATGGAATCGGCAGTGTAACCAGACTCGCCCAGCATCAGCGACAGCGCCATCGAGAAGCAGGCCGCATGTGCTGCGCCAATCAGCTCTTCCGGGTTGGTGCCCTTTTCCCCTTCAAAGCGGGTATTAAAGCCGTAAGGTTGCTGATTAAGGACGCCGCTTTCGGTGGAAACCGTCCCTTTGCCGCGTTTGATATCGCCAGACCAGTGTGCCGAACCGTGTTTGTGAATTGTCATAGTGTGTTCTCCTTTTGGCTTACAAGGGGTTAAGTATAGAAGAGGGATCGGGCTTTGCCGCAAAGACGGAACAGTCTCATGCCATTGCGCAGTTATTCATCTGCTATATTTTAATTTTTTAAAAGGAGCAAAGAATGAATTCACCTATCAGAGGTATCGACCACATCGGTATTACCGTCCCGGATATTAATCAGGCCACGCTATTTTTTGAGCAGGCCTTTAATGCGAAAGAAATATATCGTTCCGTCGAACCCGGTGACGGAAATATCGATCCCGATGCCCAACAGAAGACGTTGCGCTTATTCCCCGGCACCGAAGTCCGCGCCATTCGCATGCTGGCGATGCCCCACGGGCCGGGAATTGAGCTGTTCGAGATGCACGGCCCGGCGCAGCAACCCCCGGCAAGCGCAAGCGATTTTGGCCTGCAGCATTTTGCCTTGTATGTCGATGATTTTGCACAGGCGATAGCCCGCTTTACGGCGGCGGGTGGCGAGATGTTTACCGAGCCTAAACCGCTCTCCTTCCCGGCGGAACAGGGAGAAGGCAACGCCTTTTGCTACGGTAAAACACCCTGGGGCAGCGTGATTGAATTGATATCCTGGCCCTCGCCTATGCCTTATGAAAAATACACAAACGTTCGTCGCTGGAAGCCATAATATATTCATGGAATTGCGGTGATTATGATATTTTTATTTCCAGGACGAGTCTTAGTCACAGTGATTAAAAAGTTTGCCATTCTGAATGTGCATTACGTCATTGCGAACCGGAACATTAAATAGAAAACGACACGGAGGCACTATGTTTACTTATACTTCAGCAACCACACCATCCGCACAGCCGGAGCTGGTCAATGCAATTGCACAGGGTTTACGCGCAGAACTGGGCGCTGTCACCGAAGATGACATTTTGATGGAACTCACCAAGTGGGTTGAAGCCTCAGACAATGACATCCTCAGTGACATCTACCAGCAGACCATTAACTACGTCGTCAGCGGTCAGCACGCCAGTTTCTGAAAACCTGCTATGCTGGATCTGCAACCTTAGGGGTTACATTTCGTTCGCCTTATCACTATCAACAGGAATGAGGAGTTACTATGAAATCGAACCGTCAGGCACGCCATATCCTGGGACTGAACTACAAACTCTCTAACCAGCGTAAAGTGGTGATTGAGGGCGACAGCGAAACGCAGGTCACCCACGCCACCGGCAGAAAACGCCACGAACCTAAGTAAGTTCGCTCAACGATCCCCGACACCATCGGCAAAACCGATGGTGTTTTTGTTTGTATGTTGCGGTTTTTAACATTCACCTCCTTTATACTAGCCGCCTGACATCCCCTGCGGGCACGACAGCGACAATGATCAACACCAGTGCCAGGGACGGATTTCCCAAAATTAAGTGAGTGACATGGACAACAAAGCAACCCGACATCGTTCCCTTTACATCCCTTACGCCGGACCGGTTCTGCTGGAGTTTCCCCTGCTGAACAAGGGCAGCGCCTTCAGCATGGAAGAGCGCAGCAACTTCAACCTGCTGGGCCTGCTGCCGGAAGTGGTCGAAACCATCGAAGAACAGGCCGAGCGCGCGTGGATCCAGTACCAGGGTTTTAAAACCGAAATCGATAAGCACATTTACCTGCGCAATATCCAGGACACCAACGAAACCCTCTTCTATCGATTAGTACAAAACCATCTCGACGAGATGATGCCGGTGATCTACACCCCGACCGTCGGTGCCGCCTGCGAACGCTTCTCCGAAATTTACCGTCGCTCACGCGGCGTGTTTATCTCGTATCAGAACCGTCACAACATGGATGACATTCTGCAGAACGTGTCGAACCACAACATCAAGGTGATCGTGGTGACCGATGGGGAACGTATTCTCGGCCTGGGTGACCAGGGGATCGGCGGGATGGGCATTCCGATCGGCAAGCTATCGCTCTACACCGCCTGCGGCGGCATCAGCCCGGCTTACACCCTGCCGGTGGTGCTGGATGTCGGCACCAACAACCAGCAGCTGCTCAACGACCCGCTGTATATGGGATGGCGTCACCCGCGCATTACCGACGAAGAGTATTACCAGTTCGTGGATGACTTTATCCAGGCGGTTAAGCATCGCTGGCCGGACGTGCTGTTGCAGTTTGAAGATTTCGCGCAGAAAAACGCCATGCCGCTGCTGAATCGCTATCGGGATGAAATCTGCTCCTTTAACGACGATATTCAGGGCACCGCGGCGGTGACTGTCGGCACCCTGATTGCCGCCAGCCGCGCGGCGGGCAACCAGTTAAGCTATCAGAAGATCGTCTTCCTCGGGGCCGGTTCCGCCGGGTGCGGCATTGCCGAGCAGATCATCGCCCAGACCCAGCGTGAAGGCTTAAGCGAAGAGCTGGCCCGCTCGCGCGTCTTTATGGTGGACCGTTTCGGCCTGTTGACCGATGCTATGCCAAACCTGCTGCCGTTCCAGACCAAACTGGTGCAAAAGCGCGAGAACCTGAAAAACTGGGATACCGACAACGAAGTGCTCTCCCTGCTGGACGTGGTGCGCAACGTCAAGCCGGATATTCTGATCGGCGTCTCCGGGCAGACCGGGCTGTTCACCGAAGAGATCATCCGCGAGATGCATAAATACTGCGCACGCCCAATCGTGATGCCGCTGTCGAACCCGACCTCCCGCGTGGAAGCCACCCCGCAGGACATCATCGCCTGGACCGAAGGCAGTGCGCTGGTTGCCACCGGCAGCCCGTTTGCCCCGGTGGTGTGGAAGGATAAAACCTACCCGATTGCCCAGTGCAACAACTCCTATATCTTCCCGGGGATCGGCCTCGGGGTGATCGCCTCAGGCGCCTCGCGCATTACCGATGAGATGCTGATGTCCGCCAGCGAAACGCTGGCCAAGCACTCACCGTTGGTCAACAACGGTGAGGGTCTGGTCCTGCCGGAGCTGAAGGATATCCACGTGGTGTCGAAGGCAATTGCCTTTGCCGTGGGCAAGATGGCGCAG
Organism: Leclercia adecarboxylata; assembly: GCA_002360945.1. Lineage (GTDB taxonomy): Bacteria > Pseudomonadota > Gammaproteobacteria > Enterobacterales > Enterobacteriaceae > Enterobacter > Enterobacter adecarboxylatus_B. Next base: position 57,010 of record DERO01000006.1, on the reverse strand, counting down.
CAGCAAGGGGTTGCGGTGAAGACTTCTGCCGATGCGTTGCAGCAGGCGATTGACGAGAACTTCTGGCAGCCGGAATACCGGAGCTACCGTAGAACGTCGATATAAAATAAAAAACCCGCTCATGGCGGGTTTTTTTATTATCCGTTGCGCTTAGCTGATCAGACTGTTGTCTTCATCGCGATGGTGAGCGCAGCTGATAATGAGCGCAAATTAAAGCGCTGTTACGTTTCCGGCTGCAGGGCCTTTCGCACCACTTTCAATAGTGAAAGACACTTTCTGGCCTTCATCAAGGGTCTTGAAATTATCGCTCTGAATTGCAGAAAAATGCACGAATACATCCTTGCTGCCGTCGTCTGGAGTGATAAAACCAAAACCTTTGTCAGCGTTAAACCATTTTACTAAGCCAGTCATTTTGTTAGACATAAATACTTCCTTAATTGATGAACCACGTAAACGCAGCGATGATGGCCTGTATTTTTAGAGTGACTTATTGGGCACTATAGAAGGAGGCTCATGAAGAAGGGTATCTGGTGATAACACTTGAACTGAGGACTGCTTTACTAAAACTGCTTTCATAAGGTCTGTATTCCAAACCGATGAGTCATTAAGACACACGAAAATTAATTATGCAATGTTTATGTTTTTTACTTTAACCACTTAACCACCCGGATGGCTAAATGACCGAAAAGTCCCGTGCAAAAAAAATAAATACAAGCATCAGGAAGATTAAGCGTGTATGGTGGCAATCCCTTAAATCAGGAGATGCCTATGTCCGGACGTAAAAACACGCAAGCCCGTCGTAATTACTTAGTAAAATGCCCATGCCCAGGCTGTTCAAAAGATTCAGAGCATAGCTTTAGCCGCGTACAGAAAGGGGCTCAACTTGTCTGCCCATACTGCAGTACCTTATTTAAATCCACACAGCGAACTTAAAAAGTCAGCAATTGCCAAATGTTCCGGATACATTCGTTCGGTTATCGGCACATTTGGCAATATAACTCACGTTTGATCGCTATCACAGACCTGCAACTCTGCTTATCAGTCGCAAAGAATTACACTGGTAGCAGTAGGCCTTGTGTCCCCACTGCGGATAGAAAATTCAACTTTTTGCCCCTCAAAAAGCGTTTTAAAGTTATCACCTTCCAGCGCAGAAAAATGTACTGCAACGTCTTTACTGCCATCCAGCGGGGAGATAAAACCAAAACCTTTGTCTTCTTTAAACCACTTTACCAGGCCTGTCATTCTTGCGGACATACTGACTCCTGTTGAGCATCAATAGAGGTTAGCGTTCATAATAAACGTAATGTATTAAACGTCTGGGCTCAAAGGGAGGGGATATCAGCGATAGCGCCAGGTTATGAGAACTACTTAGTAAAATTTTACGTTCGTTTGCATTTCGAACCAAAGATTTTATTAATGCACGATCAGTATCAATAAGCAAATTTATTTTAGCCATACTGACGTTCCGAAAAAATAAAGAGAATAATCGGCAATACCGGCACATTATTTTTTCGTAGGCCGGGTAAGCGCAGCGCCACCCGGCGTTTCGACCGCGATCTACTTCTTCTTATTCAACATCGCCTGTAAATCGGCAAACGGATTGTAGGTCGCCGCGCCTACGTCTTTTTGCGCGTCTTCACCGGCGACCACGGTGGTGCCGTACAGATCCGCTTCCGTGTATTTGGAATGCTCGTGATCGTGGCAAAACAGACACAACAACTCCCAGTTACTGCCATCTTCCGGGTTGTTGGTATGGTCGTGATCGATATGGTGAACCGTTAATTCACGCAGGTTCGAATAAACGAACTCTCGCGAACAACGTCCGCATACCCACGGATAGATTTTTAATGCTTTCTCGCGGTAGCCGCTTTCCAGCCGCGCATAGTTTTTCGGGATCAGAGCCATTGCTGAAGTTACCTGTGGCAAAAAGCTAATTTTACGCCAGTATGGCCGGGAATTCACCTGCGTTCAGTGGCGCCATCCAGGGTTTCTGTGAGTTGGCGCTGCGTCACCCACCAGAATACCAGTGCCAGCAGGCTAACCAACGCCCCCAGCATGCACACCCCCTGCCAGCCAAAGTGAGCATAAGTGACGGTCGTGCCGATGGCCCCCAGCCCGCTGCCGACGGCATAAAACAGCATGTAGAGTCCCACCAGGCGGCTGTGAGCGTCCGGGCGGGTGCGAAAAATCAGGCTCTGGTTGGTGACATGCAGCGCCTGACCGCCCAGATCCAGCAGTACGATTCCCATCACCAGCGCCCAGAGCGACACCTCCATCAACGACAGCGGCCACCAGGCGAGCAGCAGCGCCAGGAGCGCCATCCCGCTGGTGCGCCGGGCATATCCCCGGTCGGCCCACTGCCCGGCCCGGGCGGCGGCCAGCGCGCCGACCACGCCTGCCAGTCCGAACGCGCCAATAGCGGTGTGCGAAAAACTGTACGGCGGCGCGCTCAGGGGCAGTACTAACGCGCTCCAGAAAATATTGAAGGCAGCAAACATCAGCAGCGCCAGTATGCCTCTCACCTGTAGCACCTTTTCATCACGCAGCAGCGTCAGCATCGAAACCAGCAGCCGGGGATAACTCAGTGGGCGGGAGGCCGAAGGCAGAACCGGCAGCCGTCGCCACAGCGGGATCGCAATCGCCAGCATCAGAAGCGCGGCGCAGAAGTAGACCCCGCGCCAGCCCGCCAGGTCACTGACGCCCCCGGCAAAGACCCGCGCCAGCAGCAGCCCGATGAAGACCCCACCCTGCGCCGTTCCCACCACCCGCCCCTGTTCATGAGGAGCCGCAGCGCTGGCCGCATAGGCGATCAGCCCCTGGGTCATCGCCGTACCGAGCAGCCCGACGGCGAGCATGCCGGCCAGCAACACCGGCGCTGATTGCGCCATCCCTACCGCAGTCAGGGCGACGATCAGGGCCAGCATCTGCATCGCCATCAACCGACGGCGATCCACCCGATCGCCCAGCGGGACCAGAAACAGCAGCGCCAGCGCGCAGCCTGTCTGGGTAGCAGTGATGACGCCCCCCACCGCCGCCTGGCTGATGCCAAAATCCTGCGCCAGGGCGTCGAGCAGCGGTTGAGCATAATAGACATTCGCCACGCTCAGGCCGCTGGCGATGGCGAAGAGCCACACCAGGCTGGGTGATATACGCGCGTTCAGGTGCTCATTCATGCGGTCAGCTTCCTTAAATAGGTTTTAAATTAAAACCAATTAAAGATTAGGTTGAATGGTTTTAAAATGCAACCATATTCCTCGAAACCCTCGGTGCGGCCTGATGCCCTCACCCCAACCCTCTCCCACAGGGAGAGGGAGCAAACACTAAAAATGGCAACCAAAGGTCGCCATTTTGCTTCTACCTCCGCGCCCCCTTGCCCACCATACCAAACCCCGCTACACTCCTTTCATTCATCAACCCACTGAATATAAAAGGAGGCTAATTATGCTGTGCTGTGAAATCTTTGATATTTCACTTCACCTTGGTGATCGCACCTGCTCAAGCGTTATCGGTTTCGTGCTGCGATAACTTCGGCTTGAGCGAAGACACCTAAGACTGAATCCCTTCTCTCGGGCTTACCGGGTTATCGTCAGCGATGTATGACGAGGCATTTTCATGCCTGTAACTCTTGAGTAAGCAAATGAGCACATTACTGACTGCACTTTCTCTCCGTGTTGATACCGCCTTTGACACGCTGTTCAACGACCTCACCTTTAGCCTGAAGAAAGGCGACCGCATTGGTCTGCTGGGCGATAACGGCTGCGGCAAAAGTACCCTGCTGAAGATCCTCGACGGCACAGACACGCCCCTCTCCGGGACGGTCGCGCTGGCCGGGCACTGCCTGATGGCACGGGTGGAGCAACATCTTCCGGAATCGGTTTATCCGCTGACCATGATCGACGCGGTGCTGGCGCAGCTGCCGGTAGCCGAGCGCGAAAGCCTGCGCTGGCGGGCAGAAACATTGCTGGCAAGCATGGGCTTTACCCCGCAGGACACCGCCCTGCAATCGGCCACCCTCAGCGGCGGGCAGCACACGCGCCTGCTGCTGGCGCGGGCGCTGATTCATGAGCCGGATCTGCTGCTGCTGGATGAACCCAGCAACCACCTCGACCTGCCGACGCTGCTGTGGCTGGAGCAGTTCTTACAGACCTGGTCCGGCAGCTTTGTGCTGGTGTCGCACGACCGGCAGTTACTGGATGCCGTCACCAACGGCAGCTGGATCCTGCGTGACAAAACGCTGCACTACTTCGCCCTTCCCTGCACCCGGGCGCGTCAGGCCCTGGCGGAGAAGGACGAAAGCGATGCCCTGCGCCGTAAAGCCGAGCAAAAGGAGATTGACCGGGTCACCGCCAGCGCCAAACGGCTGGCGACCTGGGGCAAGGTTTACGATAACGAGGATCTGGCCCGCAAAGCCAAGCAGATGGAACGTCAGGTGGAGCGTTTAAAGGAGAGCCAGACGGCGCTGACCTCCGGCACTCCGTGGACCTTAACTCTGTGCGGCGACGCGCTGCGGGCCGACCGGCTACTGGAGATCGACGCCCTCGACGTGCCACCTGCACCGGGCCTGCCGGCGTTGTTCTCGGCAGAAAACGTCCGGCTCAAAAGTGGCGATCGGGTGGCGATTGTCGGGCGCAACGGCTGCGGCAAATCCTCCCTGATGCGGCTTGTCTGGCAGCAGTTTACCGTCGGCGAAACGCATTCCGGGTTAAAGATCCACCCCCGTGTGGCAATGGGCTATTACGACCAGACCCTGCGCCAGCTTGCGGATGACGCCACCCTGATCGAGGCCCTGGAGCCGTTCGCGCCCAACCCGCAGGATCGCAAGATGGCGCTGATCTCTGCCGGCTTCGCCTGGGCCCGGCACGGGCAAAAGGTCAGTACCCTCAGCGGCGGGGAACGTTCACGGCTGCTGTTTATTGGTCTGACCCTGGCCCGCTTTAGCCTGCTGATGCTCGACGAGCCGACCAACCATCTGGACATGGAAGGCAAAGAGGCGCTGGCTGATACGCTACAACAGTTCGAGGGTGGCGTGCTGCTGGTCAGCCATGACCGACAGCTCATCAGCCAGAGCTGCAACCGCTTCTGGCTGATAGAACATGGCCAGCTCAGCGAATGGCACGATGCCGACGCGGTGTTCGCCCGCCTGCGGGGCGGCAATGGACAGAGTGCTGTGCCGGTTCAAGCCGCGCGGCGTGATGAACCCGAGGCACATGACGATCTGCTGGAGCGGTTGATTATGCTGGAGACATTGCTGGAAGAAGATCGGCTGCGTAAGCCTAAACATCAGAAGCCGCAGCTTCAGGCCCAGTGGCAGGCGGAGATTGCCGCGCTTTCGGCGCAGCTGTAGGAAATCGCCCGGCGGGTAGCCGCCGCCGGGCGATTTTTTTTACTTCGGCTGATTCGTTTTCCAGGCATCCCATGCCTGTTTAATTTCCTGCTTCGCGGTGGCGGCATCGTTAAAGCCGTTCAGCTCCACCGACTTGCGCCCTTCCGGCAGTTGTTTGTAGACGCGGAAGAACGACTCCAGACGCTGCTGCTCAATCTTCGGCAGATCGCTCAGCTCTTTGATGTCGTCATAGGTCGGGTCAATTTTGCTCGCCGGGACGGCAACGATTTTGTCGTCTTTCTCGCCGCCATCGATCATCTTCAGTACACCAATCGCGCGCAGTTTAATCAGGGTACCCGGGGCCATCGGCGCGCGGGTGTAGAAGATCACGTCCAGCGGATCGCCATCGCCCGCCAGCGACTGGGTCAGCGAGCCGTAGTTTGCCGGGTAGGCCACCGGCATCGACTGGAAGCGGTCGGCGATAATAAAGCCGGTTTTGGCATCCGTTTCATACTTAATAATCCCGCCTGCCGGAATTTCGGTGACGGCATAAAACTCTTCCGGGTTGTTATCAGGCTGTGGGAATTCGAGAATATTTTGCGCCTGTACGGACGCCGACAGGAGGACGCTCACGGCGAGAAGTTTTTTTACCAAATGCATTGTCTTGTTAACTCTTCGGTTTTTAAGAAGACCACACCTTACGGTTGCGAAATGTCAGAAAAATGACAGTTTCACTGCAGAAATGTTCTCCCTCCATTCATTATGGTTATTACTTATTCTGCTAACACCGTTGCGCTAAATCCCCGTTAAATGATGACATTATGTTTCACAGCCCTTGCCTCAACCATTAAAAAAATTAATCCTAAAGGAGTATGTCGCGCTGTTTAACGTCATACCTGCCTCGCAGATCCTCAATATGAAAATGGAGAAACATATGAAAGCTGCTGTCGTGACCAAAGACCATCAGGTAGAAGTGACCGAGAAAACCCTGCGCCCGCTAAAGCATGGCGAAGCGCTGCTGAAGATGGAGTGCTGTGGCGTTTGCCACACCGATCTTCACGTTAAGAACGGCGATTTTGGCGATAAGACCGGGGTGATTCTCGGCCATGAAGGCATCGGGGTCGTCAAAGAGGTTGGGCCGGGCGTGACCTCGCTGAAACCAGGCGATCGCGCAAGCGTAGCGTGGTTCTTCGAAGGCTGCGGCCACTGCGAATACTGTAACTCCGGCAACGAAACCCTGTGCCGTACCGTGAAAAACGCCGGCTATTCCGTGGACGGCGGGATGGCAGAAGAGTGCATCGTCACCGCCGATTATGCGGTAAAAGTGCCGGACGGGCTGGAATCCGCCGCCGCGAGCAGCATCACCTGCGCCGGGGTGACCACCTATAAAGCGGTGAAGGTCTCGGAGATCAAACCCGGTCAGTGGATTGCCATTTATGGCCTCGGCGGGCTCGGTAACCTGGCGCTGCAGTACGCCAAAAACGTCTTTAACGCCAAAGTGATCGCCGTTGACGTCAACGATGAACAGCTGAAGCTGGCCTCAAGCATGGGGGCCGATCTGGTCGTTAACTCCCGCAGCGACGATGCCGCCAAATTCATTCAGGAAAAAACCGGTGGTGCCCACGCTGCGGTAGTGACGGCGGTAGCAAAAGTCGCCTTTAACTCGGCGGTGGATGCCGTTCGCGCCGGTGGCCGCGTGGTGGCCGTCGGCCTGCCGCCGGAAGCGATGAGCCTGGATATTCCGCGTCTGGTGCTGGACGGCATTCAGGTGGTGGGTTCGCTGGTCGGCACCCGTCAGGATCTGACCGAAGCCTTCCAGTTTGCCGCCGAAGGCAAAGTGGTGCCGAAAGTGGCGCTGCGTCCGCTGGGCGATATCAACGCCATCTTCAAAGAGATGGAGCAAGGCCAGATCCGCGGCCGCATGGTGATTGATTTCCGTTCCTGAGTTGAATGCCCGGCGGCGCTGCGCTTGCCGGGCCTACGTACTGCGCCGATCCGCAATCCACTCCTGCACTTCAATCTGAAAGGTATCCGGTGCCTTACGGTACATTTTGCGCGCCAGGTCGAGGATGGTATGCCGCGCCAGCTCCTCTTCCATCCGCTGCTGGGCGCTGTCCATTACCGAACGCACGCCGCAGGGCCCGTCGCAGACCCATGCCGGGGGCGTTTCGTCGAACACTGCCAGCCGCTGACGCACTTCCCGACACTCAAACATGTTCTTCTCGCCGTCGATGGCGTGGGCCACATCCAGCACGGTGATCAGTTCCGCAGGCCGCGCCAGACGGAAGCCGCCGCCCTTGCCTTCGGTGCTGCTCACCAGCCCGGCGCGCGACAGACGCGTGAAGATCTTGCCCAGGTAGTCGTAAGGCACGCCCTGCAGCGCCGCCATCTCCCTGACGCTCATCTCGCGGTCATTCCCTTTCGCATCCACCATGGTCATCAGGCTATGAATGCCGTACTCCACACCGGAACTGTAAAAAGCCATGCTTAACTCCGAAGTTATTATTCCGGGTCATTATAGCCGGGTTCGACGAGTGAAAGACAGCCATAATCCCCTGCTCCAGCTAACCCTCTGTTTTCACAGCCTTCACCCATTTAACTCAGAAAGAAGTTGTCGCAGTTAACTCCGACAAGTATAGTTGCAGTCACGTCAGCAACTGAGCCTGATGAGAAAAAGGATCGAAGATGAAGAAGCAAATTTTAATTGTGGGTAGCGGTTTTGCGGGTATGTGGGCTGCGGTGAGCGCCGCGCGTCTGGCTGATTTAACGGGCAGCGACGACCTGCAGATCAGCGTGCTGGCACCTCGTCCGGAACTGCGGATCCGCCCGCGCTTTTATGAAGAGCAGGTCGCGGACTATGCCGCCCCGTTAAGCGAACTCTTTGCTGAACTGAATATTCACTTTATTGCCGGCTCCGCTGAACGTATTGATGCTAAACAGAAAAGCGTCTGGTATCGCGATAGCCATGGCAACGTAACGCTGGCCGCCTACGATCGTCTTATCGTGGCCACAGGCAGCCAGACCCGCCGCCCGGCTATTGCCGGTCTGGCCGAATTTGCCTTTGATATCGACCAGCTGGAATCCGCCCAGGTTTTCGAAAATCACCTCGACGCACTGACCGCACGCCCCTCCACGCCGGAACGTAACACTGTGGTGGTGTGCGGGGGTGGTTTCACCGGCATTGAGCTGGCGACCGAACTCCCTGCCCGTCTGCGGGCCCGTTTCGGGGATGATACGAAGACTAAAGTTATCGTAGTTGAACGTGGCGCAGTGATTGGCGGGCGCTATAGCGAAGAGCTGCGCCGCGCTATCGAAGAGGCAAGCCATGAACTGGGCGTGGAGTGGCGTCTTAACAGTCAGATCGAAGCCGTCGATGCCCGCGGCGTCACCCTGAAAGACGGTGAACGCATCCCTGCCGCCACTGTTGTCTGGACGGCAGGAGTGAAAGCCCATCCCCTCAGCCAGCAGATTGCGGGCGAGCGCGACGGCCAGGGGCGCCTGGTGGTCAACGAGTGCCTGCAGGTTCCAGCCCACCCGGAGGTCTACGCCACCGGGGATATGGCTCATGCCCGCACCGACGATCTCGGCAACACGGCGCTGATGACCTGCCAGCACGCCATCCAGTTGGGCAAATTCGCCGGACATAACGCCGCGGCCAGCCTGCTGGACGTGGCTCCCTATCCCTATCGACAGGTGAACTACGTGACCTGTCTCGATCTGGGCGGCTGGGGCGCGGTCTACAGCGAAGGCTGGGAGCAAAAGGTGAAATGCGTCCGTGATGAGGCGAAGAAAATCAAAATCGCCATCACCAACGAGCTGATCTATCCTCCGGCGGCCGACCGCGCAGCGGCCTTTACCGCCGCCGATCCGCTGGCGAAATTTGTCTAGCGACTGTCAACCGCGCCTCCACCGGCGCGGTGTTTTTATTGCCACTTTCCGCAAATCCTTAGCTCAATTCCTTGGTTCCTTTCTTTTCTGCCCCGCCCGAAGATGCCTTCGACGCTAACAAGAAGATAACAAAGGAATTCACCATGCAAACCCCATTTCGCCTGCCGCTGCTGACGGCGCTTATTCTTGCGACAACGGCGGCTTATGCTGCCGATACCCCGGTTAAAGGCGGCACGCTGGTCTATCTGGAGCAACAGGCGCACACCAACCTCTATCCCCCGGCGGGCGGGTTTTACCCCAACGGCGGGATCCTCAATCAGATCACCGACAAGCTCACCTGGCAGAACCCGAAAACCCTGGAAGTGGAGCCGTGGATCGCCGAGAGCTGGTCCACCAACGCCGATAAAACCGAATACACCTTTAAGATCCGCCCCGGCGTGACCTTCTCCGACGGCACGCCGCTGGACGCGAACGCGGTGGCGAAGAACTTCGACACCTATGGCAAAGGCAATAAGGCCCAGCGCCTGCCGGTGTCGGAAGTGATCAACAACTACGACCGCAGCGAAGTGATCGACCCGCAGACCGTGAAGTTCTACTTTAAAAAGCCGTCCCCGGGCTTCCTGCAGGGCACCGCCACCATCGGCTCGGGCCTGGTCTCCCTGAGCACGTTACAACGTAACTTTGAAGAACTGGGCGATGCGCGCCATATCATCGGCTCCGGCCCGTTCGTGGTGAAAGACGAAAAGCTGGGCCGAGAAGTCAATCTTCAGGCGCGTAAAGACTACGCTTGGGGGCCGAAAAATCTCGCCCAGCAGGGTCCGGCCAACCTCGATGGCATCACCTATCTGGTGACCCCGGAAGACAGCGTTCGCGTCGGCGCACTGCTGGCCGGACAGGCCGACTTTATCCGCCAGGTGCAGGCCTATGACGAAAAACAGGCCACCGAACAGGGATACCACATCTACGCCGCCCCGACCCGCGGGGTGAACGACAGCATCAGCTTCCGCCCGGATAATCCGCTGGTGGCCGACGTGCGGGTGCGTCAGGCGCTGCTGCACGCAACCAACGCGAAGCAGGTGGTCGAGACGCTGTTCTCGCCGAACTATCCGCAGGCCAAATCGGTGATTGCCGACTCCGCCGCGGGCTATGTTGATCTCAGCGACAAACTGACCTTCGACCCGGCCAAAGCCAGCAGTCTGCTGGATGAAGCGGGCTGGAAAGCGGGCAGCGACGGCATTCGCGCCAAAGACGGCCAGCGCCTGGCCCTGACCATCTATGAATCCCTGCCGCAGCCGCAGAATAAAGAGGTGTTGCAGCTGGTGGCCCAGCAGTGGCGTCAGGTAGGCGTCGCCCTGAGCGTCAAGGCCGGTGACGCGGGGAGCCACGTTCTCGACAACCTCGATCCGCTGAAAACCCCGCTCACCGTCTCGGAAGTGGGCCGCGCCGACCCGGACGTGGTGAAGAGCATGTTCTACCCGAATAACCGTGACGCCCTGCTGCAAAAAGGCGGTTCCAGCGACAAGGTCAACAGCTTCCGCGACGACAAGCTCAACGACCTGCTGGTGAATATCTCGTCCGAAGTGGATCCGCAGAAGCGCCTGCAAATCACCGGCGATGCCCAGCGCTATCTGCTGGATAACGCCTACGTGATCCCGATCTTCGAAGAGCCGCAGGTGTTTGCCGGTGCGCCCTGGCTGAAAGGGGTCAGTTTTGAAGCGGTCGGTCGCCCGTCGTTCTACGGCGCGTGGATCGAGAAACACTAAGGAGTCGACGATGAGTCACTATCTGCTGCGACGGGCCGGGCTGGGGCTGTTGGTGCTCTGGGCGGCGTTCACCCTCTCCTTCGTGCTGCTCCAGGTGCTGCCGGGGGACGCGGTGCTGATCAAGTTCCAGAATCCTGACCTCGGCCTGAGCCCGGCGCAAATCGAAGAGATGCGCCTCGCGTACGGGGCCGACAGCCCGCTCTGGCAGCAGTATCTGCACACCCTCGGGGCGATGCTGCGCGGCGATTTTGGCTTCTCGGTGCAGGCGGGCGTGGCGGTGAGTGAGCTTATCGCCACCAACCTGCCGGACACCTTAAGCCTGGCGCTGCCGGCCTTTGCGCTGGCGGTGGTGCTGGCCTTCTCCCTGGCGTTGGCCTCCCGCCTGCCGGGGCTACGCTGGCTGAGCAACGCCATCCAGTCCCTGCCGGTGCTGTTTATCTCCCTGCCGACCTTCTGGCTGGGGATTGCCTTAATCCAGCTGTTCTCGTTCCAGCTGCGGCTGATCCCGGTGATTAACCCGACCCCGCTGCAGGGACTAATTCTGCCGATTGTCACCGTCGCCATTCCCATCTCCGCCCCGCTGGCGCAGATCCTGATGCGCAGTCTGGATCAGGTGGCTGCTCAGCCGTTTGTGGCGGTGGCGCGGGCCAAAGGGCTGAGCGAGACCGCAGTCCTCTGGCGGCACGTCACCGGTAACGCCCTGCTGCCGGTGCTGAACATCGCCGGACTGCTGCTGGGCGAGCTGATTGCCGGCGCGCTGATCACCGAAACCGTGTTTGGCCGCAGCGGTCTGGGTCTGCTGACCCAGCAAGCGGTGAATAACCAGGATATCGCCGTGCTACAGGCGGTGGTGATGATTTCCGCCCTCGGCTTTGTGCTGATTAACCTGCTGGTGGATCTGCTGATGCCGCTGTTCGATCCCCGCCTGCAAACCGTTACCGGAGGTGCTGCATGAGCCTTGTTGATTATGCTGCGGCGGCGCGTAAACGCATTCCCGCCTGGCGTGGATTGCGCTGGCAGCCAGGACTGTGGCTGGCCTGGGCCATTATCGCCGCAGCCGCGCTGGCGGCCATCGCCCCGGAGCTGTTTACACCCTTCAGCCCCGTTGAGGGCATTGCCGGTGCGCAGCGGCTGGCTCCCCAGGCGGATTACTGGCTCGGCACTGACCAGTTGGGCCGCGATGTTTATACCCGCATCGTCTATGGTGCCCCACACTCCCTGAGCGCCGCGCTGGTGGCGGTAGCGATGGGGCTGTTTATTGGCACCGCCATCGGCGTAATTGCCGGGGCTTTTGCCGGACGGGTGGAGTCCATCCTGATGCGCCTGGTGGACGTGCTGCTCGCCATCCCCTCGCTGCTGCTGTCCCTGACGGTGATCATTCTCCTTGGCTTTGGCACGGTTAACGCCGCCATCGCCGTTGGGGTGGCGTCCATCGCCAGCTTTGCCCGCCTGGCGCGCGGTGAAGTGGTGCGCATCCGCCACACCGACTATGTCGAAGCGGCGTTTGGCAGCGGGGGTACCTTCTGGACGGTGCTATGGCGTCACATTCTCCCCAACTCCCTGACCGCGGTGCTGGCCTTTGCCACTTTGCAGTTTGGTCAGGCGATCCTGGCCCTGTCGACCCTCAGCTTCCTCGGCTACGGCACCCCGCCGCCAATCCCGGAATGGGGCCTGCTGATTGCCGAAGGGCGTAACTATCTCTCAACCGCCTGGTGGTTAACCACCTTCCCGGGTCTCGTGGTGATTGCCGTGGTGCTGGCCACCAACCGTATCAGCCGTCAGTTAAGCGGAGGTCGCGCATGACCGTATTGTCTGTGGAAAACCTGACCCTCAGCTACCGCACCGGTCGCGAGTGGCGCGAGGTGGTACATAACGTCAGCTTTACCCTCGGGCGCGGCGAGATGCTGGCCTTTGTCGGCGAGTCCGGCTCCGGAAAAACCACTACCGCTCAGGCGATCATCGGCCTGCTGGCGGACAACGCCCGCCGCGACGCCGGCAGCATCCGTCTGAACGGCGAAGACCTCAGCCAGTGGTCAGCAAAACGGCTCGACAGCCTGCGCGGCGCACGCATCAGCCTGGTGCCACAGGATCCGGGTAACTCCCTCAATCCGGTGAAAACCGTCGGTGCCCAGGTGGGCGAAATCCTGCGTCTGCATCAGAAAATCAGTAAGGCCGAGTGCGACAGCCAGGTGCTGGCCCTGCTGACTAAAGTGGGCCTCAGCCACCCGGAACAGCGGATGAAGCAATTTCCGCATCAGCTCTCCGGGGGTATGAAGCAGCGGGTGCTGATCGCTATCGCCATCGCCCTGCGTCCGGACGTGATCATCGCCGATGAACCCACCAGCGCGCTCGACGTCACGGTGCAGAAACGCATTCTCGATCTGCTGGACGTGCTGCGCCGGGAATCCGGCACTGCGGTGCTGTTTGTCACCCACGACCTGGCTCTCGCCGCCCAGCGGGCCGACCGGCTGCTGGTGTTCCGCCACGGCGAGGTGCAGGAGCACGGGGCGACCGCCGACGTGGTACGCGCCCCGCAGCACGCCTACACCCGCCAGCTGCTGAGCGATCTGAACGGCCAGCGGTTAACCATCGCCCCGGTGGCGGGTCGGCCGCTGGCCTCTCCGGCGATCCGCGCCGAGGGGATCAGCAAACGCTTTGCGCTGGGCAAAGGCCATCAGCTGCAGGCTCTGGATAACGTCAGCTTTGCCGTGCAGCGCGGCAGCACCCACGCCCTGGTCGGGGAGTCGGGCTCGGGTAAAACCACCCTTGCCCGCATTCTGCTGGGTTTTGAGCAGGCCGACGCAGGCCGGGTGGTTATCGATGATATCGACGCCACCACCCTCAGCCACGAGGCGCGTCGTCAGCTACGGCAGAAGATCCAGTTCGTCTACCAGAACCCCTTTGCCTCGCTGGATCCGCGCCAGACGCTGTTCGAGATCATCGAAGAGCCGCTGAAAAATTTTGCCCCGGTCAGCAAGGCCGAACGCGCCGCCCGGGTGGAGAGCGTCACCCGACGGGTGGCCCTGCCGCCGGAGCTGTTAACCCGCACCGCGCGGGAGCTGTCGGGCGGACAGCGCCAGCGTGTGGCCATTGCCCGGGCCCTGATCCTCGAGCCAACCATTCTGGTGCTGGACGAGGCCACCTCGGCGCTGGACGTCACCGTGCAGGCGCAGATCCTCGCCCTGCTCCAGCAGCTGCAGCAGCAGCTGGGTCTGACCTACCTGTTTATTACCCACGACCTGGCAACCGTCCGGCGCATCGCCCACAGCGTCACCGTGCTGCGCAGCGGTCAGGTCGTGGAGCACGGCGCGGTGGAAGCACTGTTCGCCGCCCCGCAGAACGCCTATACCCGCGAGCTGATCGACGCCATCCCCCATTTTTCACAGAAGGAGTACGCATGACGCGTAAACGCCTGGGTTTCTTCACCCGCCTGCTGGACGATGCGCCAGCCAAAGAACGCTATCGCCTGGCGACAGAGCAGATCCGTCATGCCGAACGCTACGGCTTTGACACCGCCTGGATTGCCCAGCACCACTTCCACGAGCATGAGGGCGGCCTGCCGTCGCCGCTGGTATTCCTCGCCCATGTCGCGGCGCTGACCACCCGCATTCGTCTCGGCACCGCCATCATTACCCTGCCGCTGGAGAATCCGCTGCGGGTGGCGGAAGACACGGCGGTGCTGGATCTATTGGCCGACGGGCGGCTGGAGGTGGGGTTTGGCTCCGGCGGGACGCCGACCTCGTTTTTGCCGTTCGGGCTGACCATTAACGAGCGGGCGGCGACCTTCGCCGATCACCTGCATCTGATAAACAGCGCCTGGCGCGGGGATTCGCTCACCCACCCGGATAATCATCTTTATCCACCTGCACCCGGACTGACGGAGCGGGTGTGGATCGCCACCTTCTCGGTAGAGGGTGCAGTGCGTGCCGGGCAAGCTGGCCACGGGCTGATGCTCTCCCGTACCCAGCCGCGTCCGACGGATAACCTTGCACTGCCGCTGGATGCGATCCAGAACCCGATTATCGACGCCTATCTCGACGCCCTGCCGTCCGGCGTGACCCCGCGCATTCTGGCCTCGCGCACTGCCTTTGTCGCCGACAGCGATGCATATGCCCTGAAGGTTGCCGAACCGGGTCTGACCCGCCAGGCGCAGCAGCATCAGGCCGCCGGGCACGCGCTTATTGGTGACACTGTCACGAATTATATCCGCCAGTTTGACGCCCACATCGGCGCGCCGCAGACGGTGCTCGCCTCGCTGGCGCAGGATTCGGTGCTGGCGCGCGCCACCGACATTTCGTTCCAGGTGCATTCGGTTGAGCCGTCGCATCAGGACACCCTACGTTCGATTGAGTTAATCGCAGAGCAGATCGCCCCTCATCTTTAATAAGGAGTCACTATGGCTTTAAGTCAGGATATTCTCGCCGAACTGGCGGAGATCGCCCCGGGTTCCCCGCTGGCACAGGCACGACTCACCCGCGAGGCGGCAACGCGTCACGCGCAGGGGAGCTATGAAACCTTATTCAGTCAGCAGAACGCTGATTTTGCGCTGGACGAACGCTTTGCCGTGGCGGCAAAAGTGGCGAAATGGCACAACGCCGACGCGCTGGCGGCCCATTACGCCGGGTTTGGTCTGGCCGATCCGACCTCAGTACGCCTGACCCCCGCCCTGACCTTTGCCCGCCTGCTGACCTTCTCTCCGGTGGAGGCCACGCCAGGGGCGATCAATGCGCTCAGCCTGGCGGGCTGGAGCAAAGAAGGCATTGTCACCCTGGCGCAGCTGATCGCCTTTGTCAGTTTCCAGAGCCGCCTGATCGTCGGCCTGCGTCTGCTCAATGACAAACCGGTGGCGGCCAGCGATGTTCCGGTGGTGGCTGGCCCCTGGCACACCGTGCCGCAGACCAAAAACGGCAAAGCGGCCCCAATGGCTTTTACCCAGCAGGAGCTGGGCTGGGAGCCATGGCTGGCACCCAAACCGCTGGCGGAATTTACCGCCGATGAGCAGGCGATCCTCGCGAAATTCGGCCACACCGACTCCGACTATTTCCGCCTGCTGGGGCGCAATCTGCCGGTACTGGAACAGCGAACGCTGACCGATAAAGGGATTTTCTATACCTCGGGCGGGCTGCCGCGAGCCGAGCGGGAGTTGGTCGCCACGGTGACCAGCAAGATCAACGGCTGCATTTACTGCGCCTCCGTCCATGCGCGGAAAGCCAGCCAGCTGTCGAAAGATGATGAAGCGGTGGAAAGGCTGCTGGCGGTTGAGCCGGGTCAGTCGCTGAGCAGCGGGCAGTCACCGCGCTGGCAGGCGGGGATTGATTTTGCCGCCGCGCTGTCCGTCACCCCCCCTGCGGTAACGCCGGGGCATCTGGCGGAGCTGGAACGCCAGGGGCTGGATACTCTGGCCCAGCTGGATCTGGTGCAGTCCGCGGCGTTCTTCGCCTGGGCTAACCGGTTGATGTTAACCCTGGGTGAACCCTCGCTGCCCTGAGTGTATATGGCTCCCGATACGGGAGCCTTTGATATCATACAACCTCGCCAATAAACCGTGTAAACTACCTTTAGTAGACAACGTGTGCGAGGGAAATATGGTTGTTAAGCGGTTAAGAAAAGAGGATCGCCGGGTGCAACTGCTGGAGGTTGCACGAGGAATTGTGCGTCAGCAAGGCACCGAGGCCCTGACGCTGGGTTATCTGGCCGAGCGGGCCAATGTCACCAAGCCTATCCCCTACGATCACTTCGGCGATCGCGAAGGACTGCTGATGGCGCTGTATCAGGATTACAGCGACCAGCAGTTAAAAAAATTCCGCGAGACGCTGAATGTCGATAACAAAACGCTGAAAAATACGGTCCGCTTTTTCAGCGCTGCCTATATTGATTGCGCAATCAGCGCCGGTCCCGAAACCGGACCTATCGCCGCTGCACTCTCCGGATCCCGGGCGCTACTGACATTTCGCGAGGCCTGCGTCGCCGAATGTGCCGACTGCCTTCGCACGGCGCTGTCACCCTATATCACCCTGAAAGGTGTGCAGGGTGAAGCGGCGCTTACGGCCATCATTGGCGCGGCGGATGCGCTTAGCACCGCTGCGAGCAACGGCATACTCGCGCGTAATGTTGCGGAGGATATGCTTTGCGGCGCGATGTTTGGCGTACTGAACACCTGTACCGACAGCACAAAATGAGGGCGCCCACGGATTGACAGCTAAGTTACCAATAGTAATATAGGTGGCACGTTAACTCCGTGCTGAGGTGGTTATGTCTGTAACAAATGTCGTAGATAATGCGCTGATCGTGACAGCTCACCCCGTCGAAAATTCGTTATCCCACGCCCTGGCTGCGCGCATTGCCGCGCGCCTGCGTGAACGAGGTACTCGGGTCGAAATTGCCGATCTGCATGCCGAAGCCTTTACACCATCAATGCTACCTCCCGATCTGGCGCTGTATCACGGGGATGCCAGCGCCCTCCCCGCCGATATTTTGCGTGAGCAACAGCGGGTGGAGCGGGCGGATATGCTGGTGTTTGTCTTTCCGGTGTACTGGTGGTCGGTTCCTGGTCTGCTGAAAGGCTGGTTTGACCGGGTACTCACCCTGAACTGGGCCTACAAGGTGGCGGAAGATGGCCGGATTGTTGGTAATTTACGCAACGTTCCGGTACGCCTGATCGCGACGGCGGGCACAGATGTGACGGGATTCGAAAAACACGGTTATTCGACGGCGATACACACTCAGTTAGTTGAAGGCGTCTTCGGCTTTTGCGGCCTGAAGGACGTCAGGCTCGATATTCTCTATCAGGCAGACACTGCCACCTCAGAGCAGGTCGAAGATTTCCTGAAAAAACTCGAAAGCGTTATGTGAGTGCTTGTTGCCGGGTGGCGCTGCGCTTACCCGGCCTACAAAATCAGGCCGGGGAAAACGTAGGCCCGTGCAAGCGCAGCGCCGCCGGGCAATTCGCGCGCACGTTGCTTAGGCTAATGCCTGTGCGTTTCCCTGTCCCCGGCGGGCTTTCAGATACCCGTACATCAACAGCGACGACATGGCGCAGAAAGACAGCGCCGCCGCGGGCAAGGTCACGTAACTCCAGCTAAAGCCCAGGGTAATCATCATCCCGCCAAAATATGCCCCAATGGCGCTGCCGAGGTTAAACGCCACCTGCCCACCCGCAGCACCCAGCATCTCCCCGCCCTGCGCATTTTGCAGGAGCAGGATCTGCAGGGGCGCCGCCAGCGCGAACAACCCGGCGCAGCAGATAAAGCCCATCACCAGCGAGGCCGCAGGCAGTCCGCCAAAGGCAAACAGCAGCAGCAGCGACAGCACAATCACCAGGTCGGTGATCGCCGCAATCCGCAGCGGGCTGTAGCGCCCCGAGAGCTTGCCGCTGAACAGGTTGCCCAGCACCATCCCGAGCCCCATCAGCATCATGATTGCGGTCATCACCCCTTCGGAAAAGCCCGACACGTTAATCATGAACGGCTTCACAAAGCTGAACCAGGCGAAGACCCCGGCGTTGCCAAACATGGTGGCGGCGAAGATAAACCACGGCTCCGGCTTTTTCAGAAAGTGGAACTGCTCGCTCAGGCGGGTTTGCGATTTATCGAAGGTCTGCGGCACCCACAGGACGATCGACACCATCACCAGCAGGTTAAAGGCGGCGATCAGGAAGAAGGTGTAGCGCCAGCTGAACTGATGCCCCAGCCAGGTACCCAGCGGCACGCCCGCCAGGTTGGCGACCGTCATCCCGGCCACCATCCCCGCCACCGCCAGCGTCACTTTGCCCGGCGGCGCAATGCGCGAGAGGATAATGGTGCCGACGCCGAAGAACGCGCCATGTGGAAAGCCGGAGACCAGCCGCCCGATCGCCAGCATGGTGTACGAAGTGGAGAAGGTGAAAATCGCATTGCCGATAAGACACAGCGTCACCAGGAACAGCAGGATCGACTTTAAGGAAAACTTACTCGAAAAGAGCGCGATGATCGGTGCGCCAATCACTACCCCGAAAGCGTAAAACGAAATCATATTTCCGGCGGAGGGAATGGTGATCCCCACGTCCCGCGCCAGCTCGGTTAACACACCCATAATGCCAAATTCGGCCATGCCCAGGCCAAAGGTGCCAAGTGCTAACGAAAACACCGTCTTTTTCATACCACAACCAGTTGTTAAAAAATTGCAACAGCCATTATCGACCAATCTTGTATGGTGAGCCAGTTCAAATCGCGCCGCTGGCCGATTCCTCCATCAATTCGGGTGGGCTGTGAATATTTTCCGCCAACCTGCTCAGCCCTGATTACACTTCAAAGTGTTATGTCTCACCGTACCGTCAGACTCCCCGTAAAGGAACGCATCATGGCAGATAAAGATAAGAAGAAAACGAAACCCGTTGCGAAGATCGCGCCCCCCCTCCCGCTTAAGCGTAAGGAGTACGAACAAGAGCTGCATCGCCTGCACGTGGAGCTGGTCAAGCTGCAGCGCTGGGTGGTGAGTAAGGGCCTGAAGGTGTGCGTGGTTTTTGAAGGACGCGACGGCGCCGGTAAAGGGGGAACCATTAAGGCCCTGACCGAACGCGTCAGCCCGCGCGTCTTCCGGGTGGTGGCGCTGCCCGCCCCGACCGAGAAAGAGAAAAGCCAGCTCTACTTCCAGCGCTATGTGCCGCATCTGCCTTCAGCGGGTGAAATCGTGATTTTCGACCGCAGCTGGTACAACCGCGCGGGCGTAGAGCGCGTAATGGGATTTTGTACCGAGGAGCAGGTTGAGAAGTTTCTCGACGGTGCGCCTATCATCGAAAAAGCGATGGTCGATGCCGGCATAATTCTGATCAAATACTGGCTGGAGGTGACGCCGAAAGAGCAGGAGCGCCGACTGCGCGACCGCATCAACGATGGGCGCAAAACCTGGAAGCTCTCCCCGATGGACGTCAAATCCTTCAACCGCTGGGATGAGTACACCGAGGCGCGCGATGCGATGTTTGCGGCAACCGATACCGCCTGGGCCCCGTGGTTTGTCGCCCGCTCCGAGGATAAAAAGCGCGTGCGGCTGAATATTATTTCTCACCTGCTGACGCAAATTCCCTACAAAGATCTGCCGGAAGAAGAGGTGAAATTACCGAAACGTAAAATCGGCAAAGTTAAACCGACCGCTTATCCGTTCCGTTATATTGATGAGAAATTCTGACGATAATTGCCCTCCTGGTTATTTATCGGGAGGGTAATTCGCAATAACTCCGCCTGTTTTCACTCTCTTGCTTTTGTCTGGAATCGTGCTCGCAAATCCTGAATTACCAGGGGGAACGGTATTGTTTTTTATTATTGGCGATTGATAATGGGCTTACCAATACAGGAGAATCAACCAATGAAAACAAGTATCAAAGAAAAGAGCGCAGGTAAGGATCATTTAACTGGCGTCGCACCACGCCCCGTATTAACGGCAGAGGAACGCATCGAGCAGCGCAAACGCGATAAGGAATTCATGAAGGCTATGAATGAGTTCGTCGCTAAATATGGAACCCTTACCGATGATGAATTTTTTAGGGTGATATAATGCTAAAACAATTTAACGTTTATCGTAATTCGTCTATTTTGACCAATAAAGAACTACCCTACTATATGATTATTCAACATGATTGTTATGACGATCTGGAAACACGCGTCATCGTTCCTTTAATACGGGCGCGTAAGTTTCCACTCTGGCATGAACACCTTGCACCGCGCATCAATATTGATTTCGAAAGTTTATTAATATTTTCACCTATGGTGACGAACGTTAATAACAGAAAAATTAACAGCAGGGATTTAATTTGTAATTTGCGTAATACGCGCCAGGATGTCGTGGGTGCCATTGACTCGCTAATAACCAATACCTGACCTCCCCAAAACCCGCTCCGAAACACCGTCCGGAGCGGGGGGCAGTTACTTCATCCCTTCACGACTCTCTTTCTGCGCTTCCAGACGCTCCACATCCCGATACCAGCGCGGGTGGTGTTTCTGCGCCCAGCGGCGGCTCACCTTGCCTTCGATCATGCCTTTAATCGAGCCTTTTACCCAGAACGCCATATACATATGGATCAGAATGGCGTGGATCAAAATAATAGCCGAGGTGGCGTGGATCAGCAGGCTATAGCGCACCACCTGCATCGGGAAATAGTGGGCAAAATACGGACGCCAGATAATCACCCCGGTCACCAGCAGCACAAAAATCATGCTCATGATGGTCCAGAACATCATCTTCTGTCCGGCGTTGTACTTACCCACTTTCGCGACTTTATGCTCGTTACCTTTCAGCACTTCAACAATTCCCTTCAGCCAGGGAATATCCTGCTTGTCCGGGATGTTGTGATGCACGAAACGCACGAACATAAACATCAGCACCACGAAAATCAGCACTCCAAAGAAGGGATGCAGAATGCGCCCCATCTGCGGCGTACCGAAGGTCTCGGTCAGCCACTGCAGCGTCGGGAAGAAGAACGAAATCCCCGATACCGCCACGAGGAAGAAGCAGATCACCACCGTCCAGTGACAGGCGCGGTCGACAAACTTCGTGCGCACGATCATCTTTGACTTACTCATGGTGCTCCTCCTCATCGTCATCCACCTCTTTGTTCGGCCCGATCCCCACGTAGTGATAAATCAACCCGGCAAAGGTGGCGATAAAGCCCGCCACGGCGAGCGGTTTAAGGGCCCCTTTCCACAGGTTGATGGAGGTATCGATCGCCGGATCTTTCGGCAGATTATGATACAGCTCCGGCTGGTCGAGATGGTGCAGCACATACATCACGTGCGTCCCACCCACGCCTTGCGGGTTGTAAACGCCTGCGTTGGCATAGCCGCGCGCCTTCAGCTTATCGACCCGCTGCTGGGCCACGTCCAGCATCTCCTTCTTGGTGCCAAAGTGAATGGCCCCGGTCGGGCAGGTTTTCACGCAGGCCGGCTCCTGACCGACGCTGACGCGGTCCACGCACAGGGTGCATTTGTAGACCCGGTTATCTTCTTTATTGAGGCGCGGCACGTTGAACGGACACCCGGCGATGCAGTACCCACAGCCGATGCAGTTATCCTGCTGAAAATCGACGATGCCGTTGGCGTACTGAATAATCGCCCCGGCGGACGGGCAGGCCTTCAGGCAGCCCGGATCCTCGCAGTGCATACAGCCGTCTTTACGGATCAGCCACTCCAGCTTGCCGTTCTGCTCGGTTTCGCTAAAGCGCATCACCGTCCAGGATTTGGCGCTCAGATCCGCCGGGTTATCGTAAACCCCGACGCAGTGCCCCACCTCGTCGCGGATATCATTCCACTCGGAACAGGCCACCTGGCAGGCTTTGCAGCCCACGCAGGAGGAGACATCGATAAGCTTAGCCACTTCCGCTTTGTAATCCCGCGCACGAGGCGCGGGGGTAAAGCCGTTGGTGGCGGAGCGTTTGATGACGTCTTGTGTTTCCATCGACATAACTTCGCTCCTTACGCTTTCTCGATGTTGACCAGAAACGCCTTGTACTCCGGCGTTTGCGAGTTGGAATCCCCTACCGCAGGCGTCAGGGTGTTGGCGATATAACCCTTCTTCGCCACCCCTTCAAAGCCCCAGTGCAGCGGGATCCCGACGGTTTCCACCTGCTGACCGTGAACGTTCAGGGCCTGCAGACGACGTGTGACCACCGCCACGGCGCGAATAAACCCGCGCTGGCTGCTGACCTTGACGCGATCGCCGTTGGCAATGCCTTTGGCCTGGGCCAGGGTCTCGCTGATCTCGACAAACTGTTCCGGCTGGGCGATGGAATTCAGTCGCGCATGCTTGGTCCAGGTGTGGAAATGCTCGGTCAGGCGATAGGTGGTGCCAACGTACGGGAACTTGTCTTTCTTGCCCATCCGCACGGCATCTTCGTCGTAGACGCGCACCACCGGACTGGAGACCACGTTCGGGTGCAGCGGGTTGGTGCCGAGCGGCGTTTCCATTGGCTCGTAGTGTTCCGGGAACGGCCCTTCCGCCAGCTTGTCGATAGCAAACAGACGTCCCAGCCCTTCCGGCTGCATGATAAACGGCCCGGTGTTGCTGCCCGGCGCGGCGGTGTTGTAGTCGGGAATATCGTTCCCGGTCCACTTCGTGCCGTTCCACTGGATCAGCATCCGTTTCGGATCCCACGGCTTGCCGTTAATGTCCGCCGAGGCGCGGTTGTAGAGCACGCGGCGGTTGAGCGGCCACGCCCAGGCCCAGCCCAGCGTATTGCCCAGCCCGGACGGGTCGGCATTATCGCGGTTGGCCATCTGGTTGCCCTGCTCGGTCCAGCTCCCGGTGTAGATCCAGCACGACGACGCCGTCGTACCGTCATCACGCAGCTGGGCGAAGCTGCTCAGCAGCTGGCCTTTCTTCGCGATGAGCACGCCGTTGGCGTCATAGAGATCCGCCAGTGCGTAGCCGTTGTTCTCTTTCGCCACCTCTTCCGATTCCGGATGGTCCGGCTGTTTGTAATCCCAGCTCATGCGCAGCAGCGGCTCTACGCCCTTGCCGCCTTCGGTGCGATACATTTCGCGCAGGCGATGGTAAATCCCGGCCAGGATCTCGCCGTCGTTGCGCGCTTCACCCGGTGCATCCTGCCCCTTCCAGTGCCACTGCAGCCAGCGACCGGAGTTGGCGATGGAGCCGTCCTCTTCGGCGAAGCAGGTCGACGGCAGACGGAAGACCTCGGTCTGAATCGAGGCGCTATCCACGTCATTCATTTCGCCGTGGTTCTGCCAGAAGGTCGAGGTTTCGGTCACCAGCGGGTCGATCACCACCATGTACTTCAGCTTGCTGAGGCTGGCGACGATCTTGTTCTTATCCGGGAACGACGCCACCGGGTTAAAGCCCTGGCAGATGTATCCCGTGACCTTGCCCTTCGACATCATGTTGAAATACTTGATGACGTCGTAGGACTGATCCCATTTCGGTAGCCAGTTGAAGCCCCAGTCGTTCTCCTTCTGCGCCGCATCGCCGTAGAAGGATTTCATCAGGCTGACGAAGAACTTCGGATAGTTGCTCCAGTAGTTCACCTGGTCCGGCAGCGTCGCTTTTGGCGTGTTCGCCGCCATGTAGCTCTGCAGGTCGGTCTGTTTCTCGGACGGCAGCGTCAGGTAGCCGGTCAGGCTGGTCGACAGCAGGCCGAGATCGGTCAGGCCCTGGATGTTGGAGTGTCCGCGCAGGGCGTTAACCCCGCCACCGGCCATACCCATATTGCCGAGCAGGAGCTGGATCATCGCCATGGTGCGGATGTTCTGCGCCCCGACGGTATGCTGCGTCCAGCCCAGCGCGTACAAGAAGGTGGTGGTTCTGTCCGCAGCGCTGGTAGAGGCCAGCACTTCACACACTTTCAGGAAATCGGCTTTTGGCGTGCCGCAGATGTTCTCCACCACCTCCGGCGTATAGCGGGAGACGTGCTGTTTCAGCAGGTTCCACACGCAGCGCGGGTCGGTCAGGGTTTCATCGCGTCTGGCATAGCCGTTTTCGTCGAACTGATAGTTCCAGGAGGACTTATCGTACTGGCGTTTTTCGGCGTCATAGCCGCTGAACAGCCCGTCTTCAAAGGCAAAATCTTCCCGCACCAGCAGACTGGCGTTGGTGTAATGCTTAACGTACCCGGCGTTAATTTTGTTGTTTTCGATCAGGTACAGCAGCACGCCGGAGAGGAACGTAATGTCCGTGCCGGAGCGGATTGGCGCATAGATATCCGCCACCGATGCCGTGCGCGTAAAGCGCGGATCGACGACGATCAGCGTCGCATCGTTATTGTTTTTCGCTTCCATCGCCCAGCGGAATCCCACCGGATGGGCTTCAGCGGCGTTACCGCCCATCACCATCACGACGTTAGCGTTTTTGATATCAACCCAGTGGTTGGTCATCGCACCGCGACCAAATGTTGGAGCAAGACTTGCTACCGTTGGTCCGTGTCAGACGCGCGCCTGGTTGTCTACCGCCAGCATGCCGAGGGAGCGCACAAATTTTTGCGTCAGCATGCCAGTTTCATTACTTGCCGCCGAGGCACACAGCATCCCGGTGGAGAGCCAGCGGTTCACCGTCACGCCCTGCTCGTTGGTCTCGACGAAGTTGGCGTCGCGGTCGGCCTTCATCAGCTTCGCGATGCGGGTAAAGGCGTCATCCCAGGAGATGCGCTGCCATTTGTCGGAGCCCGGCGCGCGGTATTCCGGGTAACGCAGGCGGTTGTCGCTGTGGACATAGTCCAGCAGGCCCGCCCCTTTCGGGCATAACGCCCCACGGCTGACCGGATGATCCGCATCGCCTTCAATATGATAAATCGACTCTTTGGCGTTCTTCGCGCCATCACCCAGGCTATACATCAATAGCCCGCATCCCACGGAGCAGTATGTGCAGGTGTTACGGATCTCTTTCGCGCGCAGCAACTTATAGTTGCGCGCCTGAGCCAGCGCCATTTTGGGGGCGAACCCTAAAGCAGCGACTGTCGTACCGGCCATACCGCCCGCGCAGATTTTAAAAAACTGTCTGCGGCTGACGTCCATTGCTGTCCTCGTTAGAACATTGAGAATTCCGGCGGAAAACTAACAGCAAAGCCCCTGTTTTTTTTGCGGCAAATCAAGAACGCAAATTTTCGCCCTCTTAATAGTCAGCGGTGAGCCGTTTTATTACTGCTAAGGGAGTAGCTGTGGGGAGATTCATTCGCGGAAGGTACTGAAACAGTGCTATAAATTTGCCCCAGAAAATGTCATGGCAATGGAAAAATGATGGACAGAAAAAGAGCCACCCTGATCGGGCTGGCCGCAATTGTGCTCTGGAGCACGATGGTGGGCCTGATCCGCAGCGTCAGCGAGGGGCTGGGCCCGGTAGGCGGCGCGGCGATGATCTACACGCTCAGCGGTCTACTGTGCCTGGTCACGGTCGGGTTTCCCAATTTGCGGCGCTTCTCACCGCGCTATCTGATGGCCGGCAGCGTGCTGTTTGTCAGCTATGAAATCTGTCTGGCGCTGTCGTTAGGCTATGCCTCTACCCGCCACCAGGCGATTGAGGTGGGGATGGTGAACTACCTCTGGCCGAGCCTGACCATCGTGTTTGCCATTCTGTTTAACCGCCAGCGCTCAACCCTGTGGGTGATTCCGGGGATGATTATCTCCCTGCTGGGCGTCAGTTGGGTATTAGGCGGCGAAAATGGGCTCAATCCGGCGGAGATTGCCCGCAATATCGTCTCGAACCCATTGAGTTATGGCCTGGCCTTTGTCGGGGCCTTTATCTGGGCGGCCTACTGCACCGTAACCAGCAAATATGCCAAAGGCCAGAACGGCATTACGCTGTTTGTGCTGCTGACGGCCCTGACCCTGTGGGTGAAATATGCCTTCAGCGATCAGCCGGAGATGGTGTTCAGCGTGCCGGTGGTGATCAAACTGCTGATGTGCGGTGTGGCGCTGGGGTTTGGCTATGCGGCGTGGAACACCGGCATTCTGCACGGCAACGTGACGCTGCTGGCGGCAGCTTCCTATTTTACCCCGGTGCTCTCCTCGGCGCTGGCGGCGGTGCTGCTGAATGCCCCCCTGTCGTTCAGCTTCTGGCAGGGGGCGATGATGGTGTGCGCAGGGTCGTTGTTGTGTTGGTATGCCACTCGCTCTGGAGCTGCCTGAGGTTTCGGGCTGTGCGGTCTGTAGCGCCGGGCGGCGCATGCGCTTGCCCGGCCTACAGGTTGGTGCCGTTTATCGGCCCGACGATGTTTATATAATGAGGGAGCATGCGACTGCGGTGGTTATTCCGTTCATTTCCATACCGCTTCTTCTCTGATAATAGATCCCGCCAGCCGATGGGCCTGCCGAGTTCTCTGACAATTACCAGTTGCCATAGGGGTAGGTTTTACCTTTGATAAATTCAGGTGTTTCACCGTAATAAACATAACCGTTGGGATGCTGAGTTATTCCCTTACAGATATCCAGCTTATCGCCTGAAAGCGTAGCGATTCGTTTTGGCTCCAGTAGTGTATTTTTTCCTCCGGCGCTGTCCTGAAGCCAGATTTTCACCTTGCCTTCCGGTGCCAGACCAAACAACAGCGTTTTATACCAGGCGGTCTTACCGTAACGGTCTGTACCAGTCGGGGTCAGCATGGTTTCACGTAACGACGATTTAAAGATGATCTGCGTTTCATAGGTCGTTTTATCTATGATCGAATCCCAGCAGAACACCATAGAAACGGGCGGATGGCGGACCTTGTTGAAATAAATAGACCCGCTATTGGTATTGTCGCGCCATGTGCCAACAACATTAGGATCAGCCTGCGTACTGTCCAACGCCCGAAACTTCGAGACCACATTACCGCTGTCAATAATGGCAGCATACGTCACCACGGCGGGGGGGGCATGAGGCGTAAAAAATGCAAAGCCCCATTTGCCGTAAGGCATGGTGCCTGTTTCTTCCGGGGTTTGCGGTTGTGAGGCATGGCATCCGCCTACCAACAACGCCAGCGCAAGGGCGATGTTCAGTCTCATATTTTTTCCCATCCATGTTGGAAAGGCCTCCAGCAGAGTTGCAATGGCCTTAATGACCCTTACCAGTTGCCGTAAGGGTAGGCTTTACCTTTGATAAAATCCTTTATGAACTGATCATATCCATCTGGAATGCTGTAATTAAAGTCAATGCGGGTGGGGATTTTCTTGCAAATATCCAGCTTATCGCCTGAAAGCGTTGCGATTCGTTTCGGCTCCAGTGGAGTATTTTTCCCTCCGGCACTGTCCTGAAGCCAGATTTTCACCTTGCCTTCCGGTGCCAGACCAAACAACAGCGTTTTATACCAGGCGGTCTTGCCGTAACGGTCTGTGCCAGTCGAGGTCAACATAGTTTCACGCAACGACGATTTAAAGATGATCTGCGTTTCATACGTCTTTTTATCTATGACCGCATCCCAGCAGAACACCATTGAGACAGGCGGATGGCGAGCTTTGTTGAAAATAATACCGCCGTTAGGCGTGGTGTTACTCCAGGACTGCACGGTATCTCTGTCATTCAAAGTACTATCCAGCGTCCGAAACTTCGAGACCACATTACCGCTGTCAATGATGGCAGCGTACGTCACCACGGCGGGGAGGGCATGAGGCGTAAAAAACGCAAAGCCCCATTTGCCATAAGGCATGGTACCTGTGTCTTCAGGTGTCTGCGGTTCCGAAGCGTGGCAACCGCTTACCAGCAATATCAGCGCAAGGCCGATTTTCAGTCTCATACTTTTATCCCATCCATGTTGTATATAGTGCGCTGCCAGTTTTCATCCGGGCGATCCAGAAACCCGACAATTTCCGCCGCGGATGCGCCGCCCCGGGTGTAACCCTTCTTATCAGCAATGATCGCATTCCAGTTTGCCGAACAGTGAATATATTTGCGGGCGATGGTGTCAATTTCGTCCTGGCTGAATGGAACGGGAATCTGACCAGAACGAGTAGCCTTACCCATCACCACGGCTTTGTCACACAAAGGAATTATTTCATCAGGAAGCTTCAGTTCTTTATCTTCGTTAAGTATGGGATCAAACATCACCCCGGCCTCCTGCGCAGCCGCATACATCACTCGCAACGCCACTTTTGACCAGTCATTTTTGACAACCCTATTACGTAGCGTCATGGCGGCATAGCTGCGTTTCTGGGGTTCACCGTAGCGGTCCGGCGGCATGCGATCATCAAACCAGGTTTCTGCGGAGATTTCGCTGGTAAGCATAATTGGCGCAATCGCCGGATAAATATCCAGTTTTTCCATTTGCCTGACTGCCTGATAGTAACCTCGCGTTTTCTCCCCTGGCTGGCGCAGCGGGACTGTGTCGGTTTCCGGGCGGGTCAGAAACAAATTCTCTTCGACAGCGGGCAGATAGCCCCCGCCAATATCCGAATGCACGCCGGGTAACGCCAGTTCAGGCCAGGCAGGTTTTACGCTGTTTAGGGCAAAGTTAAAGCGACATTCATTCACTGCTGTGATGTGAAAAACCTTATCAGCCACGCCCGGACGCAGAACAAGGTTCACCTTGCCCGTATCAGCACTGTGTGGGTTCAGTCCGTTTAACGGTGTGCCAATAGCGGCTACGGTGTCGAAAATACCGATGAAGCGAGTTTTACCTGCTGGAGCCCCTTTAAATGTGGTTCCCTGCATGCCACCACGGATGGCATTGATAATCGAGGCGTCTTCTGAATGGATACGATTGGCAAAGTGGCGCGATGCCGCTGCTCCACGGCTAAAGCCAAAAATATCAAACTGAAGAGATTTTATAACCAGTTCGTAATCTGACTGCCTCAAAAGTATTTCTTGTAAGACTTCCTGAATATTTCCGGCCAAACTGGCTACTGCTTTATCCGTTTTGGCAATGACCCCTGTATCGGAAATACCCAGCCCCTGACCAAGCATACTGTCTGGTTTACCCGCTTCCGTACCGATACCATCAATGTAAATGGCTTTTTGAATATTCACGTCATGTGCAGATATATCTTTTTTATACAGGGTCTGCAGCCAATGCACATTGGTATAATACCCAAATAACTGGTGGCCCCAGTACCGGAAATCCCCATATTATCCTGCGCGCATTTGCCCAGAATCGCGCCTGCATCGGCATCATCGAGTTGGTAGCGCTGCGCAATACAGGCTTTCAACATGTTGTTGGTATTAATGGCATTGTTGCCGGTGCCGTCAAAAAACACCCCGAGCGTCAGCGTGATTTCGCGTTTTTTCTTCGCAGCCTGTCCGCGCTGCTCTGGTTCACCGGACTGTTGCGCTTTTCTTTCTTCGGCCTGGGCGCGTTCGGCCACGCGACCGGCGTTGCAGTCGCTCTCATAGGTATGCGACTTAACCGCAGGGATAAAATGGGCGCGGCACGGACAGGAACTGAAGCTGTCCAGCGAACCCGCCCACTCTCTCAGGACACCGTTCACATCATAGGTATCGCCCATGCCGCCGCACACACGGAACCGCCCCTCATGCTTCCCGCAGGTCACCGGGTCGCCCACCCGGACCTGCTGCCGCTCAATGCCGCCAATGGTATAAGTATCATCAGACGCGCCGGCAACAATGCGCCCCCCACAACTGGTTTTATCCAGGTGATAAAGAAAAAATCCCTTTGCCATAATCCCTCATGAATTAAATGGTTATAAAATCATCGCATCATACCTTAACCATAACTTAACCGAAATTTTCAATTTCTGATTTCATGGGCGACAGAGCAGCAATACAAATAAAGTGAACGCAACCTCCTCGCTTAAACGAGTGGAGACTCCGATCCCGCTGCCCGCCGCAGCCAGTTTTGCAGCAGCTTGCCGTCCTCGCTCATCTCGCCGTCCTGACGCACGCACAGGTAGTAGTCCCGACCATCATCAATCGGCAGATCGAAAATCTTCACCAGCTCGCCGCTCTCCAGGTATGGCGCAATCAGCGGCTCGCGCATCAGGGCGCAGCCCAGCCCCGCCTGCACTCCTGCCAGGGTTAACAGCCCGTCTTCGAACATCGGTCCGCTGCGTCGCAGCGGGCGTTTCACCCCCTGCTGGATAAACCACTGCTGCCAGGTGATGCGCTCCTCGTCATGCAGGAGCGGCATTTGCAGCAGCTGTTCGGGGGTATCGATATGCCCGTGCAGTCGCAAAAACGCCCGGCTGCAGACCGGGACCATCTGCCCGGAGATCAGCTTCTCGCTCTGATAGCCCGCCCACTGTCCGTTACCGAAGCGGATCGACATATCCGAGGCATCGCTCAGGTAGTTGCGGTGGTTGGCGTAGACCACATTAATCTCGGTTTGTGGATTCGCCCGCATAAACCCGGGCAGGCGCGGAATAAACCACCCCATACCGAACAGCGGGATCAGGCTGATGGTCACCTGGCGGGTCTGCACCTGCTCCAGCAGATGCCCGGTGGCCTGGCGCAGCACGTTAAAGGCCGCGCGAATGGAGCGGTAATAGTCCCGCCCCTGCTGGCTGAGGATCAGTCCGCGCCCCTGACGCTCGGTGAGCGGCATCTGCAAATACCCTTCCAGCACCTTCAGCTGATGACTCACCGCCGACGGGGAGATGTCCAGCTCCTGGGCCGCCTGGGTCACACTGCCCAGCCGGGCTATCGCCTCGAAGGCCCGCACCGCCCGCAGGGGCGGATCGTTCGCCAGTCGGCTCTCGGCATAGGTCGACAGCGTCAGGGATTGTTCTGTTTTATTCATATATTGATCTGTCATGGATAATCAGCTTAATCAGCCATTTAGCATAATCTTTAAAATCAATCAGATAACGCAAGCCTCAAAAATCATAAGAAAGAATATATGCGTATTTCACAATTTAATTCAATTAATAGATGTTACCCGCTGGAAAGAGCACTTTGTCGGGTAACAACGTTGGACACACTCATACAACAACTGATCAACGGCGTGATGCTGGGCAGCATCTACGCGCTGATCGCGCTGGGCTATACCATGGTGTATGGCATTTTGCGCATTATTAACTTCGCCCACGGCGATATTTTGATGGTCGGCGCGCTGACCACGCTGTCGGGGCTGAACCTGCTCAGCCACCATTTTCCGGCGATGCCGCTGCTGTTGCAGCTCGGCTTTGCGCTGCTGATCGCCATGGTGGTCTGCGCCCTGCTGGCGATGGCCGTTGAGCGCTTTGCCTATCGCCGCCTGCGTAATGCCCCCCGGCTGGCCCCGCTGATCTCCGGGATTGGCGTGTCGGTGCTGCTGCAAACCGTGGCGATGATTATCTGGTCACGCAATCCGCTGATGTTCCCGCAGATCCTGCCGATGGAGCCGATTGCCATCACCGCAGGCAGCGAGGCGCATCCCCCGGCGATTATCACCGTCACCGGCATCGTGACCGTGGCGCTGGCCCTGATCGTCATGACCGGCCTGTGGCTGCTTGTGGAGTACACCCGCCTCGGTCGCGGCATGCGCGCGGTGGCGGAAAACCCGCGCGTCGCCACCCTGATGGGTGTTAACCCGAATGCGATCATCACCCTGACCTTCGCCATCGGCGGCATTTTTGCCGCGCTGGCGGGAGTGATGATGGCCAGCAACTACGGCAACGCAAGCTTCTCGATGGGCTTCCTGCCCGGCATCAAAGCTTTCACTGCGGCGGTGCTTGGCGGCATCGGCAATATTCGCGGGGCGATGATTGGTGGGATCCTGCTCGGCATTATCGAAGCGCTGGGCGCCGGTTATCTGGGCGAGCTGACGAATGGCGTGTTCGGCAGCAACTATCAGGACGTGTTCGCCTTTATCGTGCTGATTCTGGTGCTGGTCTTCCGTCCGGCGGGTCTGCTGGGCGAGCGCGTGGCGCACAGGGCGTAAGGGAAAATTATGACTGCCATTGAACTCAAAACACCGGCGGCCAGCGGTAAATTCTGGTCCGGCATGACGCTCTTCGTCCTTGCCCTGCTTATTGCGCCGGTGGTAGCCACCCAGCTGGGCGGCAACTACTGGGTGCGGGTAATCGACTTCGCTCTGCTCTACATCATGCTGGCGCTCGGGCTGAATATCGTGGTGGGCTACACCGGCCTGCTGGATATGGGCTTTATCGCCTTCTATGCCGTGGGGGCCTATCTGGCGGCACTGCTGGCGTCACCGCATCTGGCGGAGGTGTTCCCGATCCTCAACATCTGGTTCCCGGACGGGCTGCACACCTCTTACCTGGTGATTATCCCCATTGCGGCGCTGGTCGCTGCGGTGTGCGGCATTCTGCTGGGCGCGCCGACCCTGAAGCTGCGCGGGGATTACCTGGCGATCGTCACCCTCGGTTTCGGGGAGATCATCCGCATCCTGATGCGTAACCTCGACCGCCCGGTGAACATCACCAACGGCGCGAAAGGCATTACCGGCGTCGATACCCTCAACCTGTTCGGCCTTAAGTTCAGCGGCGTTTACCACTGGTTCGGCGTCAAGGTTCCTGCGCTGTGGCTGTGGTACTACCTGCTGATGCTGGTGATTGTCGGGATCATTTTTGTCTGTCTGCGCCTGCAACACTCGCGCATTGGCCGGGCGTGGCACGCCATCCGCGAAGATGAAGACGTGGCCCGGGCGATGGGCATCAACGTGCGCAACTTTAAGCTGCTGGCCTTTGCCATGGGTGCCTCCTTCGGCGGCGTGGCCGGGGCGCTGTTCGGCGCCTTCCAGGGCTTTGTCTCCCCGGAGTCCTTCACCCTGCAGGAATCCATTGCCGTGCTGGCAATGGTGGTACTGGGCGGCATGGGCCATATTCCGGGGGTGATCCTCGGTGCGGTGCTGCTCACCGCCCTACCGGAGCTGCTGCGCAGCCAGGCGGCCCCGGTGCAGCAGGCGCTGTTTGGCTCGGTGCTGATTGACCCGGAGATCCTGCGTCAGCTGTTCTACGGCCTGGCGCTGGTGCTGGTGATGCTGATTCGCCCGTCGGGCATCTGGCCGAAGCGCCACAAGGAGGTCAAAGCATGAGCCTGTTAACCGTGCGCAACATGTCCAAACGCTTTGGCGGCCTGACGGCGGTCGATAACGTCTCGCTGTCGATCAACAAGGGCGAAATCTACGGCCTGATTGGCCCCAACGGCGCGGGCAAAACCACCTGCTTTAACCTGATCACCGGGCTCTATCCGGCGGACAGCGGCGAATTCGCCATTGCCGATAAACCCTACTTCCCGACCCAGATCGAGAAAGTGACCGCCGCAGGCATCGCCCGCACCTTCCAGAACGTGCGGCTGTTTAACGAGATGTCGGTACTGGAGAACGTGATGGTCGGTCGCCACGTGCGGACCCGCAACGGGCTGTGGGCGGCGCTGAGCCGTCACAAGCGCGCCAGGGAAGAAGAGGCGCAGACCCTGGAGCAGGCCTGGCACTGGCTGGAGTACACCGGCATTGCGAAGTTCGCCCACTACCGCGCCTGCGATCTGGCTTACGGCCATCAGCGTCGGCTGGAGATCGCCCGCGCGCTGGCCACCGATCCGCTGCTGCTGGCGCTGGACGAACCCGCCGCCGGAATGAACGCGGCGGAAAAAGTGGCACTCGGTGAGCTGCTGACCCGCATTCGTGACGACGGAAAAACCCTGCTGATGATTGAACACGACGTGAAGCTGGTGATGGGGATCTGCGATCGCCTCACGGTGCTGGATTACGGCAAAACGTTAGCCAGTGGCACCCCGGACAGCGTGCGACGCGACCCGGCGGTGATCGCCGCCTGGCTGGGAGGCAATGCCCATGTCTGAATTACTGAAAGTGGAACGTCTGGACGTGCATTACGGCGGGATCCAGGCGGTGCGGGACATCTCTTTTAGCCTGGGTGAAGGCGAACAGGCCACCTTGATCGGGGCCAACGGCGCGGGCAAAAGCTCCACCGTGCGGGCCATCACCGGGCTGGAACGCTTTGGCGGCCGGATTGAATTCAACGGCAAAGCGGTGCGCAAGCAGAAAGCCGAAGCGCTTCTCCGCGACGGGCTGGTAATGGTCCCGGAAGGCCGCGGCATCTTTGGCCGGATGACGGTACTGGAGAACCTGCAGATGGGGGCCTGGCTGCGTCGTGACACTGTCACTGTAAAGCAGGAAATGAACGAGATTTTCGAGCGCTTTCCGCGTCTGGGCGAGCGCCAGAACCAGCTGGCCGGGTTGCTCTCCGGCGGAGAACAGCAGCTGTTAGCCCTGAACCGCGCCATGCTCAGCCGTCCGCGCCTGCTGATCCTCGACGAGCCGTCGATGGGCCTTGCGCCAAAGATGGTGGAGAATATTTTTGCCGTCATCGCCGGACTGCGCGAGCGCGGCGTGGCCCTTTTGCTGATCGAGCAGAACGCCCGCCTGGCGCTGGAAGTGACGGATCAAGCCTGGGTGATGGACAGCGGCAGCATCGTCCACCAGGGCGCGTCAAAAGCCATGCTCGACGACGACCAGATTGCACAGATTTATTTGGGCGAAATGCCCGTTTAACAACACCCACCAACATCAGGGAAAAATAATGAAAACTGTAAAAATCAGCGCACTCAGCGCCGCTATTCTGCTCAGCGGGTTCGCCTCTACCGGTGCCTGGGCCGCCGACAGCGAAACCGTAGTGATTGGCCTGGCGGGCCCGCTCACCGGCCCGTCTGCCCGTATCGGTAAGGATCTGGAGAACGGCGCGCAGCTGGCGATTGACGACATCAACAAGCAGCATCCGACCATCGGCGGCAAAGCGGTGACCTTCAAACTGCAGTCCGAAGATGACCAGTCGGATCCGCGTACCGCAGTAGCCGTGGCCCAGCGTCTGGTGGACAGCGGCGTGGCGGGCGTGGTGGGTCACTGGAACACCGGCACCAGCATCCCGGCGGCACGTATCTATCACGATGCCGGCATCGCTCAGGTGGCTCCGGTGGCGACCGGTCATGCCTATACCCAACAGGGTTTTGATACCAGCTTCCGCGTGATGGGCCACGACGATGACGGCGGCCAGTTTGCCGGGCAGTACGCCATCAACGACCTGAAAGCCAAACGCATTGCGGTGATCGACGACCGTACTGCCTTTGGTCAGGGTCTGGCGGATGAGTTTATTAAATCGCTGGAAGCCCAGGGCGTGAAGATTGTCGACCGTCAGTACGTTGACGACAAAACCGTCGACTTTAGCGCCGTGTTGACCGCGATCCGCAGCAAAAATGCCGATCTGATCTTCTTCGGCGGCGTGGACAGCCAGGCGGCACCGCTGGCGCGTCGTATCAAACAGCTGGGCATGAACGCTACCCTGATGGGCGCGGGCGGCTTTGTCAGCCAGACCTTCCTGCAGCTGGCGCAGAAAGAGGGTGAAGGCGTGGTGGCGCTGGAGCCGGGCCTGCCGGTAGACCAGATGCCGGGCGGCAAGACCTTCGAGCAGGCGTATCAGTCCCGCTACCACACCCATATCGAACTGCACGCCCCGTTTGCCTATGACGCCACCCGCGTGCTGGTGGCGGCGATGGAAAAAGCCGACTCGGTGGATCCGGCAGAATATCTTCCTGCCCTGCGCGCCATCAGCTACTCCGGCGTCACCGGGCAGATCGCCTTTGATAACCAGGGCAACCTGAAAGCGCCGTCGTTTACCGTCTATAAAGTGGTCGACGGTAAATGGCAGCCGCAAACCGTGCTGGGCGGCGCAAAAGCTAAGTAACGCAGTGAGGCAATGTGATGAGTGATAATAATGAGCTGGGCATTCTCGCCCGCCGCAAAATTGAAGCAGAAATTATTAAGCCAATTTACGAGATCCTGGTGCGCGAGATCGGCAAGACCCGCGCCCAGGCGGTAATTGGCGAGGCCATTGAGCAGGCCGCCATTAACGCAGGCAAAGCGTTTGCCAGTAAAGAGCCAAACGGCGCGGATGTGAAGAGCTTTATCGCCCTGCAGTATCTGTGGGAGAAGGATAACGCGCTGGACGTGAAGGTGATCGACGCCGACGACCAGCAGTACAACTACAACGTCACCCGCTGCCGCTATGCCGAGATGTATCACGAGATGGGGCTGGGCGAGATTGGCCACCTGCTGTCGTGCGCCCGCGATGAGAAATTCATCGTCGGCTACGCGCCGGACGTGGAGCTGACCCGCACCACCACTATCATGCAGGGCGGTAAATGCTGTGACTTCCGCTATCGCAGCACGAAGGACAAAGCATGATCCGCGTGAATGCAGACCGACTGTGGTCGTCGCTGGAGAGGATGGCGCACATCGGCGGTACGCCCGCCGGTGGCGTCACCCGCCTGGCGCTAAGCGAGGAAGACCGCATTGCCCGCAACCTGCTGCGCGACTGGGCGCTGCAGGCGGGGTTTTCCTGTGATGTCGACAGCATGGGCAATATGTTTATCCGCCG
The DNA here is from genome assembly GCA_002360945.1 of Leclercia adecarboxylata. Classification (GTDB taxonomy): domain Bacteria; phylum Pseudomonadota; class Gammaproteobacteria; order Enterobacterales; family Enterobacteriaceae; genus Enterobacter; species Enterobacter adecarboxylatus_B. The sequence goes on along the minus strand of DERO01000006.1, from coordinate 20,309 downwards.
CGCAGGTAAGCATTCTGCCCTCGCCCCGGTAATGACCGGCTCGCACGTGGATTCCCAGCCGCTGGGCGGCAACTACGACGGGATCTACGGCGTGCTGGCCGGGCTGGAGCTGCTGCGCACCCTGAACGACCATCAGATAGAAACCGAGCGCGACATCGTGCTGGTGAACTGGACTAACGAAGAAGGGGCGCGGTTTGCCCCGGCGATGCTCTCGTCCGGCGTCTGGACCGGGCAATTTAGCGAAGAATATGCCCACGCCCGGGCCGATCGGGATGGCATTACCGTAGGTGACGCGCTGGGCACCATCGGCTATCGCGGCGAGCGCCCTGCCCGCGCCTTCCCGATCCACGCCTGCTACGAGCTGCATATCGAACAGGGGCCGATCCTCGAAGATGAAGCCGTGGATATCGGGCTGGTGCGCGCGGCAATGGGCCAGCGCTGGTTTACCCTCACCCTCGACGGTTTCGCTGCGCATGCGGGCACCACGCCGATGCACAGCCGTCGCGACGCCTTGACCGCTTTTGCGGAGCTGGCGCTGAAGGTAGAGGAGATTGGTTATCAGCATGCCCCGGACGGCCGGGCGACCATCGGTATGGCGGAAATCACGCCGAACTCGCGCAACGTTGTCCCTTCCCGGGTAGTGTGCAGCGTCGAGTTCCGTCATCCGGAGAGCGAGGCGTTGGTGGAGATGGAGGCCGCGCTGCATCAGGCGGCGGAGAATCTCTCTGCACGGGGCGTGAGCGCAAAAGTTGAGCGGATTTTTGACTATGCGCCCATCAACTTTGACGCCGACTGTCTGGCACGCAGCGAGCAAGCGGTGGCGGAACTGGGCTACACGTCGAAACCGATGGTGTCCGGTGCCGGGCATGATACCTGCTACATCAGCAAAATCGCCCCGGCCAGCATGATCTTTATCCCCTGCGTGAAGGGCATCAGCCATAACGAAGCCGAAAAGATCCTGCCAGAATGGTCAGAGAAAGGGGCCAACGTGCTGCTGCATAGCGTGCTAGCAGCAGCGATGGAAAAATAAGCCTTTGTAGACCCGGCAAGCAAAGCGCCGCCGGGCAATGGCTACGGTGCACAAAAACAACGCCGGATGCGCTGCGCTTATCCGGCCTACGATTCGAGCCGTTATCGATTCTGTAGGCCCGGCAAGCAAAGCGCCGCCGGGCGTGTTTTTACTGCCGCGGGGCCTTCGCCAGGCTGAACCAAATCCCGATCGCCAGCAGCAACAGCATTCCCCCTGCGCTGCCCAGCGCCACGCTGTGGGAGGTGATAAACGCGGTTTTCGCCGCCTCAATTACCGACTCCGCCAGCGAGGGTGACAGATGCTGGGCCACCTTCACCGCCTCACCGATGGAGGAGGAGGCATGATCCACCAGCGACGCATCCAGCCCTGAAGGCAGCGCGATCGACGCCGAAAAGCTGCGGGTCAGCAGCAGACCAAAGATCGCAATCCCCAGCCCGGCGCCCAGCTCATAGGACATGGTCTCGATCGCCCCGGCCGCAGCCGCCTTCTCTTTCGGTGCGGCGGCCATGATCGCCGAGGTGGAGGCCAGCAGCGCGCTCGCCGCGCTAAAGCCCAGCAGTACCATCAGGCTCCAGGCCTGCCACTGCTGGGTGCTGAAATCGAGCATCGACAGCCCGATAAAGCTTAACGCGCTCAGCCCCATGCCGCCGGTCGCCACGATCCGCAGCCCCAGACGCCCCACCAGCACACCGGCAATTGGCCCGCTAAAGCCGCTGGCAACCATCACCGGCAGCATAAACATCCCCGCTTCAAACGGGGTGAAACCGTGAACGAACTGCAGCTCCTGGGCCATCAGCAGCTCAAAGCCCACCAGGGCGATCATCGCCGTCATCGCCATCACCACCCCGCTAAGAATAATGCGGTGGCCGAACAGCCGGATGTCGATCATCGGTGTGCCGGCGCGCAGCTGGATGCGGACAAAGTGCCACAGCATCGCCGCCCCGGTCAGCAGCGTGCCCGCCACCAGCCATGGAGAAATCCCCCCTTTCAGCGCCGTTTTGGCGCTGTAGACCAGCAGTAAAATCGCGACGATCAGCATCAGGGCATGGGTGATGTTCAGGGGCTGCTCAGGCCGCCCCTGCTGGGCCGGCACAAAACGCGCCGCCAGACTAACCACCAGCAGCACAATCGGGACGTTGATCAAAAACACCGATCCCCAGTAGAAATGTGCCAGCAGCATGCCGCCCACCAGTGGGCCAAAGGCCGCCCCGCCGGAGCCCACCGCCGCCCAGACGCCGAGGGCAATATTGCGCCGACGCGCATCCGGGAACAGCGTACGGATCCCGGCAAGCGTAGCGGGAATGATCATCGCCGCGCCGATGGCCAGCGAGGCCCGCGCCGCAATCAGCCACCCCGCCGAGGGGGCAAACGCCGCCGCCAGCGACGAGAGGCCAAACAGGGTGCTGCCCATCATCAGCAGGCGCTTAAAGCCGATGCGATCCCCGAGCGCCCCCATCGGCAGCACCATCCCGGCCATCACCAGGGAGTAGATATCAATGATCCACAGCAATTCATTGCCGCTGGCATCCAGGGTCATGCTCAGCGTCGGCGCGGCGACGTGCAGCACCGTGGCGTCGATCGCCACCGGGATATAGACCAGCACAATAATCACTAACGCTAACCACTGACGAAACATAACTATCCTTATTTAACCAAACCTGGACACATGTCCAGATTGCGATCCTAATGAAAGTTGAACGCATGTCCAGCGCTTTGTTACACTCGTTGTCCCCCAGTTGAGAGTGAAAAGAATGAGCTATCTGAGCAAGGACGAGCGGCGGGAAGAGATCCTGCAGGCAGCGATGCGCGTGGCGCTGAGCGAGGGCTTTACCGGGATGACCGTGCGACGTATTGCCACCGAAGCAAAAGTGGCGACCGGCCAGGTGCACCACCACTTTGCGTCTGCGGGGGAGCTCAAGTCGCAGGCGTTTATCCGCCTGATCCGCGCCCTTCTGGATGCCGACGTGGTCGCAGAAAACGCCAGCTGGCGCGAACGACTGCACGCCATGCTCGGCAGCGACGACCGCAGTTTTGAACCCTATATTCGCCTGTGGCGGGAAGCGCAGCTGCTAGCCACCCGCGATATCGAGATAAAAGGTGCTTATGTGTTAACTATGGAGATGTGGCATCAGGAGACGGTCGCCATCATACGGGCGGGTGAACAGGCGAATGCCTTCCGGCTGAAAGACAGTGCGGAAAATATCGCCTGGCGGCTGATAGGCCTGGTCTGCGGGCTGGACGGGCTGTATGTGTTATCCATGCCGGAGATGGACGATGGCGCATTTAATCGGCACCTTAATACGTTAATTACTCTCGAGCTGGGCTAATCATCAGCATTTCTTAACTGTTACGATTTGTAACATATTAAGCGAGCCCACATCTCCCTTCTAAACTCAGGGGTTCGCTTTTTTATCTATCCTTTCAGAAGACTCCCAAAACACATCCAATAATTTCTCATCAAAAACTCAGGTATCTACCTGAATGACTTTCTCTTTCTGCCATTTACGGATATGCAAGAGGGTAATATGTCGCAACAAGCTGAGAAGAATAATCATTATTTATTAAGCAACTGGAAACCAGAAAACGCAGCATTTTGGGAAAATAAAGGCAAAAAGATTGCGCGACGAAATTTAGTGATTTCGGTTGCCTGTCTGCTGCTGGCGTTCTGCGTCTGGATGTTATTTAGCGCGGTGGCGGTGAACCTGAATAAGGTGGGTTTTAATTTCACAACCGATCAACTGTTTATGTTAACTGCCCTGCCTTCTCTCTCCGGGGCAATATTACGCGTCCCCTACTCCTTTATGGTGCCTATATTTGGCGGCCGCTACTGGACGGTATTAAGCACCGTTATTCTTATTATTCCTTGCGTATGGCTCGGTATTGCGGTGCAAAACCCGGCTACCCCTTATGCGGTATTTATCACTATCGCCCTGCTGTGTGGTTTTGCCGGGGCGAACTTCGCCTCCAGCATGGGCAATATCAGCTTTTTCTTCCCCAAAGCCAAACAGGGCAGCGCGCTGGGCATTAACGGCGGGCTGGGTAATCTTGGCGTCAGCGTGATGCAGATGCTGGCCCCGGTGGTGATCTTCCTGCCGATGTTCACCTTTCTTGGGGTGCACGGCGTGCCCCAGGAGGATGGCTCGACGCTGTTCCTCGCCAACGCCGCCTGGATCTGGGCCCCGCTGCTGTTGCTGGCGACCATAGCTGCCTTTTTTGGCATGAACGATATCGCCAGTTCGAAGGCGACCATCGCCAGCCAACTGCCGGTGCTGAAGCGTCTGCACCTGTGGCTGTTGAGCCTGCTCTATCTGGCGACCTTCGGCTCGTTTATCGGCTTTTCCGCCGGCTTCGCCATGCTGTCGAAAACCCAGTTTCCGGACGTCAATATCCTGCATCTGGCCTTCTTTGGCCCGCTGATTGGGGCCCTGGCGCGCTCCGCCGGGGGGGTGATCTCGGATAAGCTCGGCGGGGTGCGCGTCACGCTGGTGAACTTCATCTTTATGGCCCTGTTCAGCGCCCTGCTGTTCCTCACCCTGCCGGGCTCCGGTTCCGGCAACTTTACCGCCTTTTATCTGGTGTTTATGGGGCTGTTCCTCACCGCCGGGCTGGGCAGCGGCTCCACCTTCCAGATGATCGCTGTCATCTTCCGGCAAATCACCGTCTATAGAGTCAAACTGCACGGCGGCACGGACGAGCAGGCCCAGAAAGAGGCCGTCACCGATACCGCTGCCGCGCTGGGCTTTATCTCGGCCATTGGGGCCGTCGGCGGGTTCTTCATTCCCAAAGCCTTCGGCACCTCGCTGGCGATGACCGGGTCACCGGTGGGGGCGATGAAGGTCTTCCTGGTGTTCTATATCGTCTGCGTGTTCGTCACCTGGCTGGTGTATGGCCGTCGGCAGAAACACGTCAAATCATAACGCGTCAGTTCAATTTTTTGTGAGCAGTGTAACCACGGGGCGGGAGTCGCCCCGTCAGGAGAAACGTCATGAGTAAATTGTTGGATCGCTTTCGTTATTTCAAACTAAAAGGCGAGACCTTCGCGGATGGACACGGTCAGGTGATGCACACCAACCGCGACTGGGAAGACAGCTATCGCCAGCGATGGCAGTTCGATAAAATTGTGCGATCCACCCACGGCGTGAACTGCACCGGCTCCTGTAGCTGGAAAATTTACGTCAAGAATGGCCTGGTGACCTGGGAAACCCAGCAGACCGACTACCCCCGCACCCGCCCCGACCTGCCGAACCACGAGCCGCGCGGCTGCCCGCGCGGAGCCAGCTACTCCTGGTATCTCTACAGCGCCAACCGCCTGAAGTACCCGCTGGTGCGCCGCAAACTGATTGAGCTGTGGCGCGAGGCGCTGGCACAGCACAGCGATCCGGTGCTGGCCTGGAACGCCATTCAGAATGACCCACAAAAGAGCCAGAGCTACAGGCAGGCGCGCGGTCACGGCGGGTTTATCCGCTCGAACTGGAAAGAGCTGAACCAGCTGATCGCCGCCGCCAACGTCTGGACCATCAAACACTACGGCCCGGACCGCGTGGCGGGCTTCTCGCCGATCCCGGCGATGTCGATGGTCTCCTACGCCGCGGGTACCCGCTACCTCTCCCTGCTGGGCGGCACCTGCCTGAGCTTTTACGACTGGTACTGCGACCTGCCGCCCGCCTCGCCGATGACCTGGGGTGAGCAGACCGACGTGCCGGAGTCCGCGGACTGGTACAACTCCAGCTACATCATCGCCTGGGGCTCCAACGTGCCGCAGACCCGTACCCCGGATGCTCACTTCTTCACCGAAGTGCGCTACAAAGGCACCAAAACCATCGCCATCACCCCCGACTTTTCGGAAGTGGCGAAACTCAGCGACCAGTGGCTGGCCCCGAAACAGGGCACCGACAGCGCCTTAGCCATGGCGATGGGCCACGTGATCCTCAAAGAGTTCCACCTCGATAACCCGAGCGACTACTTCCTCAACTACTGCCGTCGCTATACCGACATGCCGATGCTGGTGATGCTCGATCCGCGCGAGGACGGCAGCTACGTGCCGGGCCGGATGCTGCGCGCCTCCGATCTCGCCGACGGCCTGGGCGAAGCCAATAACCCGGAGTGGAAAACCGTCGCCTTTACCGCCACGGGCGATCTGGTGGTGCCGAACGGCTCCATCGGCTTCCGCTGGGGTGAAAAAGGCAAATGGAACCTTGAACCCCAGGCGGCAGGCCAGGAGACCGAACTGGCGCTCTCCCTGCTGGACACCCGCGACAGCGTTGCCGGGGTGGCCTTCCCCTACTTTGGCGGCAATGAAAACCCGCATTTCCGCAGCGTGAAGCAGGATCCGGTGCTGGTCCGCCAGCTGCCGGTGAAAACCCTGAGTCTCGCCGATGGTCGTCAGCTGCAGGTTGCCAGCGTCTACGATCTGGTGCTGGCCAACTACGGCCTCGATCGCGGGCTGGAGGATGTTTACGCCGCAAAAGATTACGCCGAGATCAAAGTCTATACCCCGGCCTGGGGGGAGCAGATCACCGGCGTACCGCGTCGCCACATCGAGCAGATCGCCCGGGAGTTTGCCGACACGGCGAATAAGACCCACGGCCGGTCGATGATTATCCTCGGTGCCGGGGTGAACCACTGGTATCACATGGACATGAACTACCGCGGGATGATCAACATGCTGGTCTTCTGCGGCTGCGTGGGTAAAAGCGGCGGCGGCTGGTCGCACTATGTCGGCCAGGAGAAGCTGCGCCCACAAACCGGCTGGCTGCCGCTGGCCTTTGCGCTGGACTGGAACCGTCCACCGCGCCAGATGAACAGCACCTCTTTCTTCTACAACCACGCCAGCCAGTGGCGTTATGAAAAACTTACCGCCCGGGAGCTGCTCTCCCCGCTGGCGGACGCCTCGAAGTTCACCGGCCATCTGATCGATTTCAACGTGCGCGCCGAGCGCATGGGCTGGCTGCCGTCCGCGCCGCAGCTCAACCTCAACCCGCTGCACATTAAGGCTCAGGCCGATGCAGCCGGCATGTCGCCTCAGGAATATACTGCGCAGGGGCTGCGATCGGGCGATATCCGCATGGCCTGCGAGCAGCCGGACAGCGGCAATAACCACCCGCGAAACCTGTTCGTCTGGCGCTCGAATCTGCTCGGCTCCTCCGGCAAGGGCCACGAGTACATGCTGAAATACCTGCTCGGCACCGAAAGCGGCATTCAGGGCGACGACCTCGGCTCGACCGATGATGTTAAACCGGAAGAGGTGGAGTGGCAGACCGCCGCCATCGAGGGCAAGCTGGATCTGCTGGTGACCCTCGATTTCCGTATGTCCAGCACCTGCCTGTTCTCGGATATCGTCCTGCCCACCGCCACCTGGTATGAGAAAGACGATATGAACACCTCGGATATGCATCCGTTTATTCACCCCCTTTCCGCCGCGGTGGATCCGGCCTGGGAGTCGCGCAGCGACTGGGAGATCTACAAAGGCATCGCCAAAGTCTTCTCCGAGGTCTGCGTCGGCCATCTGGGCAGCGAAACCGATGTGGTGCTGCAACCCTTGCAGCACGACTCCCCGGCGGAGCTGTCCCAGCCGTTCGACATCGCCGACTGGCGCAAAAGCGAATGCGACCTGATCCCCGGCAAAACCGCGCCGAACATCGCCGTGGTAGAGCGCAACTACCCGGAAACCTATGAGCGCTTTACCGCCCTCGGGCCGCTGCTGGACAAGCTCGGCAACGGCGGGAAAGGCATCTCGTGGAACACCCAGGACGAGGTCGATTTTCTCGGCAAGCTCAATTACGTCAAGCTCGATGGCCCGGCGAAAGGCCGCCCGCGTATCGAAACGGCGATTGATGCCTCGGAGGTGATCCTCGCCCTCGCCCCGGAAACCAACGGCCAGGTGGCGGTCAAGGCCTGGGAGGCGCTGGCGGAGTTCACCGGTCGCGAGCACAGCCATCTGGCGCTGAACAAGGAAGACGAGAAGATCCGTTTCCGCGATATCCAGGCCCAGCCGCGCAAAATCATCTCCAGCCCGACCTGGTCCGGTATTGAGAGCGAGCACGTCTCCTACAACGCCGGGTATACCAACGTCCACGAGCTGATCCCGTGGCGCACCCTCTCGGGTCGTCAACAGCTGTATCAGGATCACCAGTGGATGCGCGCCTTCGGCGAGAGCCTGGTGGCCTACCGACCGCCAATTGATACCCGCAGCGTGACCCATATGCGCGAGATCCCGCCGAACGGCTTCCCGGAGAAGGCGCTGAACTTCCTGACTCCGCATCAGAAATGGGGCATCCACTCCACCTACAGCGAGAACCTGCTGATGCAGACCCTGTCGCGCGGGGGCCCGATTGTCTGGATCAGCGAAACCGACGCCCGCGAGCTGGGCATCGAAGATAACGACTGGATCGAGTGCTTCAACGCCAACGGCGCCCTCACCGCCCGCGCGGTGGTCAGCCAGCGCGTGCCGCCGGGGATGACCATGATGTACCACGCCCAGGAGCGCATTCTGAACATTCCGGGCTCCGAAGTAACCGGACGGCGCGGCGGGATCCACAACTCCGTGACCCGCGTGTGCCCGAAACCGACTCACATGATTGGCGGCTACGCCCAGCTGGCCTATGGCTTCAACTACTACGGCACCGTCGGGTCGAACCGCGACGAATTCATCATGATCCGCAAAATGAAAAACATTAACTGGCTGGATGGCGAAGGTCGGGATCAGGTACAGGAGGCGAAAAAATGAAAATACGCTCACAGGTTGGCATGGTACTCAATCTCGACAAATGCATTGGCTGTCACACCTGCTCGGTGACCTGCAAAAACGTCTGGACCGGGCGCGAAGGCATGGAGTACGCCTGGTTTAACAACGTCGAAACCAAGCCGGGCATCGGCTATCCGAAAAACTGGGAGGATCAGGAGGAGTGGCAAGGCGGCTGGATCCGTGGCATCTCCGGCAAGCTGACCCCGCGCCTGGGCGGCAAGCTGGGGGTGCTGTCGAAAATCTTCGCCAACCCGCAAATGCCGCAGATCGACGACTACTACGAACCTTTCACCTTTGACTATCAGGATCTGCATCGCGCCCCGGAGGGTAACCACCTGCCCACCGCCCGCCCGCGCTCGCTGATTGACGGCAAGCGGATGGACAAGATTAAGTGGGGGCCGAACTGGGAGGAGCTGCTCGGCGGCGAGTTCGAGAAGCGCGCCCGGGACCGTAACTTCGACCGGATGCAGAAGGAGATGTACGGCCAGTTCGAAAACACCTTCATGATGTATCTCCCGCGCCTGTGCGAACACTGCCTGAACCCGAGCTGCGCGGCGACCTGCCCGAGCGGGGCGATCTACAAGCGCGAAGAGGACGGTATCGTGCTGATCGACCAGGATAAATGCCGCGGCTGGCGCCTGTGTATCAGCGGCTGCCCCTACAAAAAAATCTACTTCAACTGGAAGAGCGGCAAGTCAGAGAAATGCATCTTCTGCTATCCGCGTATCGAATCCGGCCAGCCGACCGTCTGCTCGGAAACCTGCGTCGGGCGCATCCGCTACCTCGGCGTGCTGCTGTATGACGCAGACCGTATTGAAGAGGCCGCCAGCACCGAACATGAAACCGATCTCTATGAGCGTCAGTGCGACGTGTTCCTCAATCCGCACGACCCGGCGATTATTGAAGAGGCGGTCAAGCAAGGTATTCCGCAGAACGTGATTGACGCGGCGCAACGCTCCCCGGTGTACAAAATGGCGATGGACTGGAAGCTGGCCCTGCCGCTGCACCCGGAGTACCGCACCCTGCCGATGGTCTGGTATGTTCCGCCTCTGTCGCCCATTCAGTCTTACGCCGATGCCGGTGGCCTGCCGCAGACCGACAGCATTCTTCCGGCGGTCGAAAGCCTGCGCATTCCGGTGCAGTATCTGGCGAACATGCTCAGCGCGGGCGACACCGGCCCGGTCCTGCGCGCCCTGAAACGCATGATGGCGATGCGTCACTACAAACGCTCCCAGACCGTAGAAGGCGTGACCGATACCCGCGCCATCGAAGAAGTGGGCCTCAGCGTTGAGCAGGTGGAGGAGATGTACCGCTATCTCGCCATCGCCAACTACGAAGACCGCTTCGTGATCCCCACCAGCCACCGTGAAATGGCCCGCGACGCCTTCCCGGAAAAAAACGGCTGCGGCTTTACCTTCGGTGACGGCTGCCACGGCTCCGACACCAAATTCAACCTGTTCAACAGCAGCCGCATCGACGCCATCAACATTACCGAGGTGCGTGAACACGGGGAGGGAGAGTAATGCAGATCCTCAAAATTATCGCCCTGCTGATTGAGTATCCGGACGAGGCGCTATGGGAGAGCCGCGACGAGGCGATCGCCCTGGTGACACAGGATGCGCCGGTGCTGCTGCCCTTTGCGCAGCGGTATCTCAACGCCCCGCTGCTTGACCGGCAGGCCGAGTGGTGCGAGGTGTTCGAGCGCGGGCGCGCCACCTCGCTGCTGCTGTTCGAACATGTCCATGCCGAATCGCGAGATCGCGGCCAGGCGATGGTCGACCTGATGAACCAGTACGAGCAGGCCGGGCTGCAGCTAGACTGCCGCGAGTTGCCGGACTATCTGCCGCTCTATCTGGAGTATCTGAGCATTCTGCCCGAGGCGCAGGCCCGGGAGGGGTTGCAGAACGTCGCGCCGATCCTGGCGCTGATTGGCGGGCGGTTAAAACAGCGCGAAGTGGCGCACTATCAGCTGTTTGACGCCCTGCTGAGGTTCGCGGGCAGTAAGCTTTCAAGTGACAGTGTCACGCAGCAGGTAGCAGGTGAAAAACGGGACGACACCCGCCAGGCGCTGGACGCGGTCTGGGAAGAGGAGCAGGTGAAATTTATCGAGGATAACGCGACGGCCTGCGACAGCTCGCCGATGCAGCAATATCAACGACGCTTTAGCCAGGACGTCGCGCCGCAGTACGTGGACGTCAGTGCCGGAGGCCCAAAATGACACACCATCTGAACGTCTTTTTCTTCGACATTTATCCGTATATCTGCGCCGCGGTCTTTTTCCTCGGCAGTTGGCTGCGGTATGACTACGGCCAGTACACCTGGCGCGCCTCCTCCAGCCAGCTGCTGAGCAAGCGCGGCATGAACTGGGGCTCTAACCTGTTCCACATCGGCATTCTGGGGATTTTCTTCGGCCACCTGTTCGGGATGTTAACCCCGCACTGGATGTACGCCTGGTTCCTGCCGATGGCGGTCAAACAGCAGCTGGCAATGATCGCCGGGGGGATCTGCGGGGTGCTGACCCTGATTGGTGGTTCGATGCTGTTGTACCGCCGCTTGTTTAATCAGCGGGTGCGTGCCACCTCCACCACCCCGGATATCATTATCATGAGCATTCTGCTGACCCAGTGCGTGCTCGGCCTGACGACCATTCCGTTCTCGGCGCAATACCCGGACGGCAGCGAAATGCTGAAGCTGGTCGGCTGGGCCCAGGGGATCGTCACCTTCCACGGTGGCTCGTCTGAGATGTTGAGCGGCGTGGCTTTTATTTTCCGCGTCCATCTGGTGCTGGGGATGACCATCTTCCTGCTCTTCCCCTTCACCCGCCTGGTCCACGTCTGGAGCGCGCCGTTCGAATACATCACCCGGCGCTATCAGCTGGTGAGAGCAAGAAGGTAATGTTTGTTCCCTCTCCATTCAGGGAGAGGGCTGGGGTGAGGGGGAACATGCGACTGAGGTGGTGGTTCCGTTCACCTTACGTTCTGCACTTCTCTGTCAACCGCGTCACCCGTGAACGTGCGAAGGGGGCTCGCCGCCGCCCCCTTCACAATCCCGGCTCCCGGCAAAGAAAATCGCCGCTTCGCGGTGCCCTCAGCTTATTCCTTCAGGCTTTCGGGTCGGGCACCAGCCTGCATCCGTGCAGGCTATGCCCTCTCGGCGCGTCCCTGCGCCTCGCCCCGGCCTTCCGGAAACGCTTCGGCGATTTTCAGCCGGACCAGGGAGCCGCTGTAAGTCATTTATAATTATGTAATTATTTCATTGTTTTAAATGCAAAGAAATTACTGGAGATCCCTCAGCCCTGTGGCAGAGGGCCGGAGTGAGGGGATCAGGCCGCACAACAATGCCGGGTGGCGGCTACGCCTTACCCGGCCTGGAAAACCGCGACACGTAGGCCGGGCAAGCGCCAGCGCCGCCCGGCGTTGTTGACTATTTCCCCGCCTCCGGATGGGTTTCAAATCCGGCCATCACCGCCGTGAGTTCAGCCAGCGAAAAGCCGTATTTCGGATTGTCCACCCCCAGCCCAAACCGCTCCTGCATCAGCTGATACAGCGCCTCTGCATCCGGCAAATTAATCTGCTCTACGACATGCCCGTCCTGCCAGTGGGTAAAGTGCAGGTTGGTGAGCGTCAGTTTGCCGCCATCCGGCAGATGCCGACACATCAACAGATGATGACGAAAATGGGACTGCGGCCAGTGCGCGGACCAGAAGTTGCCCATCACGTAATCAGTTTGATATTGCGCGGCGAGATCGAAGTGATACATCGACTGCCAGTGGTCATGATGGCGGAACTGAAGCACCCAGTCCTGACCATCGTTGATCAGGCGGTACAGCCCGTGCGGCGTCGCCTGCTCCTCCTCGGCGATCAACCGAATCGGCGCGGTCAGCGTCTGCCCGCCGAAGCCAACATCGGCGATCCAGCGCTCACCATTTAGCTCGACCAGCAGCAGGCGATGGGTGCGCGGCGGCATCTGCGGCGGGTTCGCCAGCACCACCCGCCCCAGCAGGCTGCGGACGTTAAACCCTACCTCACGCAGCACCCGCTCGAACAGACCATTCTGCTCAAAGCAGTAACCGCCGCGCCGGGCGGTGACCAGCTTATCGACCAGGGATTGATCGTCGAGCTGGATCTCCCTCGGCAGCACCACATCGATATTTTCAAAGGGAATGGCGCTGTTGTGGTGCAGATGCAGCGCCCGGAGGGTGTCGATATCCACAGAGACCGGCTGCTGCCAGCCGGTACGGGCGAAATACGCGCTTAAAAACGGGGTCATAATCAGTTTCCTTTTACAGTTCTTCCCTGTTTATAAACTATTTTTACCCGTCCACTGTCGCAAAAGTGCTTTTTATCCCCGCGTGGTGCGCTGCATGATCCCCAGCGCCGTCAGCATCAATACCAGCCCGGTGAGCAGCGTCAGGGTCGCCATCGCCATCCCCTGCCCGACGGATCCCTGCTCGAACTGCCGCCAGATAAACACCGACACGGTTTGCGTGCCCGCCGGGGCCAGCAGCAGCGAGGTCACCAGCTCCCGCGAGGCGATGGCAAACACCATCAGCATCGCCGCCAGCATCGCCGGGGAGACCAGCGGCAGGACGATAAAGCGCAACGCCTGCAGCGCCGACGCACCATGCACCCGCGCGGCAGGCTCCAGATTGCCGCCCAGCTGGCGCAGCGCGCTGCCAACGTAACGCACCGGCCACGGTAGCAGCAGGCAGCAGTAGGAGAGCAGCAGGATCGCCCAGCTGTTATAGGGCGAGACCGGCCAGAACGGCTGGTTCCACAGCAGGATCAGCCCCACCCCGACCACCACGCCGGGCAAGGCGGCAGGCATCAGCGACAGCGCGTCCAGCAGCCCGTGCCCTTTGATTTTTTGCACCACCACCAGCCAGGCGGCCAGCAGGCCCAGCAACCCGGTAATACAGGCCGCGCCCAGGGCCAGCGACAGGCTGGTACCCAGCGCCGACAGCGCATCCCCCTGCTGGCTGAACAGCGCCGCATAGTGGGAGCCGGTCAGATTGGCGAGCGTCACCCCGCCCGACAGGGTGCCCAGCACCCCGGACAGGGCCATGGAAGCACCCGGCAGGATCACCGCGATAAACCCGGTAAGCGCCAGCAGCGCCACCACCGGCAGGGTAAAGCCCCCGGCATCCGCGCCCATATTCTCGGTCGGCTTGCCGGTAATGCTGGTTACATCCTGATTACCGGTCAGCTTTTTCTGCAGCCACCAGGCGCTCAGGGCGATGGTCACCAGCACCACCGAGAGCATCGATGCACCGGAGAGATCGATCGGCCATTCAGCGAGTTTTTTCTCGATATCGGTGGTCAGCATCAGCACCCCGGCGCGGGTGCCCAGCGCCGCGGGCACGCCATACTCCTCAATCGCCAGGGTGAAGGCCAGCAGCATCCCCGCCGCCAGCGACGGGGAAAGCATCGGCAGTGTGATATGCCAGAACGCCCGTCCGGGCGTGGCGCCATGGACCCGGGCCACCCGCGCCAGCCGTTGCCCGCTCGCCAGCAGGCTGCGCGACACCGCGAAATAGACCACCGGGAAGATATTCAGGGCCATCACCAGCACAATCCCGGTCTGGCTGAACAGCAGATTATTCAGGTTGAGTCCGGTGAGCTGTTGCAGATAGCCGTTGGTTTGCAGCACCAGCATCCACGACAGCGCGGCGATATAGGGCGGGGTTAGAAACGGGATGAGAAACAGCAGATCCCACAGCCGGGGCAGCGGCAGATTAAGCAGCCCGCGCGCCACGCCGAGGGGAAAACCAATGAATGCACTTACCAGCGCCACGCCGACGGCAACCTGCAGCGTCCCGCCCAGCATGGTGGGCAGTTGCGGCTCGGCCAGCAGCGTCGCCACGCCGCTAAAGGCACCGGAGAAGACCCCGGCGCTGAACTGCGGAAATACCGCCTGGAGCAGAATAAAGGTGAGCGGACAGGCCACCAGGATCACCAGCAGCGTCAGCGTCGTCACCGACAGGAATTTAGGGTTCACAAAACAGTCCTGAAGACGGGGCTGCCCCCGTCAGGTGATTATAAGGTGAAGAGCGTGTTGAAACGCTTGAGGATATCGCTGCGTTCGCTTGTACCGTCGCTTTTGGTCGGCAGGATTTTCAGATCGTTGAGCAGCGGACGCTTGGCCTGCACGTCTTCCCGGGCCGGCATCAGCCAGGCATCGGCCACCATCGCCTGGCCCTCTGGCGACAGGACGTAATCGACGAAGGCTTTGGCATCCTCCGCATGCTGGGTGGATTTGAGGATCATCATCGGGCGCGGGGCAATCACCGTCCCGCTGGCCGGGAAGATCACCTTCAGGGATTCGCCCTGGCTAATGTTGCCGTACGAGACATAATCCACCGCGCCAAACACCGCCGCTTTCGCCCCCTGCATCACCGGCGTTACCGCCTGGGCGTTCGGGCCGCTGACCACCATGCCGTTCTTTTTCAGCTCATCAAACAGGGTCCAGGCCTTGTCGCCCATGCCATTTTGTAGCCCGATCAGCAGATCGAGTGACGCGCCGGAGAGCGCCGGGTCCGGGGTGGTGACTTTGTCTTTGAAGGCCTCGGAGGTCAGATCGCGCCACTCTTTCGGCTCCGGGGTGCCGCTTTTGGTGTTCCAGACGATGCCCAGCGCCGACACGCCCTGCGCCACATAGTCCTCTGATTTCAGGTCCGCAGGTACCTTCGCCGCATTGGCGCTCTGGTACGGCAGCAGCCAGCCGCGGTTGTGCAGATCTTCTGCGGTATCCCAGGAGGCGGAAATCAGAATATCCGCCTGCGGATTGGCCTGCTCCGCTTCGAGGCGGGCCATCACCTTGCCGGTGGTCGCCTGGAAGATATCCACCTTCACGCCGGTTTTCTTTTCAAAGCCGCTGGCGAGGCTTTTGGCGAGCGACCCCGGGCCTGCGGTATAGACGGTTAGCGCGTGGGCGCTGGACATCATAACGGACGATAACGCCATGGCTAACAGGACTCCTTTTTTGACGGACATTGCAGCTTTCATGCGAACTCCCCTGAGGATGTAATCAAACGATCGGCAGCGACGCTGCCAGCAGACAAATGCACGATGCGGTCGGCCAGGATTTCAGCCTCCCGGCGGTCGTGGGTAACATAGACGGCGGTAGTGCCGAGCTGGCGCAGCAGCGTGGCCATCTCGTGACATAAGGTGCCACGCAGTTCGCTGTCGAGGTTGGAGAGCGGCTCGTCAAACAGCAGTACCCCCGGCTCGGCGACAATCGCCCGGGCCAGCGCCACGCGCTGTTGCTGCCCGCCGGAGAGCCCTGCCGGTTTGCGGTCGGCAAAATCGCTTAAGCCGACGCGGGCCAGAGCCTGGGCGACGCGGCGGTCGCGTTCCTGACGTGGGATATGGCGCATCTTCAGCGGGAACATGACATTCTGTGCCACGGTCATGTGCGGCCAGAGGGCATAATCCTGGAACACCATGCCGATGTCCCGGGCTTCCGGCGGTAGCGCCCATCCGGTTTTCGCCACCAGCCGATCGCCAAAATGGAGTTCCCCCTGCGCGGGCTGGGTTAACCCTGCCAGCAGACGCAACAGAGTGCTTTTCCCGCAGCCCGACGGCCCCAGCAGCGCAACCACGCTACCCGGCTCGATATGCAGATCGATTTGATTCAAAACGGTATTCGCGCCAAAAGCGTACGAGACGCCTTTGAGCGTGATGGAAGTGAGCATATTGTTATCCTCTTTGGGATTTGATGCTCGCCACTGTAGGCAGCTTGTGTGACGAATAAATTACGCATTTGTTGCAGCTTGATTTCCAATGGCTTTCAGCCGTTTAATGCTCAGATGCTATTTATGAGGAATTTCTATGAGCCACTTCCGCCCCGTTGAGTTAAAACACGCCAGCCGCCTGTTGAATCACGGCCCCACCGTCCTGATCACCAGCCGCGACGAGACAATCGACCGCCGCAACGTGATGGCCGCCGCCTGGTCGATGCCGGTCGAGTTCGAGCCGCCGCGGATCGCCATCGTGGTGGATAAAAGCGCCTGGTCTAGGGAGTTGATTGAGCGCAGCGGCCACTTCGGGATTGTCATTCCCGGCGTGGCGGCCACCAACTGGACCTATGCAGTAGGCAGCATCAGTGGCCGCGATGAGGATAAATTCAACTGCTACGGCATTCCGGCGATCGACGGCCCGGTGCTGGGCCTGCCGGTGATCGAAGAGAAGTGCCTGGCGTGGATGGAGTGCCGCCTGCTGCCCGCCACCTCGGCGGCAGAAAAATATGACACCCTGTTTGGCGAAGTGGTCTCGGCTGCGGCGGATGAACGGGCGTTTATTGCCGGGCGATGGCAGTTTGACGACGATAAACGCAATACCCTGCACCACCTGGGCGCGGGGACTTTTGTTACCAGTGGGAAGCAGGTGAAAGCGCCGGGTCAGTAGGACTTATAGGGGATCCGCATCCGGTCCAGCACGTTAGTAAAATCCTGCACCGCCACGAAGACCACCGCCCCTTTGCCGGGGATGACGTTGGTGATGATCCCCACCGTCTCCCCGGTCAGGCTGTCGATCACCGGCCCGCCGGACATGCCGGACACCGCCCCCGCCCCGGTGATGATGCCGTAGTAGCAGCCGTCGCGCTTCACGAAGCCGTCGATCTTGCCCATGCTGGATTTCGGCAAGCTGTTGATGGCGCTATAGCCGAACAGGGTGACGTTGCGCCCGACCCGGGCGTAAGCCAGCTGATGCACGATCTTGCCGCGGTTGTTATCGCCAATCACCGCCACATCGCAAATGGGATGCTGAGCCCTCACGGGCTTCAACAAGGGTACCGCAACGTGGGCGGCGGTGAGGGACAGTTGGCTTGAGACCGGAAAGGTGGTGCCCTGCATTCCGGCCGCAAACCAGTTCAGCGGCGCTGGCAGGCCGATAAAGACCATATCTGCCTGCTTTGTCGCGCTAAAGTCAGTCCGGCTGGTGCCGGACATCACCACACACCCCAGTAGCGTAAGGGGTGCCATGAGTGCGGCGAGAGCAAAATGCAGACGCTTCATGGTTCACCCCCCGGTTCTACTTTTTCGACCGCCCGGCGATGATCTCATCGGCCACGATACGCGGGGCCTCGGCGTAATGGTGGAACTCCATGCTGTAGGTTGCCCGCCCCTGGGACATGGAGCGCAGCGTGGTGGCATAGCCAAACATCTCCGCCAGCGGCACGTCGGCGCGGATTATCTGGCTGCCGAACTGCTCTTCCATCCCCTGTACCAGACCGCGCCGGGAGGAAAGATCGCCCATAATATTCCCGGCGTACTCTTCCGGGGTTTCGACCTCCACGTGCATCATCGGCTCAAGGATCACCGGGTCGGCTTTGCGCGCCGCGTCCTTAAAGCCGAAGATCGCCGCCATGCGGAAGGCCATCTCCGAGGAGTCGACGTCGTGGTAGGAGCCAAAGGTCAGGGTCGCTTTGATATCGACCACCGGGTAGCCCGCCAGCACGCCGCTGTTCATCGCTTCGCGCAGTCCTTTCTCCACCGATGGAATGTACTCCCGAGGCACCACCCCGCCTTTGGTGGCATCGACAAAGGCAAAGCCGCTGCCCGGCTCCTGCGGCTCGAGGCTCAGCACCACGTGACCGTACTGTCCTTTCCCACCGGACTGGCGGACAAACTTGCCCTCGATGTCGCTCACCCCTTTGCGGATGGTTTCCCGGTAGGTGACCTGCGGACGGCCGATATTGGCCTCGACGCCAAACTCGCGCCGCATGCGGTCGACGATAATCTCCAGATGCAGTTCGCCCATCCCGGAGATAATGGTCTGGCCGGACTCTTCATCGGTATGCAGATGGAAGGAGGGATCTTCCGCCGCCAGACGGTGCAGCGCGATCCCCATTTTCTCCTGGTCGGCTTTGGTTTTCGGCTCGATGGAGAGCGAGATAACCGGGTCCGGGAACTCCATGCGCTCGAGGGTGATCACCGCGTTGGGATCGGTCAGGGTGTCGCCAGTAGTGACATCCTTCAGCCCGACGCAGGCGGCGATATCCCCGGTGCGCAGCTCCTCGACGTCGTGCCGGTCGTTGGCATGCATCAGCACGATACGCCCGATGCGCTCTTTCTTGCCCTTCACCGGGTTAAACACCGCGTCGCCTTTTTTCAGCACCCCGGAGTAGACGCGGATAAAGGTCAACTGCCCGACGTAGGGGTCGGACATCAGCTTAAACGCCAGCGCCGAGAAGGGTTCGTCATCGTTGGGGTGACGCTCGGCGTGCTGTCCTTTCTCATCCACGCCGTCGATGGCGGGAACGTCGAGGGGTGACGGCATCAGCTCAATCACCGCATCCAGCATCCGCTGCACCCCTTTGTTTTTAAAGGCGCTGCCGCAGAGCATCGGCTGGATCTCCCCGGCCACCGTGCGTTTGCGCAGGCCGCGGATAATTTCTGCCTCGTCGAGATCGTTGGTTTCGAGGTATTTGTCCATCAGGTCATCGCTGGCTTCCGCCGCCGCCGAGACCATTTTATCCCGCCAGGTCTGGGCGGTGGCCTGCAGTTCGTCCGGTACCGGGGCATAGTTAAAGGTCATCCCCTGGGTGGTGTCATCCCAGAGTATGGCCCGCATGTGGATCAGATCGACCACCCCGGTGAAGTGATCTTCGGCCCCGATGGGGATGACAATCGGTACCGGGTGGGCTTTCAGCCGGTCGATCATCATCTGCACCACGTGAAAGAAATCGGCCCCCGGGCGGTCCATTTTGTTAACGAAGGCGATGCGCGGCACCCGGTACTTATTGGCCTGTCGCCAGACGGTTTCCGACTGCGGCTGCACCCCGCCCACCGAGTCGTAGACCATCACCGCCCCGTCCAGTACCCGCATGGAGCGCTCCACCTCGATAGTAAAATCGACGTGCCCGGGGGTGTCGATGATGTTGATTCGGTGCGGCTCAAAGCCGCGATCCATCCCGGACCAGAAGCAGCTCACCGCCGCCGAGGTAATGGTGATGCCCCGCTCCTGCTCCTGCGCCATCCAGTCAGTGATCGCCGCGCCATCGTGGACCTCCCCCATCTTGTGGCTCACCCCGGTATAGAACAGGATGCGCTCGGTGGTGGTGGTTTTACCGGCATCAATATGTGCGGAGATACCGATGTTGCGATAACGCTCGAGAGGAATGGGCCGGATCATGATGCATCCTTATTTAATGGACATGACAATCACGCGCTGGGTTAGCGCGTGCAGGTATGTTGATCAGTGTAGCGCCCAGTGAAGGGGGAGATGGGTGATTTACGGTGAGGGCATCAGACCGCGCAACAACGCCGGGTGGCGGCTGCGCCTTACCCGGCCTACAAAACCGGCTGAGTGAGATGACGAGGCACGAACGGTTCCCTCTCCCTTGAGGGAGAGGGTTAGGGTGAGGGGGAACAGACCGCTCCGGAACAACTACGCCGGGTGGCGGCTTCGCCTTACCCGGCCTACAGGATCGGTGCCGTTGTAGGCCGGGCAAAGCAACGCTGCCGCCCGGCATTGCAGTGCGGCCTGATGCCCTCACCCCGCCCCTCTCCCGCTGTACGGTCCGGGGACATCA
>DERO01000005.1 GCA_002360945.1 Leclercia adecarboxylata | reverse complement strand
CACCCACAGGGAGAGGGAGAAATGCACATCAGCCCACCGTTCCCCACACCAGATTCCCGTTATGGAAGGTCGCGGTGCGCGGAGAAATGCGTGCCACCGCTTCGGCGGAGCAGGAGGCGTCCACCAGCACGAAGCTGGCGGCATCCTGAGCTTTCGGCCACACGCGTTCGCCTTTGTCGTTCAGCGGCAGCACGTCGCCGGTGGCGATACCTAATGCGCGGGACAGCGTCTGCTCGTTCGGACGGATATAGAGCTGGGCATACAGGTTGGCTTTTTCCAGCATGTCGCCCAGGCCATACGGTGACCAGTGGTCGATCACGCTGTCGGTACCGGTGATAACGAACACCCCCTTATCGCGCAGCTGCTTCAGCGGCATATGCAGGGTGCCGATCGGCACGGTAGAGGCGATGGTGATCTGCTGCGCTGCCATGCGCGGGGCCAGGGCGTCCACTTCCTGCTCGTTGAGCGTGGCCAGCGCAAAGGCGTGGCTGATGGTCAGCTTGCCCTTCAGCTCGGGGGTTTTCTCCACGGTTTGCACCATGTAGTTCACCGCCGCCACGCCCGCCGGGCTGGTTTCGTGCAGGTGGATATCCACCCCTTTGTCGTAATCCAGCGCAATCTGGAACATGAGATCGAGGGACTTCTCCATCGCGCCATCGACGCTGGTGGGATCCAGCCCGCCCACATAGTGCGCCCCGGCCTGCATCGCCTCACGCATCAGCTTTTCCGCGTTCGAGAGCAACAGGCCGTGCTGCGGGAAGGCGACAATCTCGCAGTCGAATCCAGGCTTACGCCGCGCCAGCACGGCCTGTAAATTTTCCAGGTTTTTCAGCCCGGAGGTCGGCTCGATGTTGCAGTGGCTGCGGGCGATGGTGGAGCCCTTCGACTGGATCAGATCGATTAACTTTTCCGCCCGCTCCTGAGTGTAGGGTTGCAGTTCCGGAAGCAGCTTTTGCTCGAGGCGGATCATGTCCTGAATGGTGGTGCCCGCCGGACGGTTGAGCGAGCGCCACGGGCCGCCGTAGAAGGTCTTATCCAGATGGATATGCATGTCGCGCATCGCCGGAAGCAGCAGCTTGCCGCCGCCATCGTAGTGCGGCAGCGTGGCGTCGGCGTGGCTGTTGTTATCCAGCAGGGCGGCGATTTTGCCGTCCTTGATCTCCAGCGTTTTCAGCTCGGTGCGGGTGCTGACGGCCACATCGCCGTCGAAGTTAAACCCGGCCTCCAGCAGCACGTTGTCCAGATAGTAGTGTGTCGCGGTGATGTTCATCGGTTTGCCCGTCTCGCAGGTCGGTTTTGCGGTGTCAGCAGCATACGCGACGGAGCCGGTTGCACCAAACAGGGCACAGGCGGTGGCAGCGGTGGCGATTTTGCCGCTCTGGCTGAGAAACTCCCGGCGGCTTTTATTCTCACTCATTGTCTTGTCCTTTTATTGTCTCGCGGCGGGCTGGAAGCCCGCCGGGGTTAAGCCACGATATGGGTGCCGGTCTCGCCGCGTAGCGCGGCGGGCAGGCAGTCCGGCGAGGTGATGATCACCCGCGTGCCGCCGTGGTGCAGGAACTCCAGGCTGGCAACGATTTTCGGCAGCATGCTGCCCGCCGGGAAGTGGCCCTCTTCCATGTAGCGCGTCATCTGCGCCACGCTCACCGTCTCCAGCGCCTGCTGGTTGGGCTTGCCGAAGTGAATGCACACTTTCTCGACGCCGGTGGTGATCACCAGCACGTTGGCGTGGATCTCGCGGGCCAGCAGCGCGGTGGAGAGATCTTTGTCGATCACCGCATCGACGCTCTGGTAGTCGCCCTGTTCGGTACGCACCACCGGAATGCCGCCGCCGCCCGCGCCAATCACCACAAAGCCTTTTTGCGTCAGGGCCTTGATGGCATCGGCTTCGACGATGCGCACCGGCTGCGGCGAGGCCACCACGCGGCGGTAACCGCGGCCAGAGTCCTCAACGAAATGCCAGTCAGGATGGGCGCGCTGCAGCTCGTCACGCTGGGCTTCGCTGAAGAAAGCGCCAATCGGTTTAGTCGGATGGGTAAAGCCCGGGTCGTTTTTGTCGACCTCAACCTGGGTAACCACCGTCACCGCCTTTTGCTCGCCGCGGGCGGCGAGGCGGTTGTTCAGCGCCTGCTGGATCAGGTAGCCAATCCCGCCCTGGGTATCGGCCACGCAGTTCGCCAGCGGTGTGAGCGGCAGCCCTTCCCGCTCGTGGGCGATCTCCGCCCGGCGCAGATCCAGCCCCACCTGCGGGCCGTTGCCGTGGGTGAGGACGATGTCATAGTCGGAGGCCAGCATCTCCAGTACCGATTCCGCGACCGCTTTCACCGCCTGCGCCTGGTGCTCAATCGACTGGCTGGCGTTGTCTTTGATAATGCTGTTGCCGCCGATGGCGACGACCATGAGTTCTTTCATATAGGTTCCTTTAAAAGGTGCGGTCTGGTGCCCTCACCCCGGCCCTCTCCCACAGGGAGAGGGGGATTAACGTTCCCTCTCCCTGTGGGAGAGGGTTAGGGTGAGGGCATCAGGCATTATCAGGATTCAGAAACCGGTGCCGCAGCGCTCGCAACTTCACGGCTATCGAGGAAATGCTTCACCACAAACATGCCGCTCATCATCAGGTAGGCGGTGACGAAGGTCAGAGAGCTGCCCTCGGCGAAGCCGACCACCGGCGCGTGGATCACCCCGAACAGGGCCAGCAGCGCGCCGACGGCGGCAGCGACCGCACCGCGCAGCGGTTTATTGATGATGGCGAAGATGGCGATACAGCCCCACAGCATGCTGGCAAGCGGTGCGCCGTTGCCGAGGTGCATCAGCCCTTCGTAGTAAATCCCTTTGCTGTGCAGCACGTCGGTGCCGATTTTCGCCGCGTTGGTGCCCGCCGCCCCCATCACGCTGTTCATCATGGTCAGCGCCCAGTTGGCGATCCACGGGAACAGACAGATAAAGATGACGGGTACCTCCACTTTGGGCGTTTCCCTCACCACCTGGTTGGCGGTGACCACGCCGATAAACACCAGAATCGGCACGATGGCGGTCATCGGGATGATGGCGAGCATAAAGGCCCCCAGCCCGAACAGCGGCACGATGAACATGGTCACGCCGGAGGCCAGCGTGTAGCCGATGCTCGCCCCCATCGCTTTCCAGCCCGCGTGGCCGACGTAGACCGTCACCGGGAACGGGTTGCCCATCAGGCAGCCGAGCATTGAGGCCAGACCGTTGGCCAGCATCACCTTGCGGGTCGGGTACTCATCCCCCGCCGCGTGGGCGCTTTCGATGTTTTCCAGGTCAAAGATGTAGTTCGCCAGTCCCAGCGGCACCGCAGAGGCCAGATACGGCAGCGCGTGCGGCAGCCCCTGCATAAAGCTGTCGATATGCACTTCCGGCGGGTTAAAGCCGAAGGAGGACATCGAGGCCTTGATCGCTTCCGGGCTTTGCAGGCCGGAGATCCACGCCAGCGCGGTACCGGCGACCAGCAGCAGCAGACCGGTCGGGATACGGGCGAAAATCGGCTTTTTGCCAAACCAGTTGATGAAGATCAGCAGCAGCACGATAAAGGAGACCGTCGGCGCTTCGAACGCCTGCAGCATCGGGTTCATCGCCAGCAGCAGCAGACCCAGACCGGAGAGGCACGACAGCAGCACGGTACGCGGGATCATCTTGCGGATGGTTTCCCCGAGGAAGGAGCCGCCCGCGAGGATCATCGCCTCCACGAAGCACCACACCAGACCAATCTGGATGGCGAAATCCGCATCGCCAGTCTGCTGATAGACCGGCATCAGCACCAGGAATGTCACGGTAAAGATCGACGGAGCGCTCGGCCCCGACGGCAGCGCGGTCACGTCGTTACGCCCGGTCTGGCGCGCCATCTGCAGGCCGAACCACGCATAGCAGACGCTCGCCACCAGTACCGCCAGCCCGAAGGCTGGCGCAATACGTCCATAAACAATCTCTTTCGGGATGCCGACGACAAAAATGAGCAGCCCCATCATGGTCAGCAGGTTCGTCAGGTTGTTGGTCATCAACCCGAAGTACGCCGCCCAGTCACCTCTTTTCCACTCCAGTTTCATGCTTTTCATGGATGCTTACCTTATAGGAAGTAGCGATCGCGGAAGGTCAACAGCGCCTTTTCAAAACAGCTAAACGGCGGGTGAACGATGCCCGCCCCAATCATGCCAATTCCGGCGTCCTTATGGGCAATGGCGGTGTTGATCACCGGCAGAATGCCGCTCCCCGCCACTTTGGTGATGTCGATGGCGGTCGGGATGCCCATAAACGACAGCAGCGGGATGGTGACGTTCGGGTTTTCGCCGAGGGTGATCTCACGCATCTGGCGCGAGAAGTCGATGGCTTCCTCCACCGTGCCGCCCACCAGGGCGACAATCGCCGGGGCCGTCGCCATGGCAAAGCCGCCGATGCCGTAGGTTTCGGTAATCGCGCTGTCGCCGATATCCAGCCCGGAGTCTTCCGGCTTATAACCCGCGAACATCGGGCCAATCACCTGCTGCGCCGGGCCGGTAAACCACTGCCCCGGCAGGCCGGAGATGCGCAGGCCGAACTCGTAGCCGTTACGCGCCATGGTGGTGACCACGGTGCTGTACTCGATGCCGTGGGCAGCATCCAGCGCGGCTTTGCACATCGCCATCCACGTCG
Organism: Leclercia adecarboxylata; assembly: GCA_002360945.1. GTDB lineage: Bacteria > Pseudomonadota > Gammaproteobacteria > Enterobacterales > Enterobacteriaceae > Enterobacter > Enterobacter adecarboxylatus_B. Next base: position 103,872 of record DERO01000005.1, on the reverse strand, counting down.
GGCCGGAGAAGTAGTCGCTGCTGGCGACAAACTCAAACACCTGGCGCTGCTGCTCCACCGGATAGCCCGCCTGGATAAGCCCTGGGGTTAATGACTGAATCAGCAGCGTGGTGCCCGCGTTATTGCGGTTGTGGCACTCGTCGCCCATGTGCAGAGCCTGAGCCAGCATCAGGCGCAGATCGATTTCGCCGATGATTTTCATGGCGTCGCGCAGCATCGGGCCGAGCACGTCGCGCATCCAGTTCAGACGATCGATCACGCTCTGGTCGTTGGCGCCCATGCGCAGGATCTTCGCCATCTGCTCGCTGAGGTTGGTGAAGGCGCGGTTGCCGTACGTTTTGTTCTCGACGATGTGCATAAACATCGATGCCGAGGTGACGCCCGCCATCGAGCCCACGCAGTCGTGCTCGTGGCACGGGGAGAAGGTGATGTCGCCTGAGGCCGCCAGCCGCGCCGCGTCGTCCAGGTCTTTGGCTAACCCTTCAAACACCAGCGCCCCGGTGACGGCCCCTTTCATCGCCCCGCACATGTTCTCCCACGAGACGGGCGGACCGGCGTGCAGGATGGTGGTGCGGGTCATACCGGGCACGACGTTAATGGCCTGGTCGTAGCCCACCAGCACCGGGTGGGACTGGATAATGCGCTCCAGCGCAATCTTGTTGGCGGCGGCGATTTTATCCGCCAGCGGTTTAGCTGCCAGCTGGTCAAGGGCTTCCACCACCTGCAGATTGCCCTGCCCCGGCGGGGTCCAGTCGAGATGGGTAACCGGGACGTGCTGCTTCTTCAGGTCGTCGCTGAACATGGCGATGCCGACGTTAATGACGTTCAGCGGCTGGTTAAATAAGGTGGTCATCAGGCTTTCTCCCCTTTGCAGACAAATTCACGTGCCAGTAATCCGGTGTTGGTACTGCTGCTGGCCCAGATCACGCCCGCATCGGTCAGAAGCTGGCACTGCTGGGTCAGGGACGGGGTATCCTGGTCGGTGCCGAGCACGTAGCCGAGGATCTCCAGCGGACGGTTGTCGGCTCTGGCAATCGCCTGCGCCTCTTTGATCGCGTCGATCATTACCCCCACCGGATCTTCATGCGATCCGAAGCCGAGAACGAAGTCCATGACGATCACCCCGACCTCTGGATCGCGGGCCTCCTGCAACAGGCGGCTGATGCGGTTGGTCGGGTCGATCATCGGGTGCGGCTTGCCGTTGGTGAAGTCATCGTCGCCAAAGTCGAGGAAGGTGTGGGCCTGGCTGACGTTAATATTGGCGAGACGTTTGCTCGGATCCGGCTGAATGTTGCTGTAGACGTCGTCGTACTTTTCCAGCGCGGCGAACATGGCTTCGTCGCACAGGGTGCCGCCGCAGAACAGGCCGCGAATGTACTTCTGCTGCGGGGTCAGCCGAGCGCGCACCTCTTCGATCAGCGGCCAGTTGAGCGGGTGCAGATCCAGCGACTCTTTTTTAATCCCGGTGAGCAGAACCGCTTTCAGCGCCGCCTCTTTGGTGCCACGGGCAAACTGTAATCCGTCTTCATCGGCCGGTGGCTGGTTGCGACCGAGGAAGCAGACCACCACCGGTTTACGGCAGGCGCGGGCGCGGGCCAGCACCTTCTCGGCCACCGCAGGCGCAGGCGGTTTGGAGATCAGAGCGATGACCTGGGTGGCGTCGTCCGCCTCCAGCATGGCGATGGCGTCGAGCATCATCAGCCCGCCGATTTTTTCGCTCAGATCGCGACCGCCGGTGCCGATCAGCTGGGAGATGCCCCCGCCGAACTCGTGGATGCGCGCGCTCAGCTCCTGGCTGCCGGTGCCGGACGCGCCGACGATGCCAATCGGCCCGCGACGCACCGCGTTGGCAAAGCACAGCCCTGCCCCGTTAATGATGGCGGTGCCGCAGTCCGGCCCCATCATCAGCAGCCCTTTCTCGTGGGCCAGCTGCTTGAGCGCCAGCTCGTCGTCGAGGGAGACGTTATCGGAGAACAGCATCACGTTGAGGTCGTTCTCCAGCGCCTGGCGCGCTTCGCGGGCGGCAAAGGTGCCATTGACCGAGATCACCGCCAGGTTAGCGTCCGGACGATGGGTTTTGGCGCTGGCGAGGGTGGCGTAACGCGCTTCGTGGGAGCCCGCGCTCTCTTTGCGGGTGAACAGCGCTTCGATGGCGGCCAGGGTTTCATCGTTGGCGGCCTCGCCTTTAATCACAATCATCAGGTCGCCGTTTTTGGCGTCCTCTAATTCCGGCGTCAGCAGGCCGAGATTTTTTAATACGCCTTTATTCATTTCGGTGGCCATGGCGACAAAAGCCTGTTCCACGCCGGGCAATTTATTGGCTTTGGTGGAAACCGACATCAGCGATACGGAATCAAAATAAGTATTCTTTTTTATAACGATTTTGGTGGGCATTACGTCCTCCTGGATGCGGGCAAAAGGGAGCCACATCACGCCCGAAGGCATGATGGAAAAAGCTGGTTTTAGTGCGGGCCAGCGCGAAACGGCTGGCCGGGGGTATTACGCGCCGGCGGCGATCAGCAGATCGGCGATCTCGCTGAAGCCTTTTTCCCGCGCCAGTTCGAGAGGGGATTTGCCGTATTTGTCGGTCATGTGCGGGTTGGCGCCGTGGTCGAGCAGCAGCTTCACGATCGCCTGCTGGCGGGCACCGCCGTCATTAAGGACGATGGCTTCCAGCAGCGGCGTCCAGCCCACGAAGTTGGTGTGGTTGACGTTGATGTCGGTATGGGTCAGCAGCTCCTGCACCACCTCCAGATGGCCTTTCTCGCTGGCCGGGGTAATGCCCACGCCACCAAAGCGGGTCAGCCTGTCGAGATCCGGATTGGCCGGCAGCACCAGGCGCAGCAGGGTGAGATCGTTGGTCAGGCAGCTAATCAGGAACGGGTTGAAACAGGTCTGATCCTGCTGGTCGATATTGGCCCCGGCGGCAATTAATAACGCCACGCAGGGATAATGTTTATTCAGGCTGGCAATAATAACGGCGGTTCTTTTCTGCCGGTTGGTGGCGTTAATATCCACCCCTTTCTCCAGACAGGCTTTTAATGCGTCGGCATTTCCCTGTTCGGCAGCTAGCAGAAATTCAGTGACGAGCTCATTGTTGGACATATCCACACTCCTGGTTTTCCTTTCTGATGGACTGAGCATAGCAACGGCCTGGTCAGAAAAGAATCCGCTTAAAAAGGATTCATCGACAGCCAATTCATTGTTGAGTTAAATTTAACAGTGGAGTCAAAATGTGCGTCTGTGCAACCTTTTCCTTATGTTTTACCGCTTTTTAAGCCCTTAAACTGCATTCTGCTTATGTTTACGCAGCCCTTGCGCCGCGCGGCTCGCAGCAAATTAGCAGAACTGTGACCGGCTTCAAATGCGTTGTAACCACTTTGTTAAAATATGTTCAAAACTGATGGGTGCCGGGAGCCATAATATGAATTCCATCTTTACCGAAGAGAACCTGCTGGCCTTTACCACCGCGGCGCGTTTTGGCAGCTTCAGCAAAGCCGCCACCGAGCTGGGGGTGACCACCTCGGCCATCAGTTACACCATCAAGCGGATGGAGACCGGCCTCGACGTGGTGCTGTTTGTACGTAACACCCGCAGCATCGAGCTGACCGAATCGGGGTTCTACTTCTACCGCAAAGCCATAGACCTGCTGAATGACTTCCACGCCATCAAGCGCGGGATCGACACCATCTCCCAGGGCATCGAGACCCGGGTGCGGATCTGCATCAACCAGCTGCTCTACACTCCGCGCCACACCGCCCGACTGCTGCAGGTGCTGAAAAAGCAGTTCCCCACCTGCCAGATCACCGTTACCACCGAGGTGTACAACGGCGTCTGGGATTCAATCATCAATAACCAGGCGAATATCGCCATTGGCGCCCCGGATACCCTGCTCGACGGCGGCGGGATCGATTACACCGAAATTGGCGCGATCCGCTGGGTGTTCGCCATCGCCCCGGAGCACCCGCTGGCGCTGGCCCCGGAGCCGCTGGCCGAGAGCCAGCTGCGGCTGTACCCCAATATCATGGTTGAAGACACGGCGCACACCATCAACAAAAAGGTGGGCTGGCTGCTGCACGGCCAGGAGGCGATCCTGGTCCCGGATTTTAATACCAAGTGCCAGTGTCAGATTCTGGGCGAAGGGATTGGGTTTTTACCGGAGCACATGGCGAGAGAGGCAGTGGAGGAAGGGCTGCTGGTGACCCGGCGCATTAACAACCCGCGCCAGGACTCGCGCATGCTGCTCGCCACGCAGCATGCGGCGACCGGTCAGGTCACCCGCTGGATCAAACAGCAGTTTGCCCCCCAGGGGGTGCTGACCGGGATCTACAGTGATTTACTGTGGCGGGATGATTAGCTGCGGCTCTGCACCCAGAACGCGTGAATAAGGCCGGGAATATAGCCCAGCAGCGTCAGGATGATGTTGAGGATAAACGCCCAGCCGAACCCTTTGCCGATAAGCACACCCAGCGGGGGGAGCAGGATAGTAATAACGATACGCCAGAAACCCATACATTCTCCATACAAGCAGTCAGGTCATTGTAACAAAAGAGATTTTACCTCTAAGCGTAGCGAGTTTACGCCCGACTGCCAGCGTTCACGTGGAGTTTTACCCGCTTTTACCCTCTTTACACAGGTTTAGGTGGGAAATTCAGGAGTAATCCGCGCGGGGCGCTGTACCCGGCCCTGTGCCTGGGCTAATGTTAGGGTCGAAACCATCACGAGGAGATAACTATGTTTTCTGTAGGCGATTATGTACAACCGCGCATGGGCGGCCCGAAACTGAAAGTGCTCGAAGTGCATGAAGATCAGATTGTGGCGGTGCAGGCGAGTAACGAGCAGGGCGAGAAATTTACCCTGAAGGCAGCGGACGTGACGCTGTATAAAGAAGAGGGTGATTTCGGGGTCTGCTAAGCAGATGCTACCGGGCGGTGTTATTCCGCCCGATATGCACGGATTAAATCAGGAAATCATCCAGTGATTTACCTTCTGCCAGTGCCGTGGCAATTGGCTTCGGCGTACGACCCTGACCGGTCCAGGTTTTTTCCTGACCGTCGACGTCGGTAAAGCGATATTTTGCCGCACGCGCCTGGCGTTTTTTCGGCGGTGCCGGGGCGTTCAGCAGGTCGGAGCCCAGCAGATCTTCTGCCGAAATACCGTCGGCTTTCATTTTCTCCAGCAGGGCGTTAATTTTCTCACTCTGCGCGGCACGCTGCTGTTCAACTTCAGCCTGTTCATTACGTTTTTCTTCCGTGACGATACGCAGCTTTTCGAGCATATCTTCCAGCACGTCAAGCGAGAATTCACGCGCCGCGGAGCGCAGAGTACGAATATTATTAAGATTCTGTAACAGTGAAGTCATATAAAAAGAAAACCTTTTCAAGTCGATAAAATAAACAATAGCGGCCATGGTAATTCATTTGTTTATGAACATCCAGACAACAGCGCACGAAAATATAATTTATGTCAAATTAAATGAAATAAAGAAAATATAAAGCGCGATGTTTCTCTTTTTGTATGATTTATCCTGATAAACAGTTTAAGGATTATTTAATTCCTGAACGTTTCCAGGGTAATTGCCGGATCATTACCCTTCTGGATATAGCGAATATCCATTCACTCTCATCGCATAAAACAAAAGTTACCCTTTTAGCGTTTTACGCTAAACAACCTCAAACTGACAACATAACCGACAGGTTAAGCACAAGATTTTTCACCTCCGGACACAGCACATACCAGTCGATGAAAAATAAAAACACAAGCCACTGTTTAACAAAGAGAAAATCAAGGAGCGAAGAGAAAATGCCGCCGCGCTGGCAAAACCGATTCATTTAGAGAATTTTAGGGACAAAACGCCATTAAATAAAAATTTATCGCTAATTGTAGGTTTCAATGCAGAGAGATACGCTATACACGAAAAATAATGCAAACTAAAGCACTAACCCAACCCGCTTTAGCCTCTCTGTTATACGACCTTTAAGGAGTCAGGACATGTTCTCTCGGCAGTCTCGCCTGCGTCACGCGGTAGCGGATACCTTTGCCATGGTGGTCTACTGTTCGGTGGTGAACATGCTGATTGAAATATTCCTCTCCGGAATGACCTTCGAGCAGTCGCTTTCCTCCCGCCTGGTGGCCGTCCCGGTGAATATCCTTATTGCATGGCCATACGGTTTCTATCGCGATGCGGTGATGCGCTTTGCCCGTCGCTACTCGCCCAGCGGCTGGATGAAAAATCTGGCGGACGTGGTGGCCTATGTCACCTTCCAGTCACCGGTGTATGTCGCCATTCTGTTAACGGTGGGCGCCGACTGGCACCAGATCGCCGCGGCGGTAAGTTCGAATATCGTGGTGTCGATGATGATGGGTGCGGTGTACGGCTATTTCCTCGATTACTGCCGACGTCTGTTCAAAGTCAGCCAGTATCATCAGGTCAAAGCGTAAAGCACAGCGACTGGCAAAAGCCAGTCGCGTCGTTATTGCGAGTCGCCAAACAGGCCTTTCAGAAAGCGTTCCAGCGCCATGCGGGAACTGAAGCCATGCGGAATACCATAATGTTCCTGGTTATTGCCCCCTAAATAGAGCGGGAACTGCTGGTAATGGTCGCTGGTTTTTATCTCTGAAGCAGGCTCCGCAAAGGAAAGACTTCTCTCTTTCAGCGTCGGGTGAATGATCAGCGCGGTGCGCCCCATACGGGCTTCGCGGTTCACATAAACATAATTATCGCCACGACGGTACCCGTATGCTCTTGGGGTTACCACATCCACGGTAAATCCCGCTTTTTCAAGTTCGCGCGCAACCTCATCGGGTCGTAAATACATATTCTTTCCTCGTTATCATTTCCTGCCGGGCAACCTTACCGTATTGAGCAATAGCAGGGCTTTCAGAAAAATCCATAAACGGCCCGATAGGCCGTGACCGGCTTCAGATATTAAAAAGGTGGTCTAAACTCTTAATTACCGCAAATACAAGGGAGAAGCATATGTTTAACCGTTCGAACCGAAACGATGTTGACGACGATGTTCAGGATATCCATAACGATGTCAGGAAATTAGCGGATTCGCTGGAAAGCGTATTGAAATCCTGGGGATCGGATGCCAAGGACGACGCGGATGACGCCAGACGTAAGGCCAAATCGCTGCTGCGTGAAACCCGCGCGCGTCTGCAGGGTCGCTCGACCAGCAAGCAGGCCGCCTGCGATGCGATTGGCTGCGCCAGCACCTTTATCCGTGAACGTCCAGTGTGTGCGGTAGGTACCGTCGCCGCGGTGGGGATCTTTATCGGCGCGCTGTTGGCTCTGCGCAAATAATCTCCGTTCCGGCTCTATCTTCTCTTCGCCCCCACACCCTACGGTGTGGGGGTTTTCTTTTTTTTAGCCCGTACGTGCCCTCTCCCGCTAAGCGCATCAGCGGCAGATAACCTCTCTGATTTTCCCATATCTTGTATGGTTGAAACTTACCGCAACTACATCTAGTATTCCCTTAAGCAAGACAGACTCATGGTGACGCACTAACTGGCGTCGGAATCCCATTCTAGATGGAAATACGAATCATGCGCATTATTATTTACACTCGAAACGACTGTGTGCAGTGCCATGCCACCAAACGCGCGATGGAGAGCCGCGGCGTGACTTTTGAAATGGTGAATGTTGATCGGGTTCCTGACGCGGCAGAGACGCTCCGCGCTCAAGGGTTCCGCCAGTTGCCGGTGGTGATCGCCGGCGAAACCAGCTGGTCGGGCTTCCGCCCGGACCTCATTAACCGTCTGCCCCAGCCCGCCCAGGCCGCCCGGGCATGAGCCTGCTCGTCTACTTCTCCAGCAGCTCGGAGAACACGCACCGCTTTATCACGCGCGTCGGGCTGCCCGCCGTGCGCATCCCGCTGAACGAGCGGGAGCGGATCCAGGTAGACGAGCCCTTTATTCTGGTGGTGCCCAGCTACGGCGGGGGCGGGACGGCCGGGGCGGTACCGCGTCAGGCGATCCGCTTTCTCAACGATCCGCACAACCGGCGGCTTATCCGTGGGGTGATTGCCGCCGGCAACCGTAACTTCGGCGAGGCGTTCGGCCGTGCCGGGGATGTCATCTCACAAAAATGCGGCGTGCCGTACCTCTATCGCTTCGAGCTGATGGGGACGGAGCAGGACGTCGCCAACGTGCGTAAAGGAGTGAACGAATTTTGGCAACGACAACCGCAGAGCGCGTAATGCAGCGATCGACCGATTACCATGCGCTGAACGCCATGCTCAACCTGTACGATCGGGACGGGAAGATCCAGTTCAGTAAAGATCATGAGGCGGTGGACGCCTTTTTTAACGCCCACGTCTACCCCAACAGCATGGCTTTTGCCAGCCCGCAGGCGCGTCTCGATTACCTGGTCAGCGAGAGTTACTACGATCCGAGGGTGCTGGCACGCTTCGATCCTGCCTTCGTGCTGGCGCTGTTCGCTCACGCGCATGCCAGCGGTTTTCGTTTCCAGACCTTCCTTGGCGCCTGGAAGTTCTATACCAGCTACACGCTGAAAACCTTCGACGGCAGGCAGTACCTCGAACACTTTGAGGATCGGGTGGTGATGGTGGCCCTGACCCTCGCCCAGGGAGATGAGACCCTCGCCCGCCAGCTCACCGACGAGATGCTCGCCGGACGTTTTCAGCCCGCAACGCCCACCTTCCTCAACTGCGGTAAGGCTCAGCGCGGGGAGCTGGTTTCCTGCTTCCTGCTGCGCATTGAAGACAACATGGAGTCGATTGGCCGCGCCGTGAACTCGGCGCTGCAGCTCTCCAAACGCGGCGGCGGTGTGGCGTTTTTACTCTCGAACCTGCGGGAAGCGGGCGCGCCGATCAAGCGTATTGAGAACCAGTCCTCCGGGGTGATCCCGGTAATGAAAATGCTGGAAGATGCCTTCTCCTACGCCAACCAGCTGGGGGCGCGTCAGGGGGCCGGAGCGGTCTATCTCCACGCCCACCATCCGGACATCCTGCGGTTCCTTGATACCAAACGCGAAAACGCCGACGAAAAAATCCGCATCAAAACCCTGTCGCTGGGGGTGGTGATCCCGGATGTTACCTTCCGGCTGGCGAAGGAGAACGCCGAGATGGCGCTGTTCTCCCCCTATGACGTGGAGCGCCTCTACGGCAAGCCGTTTGGCGATGTGGCGGTAAGCGAGTTGTACGACGAGCTGGTGGCGGACGCGCGGATCCGTAAGACGTACATTAACGCCCGCGACTTCTTCCAGCGGCTGGCGGAGATCCAGTTTGAGTCCGGCTATCCGTACATCATGTTCGAAGATACCGTTAATCGCGCCAACCCGATTGCCGGGCGGATCAACATGAGCAACCTGTGCTCGGAGATTTTGCAGGTCAACAGCGCCTCGACCTATGACGAGGATCTGGACTACACCCGGATTGGGCATGATATCTCCTGCAACCTGGGCTCGCTAAACATTGCCCACACCATGGACTCCCCTGACTTTGGCCGCACCGTTGAGACCGCGGTGCGCGGCCTGACAGCGGTGTCGGACATGAGCCATATCCGCAGCGTGCCGTCGGTGGAGGCCGGGAATGCCGCCTCGCACGCCATCGGCCTCGGGCAGATGAACCTCCACGGCTATCTGGCGCGGGAGGGGATCGCCTATGGCAGCCCGGAGGGGCTGGACTTCACCAACCTCTATTTCTACACCATCACCTGGCACGCCCTGAACACCTCGATGATGCTGGCGCGCGAACACCAGCAGCGTTTCGCGGGCTTTGAACAGTCGCGCTACGCTAGCGGGGAGTATTTTAATCAGTATCTGGAAAACGACTGGCAGCCGAAAACGGAGAAGGTGCGTGCCCTGTTTGCCCGGGCTGGCGTGACCCTGCCGACGCGGGAGATGTGGCAGCAGCTGCGGGACGACGTGATGCAGTACGGTATCTACAACCAGAATCTGCAGGCGGTGCCGCCCACCGGGTCGATCTCTTACATCAACCATGCGACCTCGAGCATTCACCCTATTGTGTCGAAAATTGAGATCCGCAAAGAGGGGAAAACCGGGCGCGTCTACTACCCTGCCCCCTTCATGACCAACGAGAATCTGGCCCTGTATCAGGACGCCTACGAGATTGGCCCGGAAAAGATTATCGATACCTATGCCGAGGCGACGAAGCACGTCGACCAGGGGCTGTCGCTGACGCTGTTCTTCCCGGACACCGCCACCACCCGCGACATCAACAAAGCGCAGATTTACGCGTGGAAGAAAGGGATCAAGACCCTGTACTACATTCGCCTGCGCCAGCTCGCGCTGGAAGGCACCGAAACAGAAGGCTGCGTGTCCTGCGCGCTGTAAGGAGAGAGGATGAAACTGTCACGGGTTCACGCCGTTAACTGGAACAAGATTGAAGATGATAAGGATCTGGAGGTGTGGAACCGCCTGACCAGCAACTTCTGGCTGCCGGAAAAGGTGCCGCTGTCGAATGACGTCCAGGCCTGGGCTACCCTGAGCTACGCCGAACAGCAACTCACCATCCGCGTCTTTACCGGCCTGACGCTGCTCGACACGGTGCAGAACACGGTAGGCGCCCCGGCGCTGATCGCCGATGCGCTGACCCCGCACGAGGAGGCGGTGATGTCGAATATCAGCTTTATGGAGGCGGTGCATGCCCGCTCCTACAGCTCGATTTTCTCGACGCTCTGTCAGACCCGAGACGTGGATGCCGCCTACCGCTGGAGCGAGGAGAGCGAGGCCCTGCAGCGCAAAGCCCAGCGGGTGCTGGAACACTATCGTGCCGATGAGCCGCTGAAGAAGAAGATCGCCAGCGTGTTCCTGGAGTCGTTCTTGTTCTACTCCGGTTTCTGGCTGCCGATGTACTGGTCGAGCCGGGGCAAGCTGACCAACACCGCGGATCTGATCCGGCTGATCATCCGCGATGAGGCGGTACACGGGTACTACATTGGCTATAAATACCAGAAAGGGCTGGAGAAAGTGAGCGAGGCGGAGCGCGAGGCGTTGCAAGGCTTTGCGCTGGATCTGCTGATGGATCTGTATGACAACGAGTTGGCCTATACCGAAGAGCTGTACGCCGGCACCGGCTGGGAGGAGGATGTGAAGGCCTTCCTCTGCTATAACGCCAACAAGGCGCTGATGAACCTCGGCTACGAGGCGCTGTTCCCGCCGGAGATGGCGGAGGTCAACCCGGCAATCCTCGCCGCGCTGTCACCGAATGCTGACGAAAACCACGACTTCTTCTCCGGGTCGGGGTCATCGTACGTGATGGGTAAAGCGGTCGAGACCGAGGACGAGGACTGGAATTTCTGATGATTTCACCCCGAAAAGGGGTGAAATGGTGGCGCAACGGCTCAGCCGTGAATTTTCACGCCCAGGCAACCGCGAACAAACTCAGGGTTAAAGTGCTTCACGGACTCCCCGACGTAACCCAAATCGAGGGAGCCGATCTGCGCCATTTCGCTCTCCGTCAGTGAGAAGTCCCAGATAGCAAAATTCTCTTCAATCCGTTGCTGATGAGTCGATTTTGGAATGACGGTCACGCCACGCTGGACGTTCCAGCGCAGGACCACCTGAGCAACGGTTTTGTTATGGGCGTCGGCAATGCCCTGCAGCATCGCATTGTCATACGGCCTGTGGCGTCCCCCGCCTAACGGCGCCCAGGCTTCAGGCTGAACCTTGTAATAGCGCATGGTTTCCAGGGCGGCAGGTTGGGCAAAGTAAGGATGCAGCTCAACCTGGTTGACCATCGGCCTGATTCGGACGGTTTCACAGAAGTTGGCTAACACATGGGCGTAAAAATTGGACACGCCAATGGCTTTCAGTTTACCGGCCTCGTAAGCCTCTTCCATCGCCCGCCACGCGCTGAAATAGTCCCGCATGGCCTGATGCAGCAGGTAGAGATCAAAATATTCCAGCCCCGATTTTTCTAACGATGCCTCAATACCCGCTTTGGCCGTCTCGTAGCTGGCCATGTCCTGCACCCACAGTTTTGAGGTAATGAACAGTTCGTCGCGGGTGCACAAGCCTCCGGCAATGGCTTCCCGCACGGCGTCACCGACGGCATCTTCATTACCGTAGACCGCTGCGGTATCGATCAGACGATAGCCTGACCGAATCGCGCTCAACACGGACTGTTTACACGCTTCTTTGTCGGTGACCTGAAAAACACCAAAACCGGCCATCGGCATTTTCAGGCTGTTGCTTAATTCTGCATATTCCACGATTGAACCCCTCTGCCCTGTCAAACGTCCATTCTAAAATGAAAAGACAAGGGTGATTAGCAGGTGGAACCTGATATGAATTATGTAAATAATTCATTAATCGCTTCTGCCTGACGTTGCGTACACTGAGGTTTCATTTTTTCGGCAGTAAGGGGCAGAGCGTGGCGCGGGAAAACCTGAATGATTTGATGACGTTTATCGTCGTTGCACGTGAAAAAAGTTTTACCAAAGCGGCGGCTCAGTTAGGCATTTCACAATCCGCTCTCAGCCACAGCATGCGCACTCTGGAATCCCGTCTGGGGATGAAACTCCTGACCCGCACTACCCGCAGCATAGCGTTAACCGATATAGGGCAATCCATGCTGGACGATCTGGGCCCCTACATCGACGGCATCCAGGGGCGATTACAGTCGCTGAAGGATCTCAACAGCAAAGCCGCCGGAACCGTGCGTATATCCACATCGGATTACGCCATCAGCTCTGTTATCTGGCCGAAACTTGAACCGCTGCTCAAGGACTACCCGGATATAAATCTCGAGCTGATTGATGACTATGCCCTGACGGATATCGTTTCTGGCCGGTTCGATGCAGGAACCCGCCTGGGAGAGCAAATTTCCAACGGCATGATTTCGGTGCGCATTGGCCCGGACGTGCGCTTTGCCGTTGTCGGCTCTCCGGACTATTTTTCCCGTCATCCTCACCCGCAGCATCCTCACGACCTCATCGATCACAACTGCATCAATCTGCGGTTTCCCACCCATGGCAATCTGTATGTCTGGGAGTTCGAGAAAGAGGAAAAATGCCTGAATGTGAAAGTCAGCGGTCAGCTGGTGTTCAGCCGTATTTATCAGAATCTCCAGGCCGCAGTGGAAGGGTACGGACTGGCGCATGTTCCGCGGGATATCGCCGAAAAGCACATCGCCCGCGGGGAATTGATTAGCGTGCTCGAAGACTGGTGTCCTTACTGGGAGGGTTATTACATCTACTACCCGGAAAATCGCAATCTTTCGAAAGCATTCCAGCTGGTTATCGACGCGCTACGCCATTACAAGCATCCCTGACACAAAGGCACCGTATTGGGGGCCTGATTTGTTTGTACTGCTCCCTGCTCAGGCTGGGTTTCTGCCCGCAAACACCTCTTTAAACACCGGCAGTGCCGAGAAGATATTGGGCCAGCCGGCAACAAACGCGAGCTGGGTTAGCACCTCTGAGGCCTGCGTCTGGGTCAAACCGTTATCCATCGCGCGATTGAGATGGTAAGGGATCTGAGCCACCTGCCCGGCGGTCACCAGAGCAGTAACGGTCACCAGGCTTCTGTCACGGGGTGCCAGGCCAGGCCTCAGCCACAGGTCCTGAAAGAGCGCCTCTGTGGTGTACTTCACCACGCCCGGCGCGACCTTACCAAAGTTGGACTCAACCAGGGTGGCGCGCTGGTTCTCTTTCTCTTTGTCCAGCGGCAGTAAATCCACTTTTTCGCCTGGCAATGAGGCCATATCAATATGACGCCCGGCAAATACATGACGCGCGACCAGAGCCGCAGAGGTGGCGTTTGGCCAACCGGCGTAAAACGCCAGATGGGTAATGGTCTCTGAGATTTCCGTTGGTGTGATACCACTGTCCAGCGCCACGTTCAGGTAGTGGGGAAGTTCAACGGTATCATTACGGCTAATCAGCGCGACAACCGTCACCAGACTGCGGTCGCGACGCGACAGTTCCGGGCGGCTCCAGAGATCCTTTTCAATAAAGCGTTCAGAATAGGCTGCCATTGCGGGTGTGACGTCCGCCACTGCGCCCTGCGCATCGTCTGGTATCATTTTCGAACTCCTGTTTTGCGTGGTCTGGGAGACACATCCGCTCATCAACAACAGAGAAACCGTGACCAGGCATGTCCTGCTAATCATTCATATTCTCCTGCCTGCAGAGAGTGCAGATGGGCAACTTTTTCAAGCCTGTTTAGGTTTTCAACTATTGTTCCCGGAACAAAACGCCTTGTTAATAGCCATAATCAGAATAGAAAAATGAGCAAATTTCATTAATCGACAAGGGACTGGAATTGAAATTGCTGAGATTTTTTTTCTTATTCTGGCGAGGCGAGATGTTGATCGAATGTAAATAAGTGGCTAACATCCGTCCTTTCGGATAAAGAAAATGTCTGTCACCGATTCACTTCTCGCTTTCTCCTTCGCCGCCTTATTGCTTACGCTCACCCCCGGTCTTGATACCGCACTTATCCTGCGAACGGCCTGCGCCGAAGGGGGAAAGAAGGCGTTTCATGCGGCGCTCGGCATTGATACCGGCTGTTATATCTGGGGAGCGCTTGTCGCACTTGGCCTTGGGGCGCTGCTGGCGTACTCCGAGCTGGCGTATACCCTGCTGAAATTCTGCGGCGCGGCTTATCTTTGCTGGTTAGGCTTACAGCTGCTGCTGCGTCCCCGGTCGTCGTTCAGTCAGGACGAGGGCAATCCCTCTTCAGGCGGGAACTGGTTTGTAAAAGGGATGCTGGGAAATGTGCTCAATCCAAAGATGGGCATTTTTTACGTCTCGTTTTTACCGCAGTTTATCCCTGCCGGGCACTCGCCTTTCATCTGGACATTTATTCTGGTCAGCATTCATGTGCTGATCGGCACCCTGTGGTCGGTGACGCTGATCCTGTCCACACAGCTGGCATCCGGGATCCTGAAAAAGAAGCGCGTTATCAAGGCGATGGATCGGGCAACCGGCGGGCTCTTTTTATGCTTTGCGGCAAAACTTGCTTTAAGCGGCCGGTAAAGGGGCTTGCGCAGTTTGCTGATTAAAAAGTCGCAATAATGATGGGCAGTTTTGAACGCGTAGCCAATAGTGTTTTATTGGCTACTTCCTTATTTGATCGCTAAAAGCGAAAAATTGCGTGTGATCATGTTCGCACTAATAAATTTGCGTTAAGATTTAACATGCATATTATATACATGTTATCAAGCCGGAAAGGATGCCTGCACATTGCTTCATGGTAACTTTACTCTGTGACGAGCATTTCATGACCATTATTCAATCCATAAAATCTCATTATAATTTACATAAAAGCAGTAAAATTCTTCACGCGGTGATCACATTTATTATCGTGCTTGTTTTTTTGCCTGGCCTGCGAGAGCTTTCTCCGCGCGTGGCGATAGACCATACGACTATTTACGTGGCGTATTTGCCGATCAGCCTTTTTATCGCACTGGTGGGCATTTATGGCGCCAGCGTATTGCCTGCATTAACGCTGGCAACGTATTTATCCTTCCAGCAACACTTGAACCTCAACGTCATCCAAACCTGGGCGGTGACGCTCAGTCTGATGATCCCCCTGGCGATTGCCCAGTTTATTTTACATAAAAGGCTGGGGCGCTATGCCAGGGTAGATATCACTAAAAGCACAGGGATTTTTGTCCGACTGTGGTGCTTTGGTTTTATTTATCCCATTCTCGCCCAGGCGGCGATGTATATCGTTGGCGCGTTAACGCTTATCCCGGACGATTTTCAGTATTATTTTTCCGCCAGTGAAATTCGCCTGTTGATCCTGAATTTACAAAGCCTGATGATGCCAGCAGTGGTCTTTAGCTCCGGTTTATATTATTTATTACGATTTCTGACTTCATGGAATTACGCACGGAAATTCGTCATAAAAAATATCCTCGAAGCCAGCAATCGAAATGCATTAGTTTTGTGGATGATGGTGATTGCCGCGCTTATTTTGGCCTACACCAACGTCAGCCAGTATCCGGTTATCTCCAGCTATGCCATTCCGCTGGTCTTTCTGGCCTTTGTCTATGGGGTAATTAATTTTAGTGCAGCATTGATCTCGCTGACCTGGCCGTTTGCCATCTTTATTCTGATCACCGGTAACCCGCAGTTTATAAAGATTGTTGAGAAAGGACAGCTGTTAACCTCTTTCTCCGCCTTTTTTATCGTGTTCACCATCGCCAACGCCTATCTCGCCACCATGAAGAGAAACCTGAAGCAGGCGAACGTAAAAATCACTAACGCAGCCTTCAGGGAGCCGCTGACCATGCTGCCAAACCTGCTGCTGATGAATAAAGATCTTCAGCAGCTTACCCATCCGGCCATGCTCTGTTACGTAAAAATATTTTCTGCCGATAACCTGGATAAGCACCTTGGCTTTACCTTCCGGGTGAATGCCAAAGTCGCCGTCTATTATCTGCTGAAAAAATTCCTGCCAAAAAACGGCAGTGTCTACTCCGTGCCTTATGGTGATTTGCTGATTGTTCTACCAGAGAATGGCGGGCGGAGCGTCCTGCAGGTGCTGCTGAAAAAACTGAATCAGGCAAAAGCCTATGCCCGGGTGAGTGACGTGGAGGTCGCGTTCGGCCTGTCGTGGATGACTTATCACGCGAGCGTTGATTTAAGCAAATCTATCTCCGAGCTCGATTATCTGGCGACCACCAAAGGCGCGGAGCACATTAGTGCGCTTGATAAAAACCAGGATTTCATAGAGCAACACATGACGCTGGATATCGCTCTGTTGCAACAGCTTAAGCACGCCCTGCTCCGCAACGACATCGTTCTGTATGCGCAAAAAATAAAACACAGAAACAGTGACGCACAATATTATGAAATCCTTTGCAGGATGAAACTCGACGGCAGGATCGTTACGCCGGATAAATTTATTCCGACGATTACGGAGTTTGGTCTGTGCGGACTGCTCGACTTCAAGGTGCTGGAGGCCTTTATCGATTTTTATCATGAAAATTTAGATAAATGTCAGCACATCCGTTTCTCATTGAATATCACCCCGGAAACCCTGGCAGATGAACATACGGCTGAAAGGATCATTTTCATGTTTGAGAAAAAGAATAAAAAACCCGACAATATTGTTTTTGAAGTGACCGAAGAACAGTTATTTTTAAATGAAAGAAACGTACTCAATAACATTAAATCATTACGTCATTACGGCTTTGAGATTGCTATTGATGATTTTGGTACCGGGTATGCGAACTATGAAAGGCTGAAAAACCTTGATGCTGATATTGTCAAAATTGACGGTATGTTCATTAAAGAAATAATCAGTAGCAGAGTGGATCAGTTGATTGTGAAATCGATCATTGATATTGCCCGGGTAAAAGGTATGTCTATTGTGGCTGAGTATGTGGAGACGCAGGCACACCAGGCGCTGTTATCGCAACTTGGCGTGGATTATCTTCAGGGATATTACATAGCGAAACCGCAACCGTTGGAATGCATTCTGAAACAAGAATCCGGTTCCATTGTAGTTTATACGGGGTAAATGTTGTGTTTCTCTTTTCCAGAAAAAAAATTGCCAGTAAAGTCTATGCTATCTCCGCAGCCGTCTGCGTAATATTTTTGGCTATCATGATGTCGTTTATTTATCTCCATCAAAAAAATGAAGCCATAAAGCTGACCAATGAGGTGCGCGCTAAGCTGCTGAACATTTTTGATGAAAATGAAAATATAGCCGATGCCATTACCACCCGATATACCACTTCCCTGCGAAACGGCGGGTGCGAAATCCCGGCACTGGCACGTGAAAATGACGAGTGGCACTGGCGTAAATCCGACGACGCCGCCGACGATCGTGGCAGCCTGTTTTTAAACCAGGAGCCCGATTTGGCTGAGCGCTGCCTGGTCTCGTCAGCACTTTTTGTGCGGCAGAATATTGCTAAAAGCGATCTTTCCACGAAAGTAGGTTTTCGCTATATCATTAGCATGCGGCAAAAAATGTTCTATTTTTTCAGCAGCATCAAGTCAGACGCATTTTCTATTGAAGATTCGAAAATGTTCAACGAACTGCCTTTTTATATTCCCACCATGCCGGATTACTATAAGCGCAAGCTGACCCATAACCTGACGCAAAAGGGCACGGTAGCCACCCCCATCTATCATGATTTGATCACCCGCACCAACGCCTACAGCGTGGTGAGTTTTATCTATGACCTGAACAGTAGCACCGTGCCGGTCGCCTACCTGCTCTACGATCACAACCTTGAAGAGCTGCACGGCATTGCGAAAACCTTAGCCCGCCAGAACAAATGGGTGAAGATCACCCTGCATGAGACGGACAGCGCAAACAAATTGTGCATTTTTGGCTGCGATATCAGCCGCCCTTTCCAGGCTAACGTTGAATCAGGGCTGTCATCGCAGTTTAAGGTGATCACCCATATCAACATTTTTGCGTCTATTTATCACAGCCTGATGTTCAAGCTGCTTATCCCGGTCACGTTGTTATTATTTATGGTGGTCGTGAAACTGACTTCACGCTATCTGACGAGCGTGGCCCGACATACCTTAATCGACCACTTAACCGGCCTGTACAGCCGGAAAATCGAATCTGAGCTCACCCCCGCCACGCTTGAAAGACGCTTTTTTGCCCTGGTGGATTGTAATAAATTCAAATCAGTTAATGACATGCATGGCCATGCCGTAGGCGACCGGGTGCTACAGATGGTCGCCGACGTGATTAAACAGACCATCCGCAGAGATGACATTGCCATTCGTTATGGCGGTGACGAGTTTCTGCTGATTATCAAAACCGATCACAAAAGCGATGCGCTGCTGGTGATGGAAAGGATCGCGGAAGAGATCGCCCGGCGGTCGATAGGGGTGAATGGCGACGTGATAACCAGCACCATTTCCTACGGCGTGAGCAAATTTAGCCAGGATCTGAAAACCAGTATCCTGTTGGCCGATAAAGAGATGTATAAAATGAAAAAGCAGCAGGCACAATCGCCTGCTAACTAAGAAAATAAAAAACCCGCTCGAGGCGGGTTTATTTTATTATCAGCGGAGATTAACTGCTCAGGCTATTGCCGTCATCGCTATCGTAATAACTACTGATAATTAACGCAGATTACAGGACTGTGACGTTTCCGGCAGCAGGACCTTTCGCGCCATTTTCAATGGTGAAGGAGACTTTCTGGCCTTCTTCCAGGGTTTTGAAGCTGTCGCTCTGAATAGCAGAGAAGTGTACGAAGACATCTTTGCTACCGTCATCAGGGGTGATAAAGCCAAAACCTTTATCTGCGTTAAACCATTTTACTAAACCAGTCATTTTATTAGACATAGATAATTCCTTAATGATGAGCCACTTAACCGCGGCGATGATGGCCTGTATTGCGAGAGTTACTTACCTGGCACTTAGGAGGAGACTCATGAAGAAGGGTATCTGTGGATAACACTTGAACTGAGGACTGCTTTACTAAAACTGCTTTCGTAAGGTCTGTTTTCCAAACCGATGGCGCTATTAAGACATACAAAAATTAACGACGCAATGTTTATATTATTTATTTTACCCATGTAAACACCCGGATGGCTGAATGGCTGATATGTCTCCCCTGCCCTTTTAATTTTAAGCTTTTCCGATCGAAGGAATATATTCCCAAATAAAGTATGAGCGCAAAAAAAGCAGCCCCTGAGGGCTGCTGAGTATGATTGCAACGTGCGCGCATTTATGCCGGGTGGCGCTGCGCTTACCCGGCCTACAGAATACGACCGTTACCCTTTTGCCTGCTCCTTCAGGTGCTTCTTCAGCTTGTGATACTCATCAATCACGTACTGTTCCGCCCGCTGCTGGTCGATAATCGGCTCCACGCGCACGGCGCAATACTTATACTCCGGCGTTTTGGTAATCGGGCTCAGGTTCTCCGTCACCAGCTCGTTACAGGCCCCAATCCACCACTGGTAGGTCATGTACACCGCACCCACGTTCGGGCGATCGCTCACCTGGGCGCGGGTAATGACTTTGCCTTTGCGCGACGTGACCCAGACCAGGGCTTCGTCCTCAATACCGAGGCGCTTCGCGTCGGCGGTATTGATCTGCGCATAGCCTGGCTCATCCGCCAGCGCGGCCAGCGCCGCACAGTTACCGGTCATCGAGCGGCAGGAGTAGTGGCCGACTTCACGCACCGTCGACAGCACCAGTGGGTACTCGTCGGTGAGCTTGTCGATTGGCGCTACCCAGTCGCAGGTGTAGAGCTGCCCCAGCCCGTTCGGGGTGGAGAACTCTTTCTCGAACAGGTAATCCGTCCCCTGATCGGCCTCTGACTCGTCGCGGCACGGCCACTGGATATAGCCCAGCTCGCCCATCTTCTCGTAGGTGGCACCGAAGAAATCCGGGCACAGATGACGCAGTTCATCCCAGATCTGCTGGGTGTTGTCATAGTGCATCGGATAGCCCATCCGGGTGGCGATCTCGCTGATGATCTGCCAGTCGGTTTTCAGGTCCCACTTCGGCTCAACCGCTTTGAAGAAGCGCTGGAAACCCCGGTCGGCGGCGGTGTAGACCCCTTCGTGTTCACCCCATGAGGTGGACGGCAGGATCACATCGGCGGCGGCAGCGGTCTTGGTCATAAAGATGTCCTGCACAATGACCAGCTCCAGCTCCTCAAAGGCCTTCCGCACCGCAGACAGCTCGGCGTCGGTCTGGAGTGGATCTTCCCCCATGATGTAGGCAGCACGCACTTCGCCATGCGCAACCCGGTGCGGCAGCTCGCTGATGCGATACCCGGTATGGGCAGGCAGAGCGTCCACGCCCCAGGCTTTCGCGAACTTCTCCCGGTTTTCCGGGTTGTTGATGTACTGATAGCCCGGATAGGTATCCGGCAGCGCACCCATGTCGCACGCGCCCTGGACGTTGTTCTGACCGCGCACCGGGTTAACCCCCGCGTACGGCTTGCCGAGGTTGCCGGTGAGCAGCGCCAGGCTGGTCAGGGAACGCACGGTTTCCACGCCCTGGTAGAACTGGGTCACGCCCATGCCCCACAGAATGGCGGCGTTTTCCGCTGCGGCATACATCCTTGCCGCCTGACGGATCTCCTGGGCGCTGACCCCGGTGATCGCTTCAACGGACTCCGGCGTATAGCCTTCGACAATTTTGCGATACTCCTCGAAGCCCTCGGTACGGGCCGCCACAAACGCGCGGTCGTACAGCTGCTCTTCGATAATCACGTGCCCCATCGCGTTAAGCAGCGCAATGTTAGAGCCGTTTTTCAGGGCGATATGCATATCGGCAATGCGCGCGGTTTCGATTTTGCGCGGATCGCAGACGATAATTTTCGCCCCTTTGCGTTTGGCTTTGATCACCCGGTTCGCCACGATAGGGTGCGAATCCGCCGGGTTATAGCCGAAAATAAAGACCATATCGGCATTCTCGATGCCAACAATGGAGTTACTCATTGCGCCGTTACCGACCGACTGGTGCAGACCTGCAACCGATGGGCCGTGTCAGACGCGCGCGCAGCAGTCGACGTTGTTGGTGCCGACTGCCGCGCGGGCAAATTTTTGCATGATGTAGTTGGTTTCATTCCCGGTGCCGCGGGATGACCCGGTGGTCATGATCGCGTCCGGGCCGTGTGCGGCTTTGATCGCATTAAGCTTAGTGGCAACGTAATCCAGGGCTTCGTCCCAGGAGACGGCCTCCAGCTTGCCGCCGCGCTGGCGACGGATCATCGGCGACTTCAGGCGCGGGGTCAGGATCTGCGTATCGTTAATAAAATCCCAGCCGTAGTAGCCTTTCAGGCAGAGATCGCCCTGATTGGTCTTACCCTGTGCCGCTTCAGCCTTGACGACTTTGCCGTTATCGACCACCAGGTTGATTTTGCAACCCGATGCGCAATAGGGGCAAACCGTGACGACTTTCTTCATCGGTAGTTACTCCGTTAGTAATATGTCCTCAGCGGTATGCATTAAGTGTGCCAGCCTGAGATTAACGTATAACCTACTGAAATAGATGGAAAATAGGAGAGGAGTTTTGCGGAGAGCCAGCCGTTCGTCATAAATGTCATGACGAACGGACAGCGATGACGTTAGCGTACGACCAGCGCGTCGTAGCCTTTGAAGCGGTAGTTAATCAGAGAGGCGATCCAGCAGAGGATAAACAGCCCGACCACGATAAACCCGGCGTTGCCGAGGTTGTCGTTCAGCGCCGCCACGCCGTTCCACAGCCCGCCCGTCAGGCCAAACTTATCCGCCAGCAGGCCCAGCGCTTCCAGCCCGCCGATAAATAGCGCCACCACCACCGAGGTGCCGGTGATGGTCATGTTGTAGTAGAGCTTGCGCTGCGGCTTGTTGAAGGCCCAGCCGTAGGCACCCACCATGATCAGGTTGTCGAGGGTGTCGATCAGCGCCATGCCGCTGGTGAACAGCAGCGGGAAGACCATGATCGCCCACACCGACATGCCGCTGGAGGCCCCGGCGGCGGAGATCCCCAGCACGCCAATTTCGGTGGCGGTATCAAAACCGAGGCCAAACAGAAAGCCCACCAGATACATATGCCAGCTGCGGGTCACCAGGCGGAACGCCGAGCGGAACAGCCAGTTCATCACCCCGCCGCGCGCGAAGGAGACCTCTTCCGGGACCTTCTCGCCGCGCTTCATTTTGTTAAAGCTGCCCCAGACGTCGCGCAGGATCGCCAGGTTGACCAGCGCCATCGCCAGCAGGAAAAAGGCCGACACCGCCGTGCCGATGGTGCCGCCGGTCTCGTGGAACCACTCCATGTTACGGCTGAAGGCGGTGGCGGTTGCGGCGATGGCAATCGAGGCCAGCACCACGATGGAGGAGTGGCCCAGTGAGAACCAGGCTCCCACGCCGCACGGGCGCTTGCCCTGCTGCATCATCTTACGGGTGACGTTATCAATGGCGGCGATGTGGTCGGCATCCACCGCGTGACGCAGGCCGTAGCACCAGGCCAGCAGGCTGGCCGCCATCAGCGACGGGGTATTGTGAAACAGATAAAACGCGGTTCCCCAGGCGACAATATTGGTGGCGATCAGGGCCAGCATCAGCGCCATGGCCTTGGGGTGGTTATTGAAGTATTTGATAAACATCCTGATATCCCGATTTAAGAAAGAGACGCGGCAGCAATCACCGCCTGTCCAAATGCAATCGCACCGTCTCCAGCGGGCAGCCGCCCGGGAAACAGCACGGTAAAATCGCCCAGCCAGAACTGCAGGCGTTCCCGCAGGAGCCGGTTATGCATCACCCCGCCGCTGCAGACGATGGTGTCGAGGTTGCGCATCCTGGCGTGCAGCGTCGCCAGCGTCGCCAGGCCGTGGGCCAGCGAGTCGTGAAACGCCCAGGCGCGTGCTTCAGCCGGGGCCTGCCAGCCCAGCCACTGCTGCCAGAAGGCGGCCATATCCAGATCGCCGTCGATGACCGGCAAGGTGACCGGATGGCTGACCGGCCCGCCGCGCAGGGCCAGGGCTTCCAGCCGACAGGCAGCCTCCCCCTCGTAGCTGAGCTGCGCCGGAGCGCAGCCGGTTGCGGCAGCCACCGCGTCAAACAGCCGTCCGGCGGACGAGGCCAGCGGCGAATTGACCCCGCGCACGATGGCCTGGGCCAGCGGCGGCCAGGGCTTATCGGCGAGGATTTTTGCCTCCGGCAAGGTCTGCCACTCAGGGACAAAGGCCTGGAACTGGGCCAGCAGGTTGCGCCACGGCTGACGCGCCGCCAGGTCGCCGCCTGGCAGCGCCACCGCCGGCAGTCCACCGAGCCGGTCACAGCTGCGGTAGTTGACCCGCAGGCACTCCCCGCCCCACAACTCGCCGTTTTCCCCCTGGCCTAGCCCGTCAAGTACCAGGGCGATAACATCTCCGCCGTCGCGCGGCCAGCCGTGTTCCGCCAGGCAGGCCGCAGCGTGAGCGTGGTGATGCAGCACCCGATGGTGCGGATACGGCATCTGCTCGCCGAGTTGGGTGGAGCGATAGCCGGGATGGGCGTCGGTCACTACGCCTTCCGGGCTAAACTGCCAGAGATCCTGAAGGGCATTGAGCGCCTGCTGCCACTGGGCCAGCGCGTCGTCGTCACCCAGATCGCCCAGGTGCTGGCTGAGGATCGCCTCCCGGCCACGCACCAGGCAGAAGGTGTTTTTCAGATCCGCGCCAAGACACAGCAGCGAAGGCACATGGTCAAAACCGGGCGGCAGCGGCAGCGCATCCGGGACAAAGCCCCGGGAGCGGCGCAGCATTTCGCCGCTGGCGCGCAGCACCGAGTCGTCCATGCGCTGAACGATGTCGCGGTTATGCAGCAGCCAGCCGTCGGCGATGCCGTCCAGATCCTGCATGGCCCGGTCGTTGGTCAGCGCCGGCGGGCAGCCGTTAAGGTTGCCGGAGGTCATCACCAGGGGGCAGTCCAGATCCTGCATCAGCAGGTGCTGGATCGGATTCGCCGCCCGCATCACCCCCACCTCGTTTAACCCCGGTGCGATGGCCTCGCAGCAGGCCAGGAGCCGTTTATCCACCAGCACAATCGGCGCCGCCGTGGATCGCAGCAGCGCCTGCGCCTCTGCGGGGAGTGCATCGGCTAATCGCGGCGGGATCATCACCGCCAGCGGTTTCGCCGGACGCCCCTTGCGCTCGCGCAGGCGGGTCACCGCCTGCTGATTACCGGCATCGCAGGCCAGATGAAAGCCGCCCAGCCCCTTTATCGCCACGATCCCGCCCTGCTTTAACGTCGCCTCTGCGGCCCGCAGGGCGTGGTCTTTTTCTGCTCGCTCCTCGCCACACACCCAGCTCAGCTGCGGCCCGCAGTCCGGACAGGCCACCGGCTGGGCGTGAAAGCGCCGGTCGGCGGGGTTGCGGTACTCCGCTTCGCAGGCCGGACACAGGGCAAACGCCGCCATGGTGGTGGCCGGACGGTCGTAAGGCATCGCCCGGATAATGGTGAAGCGCGGCCCACAGTGGGTGCAGTTGATAAAGGGATAGCGGTAGCGACGCTCGCGCGGATCGTTCATCTCCGCCAGACACGCCGGGCAGGTGGCGGCATCCGGCACCACCTGGGTGGTCATCTGCCCCTGCCCACTTGGCAGAATGGTGAACGCCTCCGGCAACGGTGCCCAGTGCCACGGCTGCTCGCTGATGTCGTCGATGCGTGCCAGCGGCGGGCCTCCGGCGGCCAGCTGGAGCATGAAGGCCTGCGGCTCACCGACGAGGCGCACCACCACCCCTGCCCCGTCGTTGCAGACGTCGCCCTTCAACCCCAGCTGCCGGGCCAGTTGCCAGACCCAGGGGCGAAACCCCACCCCCTGGACTTTGCCGCGAATGCGCAGCAGCGTGCCGTTTGTCCTCATGAATTAACTCTCTACCGCCTCACGCAGGCGTTGTTTCATCGCGCTGTAGGTGGTCTGGGCATAGTTTTCCGCCCAGTTTTGATCGGCAATCGTGTCGATCTTCACCGCGCAGTATTTGGTTTCCGGCGTTTTCGAGACCGGATCGAGGTTGTCCTGGGTCAGCTCGTTGCAGGCCCCAATCCACCACTGATAGGTCATGTATACCGCCCCTTTATTGATGCGCTCGTTGACGTCGGCGCGGCTGATCACCTTCCCACGACGGGAGCTGACCCACACCAGCTGGCGATCGCGGATGCCGAGCGTCTGTGCATCCTGCGGGTTGATCTGCACAAAGCCCGGCTCGTCCGCCAGGGTCTGCAGCGCCGCGCAGTTGCCGGTCATCGAACGACAGGAGTAGTGCCCCACCTCGCGCACGGTGCAGAGCACCAGCGGATAGTCGGCGTCCGGCATCTCCGCCGGTTTGCGCCACGGGGCGGCAAACAGCTGCCCTTTGCCGCTCGGGGTGTCGAAGCGGTTGCCCTCGTACAGCCACGGCGTGCCCGGATGGTCGAGGGTCGGGCACGGCCACTGGATATGCCCCATCTCGCCCATTTTGTCGTACGTCACGCCGTAGAACAGCGGGCACAGCTCGCGCATTTCGTCCCAGATCTGCTGGTTATCGCGGTACGCCATCGGATAGCCCATCGCGGTGGCGATCAGGCTGATGATCTCCCAGTCGCGCTTGACGTTGCCCTTCGGCTCAACGGCTTTTTCAAAGCGCTGGAAACCCCGGTCGGCGCAGGTAAAGACCCCGCCGTGTTCGCCCCAGGAGGTGGCGGGCAGCAGCACGTCCGCCGCCTCGGCGGTTTTGGTCATAAAGATGTCCTGCACCACCACGAAGTCCAGCGCGTCAAACCCTTTGCGCACCAACCCTAAGTCGGCTTCGGTCTGGAGCGGATCTTCCCCCATGATGTAATAGGCTTTGACCTTGCCCTCCAGCGCGAGGTGCGGCACTTCGGTGATCCGCACCCCGACCTGGTCATCCATCAACGCGGGATTGACGCCCCACGCCCGGGCGAACTTCTCCCGCACCTGCGGGTCGGTGACGTCCTGATAGCCGGGGAACTGGTTGGGGATCACCCCCATGTCGCACGCGCCCTGGACGTTATTCTGCCCGCGCACCGGGCCGACGCCGCAGTGTTCGCGTCCGAGGTTGCCGGTGAGCAGCGCCAGGGTGGAGAGCCCTTTCACCACGTCCACCGCCTGCCCGAACTGGGTGACGCCCATCCCCCACATCACGGTGGCGGACGGCGCGGCGGCGTAGATGCGCATCGCCTCGCGGATCTGCCGGGCGCTGACCCCGGTGATGCCCTCGACGTTTTCCGGGGCGTACTCACTGACCGTTTCGCGCAGCGCGTCCAGCCCTTCGGTGTAGCGGGCCACGTAGTCGGCGTTGTAGAGGCTCTCGTCCAGCAGGGTGTAAATAAAGGCGTTCACCAGCGCCATATTGCAGCCGTTGTGGATCTGCAGGTGCCGGTCGGCAATGCGCGCGGTTTCAATTTTGCGCGGATCGCAGACGATCACCCTTGCACCGTTCTGTTTGGCTTTGATCACCCGGCGGGCGACGATCGGGTGCGAGTCGGCGCAGTTGTAGCCGAAGATCAGCAGGCATTTTGAGTTTTCGATATCGCTGATGGAGTTGCTCATCGCCCCGTTGCCCAGCGTCTCCTGCAGCCCGGCCACGCTCGGCCCGTGGCAGACGCGGGCGCAGCAGTCGACGTTGTTGGTGTTGAGCACCCCGCGGGCAAACTTCTGCATCACGTAGTTGGTTTCATTCCCGGTGCCGCGGGATGAACCGGTGGTCATGATGGCGCGCGGCCCGAAGTGAGCCTTGATTTCGCTCAGGCGACGGGCGGTGTAGCGGATGGCCTCCTCCCAGGAGACCGGCACCAGCTTGCCACCCTTCTGGTAGCGGATCATCGGCTGGGTGAGGCGCGGCGTCAGCAGCCGGGTATCGTTGAGAAAATCCCAGCCGTAATAGCCCTTCAGGCACAGCTGATTCTGGTTGGTGACGCCCTGCGCGCCCTCCGCACGAACGATTTTATTGTTGTCGACGACGAGTTTTAATTTACAGCCCGCACCACAGTACGGGCAGACGCTGGTGATTTTTTTCATCAGTAACAGACCTGCTAAAAGTGAAAAGAAAGGCAGAGGCTTACAGCATCTGCGAGGAAACGGAGTCCAGCGCCGCACGACGGCGTTTATCGAGACTCAACTGCTCAAGCTTCTTGCGATCGATGCAGACGATGGCATTGGTCGGGCAGGCCTGAATGCAGGCGGGGCCGTCCGGTTGGTGGTAGCAGAGGTCGCACTTGTTGGCCTCGGCCTTTTCCGACATCACGTTCAGCCCGGCACCGATGCTGCGCACAACCGGACGCAGCACCACTTCCATCGCGCCGTACGGGCAGGCGACGACGCAGGTTTTGCACCCGATGCAGCGCTCCTGGTGGACGTGAACAAAGTCGTTGTCGCGGGTGATGGCCCCGTTCGGGCAGACGGTGGCGCAAGGGGCGTCTTCGCACTGGCGGCACATGGTCGCCGTGGAAACGTTGACGCCTTTGATGACGTGAATGCGCGGCAGGAAGTTCTGCGGGGTCAGCGACGCGCAGTCCTGGGTATCGTGGTGTGACACCACGCAGGCTACTTCACAGGTACGACAGCCGATGCATTTGCTGGCATCGGCGATGATGAAACGGTTCATCCTTAATCTCCGGGAATGATGGTTAGCTTGCCGGAGGTATGCATAAACCGGGCCAGAAGTTATACATTTGAATTCAAAGGATTTTTACCTGAAGAATGGGTGTCGTCGTCAGAAGTGACGAT
This sequence comes from Leclercia adecarboxylata, assembly GCA_002360945.1. Taxonomy (GTDB): domain Bacteria; phylum Pseudomonadota; class Gammaproteobacteria; order Enterobacterales; family Enterobacteriaceae; genus Enterobacter; species Enterobacter adecarboxylatus_B. The sequence goes on along the minus strand of DERO01000005.1, from coordinate 75,755 downwards.
GACAGGATTGACGCTATTGCTTCAAACATTGACCGGATGGCATACACAGGAAAAATCCAGCTGCGGCAGTAAATTACTATTGCGTGGTAATGCTAACCCGCTCAGAGCCTCATCTCTTATTTTCCAAAATAAATAAGCACGCTTACCATTACACATAATGACCGCGTTGATGATGTTAATCATATCTCAATATAAGTGCGTTTCGGCATTTCAGCGAAGCGGTGATAGTAACGTATTATTTTTATAATTATTTTTAAACTTTAATCTTATTGAATTTAGCGTACCCCTATTAATAATTAATTATTATTTATGGTTTTTCTCAATATTGTTCTGGAACAGTCCGCCTGTACCGTTGCATTGCTGGATAGTTATTGAAGGTGGTTGCTAATAATTGACGATTGTTATTTTTGACTTGTGTAAATGTTTTCCAGCAGGAGCTAAGCATATCTATTAGTTAGCAAATCCAGGCGCGTAATGCATGAGCCGCATTCCGGCTGCGCATTTTCCTGCCTTTTCATAATCATTATAGAGAGTAATGAACATGAACAATGTCAAAAAGCCCGATCTGAAATTTAGCCTCCAGCAAAACGCAATAACTCAAGCGTTTGTCGACGGAGTTTACTTCAATATACTCTCCAACCGGCTGGTGCCATTCGCTACAAGTCCCCTGGATGTTGGATTAAGTAACCTGGTCACACGACAGGATAAGTTTGGTACGACAGATCATTCCTTCCAGCGCGTGTTTGATCCCTCGTTTAAAGCGGAATACGCCGGGACAGGGTCGGCTATCGCTCCGCCGTCAGGGATTATCCGTAACCAGACCGCCAACGTCTTAACCAACGTTGAAGTGAACACAGCTCCCGAACCGCTTATCTTAGCGAGCAAGAAAACGTCGGCGGATGACAATGCCAGCGGTGATGACGATGTCGGCGGCGATGGCGCCTTCCCGCTCACCGCAAGTGATGTCGCCAACCTGAAGAATCTCGTCAACGGGCTTGAAGGCGGTGAAGACAACGATGCTCTCGGGATCCGCGATCTCGAAGGCACCGGCAATAACCGTGTTCACCTTGACTATGGTTCGGCCGATCAGCCGTTCATACGACTCACCGACGCGCACTACGGCGCTTACAATGAGACGACGCACAACCGCGACATCAACCCCCTGTTCTCCGGGCTGGATCCACGTGCCATCAGCGATGCCCTTGGTACACAGGAAGCAAACCTTTCTGGCAACGCCGCCGGCGTGAACAGCTTGTTCACGGCCTTCGGTCAGTACTTCGATCACGGTCTCGATTTCCTCGGCAAGGGCGGTAGCGGAACCATCCAGATTGGCACTCCGGGCTCGGTGCCCAATCCTGCGGACCTGACTCGCGGCACCGTTGACAGCATTGATGCCAATGGCATCCCGCAGCATCTCAATAAGACATCGCCCTTCGCTGACCAGAACCAAACCTATGGCTCGAACGAACTCGTCGGCCAGTTCCTGCGCGAAGGCGACGGACTGGGCGGGTTTACGGGCAAACTGCTGGAGGGCGGACTGGATCCCTCAAATCCCAATTTCAAACTGCTGCCCACGCTGAGGGAACTGATCCTGCATCACTGGAACAACAACACGCTGTTCACCGACAGCTCGCTGCCGGGCGATCACAACGTGACCTTCCAGGAGTACTACGCCGGACTGGTCGACAGCAATGGCGTGATCAACTCGTCGATGCTCCCTGCCATGACCGCTAATTTCATGGGAAGTGGCTTTGCGCTGCTGCTCGACACCAACCCCTTTATCAACCTGCTCGACCACTACGTGGCGGGTGATGGGCGGGCGAACGAGAACATCGCCCTCACTGCGGTCCACAACATCTGGGCGCGGAATCACAACTTCCATGTCAACGGATTGCTCGACGCCGGATTTGTTGGAACCGCTGAAGAGCTGTTCCAGGCTGCCAAGATCATCAACGAGGCTGAATATCAGCGCGTTATTTACACCGACTTCGCCGACAAGTTGCTGGGTGGCATGAGAGGTGACGGCAATCACGGCTTCGTCGAGTACAACCCGGACGTGGATGCACGCGTCTCGCACGAGTTCGCGGTTGCCGCTTACCGGTTCGGTCATTCGATGATAGGGCAGACGCTGACGGTGCTCGACGCTCAGGGCAATGCAACGCAGGTACCGCTGTTCGACGCGTTCCTTAACCCGACCAACGATACGAGCGCATTCAATTTCCCTAAAGCGCAGCTGCCCTACTCTCCACAGCCAGGCTATGAGCAACTGGGTGCCGCCGGGATCATTGCCGGTGGTGTTGTCCAGGCGGCGGAAGAAGTCGACGTCAATCTCGTTGATGCTGTGCGAAACGACCTGGTTCGTATGAGTGCTGACGTGTTCGCTTTCGACGTCGCCCGCGAGTGGGATGTCGGTCTGGGTTCGATGAACCAGATCCGGGCCGACCTGATGGCCTCTCTTGATCCCTATGTGAAGGAGGCGGTCAGCTTTGCCGGCGATCTCACCCCCTACAGTTCATGGGAGGACTTCCAGACCCGGAACAATCTCAGCGATACCGTCATTGCGCAATTTAAGCAGGCCTATCCAGACCTCGTGCTGGAAGATGCTCAGATTGCAGACTTCCTCGCGGCCAACCCTGGCTATCAATTTGTTAACGGAAACACCGTCAAAGGCATCGACAGAGTGGATCTGTTCGTGGGCGGACTTGCCGAGAAGCACATCAATGGCGGTGTGGTGGGCCAGACCTTCTGGGTCATCATCCACGAGCAACTTGACCGCATCCAGGAAGGTGACCGGCTGTATTATATCGATCGCGTGGAGCATCTGGACTTCTACGACGTCCTCGAGGAGCAGGGCTTTGCTGCGATCGTGGCACGCAACACGGGCCTGACCAATCTTCCCGAGAACATCTTCGGGACGAGTCAGCTCGATAAACCGCCGGTCGTAGCCAACAACAACCTCGTCCTGAATGGCGGGAACGGCAATGACATTCTCAATGGCGGGATCGGCCACGACGTCCTGAACGGTGGGGGCGGCAACGACACGCTCAACGGTGGTGCCGGCAACGATATCCTCAACGGCGGCACGGGCGCCGATGTGATGGCGGGTGGTCTCGGCAATGATACCTATATTGTTGATAATAAGGGCGATATCGTCACAGAAGCGCTTAATGGCGGAACGGATGTTGTCCAGACCACTCTCAACACTTACACCCTGACCACTAACGTTGAAAACCTGGTGTTCACCGGGACAGGCGCTTTCACCGGCAAAGGGAATGCCCTTGCCAACTCCATCACCGGTGGCAGCGGTAATGACTCCCTTGATGGGGGTGACGGTGCCGATAATCTTCAGGGCGGAGCCGGTAGCGATAAACTGACAGGCGGAGCGGGTAACGACAGGCTCGAGGGTGGCCAGGGTGCCGATACCATGACAGGGGGTTCCGGAGACGATATTTATCTGGTTGATAATGCGAAGGATATCGTCAAGGAAGATCTGAATAGCGGGACGAATGATGTTGTCCAGACCACTCTCAATAATTACACCTTGACCACCAGCATTGAAACCCTGGTGTTTACCGGGACCGGCGCTTTCACCGGCAGAGGAAATGCCATTGCCAACACCATCACCGGCGGCAGCGGTAATGATGCTTTGTATGGGATGGGAGGAAACGACCAGCTGAACGGTGGGGCAGGAAATGACGCCCTTGATGGGGGTGACGGTGCCGATACTCTTCAGGGCGGGGCCGGTAACGATAAACTGACGGGCGGAGCGGGTAACGACCGACTCGAGGGCGGCCAGGGTGACGATATCCTGACCGGTGGTACGGGAAATGACACCTTCGTCTTTAGCGCAGGCTTTGGGCGAGACCGTATTACCAACGGCTTCGACAGTAATCCCAGCGGCGGACAGGACTACCTCGATCTGAGTTCACTGGGCATCAGCGTGGCGAATTTTGCCAGCAGCATCACCATTGCCGGGGGAGCTGGTAACAGTACCCTGATTACCCTCGGCAACCCTGCTAATGGCAATGTCATTACGTTAGAAAACGTGAAGGCTAACAGCATCGATATGAATGATTTTGTTCTGATCGGATAAGGGGAAGACCAGGTCGCGCCAGCACAGGCCAACAGAACTAAAGGGTTTATTAAAGGGGACGAAATCTTCCTTTATGAAGCTGTTTTTAGTTTTGTTATTACCAGGCTTGTGCTGGCGATTTGGTCCAATATTCAAGGCGTTAATGGCTATTCACCCAAAGCATCGATCATTCCATGAGTCACGGTAGATAATATTCCCATCCGTGTATTTCCATGTGATCGCCTCATAACGTAACTCCAGCGTTTCAAGATGCGTGCTACTCATTCCGTTCGGAGCCAGATAGGGTGCAACAGTAGTGAATTTCACATTCTCCAGAATAATATTGAAGTACTCAGCCTCTATACCTGAATCAAGGATTCGGTACATCTTAATGGTGGCTTTCTTCATCGTTCTTCCTTCACATACTGCACGATAAAGAAGAGGCGTGGTGCGATCGAACTCTTTTACTATAGTGATGGGACGATGGACACGCGTTCCAGTAAGCTTTCCCAGGTTCGGATCTACCGGAATAGTGACACCGTGGGAGAACGACTTAAGCTCAATTGAGCCTAACCGTAACGGCATTATACAGCCTCCTACAACTGGAGAACCATTTTCATCTTCAAGCCATAAATGTGCGGGTGTAGACATATAACGTCCTTATTATTTCAATAAAAAAAAGATTGGATTACCATTTAATAAAAATCAAAACCACTAAAAAAACACAGGTATAGGCCATAAAGGACCATTTGGGAAAAAATGTAAGAATGCGAATGCGAATAATATTGTTAATATGGACGGACCATAGTCGGAGAGCAAAGACTTAAATATCCGTCTGAATATCCTGTATATAATATTAGTCATGATTATCTACTCATCTTAGTGATGAGATCCGCTATGTCACTATCCGATGTTGAATGAGGGAATGCTCCGGCTCGTTCAAATAATGGTTCTACCAGGAAATACATCATTTCAAGTTCCCGTGAGTACAATGCTGCGTAATAGTCTGGATAGACATATTTCAGACGTTGCGCACTGTCAGCTGCTTTCTGAACGATTCCATAGATACCCGCAACGGCAACAACCCCTCTGGTCTTACCGCCGACCAAAGCACTCATTTCGAGACGTAAGTTCATTCCAATAGCCACACAATAAGCGACCGCTAGCGCGAATCCGGCGTTGGTGAGAGAGCTTGCGGCAATATGAACGTTGACCGCCATTAACTTACGCTTGATATTCTCTAACTGTTCTGACGTTTTGTACTGAAATATCTGCTCGAAATAAATACGCAGCATTTCATAAGCAATATCATTGTTCTGAAAGACGTGAACAACGCCATTTGCAAAACGAATATCTTCATTCTTTTGGTTTCTACAAACATCCTGATAATCATCAGTAAAACAGGAGGTGTAATAAAGGGCACGTTTAGCACCTGCGCCTATGGTTTCTATCTGGCTGGAAACCATTTCTCTAACGCCTGTTAGTGCACGATCGAGCTTTAACGCAAGAATATTGTTTGCTTGTAAATAGCTAATAACGTCATTGTTATAATTCATAGCCTCTCCTGGCAATTTAGCTTAAGTAACAAAGGCAATTATAAGAGGTGAGAGTTGATGAGTAAATAAGCAAATCACATTTAGCAAGTATTATGCTTATAAGAGAACATCTAAATACCCTGTATAATAGCTATAGAATTTATAGGTGCGGTCATCGACATAAGTAAAGATGATAGTTTTATATTTCCGCTGCTGGTGTTGAAAAGGCGGAATATCATTTTCATAAAAAAACGTACTATTAGCATTGTAGGCCGTGCAAGCGAAGCGCCCCCAGCACTGCTTTTCTGGAAAGCTCCTCGCAAACTTCAAAGTAACCTTATGTAATTCAGGGTTAAGGCTTTTATTCCCGTTATCAGGCTCGTAAAGTGACTGCGTTGCGGCACATCCGCAATCGGGTGTAGGAACCCGTATTCTACAGAGCAATATTTGTATGTCGCGACAGTGCATATCCCGTAAAATCACGGTGGCACTGGCGGAGCAGCCGAAAGGCTGGCCGTTTTTCTCTGTGGGCGGCATTCCTACCTCCGTCAGTGCTGCCTCCTTTGAGCGTAGGAACTTTTAGGATGGTTAAATCAATTAATACAGAGAGGATGTCATGATGACTACTATCCCAACCCTGACTTATCCGCAATCTGACGAACAGGTTATTCCCCCTTCCCTGACTACGCCGCTTTCTGCTGCTGCGGATCTCTTTGAGGTCGCCGATCGCTGCGCCGCGCTGGTGAGCGTATTGATCGAAACTGACGACAGAGCATCCCGCACTGCGCTCTGCGAAGGTCTGCTGCACGCGCTGCACCAGCTGCGTGAACGCTGTGATGCCGAACTCCCGCCGCACCTTATCGCGCAGTTGATCCAGGGGGAAACCCTCACCTCCTGTATGCCGGACTGCTGGCAGGAAACCGCCCCGCAGGTGGATTACGCGCTGGCTTTGGTGCAGGCAATTCTGGGTGGAACCTTGCCCGTAAGTATCGAGAAAGAACTGGCGGGGTTGCTGCACGATCTGGTCTGGCTGGTTAATGAGTTTGTGAAGGAGCCGTATATTACGGTGCATTGAGTGCGGCTGGAAGTCGGTGAAGGCTGACTGATTTCAGGTTTGATAAGGGGCTGTGGCAGGCCCCTGAATGCGTTTGAGGATGGGGTGGCGTTGGGGGGGCTGGTGTTCGATTTTTTATAAGCTGTCAATATTGTTTGTTACGTATGGGAAACAATGGATATCTGTTAAGAGCGAATAACGCACCTTTACATATTTGTTCCAGTGGCCAAATTTAGTGCACCACTACAGTATCGATTGACACCTATCCTTTAAATTTGGTCGGCCTATGCATAAACAATCGATTTTTGAAGTCAAGGTTAGGACAGCTCTTCCCGCTTAACCAATGGAACGCTGTAATCAGGTCGAATACTCTTTGAACCCGGCATAGCTCGCATCTCTTGCGGAAAATGCCAGATATTAAAATCCTTATTCGGGAATGTATCGTAATGGAATAGATCCCAGCCAAGCAGAGCAGCAATACGTTCAAAGGCAAGCTCCTTAGCCACTGATAGTTCCAAGCGAGGATTAAGATACTTCAAGTACCCAGAGTTAACAGCTCCGGTCAGAATATCGACAACCTGTAATCCAAGATGATGCTTAGAGTCGTGCATCGTCACAGACTTAACCAGCTTCTTCATTCCTGCCCTAGCCAGCATGTTGTTAGCAACAATACCTGTCACTTCATCGTTCTTTTTGTATTTATCAATCTTCTGGTCGATGATCACCTCAACGTCACTCTTAATCTGTTTAGCAACGTTCTTAACGAGCATTGTGTAAGTCTGGTAGAAAGCCAACTCCCTGTCCGTCTGCCAGTTGTTGTAAAAATTCTTAACTACAACAATCGAGTGGAAGCAGCACGAGTTCTTGAGCACCATAGCTAGCAGCTCAATGCAGATGTTTGCCTGCCCTGCACTGTTCTTAATCTTGGACCACTTCAACTCACCGACAATCCCGTACTTATCTTTCAATTTCTGGACGCGCTCATTGAAGATGTGCAATGTGTCTTTACGCACACACAGCAAACCAATGCCATAACAGCGGTCACTCCCTGTCGTACCACTCTCATCACCAAAAGCCACGTATTCCATACAAATACCCACATAAAATTAAATGGGTATTTTATGCTCAACCCAAGCGACAGACAATGTTTGTAGGTCTGCTCAAGAGCCTTTAGGTATCTAGTGTATCCATACGCTCGCAAAATATACTCACGGCACTTGACGGGTAGGACAAAGGTCTTCTATGAGCGAGAAGCGGACGTTTGTAATTGTTTTCCCCAGTTGATTGAGGAATTACTAACATTATCGTGTTTTAATCAACTGGGAGCAGATTAGGAACCCTCTGCAGTGAGGTAAGATCATCAGCGTTTACCCCAAACATCGAGTAATGCTGGAAACTGGTGCTGCAGGCTTCGACAGACTTAAAAACGGCAATGATCTGGTGTTTGGTGAATCGGGCTTTGCGCATGACCATCTCCTGAAGAGACATAATCAGTATGTCGGAAGATCTCTAAAATAGAATGGTTCGTTTTGGCAGGATGCTTATAAATGCTGCTTTACAAACCATGTAGCTAAAATTAAAGTGTTATTTTAAGCTTGTCATTACTAACGAGAGTTACTGGTTTTTATATAAGATATATGGAGATTGAGATGAGTTTCGATTATAAAAAAGCGCGCGTAGACTGCCACAACGATTTTCCCAATAGAGTTTTATTTATAACAGAAGAAAAATTTAAGGCGCTAATTGATAAAAACCATGGAGCAGCACCTTTCACTCCCATAAAAATGGCTTATAATGAGGATATCACATTTCAAACATGCATTGGGCATTTAGGAGATGGTCTTGAGTTTTTGCCTTTTAGACCAGACTATATGTTTGATCACTGTTTTAAAGTAATTGATGAAGCTGGAAAAAGACTATTTTCCACCCAAGGCGGACTTAAAGGGATTGTACAGGGGGTGGGTAATAAATTGCTCAACTTACCTAATAACCACTGGGGGGCTATAATTGAATTACTTGCCTGTAATATTCCAGTATTAACAAGTCGTTATATCACAAAAAGGATATTTGAATCCGAGGCTCAGCGCATAGTAAATGATAAAGATAACAAGTCTAGGCTGGCAAAAAGAGCAAGGAATTGTTTCCACTCAGGCCAATATGAAGAATTTATTAAAAAGTTTGCTTGTGATTCTAACGGTGTGTTTTCAATTTCAGTCGCTCTAGATAGTGATAACTTGTTAAGAGCTGCAAAATTTTTGATGATGATACTTAAAGGTCAAAAAGGCACTAAAACTAAAAATCCAGCTTTTCCGTTACTAGATCTATCCAATGATAGCAACCATTTCGCACTCAATAAAAAGTGCGAATTCATTACATCTGTTATATTGTATAACGTTAGAAATGAGAGGGCTCACGGTTCAACATTAAGCCCATTTCGAACCAGTAAATCCGATATTAGTAGATATGAAGGTTATTACTTTTCAATGCTCTGCGCTTATATAATTTCACTTGGCATATTTGAGTTAAATGGTTTTGGTGGCTACACATCAAATGAAGTATACAGTTGTTGTGAAATAAACATAAAAGCAATGAAATGTTTTTTTTAGCAACCAAGTTGGATTTTAGTATGAAGTGCTTTATATTCTTTTGAGTTTATTCATGTGCGATTTTTGAACAGTCGCACATAAAAAATTCAATATTATTTATCAGCCGGAGACTGATGCGAGGAGCACTCATAAAGCTTGGGTGCTAACTGGCGCAACTGATAAAAATATGCTACAGCTTCTTTCATAGACGAAAGTGCATGTTCAGAATCATGTGTCAACTCATTTCGTCTGTTTGTTAGCTCAGTAAGCAAATTAAGGGTATCTTCTTCGATACCCCCCTTTCAAGCTTTACATTTTTTCTTATTAAATGGCCCATCAAATGTCATTAAAAATTCTTTGAATAATGCAAACTGTTCAATGATTGCTAGTTTAGATATTACTGGTTCGACTCTTGATTCATTCAAGCCCTTAGGGGACATAGGAGTTTGCACGCCGCCATTTTTATTTTTTGCAGGATTAGAACCCAATATTATTCCTGCAACTATACCGAACTCATCGCTAGATCTAAAACAATAAGGATATCTACGATCGATTTGCTTCTGGTATGCACCCGCTGATAAATATGGACCATTCTTCCAAGCTTCATTATCTTCACCAACACAATGCCAGTCCGCCATTTTTTCTGCCGCTCGAGCATTATCAAAGGTAAAACATGCTGCCAGCATAGTTCGACCAGATTTATCTAGATTTATCTAAGTAATTGTCTATTATGCCTTTCATAGCCACCATAACTTTGAGGGAAGTTTCATTCTAAAGTGTTTTAGTCAAAAAGTTACCAGTAGACTCAAATTTTATTGGAGTGGGTATTTGTTGATTCATGTACTTAATCGATAACGTATTTTTTAGCATGTTGAGAATTCGAGCAGTGCCGTACTCTCGCCGGTTGTTGTACATCATGCTAGCGGAGCCGGTTATTATCAAGCATCCCATATTAAGTGAAAGTTACAGGTAATTACTACAGTACTGCGAACATGTTCCGTCATTAAGACGAAGCGATTTCAGCCTAAACCTCAGTACTAACGAGGTTTTTCTAACTAATTTATCGCCTCAGCATGCGTGGCTCTTGCTTTGCAGTGAGCCCGACAGGCCTCACTCTGAACTTAAAACATACTTAAAATAGGCTGGGGTAGCCCGGATAACATACTCAATGGCGCTCGGATGGCTCTTTCGGGCTTCATCAAAGGAGCTGCCTTCATATTCATCCTGTAGTAGAGCATCACGAACAGCTTGTGAAATATAACGGTCAGCAAATCCCGCTTCAAACACACTCATAGACAGTGTATCCGGAAGGCCATATTTCAGGCTCTTCTGAAAATGCGCGAGCGATGCTCCCCGCTCCCCGACAATTTCCTCTGGGGAAAAAATGAATTGCGCGAGAGCTGCCAGAATGAGCGTGCAATCAAATGCCAGCTTGCTCTCCAGAAACTGGAGAATATCGTCGTTGCTCACCTTATATTTGCGCTTGCCGACTTTCTTTTTAACCTGCATCTGCAACGCTTTTCTGAATATCTCTCCATAGCTAGATCCGTCTATCCATAAGAGTGCGAGCTTGAAACCCGCATTATCAGGCTCGACACTACGGAAAAAACGGCTGTCACTGAGTTCAGCCAAAAGTGGCCATACGGCAGTGAGCCATTCATCATTGGAATCTAGCGTTAATAGCATGTCTTTGTGCTCGTCCGACCATGTCTCTATGCGTTTAGTCTGTTTTGCACCCAGCAATGTCTTGCCGAAGAATGCCTGTTTAACAGGCGAGCTCTCAACCGACTCAATGCGTCTGGCGACCAGCCGGAAATAATCTTCCAGTTTGTCTGCTTCATCTGTAGAGGCTAGCGAGTATGCCAGAGTCTCGCGTGCAAGTTCGCCGGCCCTTTGTTCAAAAGTAGCGATATCTGTGGATGTACAGTTTGCCATCAGATAGCTTTCAAGCGTATGCGTCATCTTTTTACGGTCTGTCAGAGATACTAGTAGCGCTTTGACCAGAGCATCCTTTTTTTCCTTAGTAAGGCGAGGTACTGAATCTGCCAATTGCTGAGCCCATCGTTGCCACTCCGTCTCATTGTCCATCAAGTCCAGCAGATATCCTCCAGTAAAGGGGAATACATGGATGCGTGAGAGAGTAAAAGGTTTCAACAATAAGAGCAGAGAGCTAGTAACGCCTTCTGCGCTTTCAGGCGACAGTAGTTCAACGGCGTTTTGGAATTTCCATGATTCCTGCCAGCTTTTTCTTCTGTCCCATACAGTTGAATCAGCGAAGATAACAACGCCCTCAGTGTGCATTCCGGCGCGACCAGCACGCCCTATCAGATTTTGGAAGTCGCGAACTTTTACACGCCCTGCCCCCTGATTAACACCCTGCACAATAAGATAACGAATAGGCAGATTAACTCCCTGAGCGAGGGTGGATGTGCATGCAATAAAATTAATGAGCCCTTTCTGCATTCCGTGTTCGAGTGCCAGGCGAATACCTTGGGGTGTATTACTGTGATGTGTATATATGCCCAGCTCAGCGGCTTTTAAAAGAAGAGCGTCGCTTCCGAAGTTACCTTCGATAAGCGTTTTCAGTGCACTGACTTCTTCAGAATCTGCGTAGGCAGAAGGCCATACGGTGGTGTATCCCGCATCGGCAATCTCTACTGCCCTTTTTGCTATACCGTTTGCAATTAACTTTGTCCCGCAGAAAATGGCAACGGAACCTTTACCGACAACCCGCAGCCCCAGATAGAGTGATACGTCGCTCGATTTCGCGCGGGTCGGAAACAGCGCACTGTCAGCTTTAATGTCTTTGAGCTGAGCTGGTTCTATTACTCTTGGAACAAAGTAGTCTTCTTTGTCATAGCCATTTTCATGAAACATTAACTGCCCGAGCGACTCAGTCCAGCTTGCAAAAGCAACAGACCGGCTTGTGGGTAATAGCGTTGCGCCGTCTACAACCTGTGCCTTATACGGTCCCATCAGCCAGCGTGCAACCGCCTGCGGGTTTTGCATAACAGCAGAAATAAGCAAAGTTTGGGCAGTATCAGGCAACAATCCCTTGATTTCAGTAAGCAACAACTCATACGTTATACCTCTCCCACCGGTATCGAACTGGTGACCCTCGTCGTAAACTACAAGCCCAACATGTTTCAAAACCTTAGATGACTGGCGCAGGACATAGAGAAACTTTTCTGGTGTAAGGACTAATACATTCGGTGTTGAGGGCGGAGCGCTTCCCAGCAGTTCTGCAATTTGCTCCACGAAGTCGATTTGCAGAGCATCCGTCAGCTCATTGACTTTAATGTCATCACCGGCAAGATCCTGCTGCAGTGATAAAGCTATTTCTTGGCAAAGTGCCCGGAAGGGCGCGACTACCACCGCAAGCCTGGTTCGTGCGGACATAAATGCACTTCGCAGGACTAACTCAATCGACCTCGTTTTACCGGCACTTGTAGGCATCTGAATCAGACCTGAGGCTCCACTGTAGATCCCTCTGGTACCTAAAAGAAGCTGAGAGGGCCAGAGTTCTTTTGGAAAGCGTCCTCTCTGAATGACCGGTCGCCAGTACTCTGCAGATAAGCCTGAATACTGTGGAAGGGTTGACCACGCAGATGCGGCAAGCCGCATACGGCAAACCGATATGGCGACATCTGCATAAAGTAACTCCTCAGCGGTACCCATTTTATAAGCTTTATTGCGAAGAGTTTTCAGCAAGCTTTCAATAAGCTGCTGTAGGCCCCCTCCAGAAAAATGCGTTACAATATGATGTGATATCAAATTAAGCAACGATCCATAACCTTTATCGTCCAGACGCCAGTAGTTTCTAAAATCTGCTTTGAGGAGCCATTGCAGAAAGTGTTCAACTTTGTTGCTTTCTGGTCTGTATTCAATTCGACGGGCGAGGACTAAGCTACTACCTGGCCGACGGGCTATATAATAGGCGGCAGACGCTAAAAGTAATGTTGTTCTTTCCAGACCCTGCGCAAATCCTGAATCAAGAACGGCGTCAAAAAAGCTGGCGCAAAAATTGAGTTCTGTCTGCGTTTCAGGGGGAAGGGGAGTTAGCGGATTGGACAGATCAGCAAGCACTCCGGTCACGTCGCCCAGGGTGGCTACAGTCATCACAAACAGCTGTAGTGGATCTGAACCTTCAGGCACCTTGAGATGCTGAGACTCATCCAGACCAAATTCGTACATCTTGCCTTTTGAACGGGTTATACCAAACAGGCGCTTGCTGTTGAATCCGGCCTTCATTTGCAAGCCCTCTCATAAAGCTCATGAACCAGTTGCATCTGAAGGTCAGAGCGTACAACCATCAGGTAAAGGGCTGCAGCATTCGAGTGATCGTTGGCGAGAGTTTTAGCAAGTTCCTCTTCATTGAATGCGGTATTGCAGAGAACAGCAACCGCACCGGACAAGTAGGTATAAGGGTTATCTGCTGGATTCTGAAAACGTGAGATCCGGCTCACTTCCAGTGCTTCCCCTTCGCGAAGGAATCTGCGTTTGGTAGCGTTTAAAGTGACAGCCAGCCTTATGTGCTGATCGTTAGATCCATCGTTGACCGCATTCTGCAGCTGGCCGCCATAGTTACTTCCCGAAAGTGACGCTTTAACTTCAAAGGCATAGAGGGCATCTCTCGCAGTGGGAATTGCAGCATCCAGTTGATGGAAGCCTATTATATCCACACCCTTGACAGATTCGTTGTTGCTTGCCTTTTCAGCGTATTTTTCCCGAGGGACCCAGAGATTAAGCATGAACTCCAAGTAATCGGAAATGAGAAATTCAGCGAAGTCACCCGAACGAATAGAAGGTCCGGGTGACTTAGTTCTGTCGGGAAAAATGTATGCATTCAAATACTGTTCGGCCGTCATCCCCGTCCCGCACAAGAGTTCCGGAAGCTCATGGTCTGAACAGTATTGTCGGCGAAAATGTAGTGCCCAGCTGTCAAGAAGAGCCGGATCGGTTGGGGGTGAAAACTCCCAAATATTTATTGTACGGCCTTCAACAGTTTTCAAACCTGACGGCCTTAAATTTAAACCTTTTAAATGATCAGGCAGCATAACCCTTCCTTATGTTGGGCATTCAACCTTGAAAGGGGCTGCAGCCCTATTTGTTATTAGTAATACTGTCAAAACACGAGATTAAACTGAGCTTCGTGCGTTGGTAAACAATTTTCCGTATTGGCCTGTGTTCGATTAACTTACTCAGTCTGAGATTAACAACGTCCGCTCTTGGCACAAAGCAGCCCATACAATAATTCCCTGGCTAACCCTGCATATCAAACCCAACCTTTTGAAAATCCCGATACACCTCTGGATTACTAAACGCCGGGAACTTCGCTTTTTGGGCCGCCAGTTTCACCGCCTCGCAATACTCTTTGTTGCCCTTGCTGGTTGATATCTTCAAAGCCGTACCATCCTGTGCAAATTCCATATGCAGCCGGCATTTTTTGCCCTTCCAGCGATGTGGCTCAGCAATTTTATCTTCTATTGCAGCCTTAATACCCCGCGCCTGCGCACCCCATTCATCCTGATCGTCCCAGCGGCCAGAACTGCAGTTACCCATTGCGGTAGTTTTATGACATGCAGCAGGATGTAACGGTGCACAACCTGCCGCTAGACTGAACACAACTGCAGACATAAGGATCTTCCCTACACTTTCACGCAACCTCACGTCTAAACTCCCATTCTCATATACCCGTCAAAATTAAATTCGGTTTACCACTTCACGAAAATCATAATTAATAAAAAATACAGGCATAGGTCCGGTAAGACGTAAGCCGCCACCGGGCAATTCCAGAGAGATACACGCAGTCAGCAACCTGGTTTAAATATTGTGCTCGCTTCTGCCGGGCGGCGGCTGACGCCTTGCACGGCCTACAAAACCCAGGATATCAACAAATGACGCATTTTTCGTAGGCCCGGTAAGGCGCTAGCCGCCACCGGGCATTTCCAGAGAGGTACCTTCGTGATTACGCGCTACAACTCCCCAAACACCAGCACCCCATCCCGGTCTAGCAGACTTTCATACACCCTCTCAACAGCAGCTTTAATCGCCTCCGTCATCGGATAATAAAACCCCACAATATCCGGCTGCACCCCGAGGAAAACCACCTCCCCCACATCCCCCTTAAGCTGATCCACCAGGTAGTTCAGCGGCATATTGTGCGTCGTCATCATAAACATCTCGGCGATGTCGTCCGGGTCGATGCGGCGGATCTCGCCGGGGTTGAGCCCCATATCCGTCGCATCGACAATCAGCAGGCGCGCCGGGCGCAGCTCGCGGATCGCGACCACGTCGTTTTCCGGGGCGCTGCCGCCGTCGAACACCACCCAGTCGCCACGCGGTGTCTCGCGGCACATCTCGGCCAGCAGCGGACCGGCACCGTCGTCGCCCATCATGCTGTTGCCGACGCAGAGTAAAACATCAGTCACGTTGCCTCCGAACCATCAGATAGATGGCGTTTTCCTGGTGAATGGCGTGGAGCATGCCGAGCATCGCCCGGCTCCACGTCTGCTGCTGCGCCGTCTGCCGCGCTATGGCGGCGTCAAAGGCGCTGGCCAGCATCACAATATGATTCGCGTCGATCACAATCTCCCCGTAGCGCGGCACGCCCTCCATTTTGCGCCGCGCCTCGCTCCCCGTTTCCAGAGTGGCGATCCATGCCAGGTACTCTTCCCACGGGCAGGTCAGCGCCGCCTCCAGGCAGTCGATGACCCCCAGATGGTGGCCGATGGCCAGCCCGTAGTAGATCACCTGCTGGGCGTCGTCGGGGGTGTTGTCGTTTTCGTCAATGAACTTGCGGCTGAGCTGGCTGAAGACCACGGTTTCGCTCATCAGACACGCTCCTGCCCGACCACCTCGATGAGGTTGCCGACGATCTCGTTCAAACGCGGGTCGTTCTCCCGGGCCAGCCAGTCCACTACGCTTTTATCCCCTTCCAGCAGATGGCGCATAAAGTCGTCGGCGATCTGGCGACCGTAGCGGTAGCCCGCCAGACGGCGCGCGGCGCGGTCGATGCGGACCCGCAGGGGCTGAACCATCTCCGGGTGCAGCAGTTCCGCAGGCTGATTGTCCAGCGCCCCCGGCTCGCGGGCGTGGATCTTCTGCTCCAGCAGCCCCAGCGCCATGGCAAAGCCGTACAGGGTGGCGGCAGGCGACGGCGGGCAGCCGGGGATGTACACATCCACCGGGACGATTTTGTCTGTGCCGCCCCAGACGCAGTACAGGTCGTGGAAGATGCCGCCGGAGTTACCGCACGCCCCGTAGGAGATGCAGATTTTTGGATCGGGTGCCGATTCCCACGCGCGCAGCGCCGGGGAGCGCATCGCGCGGGTGACTGCCCCGGTAAATAACAGAATGTCGGCGTGGCGCGGAGATGGCACCACCTTGATGCCGAAGCGCTCGGTGTCGAAGATCGGCGACAGGGTGGCGAAGATCTCAATCTCGCAGCCGTTGCAGCCGCCGCAGTCGACGCGGTAGACGTAGGCCGAGCGCTTGATTTTTTTCAGCAGCGAGGCCTTCATGCTGGCGATGGACTCATCCACCGTCACCGGCACCGGGATCCCCAGTTCGTTACGTGGCCCTAACAGTTCGCTCATCGTGTCGCTTCCTTCATCTCGCGGGTCAGATGGATTTTGTCCGAGGGGGTCAGCCCCTGCAGGCGCTTGCAGTCCGGGCAGGTCTCAAAACTTTCCCGGTGACGCTCCGCGCGTTTGTCGCCGTTGTGGCGCAGCAGTTCGATGACGTAGTCGATCTCTTTCTGCACGGCGTACGGGCGCTCGCACACCCGGCAGTGGCAGATATCGAAGCGCGACTGCTGGAGGAAATCGGCCTTGCTCCACACCGCCAGCTCATACTCCTGAGAGAGCTTGATGGCGGTGGTCGGGCAGACCTCTTCGCAGCGTCCGCAGAAGATGCAGCGCCCCAGGTTGAACTGCCAGAACAGCTCGCCGTTCTTTAAATCGGTCTCCACCGTCAGGGCATTCGACGGGCAGGCGTTCACGCACGCCGCGCAGCCGATACACTGCTTAGGGTCGTGCTCCGGCTTGCCGCGCATATTTTTGTCGACCGCAATCGGCTGGAGAGGATAAGACTCCGTCACCGTGCCGGTTTTGATGACTTTTTTGATAAAAGTAAACATGGGTGCTCCGGGTTATTTCAGCGGCGAGTTCTTGCGTTCAATGCTGTAGCGTTCCAGCTCTTTGTACGGCACCACCTTGCTCTTCTTCTTGCGCACGTCGACGACCGTCATGCGGTCGGTGCAGGAGTAGCAAGGGTCGAGGCTGCCGATAATCAGCGGCGCGTCGGAGACGGTGTTGCCGCGCAGCATGTAGCGCAGGGTCGGCCAGTTGGCGTAGGTGGCCGCCCGGCAGCGCCAGCGCCACAGCTTCTGGTTGTCGCCGGTCATGCTCCAGTGGATATCATCCCCGCGCGGCGCTTCGCTGAAGCCCAGCGCAAAGCGGTTCGGGATATAGGTAAAGCCTTCCACCATCAGCTCGCCGCCCGGCAGGTTGTCGAGGCCGAAGTCGATCATGTTCAGGGCGGTGTAGACCTCGTTGATGCGCACTTTCAGGCGAGAAATCACGTCGCAGCCCTGCTCGGTGTGGACCTCCATCGGCAGCAGTCCGTAGCCGACAAACGGGTGATCGGCGCGGGTGTCGCGGGCGTGGCCGCTGGCGCGCACCATCGGGCCGACGTTGCTGAAGTCGCGGGCGATTTGCGGGTCGAGACGGCCCACGCCCACGGTGCGCTGGTCGATATTCGGCGTACTCAGCAGAATATCCACCAGATCCTGCACCTCGCGGCGCATCTGCTGGGCCAGCAGGCGGGTGGCGATCATGTCCTCTTTCAGCAGGTCGCGACGGATGCCGCCGATCAGGTTCAGGCCGTAGGTTTTACGCGCCCCGGTGAGGATCTCCGCCATCTTCATGGAGGTTTCACGCACGCGGAAGAACTGCATAAAGCCGGAGTCAAAGCCGACGAAGTGGCAGGCCAGGCCGAGGTTCAGCAGGTGCGAGTGCAGGCGTTCCACCTCCAGCAGGATGGCGCGGATCATCTGGGCGCGTTCCGGCACCACGATCCCCATCGCGTTCTCCACCGAGGTGGTGTAAGCCGTGCTGTGGGCAAAGCCGCAGATGCCGCAGACGCGATCCGACAGGAAGGTCACTTCGTTGTAGCCCATGCGGGTTTCGGCCAGTTTCTCCATGCCGCGATGGACATAGAACAGACGGTAGTCGGCGTCGATGATGTTCTCGCCGTCGACGAACAGGCGGAAGTGGCCCGGCTCATCAGAGGTAACGTGCAGCGGGCCAATCGGCACCACGTTGTTCTTCTTATCCCCGAGTTCGTTGATGAACGCGTAAGTTTCTTTATCGGTGGTCGGGGCCGGGCGCTGACGGTAGTCCATGCTGTCTTTGCGCAGCGGATAGAGTTCGTCCGGCCAGTCATCCGGCAGCACCAGACGGCGCTCGTCCGGCAGGCCCACCGGCACCAGGCCATACATGTCGCGCACTTCGCGCTCGCCCCATACTGCCGCGGGCACGCGCGGGGTGACGGACGGGAACTCCGGCTTGTCGGCGTCCACTTCCACGCGCACGGTGAGCCAGCAGCGGGTGCCCTGCTCCATCGACAGCACGTAGTAGACGGCGTAGCTGCCGCAGAGCTGGCGTTCATCGTTGCCAAACAGCACCGACAGCCAGCCGCCCTGCTTGTAGTACAGGAACTCGACCACTTCCGGCAGGTAGTTAATTTTCACCGTCACGGTGATTTGATCTTTGGTCTGCCAGGCTTCATCCAGCACCACGCCCGGGAAGGCCTGATGCAGTGCGGCGAGATAGTGTTGACCAACTTTTTCTTCAGACATGGTTATTCTCTACAGTCACGCCGCCAGCAAGGAGACGAAAGCTAAAAATGCCAGACCGAAACCGGTCCAGGTAATGCGTGAGGTGGCGTTAAAGCGCAGACGCGCCATGCTGTTCTCAAACAGGGCGATGACCAGCACGCCCGCGATCAGCTTGACCACCGCAATGACGATCGCCAGCAGCAGGCCGCCTGCGGAGAACTGCGTCATCTGTCCCCAGGGGATAAACACCCCGACGAACATCTGCAGCACCACCAGCTGTTTCAGGCTGATGCCCCACTTGAGGAGCGCAAAGCCCGCGCCGCTGTATTCCGACAGCGGGCCTTCCTGCAGCTCCTGCTCGGCTTCGGCGAGGTCAAACGGCAGCTTGCCCATCTCAATAAAGGTGGCGAAGGCGCAGGCGCAAAGTGCCAGAATCAGCGTCACGGAGTGTGCCGCCGGCCAGTGGTAGATGGTCGCGGTCACGGCGCTGATGTGGGTATTGCCCGCCACCTGCGCGGCGACCCACAGACCCAGGAGCAGGATCGGCTCCACCAGCACGCCGAGCATCGCTTCACGGCTCGCGCCAATCCCGGTGAACGGGCTGCCGGTATCGAGGCCGGCAATGGCGAAGAAGAAGCGGGCGATGGCGAAGAGGTAGATCAGGGTGATCAGATCCCCCAGCGCAGGCAGCGGCGAAGCCAGGGTGATCACCGGCAGCGCCGTGGCAATGGCAAACATCACCGCCACCATCACAAAGGGCATCAGGCGGAAGACCCAGCCGGAGGCCGCCGGGGCCACGCTCTGGCGGCCCAGGAGTTTGATCAGATCCCGGTACTCCTGGAAGATATCCGGCCCGCGACGGGTATGCAGGCGGGCACGCGCCACGCGGGTAATGCCCGCCAGCAGCGGCGCAACGGCAAACAGCACCAGCGCCTGAATCAAAGCAAAGATGAGGGTCATGCTCAGGCTCCTCGGGAGATAACGACAACCACCAGCACCGCCAGCTCAATCAGGGCGATACGGTGGAACAAGACGGCGGTGCCGTCGCACTGCCAGCCGGGGATCAGGCGCACCGGGTTAAGCCACTTGCGCAGCTTCAGCACCGGGGCAAAGGACTCCTTCACCGGCATCGCAAAGCCGTGAGCGGTGATGACCATCGCGGCTTCGTGATCGTACCCGCAGACCCAGGCAAAGCCGCGGGAGCGGTTCGCCAGACGGTCACCTTTGAACAGCACTATCACGATAAACGGCAGCAGCAGACCGGCGAGCAGCAGCAGGGTAATCATTGGTTGCGAGACGGTAGACATCTCACCACCGCTGACCGGGAACAGGCCGCTGATAACCGGCAGGAACCACGGGGCCGCCACGCCACCTGCCACGCAGAGCAGCGCCGCCAGCACGGTGCTGAAGGTCATCATCCCCGGGGCGCAGCAGGCGTTTTCCGCCTCCTTCGTGCGCGGTGCGCCGAGGAAGGTGACGCCATAGACTTTCGCCATACACATCACCGCCAGCGCGCCGGTGATCGCCAGGCCGGTTGCCAGCAGCGGTCCCAGCAGACGGGCAACGAAGGCGTCGTGAGTGCCGAGGTTAAAGAAGGACTGATAGATCACCCACTCTCCGGCAAAACCGTTCAGCGGCGGCAGGGCCGCCATCGCCATCAGCCCCACCAGCATGGCCAGCGAGATCAGCGGCATTTTTTTGCCGATGCCGCCGAGCTTCTCGATGTCGCGATGGCCGGTGCGATACCACACCGCGCCCGCGCCGAGGAACAGCGTGGTTTTAAACAGCCCGTGGTTGATCAGGTGGTAGAGGCCGCCGGTAAAGCCCAGCGCAATCAGCAGGTTGCTGTGCAGCGCAATGCCGGTGACGCCTGCCCCAAGGCCGAGCAGAATAATGCCGATGTTTTCCAGGGTGTGGTACGCCAGCAGACGCTGGATGTTGTGCTCCATCAGGGCATACAGCCCGCCGATAAAGGCGGTGAGCATCCCCATCACCAGTAGCAGCACTCCGAGCCACAGCGGCGGTAAGGCTCCACTGAGGGAAACGGTGAGCATGCCGTAGAGACCGACCTTCATCACTACCGTGGAGAACAGCGCGGCCGCTGGGGCGCTGGCGTTAGCATGGGCCTGCGGAGCCCAGCCGTGCAGTGGGATCACCCCGGCCAGCAGGCCAAAGCCCGCCAGCCCCGGCAGCCAGATGCTGGCCCCCGGTGCCTGGGCGGTAGCCAGGGCACTCATCGCGCCAAAGTTCAGGGTGCCGTAGTAGCTCCACGCCTGCCAGCAGGCGATGGCCAGCAGGATCGTCCCCAGACGGCCCAGCACAAACCACAGCTTGCCGGACTGGGCGCAGCCGGTGAGAAACGCGGCGCAGAGGGCCATCACTTCAGCCATCACCACCAGCCATCCGAGGTTATCGACCATGATGGCGGCCACGGCGGCAGCCATCAGCAGGTTGGTCAGCAGGCCGTTGGCTTTCGCCTGCGGGTGACGGTGCCAGGCAATGGTAAACAGGCTGATCAGGCACGCCGGCAGGCCGATGGCGATCAGCCAAATCGCGCGGATGCCGCTCATCTGCATACCGAGGTGCAGCCAGGCCATCTCTGCGTGCTGAGGTTGCGAAGAGAGCAGCGCGATCGCCCCTGCCCCCACCGCCATGGCGCTGGCAACCGCCCCGCCGATCCCGGCGATGGCACCGCTGAGCGGCCGGTGGGCGCAACACACCCACGCCAGCACCGCGCTGATGACATACCACGCCAGCGCCTGGTTAATTAACGATAAGGCGTTCATCAAAGCTCTCCTTGTTGCGACTGGAACAGCGACAGATCGCCCAGATCCGTATGCAGGGTGAGTTCGCGCTTGTTCCGGCTGGCGCGCGCGATGTCCGCGTTATTAATCAGACGCAGGGATTTGGTCGGACAGGTGCGGACGCACGCCGGGCCGTCGGGGTCGAAGTAGCAGAGATCGCACTTCACCGCGATGGCGCGCACGCCAGGCACCCAGTCGAGGAACGGGCTGACGCGGGCGGGTGCCGGCGGGGCCATCGGTGCCTTGCTGGTATTACAGTTGGCAGGAATGGCCCGCGGACGGCTGCCGGCAAACTCAACGGCACCAAACGGGCAGGCAATACCGCACAGCTTGCAGCTGACGCACAGGCTTTCATTGAGCTGGATGGCACCGTCAATGCGGGTGATGGCATTGACCGGGCACACCTGGGCGCAGGGAGCATCTTCGCAGTGATGGCACAGCTGCGGCGCAGAGTCGGTGTTGTTGCGCATCACTTTCAGTCGCGGCTGGCTTTGCAGGCCATGCTGGCGATGGTTTTCTGAGCAGGCTGCCTCACAGGTATGGCACCCGATACACAGCGTGGGATCGGCAATTACAAAACGATTCACCTGGTTTCCTCTGGTGATAGTCATTTTTGACGAAAAATGGCGGAAGTGTCATTTTCGACACCTGACGACATCGAATTCAGGCGGCAGCGTGGTGCCGGGCGAGCGTCGCCAGGGTCAGCGATTCGCCGCGTTCGGTGGCCTCAAACAGCGCGTTATACACCCCGTTGATTTTCCCGAGGAAATGGTTGAATACCGCCTCGCGCTGGTCGATGTGGACGCTGCCGTCCAGCATCCCGTCGTCGCCCAGACGGGCGCGTCCAATCAGCACGCTCTCCTCGTCATCACGCGCTTCGATGGTGTAATTGAAGATATGCCCGTTGAACGCCTGCTCAGGCGTCACGCGGATCAGGAAGTGGTCGAACAGCCAGAAGCCCAGCCCGGTGTCGTTGTTGCAGCCCACACTCAGGTGCAGACTGGCTTTAGAGAGGGTGATGGCCTGAACCAGTGAATTGCCGTAGTGGTTCCAGTGGGCGCGGAGCACACGCTGTTGTCCGGCAATGAAATTGGCTTTTTCGCTCAATTCGTTAAGTGTCATGGTGATGTACCTGATGCGTCATATGTTAAGAGTTGGCTTCACTAAGCACATTTCATGCCATTTTTTAACCTATTGATTTTATGTGTTTTTATTTTTTAAAGCCTGCCCAATCACAAAAAATGACATGTCATTTCGTCATCTTTGTCAGGCTTGAGTCTTTCCCTGCACTTTCTCCTCACTAAAAGCTGGCATCAATATTGCTATAACCCACAAGACTTCACCTGGAATAGCACAATGCACGAAATCACCCTCTGCCAGCAGGCGCTGGAATTGATCGAACAACAGGCCCATCAGCATCACGCGAAGCGGGTGACGGATGTCTGGCTGCGCGTCGGCGCCTTTTCCTGCGTGGAAAGTAGCGCGCTGGAATTTTGCTTTGAGCTGGTGTGCCGCGGCACCCTGGCCGAAGGCTGCGGGCTGCATCTCGAAGAGCAGCAGGCGGAATGCTGGTGTCAGGACTGCCAGGCGTATGTCCAGTTGCTTACCCACCGCGTTCGTCGCTGCCCGCAGTGCGGCGGCGCGAGTCTGAATATCGTCGCTGACGACGGACTGCATATCACGCGTCTGGAAATTGAACAGGAGTAAATCATGTGTACTACCTGCGGTTGCGCCCAAGGCAACCTCTATATAGAAGGCGACGAGCGGAATGCCCATTCCGCTTTTCGTAGCGCCCCCTTCTCTCCGGCTCCGCGCCAGACGTTTAAGGTCACGCGCATCGGCGGCGGAGAGTTTGCGCCAACAGAACAGCAGCCGGGCCAGCTTGATTACGGCCAGGGCGCCGCAGGGACGCACGCGCCGGGCCTGAGCCAGCGCAAAATGGTCGAAATTGAGATCGACGTGCTGAGCAAAAATAATCAGCTCGCTAAGCTGAACCGCCAGCGGTTCAGCGCCCGGCAGCAACTGGCGCTGAATCTGGTCTCCAGCCCCGGCTCCGGTAAAACCACCCTGCTGACCGAGACCTTAAAGCGCTTACAGCAGCGCGTCTCCTGCGCGGTGATCGAAGGCGATCAGCAGACCGTAAATGACGCCGAGCGGATCCGCGCCACCGGCACACCGGCGATCCAGGTCAATACCGGTAAAGGCTGCCACCTCGACGCACAGATGATCCACGATGCGATGCAGCGCCTGCCGCTGGACGAGGGTGGGATCATGTTTATCGAGAACGTCGGCAACCTGGTCTGCCCGGCCAGCTTCGATCTCGGCGAGCGTCACAAGGTGGCGGTGCTCTCCGTCACCGAGGGCGAGGACAAGCCGCTGAAATATCCGCACATGTTCGCCGCCGCCTCCATCATGCTGCTCAATAAGGTCGATCTGCTGCCGTACCTCAGCTTTGACGTGGAGAAATGCCTCGCCGCCGCCCGGGAAGTGAACCCGGATATCGCGATCCTGCTGGTCTCCGCCACCCGCGGTGACGGGATGGACGCCTGGCTTGACTGGCTGGAGGCGCAGCGATGTGCATAGGCGTTCCCGGTAAAATCAGCGCCATCGTGGAGGGTATGCAGGCCAAAGTAGAGGTCTGTGGCGTGCTGCGCGATGTGGATCTGACCCTGGTCGGGGCCCACGACGACAATGGCAACAGCCGTCTCGGCCAGTGGGTGTTGGTCCACGTCGGCTTCGCCATGAGCGTGATTAATGAAGAGGAGGCGCTGGATACCCTCGCCGCCCTGCAGAATATGTTTGACGTTGAGCCCGACGTCGGCCCGCTGCTGTTTGGCGAGGAGACCCGCTGATGCGCTATGTTGACGAATACCGCGACCCGGAAAAGGTGATGCGTCTGATAGAGACGCTGAAAACCCGCGCCGCGTCGTTGCCCTACACCCCGGCCCGCCCGCTGCGGATTATGGAGGTGTGCGGCGGGCATACCCACGCCATCTTCAAGTTCGGCCTCGATCAGCTCCTGCCGGAAAATATCGAGTTTATTCACGGCCCCGGCTGCCCGGTGTGCGTCCTGCCGATGGGGCGGATCGACACCTGCATTGAGATCGCCAGCCACCCGGAGGTGATCTTCTGTACCTTCGGCGACGCGATGCGGGTGCCGGGTAAAAACGGCTCCCTGCTGGATGCCCGGATGCGCGGCGCGGATGTGCGGATTATCTACTCCCCCGCCGACGCGCTGAAGCTGGCCCAGCAGAACCCGGATCGTAAAGTGGTCTTCTTCGGCCTGGGGTTTGAAACCACCATGCCCGCCACCGCCCTGACCCTGCGTCAGGCGAAAGCCGCTAAGGTGCCGAACTTCTTCTTTTTCTGCCAGCACATCACCCTGATCCCGGTGCTGAAAAGCCTGCTGGAGCAGCCGGAAAACGGCATCGACGCCTTCCTGGCGCCGGGGCACGTCAGCATGGTGATTGGCACCCACGCCTACGATTTTATTGCCGATGAACATCAGCGCCCGCTGGCGGTGGCCGGTTTTGAGCCGGTCGACCTCCTGCAGGGGGTGTTAATGCTGGTGGAGCAGAAAATCGCCGGGGTGAGCCAGGTGGAAAATCAGTATCGCCGCATCGTGCCGGAAGAGGGTAACCCGCTGGCGCAGGCGGTGATGGACAAGGTGTTTACCATCGAAGGCGAAAGCGAATGGCGCGGGCTGGGGGTCATCGACCACTCTGGCGTGCACCTCACCGAGGCTTATCGCCAGTTTGACGCCGAGCGCCACTTCAGCACCCGTGCGCAAGACATCTGCGACGATCCTGAGGCACGCTGCGGGGCTGTCCTGACCGGGCGCTGCAAACCGGCCCAGTGTCCGCTGTTTGGTAATAAATGCACACCGCAAAGCGCCTTTGGCGCGCTGATGGTGTCATCGGAAGGGGCGTGTAGCGCCTGGTATCAGTACCGTTCTCAGGAGTGTGAAAGTTGAAACAGATAACCCTCGCCCACGGGAGCGGCGGCCAGGCCATGCAGCAGCTGATCGGCGAACTCTTTATGCGCGCCTTCGCCAACCCGCTGCTGAACGAGCAGGAAGACCAGGCCCGTATTCCCCTGCATGAACTTACCGCCCAGGGCGACCGGCTGGCCTTTTCCACCGACAGCTACGTGATTGACCCGCTGTTCTTCCCCGGGGGCGATATCGGCAAGCTGGCGATCTGCGGCACGGCCAACGACGTGGCGGTCAGCGGGGCGATCCCGCGCTGGCTCTCCTGCGGTTTTATCCTCGAAGAGGGGATGGAGATGGCCGCGCTGGAGCGCATCGTGACCAGCATGGCCACAACGGCTGCGGCGGCGGGGATCACCATCGTTACCGGCGACACCAAGGTGGTTCCGCGCGGCGCGGCGGATAAGGTGTTTATTAACACCGCCGGTATCGGTTCGATCCCCGAGGGGGTAAACTGGGGCACGCGCCAGATTGCGGTGGGCGATGTGCTGCTGGTCAGCGGTACGCTGGGCGACCACGGCGCAACCATCCTCAATCTGCGCGAAGGTTTAGGCCTGGATGGCGATCTGCAAAGCGACTGCGCCGTCCTGACGCCGCTGATTCAGGCCCTGCGGGCGGAGCCGGGTATCAAAGCCCTGCGCGATGCCACCCGCGGCGGGGTGAACGCCGTCGCCCACGAGTTTGCCGCCAGCAGCGGCTGTGGGATTGAACTGCAGGAGAGCGCCCTGCCCGTGAAGCCCGCCGTACGCGGCGCGTGCGAGCTGCTGGGGCTGGATCCACTCAACTTTGCCAACGAAGGCAAGCTGGTTATTGCGGTGGGACGCCATGAAGCGGAGCGCGTGCTAGGCTTACTACGTCAACATCCTCTGGGCCAGGATGCCGCCATCATCGGTGAAGTGGTCGAGCGCAAAGGTGTCCGGCTGACCGGACTTTATGGCGTGAAGCGCACCCTGAACCTGCCGCATGCCGAACCGCTGCCGCGTATTTGCTGACAGCAGACTCTCATTTTCTGGATATCACGCATGTCTTATACACCCACGAACGATCCCATCGATCAAGGACTGTTCGATATTACCCGTACCCTGCTGCAACAGCCCGATCTCTGCGCCCTGGCGCGGTCGTTGACATGGCACGCCCGGCAGATGAACCTGGCCGATCGCGCCAACATCCTGCTCTGGCAGTCAGAGCAGCGTCGCGTGTTTCTGTACGGCATCGACGAGCAGGATCGGGATATCCGCTGTGAAGATGAGCCGCTGCTGGCGAACGGACCTTTCCGCCGCATGCTGTCGCGCCCGGACGTATTGCACTGTCAGGCGGACACCTTTAAAGAGACCTGGCCAGCGCTGGCCGGCCTGGCGCTCTACCCGACGTTTGCCCACTACTGCCTGACGCCGCTGGCGGCCGACGGCCGGATCTTCGGTGGCTGCGAGTTCCTGCGCGACGACGATCGCCCCTGGAGCGACGGCGATTTTACCCGGCTGCAAACTTTGACCCAGGCGGCCGGTCTGGCGGTGGAGCAGATCCTGGCCCGGCAGAACAACAGCGACAGCTACGAGGTGCTGTGCCGGGAACGTAACGACTTTCGCCTGCTGGTCGCCATCACCAACGCGGTGCTGTCCAAGCTCGATCTCGATGAGCTGGTGACGGAGGTCTCCCGGGAGATCCAGCGCAACTTCGGCATTGATTCCATCAGCATGGTGTTGCGCAGCGAGCGCAAGGGCAAACTTCTCGTCTACTCCACCCATTACCTGAATAAAGATGCTCCGCTGTACGATCAGAGCGAGGTGGACGAGAAAGGCACGCTGTCCGAAAAAGTGATGCTGAACAAAAAGATGCTGATGCTTAACCTGCACAGCCGGGATCAGCACGCCCCTTACGAACGCATGCTGTTTGATATGTGGGGCGAGCAGGATCAGACCCTGTGCCTGTTCCCGCTGATTTTCCGCGATCGGATCCTCGGCACCCTGAAGCTGGCCCAGTGCAAAGCCCAGGTCTTCACCGCCTCGAACCTGGAGCTGCTGAACCAGATCGCCGAACGCATCGCCATTGCCGTGGATAACGCCCTCTCCTACCGCGAGATCAGCCACCTCAAGGAGCGGTTGATCGACGAGAACCTCGCCCTGACCGAACAGATCAACAACGTCGCCACCGATTTTGGCGAAATCATTGGCCGCAGCTCGCCGATGATGACGGTGATGAAGCAGGTGGAAATGGTGGCCCACAGCAACAGTACCGTGCTGATCCTCGGCGAGACCGGCACCGGTAAGGAGCTGATTGCCCGCGCCATTCATAACCTGAGCGGACGCAGCGAGCGCCGGATGGTGAAGATGAACTGTGCGGCGATGCCTGCCGGTCTGCTGGAAAGCGACCTCTTCGGCCACGAGCGCGGGGCCTTTACCGGCGCCAGCGCCCAGCATATTGGCCGCTTTGAGCTGGCGGATAAAAGCACGCTGTTCCTCGATGAAGTGGGCGATATGCCCATTGAGCTTCAGCCCAAGCTGCTGCGCGTGCTCCAGGAGCAGGAGTTCGAGCGGCTCGGCAGCAACCGCACCATCCGCACCGACGTGCGCCTTATTGCCGCAACTAACCGCGACTTAACGCAAATGGTCGCCGATCGTGAGTTTCGCAGCGACCTTTACTACCGCCTGAACGTGTTCCCGATCTTCCTCCCGCCGCTGCGGGAACGCCCGGAAGATATCCCCCTGCTGGTGAAGTCGTTCACCTTCAAGATCGCCCACCGGCTGGGACGCAATATCGACAGCATCCCGGCGGAGACCCTGCGTCAGCTCAGCAAAATGGAGTGGCCGGGTAACGTGCGCGAGCTGGAAAACGTGATTGAGCGCGCGGTCCTCCTGACCCGGGGCAACGTCCTGCAACTGTCGCTGCCGGATATCGATTATCCGCGCTTTGTCAGCGCCGCAGCGCCGGAGACGGCAGTCAGCCCGATCCGCGAAGGCGAGGAGGAGTATCAACACATTATGCGCGTGCTGAAGGAGACCAATGGGGTGATCGCCGGGCCAAAAGGTGCAGCCAAACGCCTGGGCCTGAAGCGTACCACGCTCCTGTCGCGCATGAAGCGCCTGGGGATTGATAAGAACGCCATTTTGTAATGGTGCCGGAGGGAAATATCACCCGTATGAGTGAAATATAATGCTCATGTTTTCGGGGTGCTATTTCCCTGTCATATTCGCCCGCATTTTTGTTTTCACTCCGCGAATGTCACCACAATAAGACATTTCTCAAGAAAAATTCATATCGCGCTCAGCCCTTATCTCATGGGAAATTGCGCCGTTTCGCGCGCGGCAAAAATCATGCCATAAGCCAATACAGGGTTGTCTCAGATTCTGAGTATGTTAGGGTATGGCCGGTTAATTATATTCACTGGTAAACATATCGACATAAATAAATAACGGGACATTCTTTATTGCATGGCAATTAAATTAGAAGTTAAAAATCTTTATAAGGTATTTGGCGAGCACCCGCAGCGCGCATTCAAATATATTGAAAAAGGTCTTTCAAAAGAACAAATTCTGGAAAAAACCGGGCTGTCGCTTGGCGTTAAAGACGCCAGTCTGGCCATTGAAGAAGGCGAGATTTTTGTCATCATGGGGTTATCCGGTTCGGGTAAATCCACTATGGTTCGCCTTCTCAATCGCCTGATTGAACCCACCCGCGGGCAGGTGCTGATTGACGGCGTGGATATCGCCAGAATATCGGACGCCGAGCTCCGCGAGGTGCGCAGAAAAAAGATCGCAATGGTGTTTCAGTCGTTCGCCCTGATGCCGCATATGACGGTATTAGATAACACCGCGTTTGGCATGGAATTAGCCGGCGTACCGGCCAGTGAGCGCCAGGAAAAAGCGCTGGATGCACTGCGTCAGGTCGGGCTGGAAAATTACGCTCACGCGTACCCGGATGAACTTTCCGGCGGGATGCGTCAGCGCGTTGGATTAGCCCGCGCATTAGCGATCAACCCCGATATATTATTAATGGACGAAGCCTTCTCAGCGCTCGATCCCTTAATTCGTACCGAGATGCAGGATGAGCTGGTAAAACTGCAATCGCGGCATCAGCGCACTATTGTCTTTATTTCCCATGACCTTGATGAAGCCATGCGAATTGGCGATCGGATTGCCATTATGCAAAATGGCGAAGTGGTGCAGGTGGGAACCCCGGATGAAATTCTCAATAATCCGGCCAATGACTATGTGCGCACCTTCTTCCGCGGCGTGGATATTAGCCAGGTGTTCAGCGCCAAAGATATCGCCCGCCGATCCCCGAACGGCATTATCCGCAAAACGCCAGGTTTCGGCCCGCGCTCGGCGCTGAAGCTGCTGCAGGACGAAGACCGTGAATACGGTTATCTGGTTGAACGCGGTAACAAATTTGTCGGTGTTGTCTCCATCGATTCCCTGAAAACCGCCCTTGGCGAAAACGCAGGAATCGATGCGGCGTTAATTGATGCTCCGCTTGCCGTGGACGCCGAAACGCCGCTCAGCGAGTTGCTCTCCCACGTCGGTCAGGCGCCCTGCGCGGTGCCGGTAGTCGGAGAGGAACAACAGTACGTCGGCATCATTTCAAAACGCATGTTGCTGCAGGCTTTAGATCGCGAGGGGGCAAACAATGGCTGATCAATCTAACCCGTGGGGCACCACAGAGGCCGCCGACAGCGCGGCACAATCCGCTGACGCGTGGGGTTCTTCCGCGGCAGCACCTGCGCCAACCGATGGCGGCGCGGCAGACTGGCTGACCAGCGCTCCGGCGCCGGCACCCGAGCATTTCAACATTATGGATCCGTTCCATAAAACCCTGATCCCGCTCGACAGCTGGGTCACCGAAGGGATCGACTGGGTGGTGACGCACTTCCGCCCGGTGTTCCAGGGCATTCGCGTGCCGGTGGATTACATCCTCAACGGCTTCCAGCAGCTGATGCTGGGGATGCCGGCTCCGGTAGCCATCGTGCTGTTCTCGCTGATTGCCTGGCAGTTCGGCAGCGCGGGGATGGGCGTGGCGACGCTGATCTCGCTGATCCTGATCGGCGCTATCGGGGCCTGGTCGCAGGCAATGATCACCCTGGCCCTGGTGCTGACCGCCCTGCTGTTCTGCGTGGTGATTGGCCTGCCGATGGGGATCTGGCTGGCGCGCAGTCCGCGGGCGGCCAAAATTATCCGCCCACTGCTGGATGCGATGCAGACCACTCCGGCGTTTGTCTACCTGGTGCCTATCGTGATGTTGTTCGGTATCGGCAACGTGCCGGGCGTGGTGGTGACCATTATCTTCGCCCTGCCGCCGATTGTGCGTCTGACGATTCTGGGGATTAACCAGGTGCCTGCTGACCTGATCGAAGCCTCGCGCTCGTTTGGTGCCAGCCCGCGCCAGATGCTGTTCAAAGTGCAGCTGCCGCTGGCGATGCCGACCATTATGGCCGGTGTAAACCAGACCCTGATGCTGGCCCTGTCGATGGTGGTGATCGCCTCGATGATCGCCGTGGGCGGTCTCGGTCAGATGGTGCTGCGCGGTATCGGCCGTCTCGATATGGGACTGGCGACCGTCGGCGGCGTCGGGATCGTGATCCTCGCCATTATTCTTGACCGCCTGACCCAGGCCGTCGGTCGTGATTCACGCAGTCGCGGCAACCGTCGCTGGTATACCACCGGCCCTGTCGGGTTAATCACCCGTCCCTTCACAAAAGCAAAATAAGGAACAACGATGCGACATAGCGTAATTTTTGCCACAGCGTTTGCCACCCTTGCCTCCACCAGCGCATTTGCTGCCGATCTGCCGGGCAAAGGCATTACCGTGCAACCGGTACAGAGCACCATCTCCGAAGAGTCGTTCCAGACCGGGCTGGTCAGCCGGGCGCTGGAGAAGCTGGGTTATACCGTGAGTAAGCCCAGCGAAGTGGATTACAACGTGGGCTATACCTCGATTGCCTCCGGCGATGCCACCTTTACCGCCGTGAACTGGCAGCCGCTGCATGACGATATGTATGCCGCTGCCGGTGGTGACAAGAAGTTCTATCGTGAAGGGACCTTTGTCACGGGTGCGGCGCAGGGTTATCTGATCGACAAGAAAACCGCCGACCAGTACCACATCACCAATATCGAACAGCTGAAAGATCCGAAGATCGCCAAACTGTTCGATACCAACGGGGATGGCAAAGCCGACATGATGGGCTGCTCTCCGGGCTGGGGCTGCGAAGCGGTGATTAACCACCAGAACAAAGCCTTCGACCTGGCGAAAACCGTGGACGTCAGCCACGGCAACTACTCGGCAATGATGGCCGACACCATCGCCCGCTTTAAAGAGGGCAAGCCGGTGATCTATTACACCTGGACACCGTACTGGGTGAGCGACGTGCTGAAGCCGGGTAAAGATGTGGTCTGGCTGCAGGTGCCGTTCTCCTCCCTGCCGGGCGAGCAGAAGGATATCGACACCAAACTGCCGAACGGCATGAACTACGGTTTCCCGGTCAACACCATGCACATCGTCGCCAACAAAGCCTGGGCGGAGAAAAACCCGGCGGCGGCGAAGCTGTTCTCGGTAATGAAGCTGCCGCTGGCGGATATCAACGCCCAGAACGCGATGATGCACGCGGGCAAATCCTCTGAAGCCGATGTTCAGGGCCACGTTGACGGCTGGATCAAAGCCCACCAGCAGCAGTTTGATGCATGGGTGAATGAGGCGCTGGCCGCGCAGAAGTAAGTCATTGCGCGCTGTGTCCCCTCACCCCGGCCCTCTCCCAAAGGGAGAGGGTGTACAAGTTCCCTCTCCCTTTGGGAGAGGGTTAGGGTGAGGGAACCAGACCGCACAATCCATCACTTAACATCTCCCCGCCGCCCTTCTTCATCCGTTATTATGGTTTCTGAAAAAATAATCACTCAACTAATGATTTCAAAAACCTGATGACAAAAACGAATCAAGGGCTTAGCCCCGCACTTATCCTGCTGATGTCAGTGGCAACCGGTCTGGCGGTCGCCAGTAACTATTACGCCCAGCCGCTGCTGGAAACCATCGCCCGCAATTTCTCGCTCTCGGCAAGCTCGGCCGGTTTTATCGTCACCGCCGCCCAGCTGGGGTACGCCGTCGGCCTGCTGTTCCTCGTCCCGCTGGGGGATATGTTCGAACGTCGGGCGATGATTGTCTCCATGACCCTGCTGGCCGCCGGTGGGATGCTGATCACCGCCTCCAGCCAGTCGCTGGCGATGATGATCCTCGGCACCGCCCTGACCGGCCTGTTCTCGGTGGTGGCGCAGATTCTGGTCCCGCTGGCCGCCACCCTCGCCTCGCCGGAAAAACGCGGTAAGGTGGTCGGAACAATCATGAGCGGCCTGCTGCTGGGGATTTTGCTGGCGCGTACCGTCGCCGGTCTGCTGGCAGGCATCGGCGGCTGGCGCACCGTCTACTGGGTGGCGTCGGTACTGATGGTGGTAATGGCCCTCGCCCTGTGGCGCGGCTTGCCGAAGGTGAAGTCGGAAACCCATCTCAACTACCCGCAGCTGCTGGGCTCCGTCTTTAGCCTGTTCACCCACGATAAACTGCTGCGTACCCGGGCGCTGCTGGGTTGTTTCACCTTCGCTAACTTCAGCATTCTCTGGACCTCGATGGCCTTCCTGCTGGCCTCCCCGCCGTTTAACTATTCCGAAGGGGTGATTGGCCTGTTTGGCCTGGCAGGCGCGGCCGGTGCGCTGGGTGCGCGTCCTGCGGGCGGCCTGGCGGATAAGGGCAAATCGCATCTCACTACCAGCGTCGGGCTGGTGATGCTCCTGCTCTCCTGGGCGGCGATCTGGTATGGGCACGTCTCGGTGCTGGCACTGATTGTCGGCATCCTGGTACTCGACCTGACCGTGCAGGGGGTGCATATCACCAACCAGACCGTGATCTACCGCGTTAAGCCGGACGCCCGTAACCGCCTGACGGCCGGATACATGACCAGCTACTTTATCGGCGGTGCCGCCGGGTCATTGATCTCGGCGTACGCCTGGCAGCATGCCGGCTGGACGGGCGTGTGTGCGGTCGGGACGGTGATGGCGCTGGTTAACCTGCTGGTCTGGTGGCGCGGCTACCATCGTCAGGAAGCTATT
This sequence comes from Leclercia adecarboxylata, assembly GCA_002360945.1. Taxonomy (GTDB): domain Bacteria; phylum Pseudomonadota; class Gammaproteobacteria; order Enterobacterales; family Enterobacteriaceae; genus Enterobacter; species Enterobacter adecarboxylatus_B. The sequence goes on along the minus strand of DERO01000005.1, from coordinate 41,792 downwards.
CAATAAGGTTTACATAAGTTTGGGGCTCCTCAGGGTGTTAAGGAGCCCCTCACTCTGTTATGGTGGCGTAATCATTTATTCCGGAAATTTTTATGTGGGTAATATATTAGAATACCGCATGAATAACTTACGCCCGAAGACCCATCCCCGTTTTGCCAGTGCAACCCCCTCTTTTCTGTGCTTACCGGGTCACGGATCTACCCGGCTCTTGATGACGGTGAAATTTGTCTAATGGATTTTAGCCGCACAAATAATTCATTTACATTATTTGTCACTGTCGTTACTATATCGGCTGTAATTAATGAGGTTATGCCCAAATGGATAGTTCGTTTACGCCCATTGAACAAATGCTTAAATTTCGCGCCAGTCGCTATGCAGATTTCCCGTATCAGGAGATCCTGCTGACCCGTCTCTGCATGCACATGCAGGGCAAGCTGCTGGAAAATCGCAATAAAATGCTGAAAGCTCAAGGGATTAACGAGACGTTATTTATGGCGTTGATTACGCTGGAGTCTCAGGAAAATCACAGCATTCAGCCTTCCGAGCTGAGCTGCGCCCTGGGTTCGTCTCGTACCAATGCAACCCGTATTGCCGATGAGCTGGAAAAACGCGGCTGGATCGAACGCCGTGAAAGCGACAATGACCGTCGCTGTCTGCACCTGCAACTGACCGAGAAAGGTCACGAATTCCTGCGCGAGGTGCTCCCACCTCAGCACAACTGCCTGCATCAACTCTGGTCATCTTTAAGCGGTACCGAGAAAGAGCAGCTCGAGCATATCACCCGTAAGCTTCTCACCCGTCTGGATCAGATGGATGAAGACGGCGCCGTTCTTGAGGCGCTGCGCTAACGCGACGACACGCTCCAAAAAATCCAGATTTATAAGAAAACCGAACAGGCCAGCACGCATACTGCTGGCCTTTCTGATAACAGGTCGGCTCAGCCGATGTGAAATAATAAGATCGTGGAGAAAAACATGAGCGCAAATGCGGAGAACACTACCCCGCAGCAACCGGTCAACAAGAAGAAAGGCAAACGCAAGCGCGCCCTTCTGCTGCTGACCTTGCTCTTTATTATCATTGCCGTGGCATATGGGATCTATTGGTTTTTAGTACTGCGTCATAGTGAAGAGACGGATGACGCGTACGTGGCAGGGAACCAGGTTCAGATTATGGCGCAGGTGTCGGGCAGCGTGACGAAAGTCTGGGCTGACAATACCGACTTTGTGCAAAAAGGCGACGTGCTGGTGACGCTGGATCCGACCGACGCCCAGCAGGCGTTTGAAAAAGCGCAGACCGAGCTGGCCTCGAGCGTGCGTCAGACCCGTCAGCAGATGATCAACAGCAAGCAGCTGCAGGCCAACATTACCGTACAGAAAACCGCTCTCGCCCAGGCGCAGAGCGATTTTAATCGCCGCGTTCCGCTCGGCACCGCCAACCTGATTGGCCGTGAAGAGCTGCAGCACGCCCGCGATGCGGTTGCCAGCGCGCAGGCCCAGCTCGATGTCGCTATCCAGCAGTACAACGCCAACCAGGCGGTAGTTCTGGACACGACCCTCGATCAACAACCTGCGGTGAAACAGGCAGCGACCGAAGTACGCAATGCCTGGCTGGCGCTGGAGCGAACCAAAATTGTCAGCCCGATGACCGGCTACGTGTCCCGTCGCGCCGTGCAGCCTGGGGCGCAGATCAGCTCCTCCACCCCGCTGATGGCGGTGGTGCCGGCAACGAACCTGTGGGTAGATGCTAACTTCAAAGAGACGCAGCTGGCGCATATGCGTATCGGCCAGAGCGCAACGGTGGTCAGCGATATTTACGGCGACGAGGTGAAATACACCGGTAAAGTGGTCGGGCTGGATATGGGTACCGGTAGCGCCTTCTCCCTGCTACCTGCGCAGAACGCCACCGGGAACTGGATCAAAGTGGTTCAGCGTCTGCCGGTGCGTATCGAGCTGGATGAGAAACAGCTGGCGGACCATCCGCTGCGTATTGGCCTCTCCACGCTGGTGACGGTCGATACCGCCAACCGCGACGGTCAGATGCTGGCGAACCAGGCACGTTCTAACCCGGCCTACGAAAGTAATGCCCGTGAGATCAGCCTTGAGCCAGTGAATAAGCTGATCGATGAAATCGTGAAGGCGAACGCCGGTTAATCCGAAGGTGAGCGTTATGCAGCAGCAAAAACCGCAAAAACCGTTGGAAGGCGCGCAACTGGTCATCATGACCATTGCGCTGTCACTGGCGACATTCATGCAGGTGCTGGACTCCACCATCGCGAACGTGGCGATCCCGACCATTGCCGGGAACCTTGGCTCATCCCTGAGCCAGGGGACCTGGGTCATTACCTCGTTCGGGGTGGCGAATGCTATCTCCATCCCGATTACCGGCTGGCTGGCAAAGCGTGTCGGGGAGGTGAAACTCTTCCTCTGGTCCACCATCGCCTTTGTTATCGCCTCCTGGGCGTGTGGGATGTCCAGCAGCCTGACCATGCTGATCTTCTTCCGCGTGATCCAGGGGATTGTCGCCGGGCCGCTGATCCCGCTGTCGCAAAGTCTGCTCCTCAACAACTACCCGCCCGCTAAACGCTCTATCGCGCTGGCGCTGTGGTCGATGACGGTGATTGTCGCGCCGATCTGCGGCCCGATTCTGGGCGGCTACATCAGCGATAACTATCACTGGGGCTGGATCTTCTTTATCAACGTGCCGATTGGCGCGGTGGTGGTGTTGCTGACCCTGCAGTCGTTGCGCGGTCGCGAAACCCGCACCGAACAACGGCGCATTGATGGCGTAGGGCTGGCGCTGCTGGTGCTGGGCATCGGCAGCCTGCAGATCATGCTCGACCGCGGGAAAGAGCTGGACTGGTTCGCCTCGCAGGAGATCATCGTTCTGACGGTCGTGGCGGTGGTGGCGCTCAGCTTCCTGATTGTCTGGGAGCTGACGGATGACAACCCGATAGTCGATTTGTCGCTGTTTAAGTCGCGCAACTTCACCATCGGCTGTCTGTGTATCAGCCTTGCCTACATGCTCTACTTCGGGGCGATTGTTCTGCTGCCGCAGCTGTTGCAGGAGGTCTATGGCTACACCGCCACCTGGGCGGGGCTGGCGTCAGCACCGGTCGGGGTGATCCCGGTCCTGCTGTCACCGATTATCGGCCGCTTCGCCCATAAGCTCGATATGCGTCGGCTGGTGACCTTCAGCTTCATTATGTATGCGGTGTGCTTCTACTGGCGTGCCTATACCTTTGAGCCGGGCATGGACTTTGGTGCTTCCGCGTGGCCGCAGTTCATTCAGGGCTTTGCGGTGGCCTGCTTCTTTATGCCACTGACCACCATCACCCTCTCCGGTCTGCCGCCGGAACGGATGGCGGCGGCCTCCAGTCTGTCGAACTTTATGCGTACGCTGGCGGGTTCCATCGGTACCTCGATGACCACCACCATGTGGACCAACCGCGAGTCGCTGCACCATGCGCAGCTGACTGAATCGGTGAACGTGTTCAATCCGCAGGCGCAGGAGGTGTACAGCCAGCTGCAGGGGATGGGCATGACCGAGCAGCAGGCTTCGGGCTGGATAGCACAGCAGATCACCGCGCAGGGGCTGATTATCTCGGCCAACGAGATCTTCTGGCTATCGGCTGGGGTGTTTATTGTGCTGTTGGGGCTGATCTGGTTCGCCAAACCGCCGTTTGGCGCGGGCGGCGGAGGCGGTGGCGCGCACTAAGCGCCTGAAAAGAAAAACGGATCTGCATGCAGATCCGTTTTTTTATGGTCACGATTACGCTTACTTGATGCCGATAACTTTAATCGTAATGATCGAGACCGTACCTGGCGGCACAAAGCCTGGCACGCCCGCTTCACCGTAGGCCTGCTTCGCCGGGATATGCAGTTTTGCTTCTCCGCCCAGGCCCAGCTTTTTCACTACCGTCTGGAACAGCGGCGGTAAGTCTTTCACCCGGCTGGCGCGGACCTCTTTACTGGACATCACTTTCCCGGTGCCCAGCACCTCATCAAGCTCGGTAATGATCTCATTCTGGGCTGTAATCAGCGGTGCTTCACCCTGCTGAATAATCCGGTAGATAGCACCATCCGGCAGCCGCTTAGCCCCCTTCTCATTCGCTGCCTTCGTCATGATCGCTTTGCTCTGCTTTTCGTTTTCGCTTTGCGTTGCGACAAACTGCTTTTTCTGGACCTGTTCGAGCGTGTCTAACTCTTTCGCCAGCGCAGCAGGTGCCAGCTGGAGCTTATTATTTACCTTGTCGTTAAAGCCCTGCATAAAGGCGTTAAGATCGAGCTTTTTGTTCAGGCCGTCCAGCTTGTTCTTCTCACGCCCTGCCGCATCGCCGTACCAGGTGCCAATGGCGTAGCTGGTCAGGGTATCTTTTGCCGCCGTCTTATCGATCTTCATCCGCTGCTTATCCCCACCCTCTTTTGCGGGTGCAGCCTGACTCTCTTTCAACTTCTGGTTTTCAGCCGTCAGCGTTGCCAGGGAGGCGCTTTGGGTTTTCTGCTGCTCCTCAAGCGAGGCTTTTTGCGTCTGAAGCAGGGTCAGCTGCTTTTTCAGCTCCTCAGCCTCTTTCCCGGCGGTTGCCAGTTGGGCGACCAGCGCACCGCTTTTGTCTTTCTCGCTGCCAGCGTTACTTTTCTGCAGCGCCAACAGGGATTCCTGCGAAGCGATGACTTTTTTAGCATCTTCAAGCTGGTTCTGCGCAATATCGGATTTGAACTTCTCACTTTTGAGCAGCTTCTCCTGCTCGGCCATCCGGGTTTCCAGGGTGGTTTTTTGCAGGTTCAGTGCCGACAGCTGGGCTTTTAAGGCATCAGCCTCTTTCACCGCGCCGGTGCTCTTGTCACTGCTGGTTTTGAGGGTGGCGAGCTGGGCTTCCAGCGCTTTTTTCTGTGTTTGAAGATCGGCCAGCTCTTTGGTTAACGCGACATTTTTCTCGCGGGTCTCTTTCAGCGTGGCCAGCTCCGTTTCCAGTGCCTTTTTCTGCGTCTGCAGGTCGGTCATCTCCTTCGCCAGCGCAGCGCTTTTCTCATTGGCCGCTTTCAGCGCGGTCAGTTGGGTATCCAGCGCCTTCTTCTGCGCCTGCAGATCGCTCAGCTCTTTGGTGAGCGTCGCGTTTTTCGCACTGGCTTCTTTCAGGGAGGCTAACTGGGTATCCAGCGCTTTTTTCTGCGCCTGCAGATCGGTCAGCTCTTTAAGCAGCTTCTCTTTGTCGCTTCCGGCACTGCTCTTCTGCACGGCCAGGAGTGACTCCTGCGAGGCGATCACTTTTTTGGCGTCCTCAAGCTGGTTCCGCGCAATCTCAGACCTGGTCTTTTCGCTGCTGAACACCTTTGCCTGTTCGGCCAGTCGGGTTTCCAGGTTGGCTTTTTGCAGATTTAGCGCCGACAGCTGGGCTTTTAAGGCATCGAGCTCTTTCGCCACGCCGATGCTCTTCTCGCTGCTGGTTTTCAGGGTGGTGAGCTGGGCATCCAGCGCTTTTTTCTGCGTCTGCAGATCGGTCAGCTCTTGAGTGAGTGCCATATTTTTCGCACTGGTTTCTTTGAGAGAGGCCAACTGGGTTTCCAGCGCCTTCTTCTGCGCCTGCAGATCGGTGAGCTCTTTGGTAAGCGCTGTGTTTTTCACGCTGGCTTCTTTCAGGGAGGCTAACTGCGTATCCAGCACTTTCTTCTGTGTCTGTAGATCGGTCAGCTCTTTAAGCAGTTTATCTTTGTCGCTTCCGGCGCTGCTCTTCTGCATGGCCAGCAGTGACTCCTGCGAGGCGATCACTTTTTTGGCGTCCTCGAGCTGCTTCTGCGCAATCTCAGACTTTGTTTTCTCGCTGCTGAACACTTTTTCCTGCTCGGCCAGTCGGGTTTCCAGCGTGGTTTTTTGCAGATTCAGCGCTGACAGCTGGGCTTTTAAGGCGTCGAGCTCTTTCGCCGCGCCGGTGGTCTGAGCGCTGTTTGCCTTGAGAGCGTTCAACTGCGAATCAAGTGCGTCCTTCTGTGCCTGTAGATCGCTCAGCGCTTTCGTCAGGGCGGCACGTTGCGCGTTGGCGTTACTTAACTGCTCTGCCAGTTCGGCATTTTTTTGTTGATCGACGCCAGCAGGCTTCGGCAGCGTCGCAATGAGGCTTTCAACGGCAAGCTTTTGCGCGCTGCCGTCCGGCTGTGATTTAAGCCGGGCAAGTGCCTGCTCTTTTTCCGCGACGCGCTCCTTCTCCTGGGCTACCGCCTGTTCCAGCAGCGCCTTTTCACTTTCCACCGCACTCAGTTGTTTATCTAAGCCGGTGATGGTGGCATTGGCCTGACGAAGGGCCTCGGTGAGGCGGGACAGTTTGGCCTGATCGACGGCAACGGCCTTGTCGTTTTTACCAGGCACGGCACGGGTCGATGAACGGGCAGGCTTTGCCTTCTGTGGCGGCGCGTCCGGGGGATTTTTGGTAGCTTCAGAGGCAATAAAAGGATTCGTTGAACCGTTGTCGATAATTTTTTCATTACTTAAACGTTCCAACAAATCCGTTCCGGCTGAAAATGCTTTTCCGCCCGATAATAACAATCCGCAGTACAGTGCTGCGCTAAAGTATTTATTCATAACTTGTTCATTTCATTGGCACGGTTCATCATGTTGGTATAAACCGTATTACGAATCCTGACGCATACCAGCGACAGTTTTTTATTAATTTCGGTGAGCATAACTTCTGAAGCGTTATCATCGACCAGAGATTTATTCGATTCGTAAATTTTATAGTTTTTATTAATATTATCAAACTGCTTACGGTAGGATTCATAGGCCGCCGGGTCGAGCTTTTGCAGCGCAGAGAACTCCTGATAGCACTGCACCTCCTGCTTACGCTCGGCGGGCGCTTTGGCGATAGGCGTGGTAACCGGTTTGGAACTGCAAGCAGACAACAGAAGTGCGGAAAAAAGAAGCGCGGTGCCAGTAAAATAAACTTTCATAAATCCCTCTGAATTATTATCTATTCCATGAAATATTAACGCATCTATAATTACAGTGAATGAGCGTCAATCTATCATCCATAGATATAATATATATAAATAACTACCATGCGTTGATTTCAATAATAAAGAGAAAGCGAGGGATGCACAACGAGAGATAGGCTTTTAGGAATTTATAAAGAAACTAATATTACCCGGCACACTCCTTGCTGAGGGCCGGGTAATTTGCTAGATGTGCAGTTCCTGCAGTTTATCTTTTGGCAGCGCCAGCTCTTCATTGCTGTTAACGCGAACGTCACGCTCGATAATATGACGTGCAATCTCCTGCGCTTCTTCCAGGGAGTGCATCTGATAGGTACCGCACTGGTAAACGTTCAGCTCAGGGATCTGGTTCTGCTCTTTCACCTTCAGCACGTCTTCCATCGCGGCTTTCCATGCATCGGCGACGCGCTTCTCTTCCGGCACGCCGATCAGGCTCATGTAGAAACCGGTACGGCAACCCATTGGGGAGATATCGATGATCTCAACGCCGTTACCGTTCAGGTGATCGCGCATGAAGCCGGCAAACAGGTGCTCCAGCGTGTGAATGCCTTTTTCCGGCATCACTTCTTTGTTAGGTACACAGAAACGCAGGTCGAATACAGTGATCGTGTCGCCGTGCGGGGTATGCATGGTCTTCGCAACGCGTACAGCAGGGGCTTCCATACGGGTATGGTCGACAGTAAAGCTATCTAATAACGGCATACGTCACCTCCGATAGTGATTTTTTTAAAATAAAATGAACTCTTCTTTTCAACGCGAGTCTGAGTATATGAAAGACGCGCATTTGTTATCATCATCCCTGTTCTTCAGAGATGTTATTTTGGCCACAGCGATGTGGCCTTTTTCTTTTCTGTCAGGCCTGTTTCGCCAGGAAATCGGCAAACGACTCGGTATCCGCCGCTTCAATCTCCCCCTGACGCACTACAGACGCATCTCGCTCCGCAGCAAAATCGGCTTCGCTTAACACCTCCAGCGGCTCCTGCTGCAGCATATCGCGATACTCCGCCGCCAGCGCACGACCGGTGCCGCCAATCCCCTGATCAATCATAGAACGCAGAATACGCGCCGAGAATGTCAGTTCGGGGTTATCAAAACTTTCGACCAGCTGGTCGCAAACCTGCTGATACGCTTCGCCACCGTAAACGCTGTCCAGCGTGTGGGCGACACGTTTAAGATCGCGGAACAGATCTTTACCTACCTGCTGCAACGGGAACTGCGCTGTTTGACAGCCAATGCCCAGCGTCAGGCCAGGCTTGCGCCCTTCGAGGATCACCCGGTTCCAGTTGGTGCGGGTACAGAGCAGTTCGTCAGCGCTCATTTCCGGCGCATCCGCCAGCACGCACCAGACCATGAACAGATCGAGGAAGCGTATCTGCTGCTCATCCACCCCGATCGGTGAGAACGGGTTGATATCCAGGGAGCGCACTTCAATGTACTCAATACCGCCGCGTTGCAGGGCATCTGACGGTGTCTCGCCGCTGCGGGTGACGCGTTTCGGACGGATCGGCGCATACAGTTCGTTTTCGATCTGCAAAACGTTAGTGTTGATTTGCAGACGCTTACCGTCTTTCTCGAGCCCGATTTCATCGTACGCTTCCGACGGCGTTTTGATCGCCCGCTTCAATCCTGCCACATACTCATGCAATTCGTTAAACGTAATTCCGAGATTGCTTTGCGACTTATTGGTATAACCCAGGTCGCTGAGACGCAGGGAGGTAGCGTACGGCAGGTAATACATGCCGCAATCGGTCTTCTCAAACGGCAGCGTGGTCGGTTTACCCTGCAGGAACGAGGAGCAAATCGCCGGTGACGCGCCGAACAGATACGGAATGACCCAGCCAAAGCGATAGTAGTTACGGATCAGGCGGAAATAGCCTGCTGAGATCGCCTCTTTATCCGTCTCGCCGCACTTCGCCTGCCAGAATGCCATCGGCAGTGAAAAGTTATAATGCACGCCGGAAATCGTCTGCATCAGCGCGCCGTAGCGGTTTTTCAACCCTTCGCGATAAAGCGTTTTCAGACGACCGATATTTGACGTGCCATACTGCGCCAGTTCAATATCCTGGCCCTGTTCGATATAGCAAGGCATGCTGAGCGGCCACATCCGCTCATCACCCAGATTGCGGGCGCTGTAACGGTGAATATCACGCATGATCTTCAGCATGTGGTCGATATTACCATCGACCGGCGTGATGAACTCAAGCAGCGCTTCCGCGAAATCAGTCGTGATCCACTTATGAGTCAGCGCAGAGCCCAACGCCTGTGGATGGCCCGTCGTTGCAAGACTGCCATCCGCGTTTACGCGCAGCGTTTCGCGCTCAAGACCACGCTGAATACCCTTCAGAGCCTGAGGGTGGTTTTCCAGCCAGGCCAGTGCCTGTGATACGTCCGGGATCAATTCGACCTCCCGCCTGTCAAAATCATTTTATTTAGCATAATTGTAATGGTTCATGGTCACAAACAGTCCAATTAGTGCCACCACGTCATGCCCTGCAAAGTCACAACCGCCACGAGAACGTAGCGCAACGCCTTGCCCAGGCATAAAAAAAAGAGCACGGGCCCCCAGGAGATGCGCATCCATCCCGCCAGCAGGCACAGTAAATCACCGATTACCGGCATCCAGCTTAATAAAAGCGTGGCAGCCCCATAGCGTTTTAGCCAGCCGACTGCCTTTTCCTGCCAGCGCGATGTCTTGCGTAGCGGAAAGAATCGCCCAAGAATAACGTTAGTCAGCCCTCCAAAGCTATTACCCATTGTTGCTATTAACACGAGCAACCAGGGCTGACTTACGCCGGACAAGAGCATCGCCACCAGTACTACTTCCGAATTTCCCGGCAAGAGCGTGGCGCTTAAAAAACTGCTGGCGAAGAGTGAAGTCAGTGACAGCAGGTCACTCACAGTAAGCGAACGTCCACCGCATCCATGCCGGCAGCGTGTGCTGCCTGGATACCAAAGTCGGCATCTTCGAACACGACGCACCTGGCAGCTGGTACACCCATAAGTTCTGCGCACAGCAGGAAGGTGTCCGGGGCAGGCTTGTGGTTTTTAACATGATCGGCGGCAACTACCGCAGAAAAATAGTGGCGCAAACCAAGATGGTTGAGCAATGCTTCTGCGATCGCGCTCTCGCTGCCCGTCCCGACCGACATCGGACGACGTCCGTGCCACTCTTTTACCACTTCAATGAGTGGCAAAGGGCGCACGGTATCTAACAGCATCGCTTTTACCGCATCGGTTTTTTCACGCGCGAGCAGATGGGGATCGAGATCGGCCTGATTCAGTTCAATCACGGCCTGCGCAATACGCCAGGTAGGGGATCCGTTGAGGGCAATCATAGCCTGTAAGTCGAAGCGCATTCCGTAACGGCCGAGAACGTCAGTCCAGGCTTTACGGTGCGTTGGCTCAGTGTCCAGGATGGTGCCATCCATATCGAAGATCAAACCGTCATACTGTGCGTACATCGTGCTCTCGCAAAAGGATTTCAAAGCGTTACTTTATCGTAAACAAGGGCTTTTGTCGCTGACAGAGAAGATGATTGCTGACGGAACGTCGAAGGAATAAACAATGAGGGAGAAGATGGTGCATCCGGGAGGATTCGAACCTCCGACCGCTCGGTTCGTAGCCGAGTACTCTATCCAGCTGAGCTACGGATGCATCAGGGTACTTCTGTTGAAAATAGTAAATGGTGCATCCGGGAGGATTACTCGGCTGCGCCTCGCCCTTCTGGCCGTTGCTAAAGCAACGTTATCCTCCCTGGTGCTTGCGATTAACTCGCAGACCTTGAAACAACAGCTTTGCTATTGTCTCGGAGAAGATGGTGCATCCGGGAGGATTCGAACCTCCGACCGCTCGGTTCGTAGCCGAGTACTCTATCCAGCTGAGCTACGGATGCATCGGGATTTACTACTGTTACTGCTGATACTCAGTATTGCTTCATAAGCAACACAAAGTAAAAGATGGTGCATCCGGGAGGATTCGAACCTCCGACCGCTCGGTTCGTAGCCGAGTACTCTATCCAGCTGAGCTACGGATGCATCAGGATTTACTGCTGTACTACTTGATACTGCATATCGCTTCGAAAGCGACATGAAGTAAAGGATGGTGCATCCGGGAGGATTCGAACCTCCGACCGCTCGGTTCGTAGCCGAGTACTCTATCCAGCTGAGCTACGGATGCAAAATGGCGGTGAGGCGGGGATTCGAACCCCGGATGCAGCTTTTGACCGCATACTCCCTTAGCAGGGGAGCGCCTTCAGCCTCTCGGCCACCTCACCACACAACGCCTCTTTCGAGTGCTTCGAGTAACTCGTTAAGAGCTTCTCGTCGCTGCGTGGCGCATATATTACTTTCTGGGACTTATAAGTCAAACAATTTTCCACAAGCTTTTATCGTTTGCACAAATCACAGGCAATTCGCATGTAAAACCCGCAAAGAGGGTGTTTTATAAACGGATTTTGCAGGCCAGCTGGCAGTTATCCAGGGGTATAAACGGGATGTCGGGCAGAGAAAGGTTATGACAGAAGGTTAAAAAGAGAGCGGTTGAAATCGAACGGTAACTTTTGACAAGGAATATATCGGGAGGGTTGCGTCTCGCCAGACAGCGAGACGCGATAATATCAGTAACTGGACTGCTGGGATTTTTCAGCCTGGATACGCTGGTAGATCTCTTCACGATGAACAGAGACTTCTTTAGGGGCGTTCACACCAATACGTACCTGGTTGCCCTTTACCCCTAAAACTGTCACGGTGACCTCATCCCCAATCATGAGGGTCTCACCAACTCGACGAGTCAGAATCAGCATTCTTTGCTCCTTGAAAGATTAAAAGAGTCGGGTCTCTTGTATCCCGGCATTATCCATCATATAACGCCAAAAAGTAAGCGATGACAAACACGTAATGTGTCGGTAGTCATGGCATCACAATCTGTTAAACGTAAGTTTAGCCGATATACACAAACTCAACCTGACTTTATCATTATCGATAGCGTAGTGCGCAGTACGCCATAACGTTGTCATTATGGCGCCTGTGTACGCTTTGTAATTATTACAGTTTAGAACTTACCCAGCTTTCAACACTGGCCAGTGCCGCTGGAAGCGCTGCTGCGTCTGTACCACCGGCTTGCGCCATGTCCGGACGACCACCGCCTTTACCGCCCACTTGCTGAGCGACCATACCAATCAGTTCCCCTGCTTTCACACGGTCGATCACGTCCTTAGATACGCCCGCAATCAGAGAAACCTTACCTTCTGCTACCGTTGCCAGAACGATGATGGTTGAACCAAGCTGGTTCTTCAGATCGTCGACCATGGTACGAAGCATTTTCGGCTCAACGCCCGCCAGTTCGCTGACCAGCAGTTTGACACCGTTAATCTCAACCGCTTTGCTGGAGAGGTTTGCGCTCTCGGCAACGGCGGCCTGCTCTTTCATCTGCTGCAGCTCTTTTTCCAGCTGACGGGTACGTTCCAGCGCAACACGCACTTTCTCGCCCAGGTTCTGGCTGTCGCCCTTCAGCAGTTGCGCGATGTCGTGCAGTTGATCGCTCTGCGCATGCAGAAGTGCAATCGCGCCTTCGCCGGTGACCGCTTCGATACGACGGACACCTGCCGCGGTACCGGATTCGGACACAATGCGGAACAGACCGATATCACCCGTACGGCTGGCGTGCGTACCGCCACACAGTTCGGTGGAGAAATCGCCCATGCTCAGCACGCGCACGCGTTCGTCATATTTCTCGCCGAACAGCGCCATTGCGCCTTTGTTCTTCGCCGCGTCGAGATCCATGATGTTGGTTTCGATCGGCAGGTTACGACGGATCTGGGCATTCACCAGATCTTCCACCGCACGGATTTCCGCCGGTTTTATCGCTTCAAAATGCGAGAAGTCGAAGCGCAGCACTTTGTCGTTTACCAGCGAGCCTTTCTGCGCAACGTGCGTGCCCAGAACCTGGCGCAGCGCGGCGTGCATCAGGTGCGTCGCGGAGTGGTTCAGACGGATACGTGCGCGGCGCGCTTCGTCAACGATAGCCTTGACGCCCTCGCCCACTTTCAGCGTGCCGGATGCCAGCGTACCCTGATGACCAATCGCCTGACCGTATTTCTGCGTGTCGTTTACGGTAAAGCTGAAATCACTGCCCTTCAGCTCGCCTTTATCGCCAACCTGGCCGCCCGACTCTGCATAGAACGGGGTTTTATCCAGAACCACGACCGCCGCCTGGCCCGCGCTGATGCTGTCCACGGCTTTGCCGTCAACAAACAGAGCGGTCACTTTGCCGTTGGTTTCGAGGTGCTCGTAACCTTCGAATTCACTGCTGCCATCAACGCGGATCATCGCGTTGTAGTCAGCACCAAAACCGCTGGACTCGCGCGCACGACGGCGCTGTTCTTCCATGGCGGCTTCGAAGCCTGCTTCATCAACTTTAATGTTGCGCTCGCGGCAGACGTCAGCCGTCAGGTCAACCGGGAAGCCGTAGGTATCGTACAGACGGAAGGCGGTTTCGCCATCCAGCGTATCGCCTTTCAGCTTCGACAGTTCGTCGTCCAGCAGGGCCAGACCACGTTCCAGAGTACGGGCAAACTGCTCTTCTTCAGTTTTCAGAACCTGCTCAACCTGCGCCTGCTGGCGTTTCAGTTCGTCGCCGGCTGCGCCCATCACGCTCACCAGTGGCCCCACCAGCTTGTAGAAGAAGGTGTCCTTCGCGCCCAGCATGTTGCCGTGACGGATAGCGCGACGAATGATACGACGCAGCACGTAGCCACGGTTTTCATTCGACGGGATCACGCCGTCAGCAATCAGGAAGGCACAGGAGCGGATGTGGTCAGCGATAACGCGCAGGGATTTGTTGCTCAGATCGGTTGCGCCAGTCACGTCGGCAACAGACTTAATCAGGGTGCTGAACAGATCGATGTCGTAGTTGGAGTTAACGTGTTGCAGTACTGCGGCAATACGCTCCAGACCCATACCGGTATCCACGGATGGCTTCGGCAGCGGCTCCATGGTGCCGTCGATCTGACGGTTGAACTGCATGAAGACGATGTTCCAGATCTCAATGTAACGGTCGCCGTCTTCTTCTGCGCTGCCCGGAGGGCCGCCCCAGATGTGATCGCCATGATCGTAGAAGATTTCGGTGCACGGACCGCATGGACCGGTATCACCCATCTGCCAGAAGTTGTCAGACGCGTAAGGTGCGCCTTTGTTATCCCCGATGCGAATAATACGTTCGCGCGGGATACCCACTTCTTTTTCCCAGATTTCATAGGCTTCGTCATCGGTTTCGTAGACGGTAACCCACAGACGTTCTTTCGGCAGGTTGAACCAGTTTTCACCGGTCAGCAGTTCCCATGCGTACTGGATAGCGTCATGTTTGAAATAGTCGCCGAAGCTGAAGTTACCCAGCATTTCGAAGAAGGTGTGGTGACGCGCGGTGTAACCGACGTTTTCCAGATCGTTATGTTTACCGCCCGCACGCACGCAGCGCTGCGAGGTGGTTGCGCGAGAATAATTACGCTTGTCGAGACCCAGGAAGACATCCTTGAACTGGTTCATCCCGGCGTTGGTAAACAGTAAAGTTGGATCGTTGTTCGGTACCAGGGAGCTGCTGGCAACAACCTGGTGTCCCTTACTATGGAAAAAATCGAGAAACGCCTGACGGATCTCAGCGGTGCTCTTGCTCATAATTATCCTGAAATCAAGCTAACGAAATGTCACAGCCGGTCACTACACAACCGTTGTTGGACGGACCAGCTACTGAAAAAAGTGGGAATAAGATAAGTTTTCTTTAGAGGGAAGTAAAATCCCGCATGCGTTCAATCGGTAAAATTACGCCAGATATCCTGAATATCCTCCATCAGGAAGCCGCGATAAAGCAAAAAGCGCTGGATTTTGACTTTTTCTGAAAACTCACGCGGCAAAGGTTCCCCGTACTTCCGCACGGCCTGCTCCCGCGCCAGCTCGCACCAGTCAATTTCGCATTCACGCATCGCCTTTTCGCTGGTTTCGCGCGGGATACCTTTTTGATTGAGTTCCTGGCGGATGCGTGCCGGACCGTAGCCTTTCCGGCTGCGACTGGCGATGAAGCGTGAGACAAAACGGGTATCGTCCAGATAGCTGTGCTCATAGCACCAGGCAACCACCCGATCGTAATCTTCTGCCGTGGCATCGATGGCTTCTGGCCCGGTTTTGCTCATTACCGGCGCGGCGAGTTTGCGGCGAAGCTCCTGCTCGCTGTGGTCACGAACGGCCAGAATGCGCACGGCGCGATCCAGCAGACGGTTATAAGCAGGACGACGTGCTGTTGATTCATTCATAGATAAACCTGCTGCAGTCAAAAGCAAAAAGCAAAAAGGGCCGCATTAAGCGACCCTTATCTATTACACCTGATTATCAGAAATCTTCGTTGGTTTCTTCAACGTCTGCGCCATCAACAGCGAACTGCGGTTTGGAATCCTGGTTGCTGAGCAGAAGCTCACGCACCTTCTTCTCGATCTCTTTAGCTGCCGCCGGGTTCTCTTTCAGCCAGGAGATAGCATTCGCTTTACCCTGACCGATCTTGTCGCCGTTGTAGCTGTACCAGGCGCCCGCTTTCTCAATCAGCTTCTCTTTCACGCCCAGGTCAACCAGCTCGCCGTAGAAATTGATGCCTTCGCCGTAAAGGATCTGGAATTCAGCCTGTTTAAACGGTGCAGCAATCTTGTTCTTCACAACCTTCACGCGGGTTTCGCTACCCACCACGTTTTCACCGTCTTTCACGGCACCGATACGGCGGATATCCAGACGCACAGAGGCGTAGAATTTCAGCGCGTTACCACCGGTGGTGGTTTCCGGGTTACCGAACATCACACCAATCTTCATACGGATCTGGTTGATGAAGATCAGCAGCGTGTTGGACTGCTTCAGGTTACCAGCCAGCTTACGCATCGCCTGGCTCATCATACGTGCCGCGAGGCCCATGTGAGAGTCACCGATTTCACCTTCGATTTCCGCTTTCGGCGTCAGTGCCGCAACGGAGTCGACGATGATTACGTCTACTGCGCCAGAGCGCGCCAGAGCGTCACAGATTTCCAGTGCCTGCTCACCGGTATCCGGCTGGGAGCAGAGCAGGTTGTCGATATCAACACCCAGTTTACGTGCGTAGACCGGATCCAGCGCGTGCTCAGCATCGATAAAGGCACAGGTTTTGCCTTCGCGCTGTGCAGCCGCCACAACCTGTAAGGTCAGGGTGGTTTTACCGGAGGATTCTGGCCCGTAGATCTCTACGATACGACCCATAGGCAGGCCGCCAGCACCTAGTGCAATATCCAGAGAAAGCGAACCGGTGGAGATAGTTTCTACATCCATGGAACGATCTTCACCCAGGCGCATGATGGAACCTTTACCGAATTGCTTTTCGATCTGGCCCAGTGCTGCCGCCAACGCTTTCTGTTTGTTTTCGTCGATAGCCATTTTTTCCTCTCATGCCGGGTGAAACAACTGCGCTTCACCTTGGATTTCTGTTCTGTTGCAGCAATTATACTGTATGCTCATACAGTATCAAGTGTTTTGTAGAAATTGTTGCCAGAGCGTTTTTAACGCATAAACGGTGGCCTGACGACGCACGCTTTCACGGTCGCCGCTGAAGCATTCCCGGCGGGTAATCCCCTCGCCTTGCGCCGTCGCAAAGCCAAACCACACGGTCCCGACAGGCTTTTCAGCGCTGCCGCCGTCCGGCCCGGCGATACCACTAATAGAGATAGCATAGTCTGCCCGGGCGGCACGCAGGGCGCCAATCGCCATCTCGATGACGACCGGCTCGCTCACCGCGCCATGCTCGATAAGCGTGGGTTCACGGACGCCAATCATCTGCGCTTTCGCTTCATTACTGTAGGTGACAAACCCGCGTTCAAACCAGGCGGAACTGCCGGCGATATCGGTGATGGCTTTCGCCACCCAGCCGCCGGTACAGGACTCTGCCGTGGTGACCGTCGCCCCGCGCTGTTTCAGCGCCTGCCCTACCCTCTCACTGAGCTGCATCAATTCATGGTCAGTCATAGCGTTGTGACTCCTTAAAAACATGCAGCACAAGATAGCACTTTAGTCGGTAGATATGAGGGTGAGGTGAAGGTTTTACGAGGGGGCTTCAGAAAAATTAAGCAGGCCTACCGGTTAACATTAAAAAGTGAGCGGCACAACGCCACTCACTTTTATGACAGAGAGGCAGTATTAACTGAACGGCGAGGCCACGCGTGCCTGCGCTACGGCCAGCCCCAGCTGCCAGACCGCCATCGCATAGTGCGTGCTGTGGTTGTAGCGGGTGATGGTGTAGAAGTTCGGCAGACCGTACCAGTACTGGTAGCCGGTACCGATATCCAGACGCAGCAGGCTGACCTTTTGGTTGTCGCTCAGCGGCTGCTGCGGTGTTAGCCCTACGGCCATCAGCTGCGCCGGGGTATAGCTGGTTTTAAAGCCGTTCTCCAGCCCTGGCGCCTGGCCGTTTGCCATCACCGCCACCGGTTGACCTGGCGTCCAGCCGTGCTCTTTAAAGTAGTTGGCGACGCTGCCAATCGCATCTTCCGGATCCCACAGGTTGATGTGCCCGTCCCCGTTGAAATCGACCGCATACTGCTTATAGGAGGACGGCATAAACTGGCCGTAGCCCATGGCACCGGCAAAGGAGCCCTTCAGATCCAGCGGGTCATCCTGCTCGTCGCGCGCCATCAGCAGGAAGGTTTCCAGCTCGGAGGAGAAGTACTCCGCCCGACGCGGATAGTTAAAGGAGAGCGTTGCCAGCGCATCCAGAATGCGGGTTTTCCCCATCACGCGGCCCCAGCGGGTTTCCACGCCGATAATCCCGATGATAATCTCCGGCGGCACGCCGTAGACCTGCTGGGCGCGGGTCAGGGCATCCTGATACTGGTTCCAGAACGCCACGCCGTTCTGCACGTTGTCCGGGGTAATAAACTGGTTGCGATAGCGTAACCATGCGCCGTTCGGCCCGGCCGGTGGCTGGGTGGTCGGTGCCTGGCGATCCATCAGTCGCAGCACGTAATCCAGACGTTTCGCCTGGGAGAGGATCTCCTGCAGCTGGGCTTTATTAAAGCCGTGCTTGCTCACCATTTTGTCGATGAACTGTTCCGCCGCGGGATTGTTGGCAAAGTCACCCCCCATCTGCATCACATTATGCTGGGGTTCCAGCAGGAAGCCGCCGGACGGTGCGCCCGCCGTTTGTTGCTGGACCTCTTCGGTCTTCGGTTTGCTGCTGCAGGCAGAGAGCAGGATAAGCGCAGGCAGTAAGGCTGCGTAACGACGCTTGAGCATGAGACATCCATTCAACGAATTCGATAAGTGGCAAGTATGGTAAAGCATCCGGGACACCTCAAGGAAGAGATGCGAACCCGCACGGCAAAATCTTTACGCTGTCTAAAGACAAATTCGTCTTCTTCTCAACCACTCTGCCCTCGCCTCTCTCATTATCTTTCAAAATAATCCATTTTTCTTTCATTGTGAGATCTGTTTAACACTTTAAAACCTTTCAAAGTGATTATTATTAGCCCGTCAGAGATGAACTCACCCTACAGGAGAAAACAATGATAGAAACCATCACCCACGGCGCCGAGTGGTTTATCGGGCTGTTTCAGAAAGGTGGCGAGGTCTTTACCAGCATGGTCACCGGGATCCTGCCGCTGCTGATCAGCCTGCTGGTGATCATGAATGCATTGATCAACTTTATTGGTCAGCATCGGATCGAAAAGCTGGCCCAGCGCTGCGCCGGTAATCCGGTCTCCCGCTATCTGCTGCTGCCCTGCATCGGCACCTTCGTATTCTGTAACCCGATGACCCTGAGCCTCGGGCGCTTTATGCCCGAGCGCTACAAGCCGAGCTACTACGCCGCCGCCTCTTACAGCTGCCACTCGATGAACGGCCTGTTTCCGCACATTAACCCCGGCGAGCTGTTCGTCTATCTGGGGATCGCCAGCGGCCTGACCACCCTCGGCCTGCCGCTCGGCCCGCTGGCGGTTAGTTACCTGCTGGTCGGCCTGGTGACCAACTTCTTCCGCGGCTGGGTGACCGATCTCACCACCGCCATTTTCGAAAAGAAAATGGGCATCCAGCTTGAACAGAAAGTCCAGCTTGCAGGAGCCGCAGCATGACCCGTATCCGGATTGAAAAAGGCGTGGGCGGCTGGGGCGGCCCGCTGGAGTTCGACGCCACCGAAGGCAAAAAGATCGTCTACATCACCGCGGGCACCCGCCCGGCGATCGTCGACAGGCTGCGCGAACTGACCGGCTGGGAAGCGGTCGACGGCTTTAAAGAAGGCGAGCCGCCGGAAGCGGAGATCGGCGTGGCGGTCATCGACTGCGGCGGCACCCTGCGCTGCGGCATCTACCCGAAGCGTCGCATTCCCACCGTCAATATCCATTCCACGGGCAAATCAGGTCCGCTGGCGCAGTACATCCTTGAAGACATTTATGTGTCGGGCGTGAAGGAGGACAACATCATCCTGGTGAATGGCACTCCCGCGCCGCAAAAAGCGGCCCCGCGCGAGTACGACACCAGCAAGAAGATCACCGAGCAGAGCGACGGCCTGCTGGCAAAAGTCGGGATGGGGATGGGCTCCGCGGTGGCGGTGCTGTTCCAGTCCGGCCGCGACACCATCGACACGGTGCTGAAAACCATCCTGCCGTTTATGGCCTTCGTCTCGGCGCTGATCGGCATCATCATGGCCTCCGGTCTGGGGGACTGGATCGCCCACGGCCTCGCCCCGCTGGCCAGCCATCCGCTCGGGCTGGTGACCCTGGCACTGATCTGCTCCTTCCCGCTGCTGTCGCCGTTCCTCGGCCCCGGAGCGGTGATCGCCCAGGTGATCGGCGTGCTGATTGGCGTGCAAATTGGGCTCGGCAATATTCCGCCGCACCTCGCCCTGCCCGCGCTGTTTGCCATTAATGCCCAGGCCGCCTGCGACTTTATTCCGGTAGGGCTGTCGCTGGCCGAAGCGCGCCAGGATACCGTGCGCGTCGGTGTCCCTTCCGTGCTGGTGAGCCGCTTCCTGACCGGCGCGCCCACCGTACTGATTGCCTGGTTCGTCTCCGGCTTTATCTATCAATAAGAGGACTTCGTGATGACCGTGATTTACCAGACCACCATTACCTGCATCGGCCAGAGCGCCGCGGATGCGCTGAGCGACCAGATGCTGATTACCTTCCGTGAAGGGGCCCCGGCGGATATCGAGGAGTTCTGTTTTATCCACTGCCACGGCGAACTGAGCGGCGAGCTACGGCCTGGCAGCCAGCTCACGCTGGGCGACGCGCGCTATCCGGTGACGGCAGTAGGCGATGTCGCGGAGCAGAACCTGCGCGAGCTGGGGCATATCACCCTGCGTTTTGATGGCCAGACCGCAGCGGAATACCCGGGCACCGTGCACGTTGCCGGGCCGGTTCCGCAGGCGGTGATGGCCGGTTGTGTACTGAAATTTGTGGCGTAATTAAAGGAGAGAAACATGGAACAGGTTGCAGTTGTCATTGGCGGGGGACAAACCTTAGGGGAATATCTCTGCCGCGGGCTGGCCGCAGAAGGGTATCGCGTGGCGGTGGTGGACATTCAGAGCGAAAAAGCCGCCCGGGTCGCCAGCGAGATCAACCAGGAGTTTGGCGAAGGCAAGGCGTATGGCTTTGGTGCCGACGCCACCAGCGAGCAGAGCGTGATGGCGCTGTCGCACGGGGTGAATGAGATCTTTGGCCGCGTCGACCTGCTGGTGTACAGCGCCGGGATCGCCAAAGCGGCGTTTATCAGCGACGTGGAGCTGGGGGATTTCGACCGCTCGTTGCAGGTGAACCTGGTGGGCTATTTCCTCTGCGCCCGGGAGTTCTCGCGCCTGATGATCCGCGACGGCATCGCCGGGCGCATCATTCAGATCAACTCCAAATCCGGCAAGGTGGGCAGCAAGCACAACTCCGGCTACAGCGCGGCCAAGTTCGGCGGCGTGGGGCTGACCCAGTCTCTGGCGCTGGATCTGGCGGAGTACGGCATTACCGTGCACTCGCTGATGCTCGGCAACCTGCTGAAGTCGCCGATGTTCCAGTCCCTGCTGCCGCAGTACGCCACCAAGCTGGGCATCGAGGCAGACCAGGTGGAGCAGTATTACATCGATAAAGTGCCGCTGAAGCGCGGGTGCGACTACCAGGACGTGCTGAATATGCTGCTGTTTTATGCCAGCCCGAAAGCCTCCTACTGCACCGGGCAGTCGATCAATATCACCGGCGGGCAGGTGATGTTCTGATTGTGGGTTAACCCCCCTCAAACCGTAGGCCGGGCAAGCGCAGCGCCGCCCGGCAATTCCACAGGAGTTACACATGGTTACTACGCTAATCACCGTCGCCGTTATCGCCTGGCTGTGCCAGCTGGCACTCGGCGGCTGGCAAATCCACCGCTTTAACCGCGCCTTCGACGCCCTCTGCCAGAAAGGCCGCGTCGGCGTGGGCCGCTCCGGAGGGCGCTTCAAACCGCGGGTGATTGTCGCCATTGCGCTGGACGACAATCACCGGGTCTGCGACTCATTGATGATGCGCGGGCTGACGGTCTTTGCCCGACCGGTGAAAATTGCAGCAATTAACGGCACCGCGCTGCAGGAATTAGAGCCCGATGTGATCTTTCCCAATGATTCGCTCTGTCAGGATGCACTATCATTAGCGCTTAAATTGAAACATGGATAATTTCGATGTGAACGCTATAAGCTTGCGAAATTATCATTTCGCAACCTGAGGAACGCAACGCCTATGAAACCCCGTCAGCGGCAGGCGGCCATTCTCGACCACCTGCAAAGCCAAGGAAAATGTTCGGTTGAGGATCTGGCCCACTACTTTGACACCACCGGCACCACCATCCGCAAGGATCTGGTGATCCTGGAGAATTCCGGGGCGGTGATCCGCACCTATGGCGGCGTGGTGCTCAATAAGGACGAAGCCGATCCGCCCATCGATCACAAGACGCTGATCAACACCCACCAGAAGGCGTTAATTGCTGAGGCGGCGGTCAAGTATATCCATGACGGCGACTCCATCATCCTCGACGCGGGCAGTACGGTGCTGCAGATGGTGCCGATGCTGAGCCGCTTCAATAACATCACGGTGATGACCAACAGCCTGCATATCGTCAACGCCCTGTCCGAATTCGACAACGAACAAACCATCCTGATGCCTGGCGGCACCTTCCGTAAAAAATCAGCCTCGTTTCACGGCCAGCTGGCGGAGAACGCCTTCGACCATTTCAGCTTTGACCGGCTGTTTATGGGCACCGACGGCATCGATCTCAACGCGGGCGTCACCACCTTCAACGAGGTATTCAGCGTCAGCAAAGCGATGTGCAATGCGGCCCGGGAAGTGATCCTGATGGCCGACTCGTCGAAGTTTGGCCGTAAAAGCCCGAACATTGTCTGCAGCCTTGAGAGCGTCGATAAGCTGATCACCGACGCGGGTATCGATCCGGCGTTCAAAAAAGCGCTGGAAGAGAAAGGAATCGAAGTGATTGTAACCGGAGAGCGAGATGAGTGAATTTCTGTTAAACGCGGGTCGCCAAACCCTGATGCTCGAATTGCAGGAGGCCAGCCGCCTGCCGGACCGTCTGGGAGAGGATTTCGTACGGGCGGCAAACACCATTATTCAGTGCGAAGGCAAAGTGATTGTCGCGGGGATCGGCAAGTCCGGGCATATCGGCAAAAAGATTGCCGCAACCCTGGCCAGCACCGGCACCCCGGCCTTTTTCGTCCATCCGGCGGAAGCCCTGCACGGCGACCTCGGGATGATCGAAAGTCGCGACGTGCTGCTGTTTATCTCCTACTCCGGCTCGGCGAAAGAGCTGGATCTGATCCTGCCCCGCCTGCAGGAAAAATCGGTCGCCCTGCTGGCGATGACCGGCAAATCCCGCTCGCCGCTGGCACTGGCCGCCAAAGCCACGCTGGATATTTCGGTGGAGCGCGAAGCCTGCCCGATGCACCTTGCCCCGACCTCCAGCACCGTGAATACCCTGATGATGGGCGATGCGCTGGCGATGGCGGTGATGCAGGCCCGCGGTTTTAATGAAGAAGATTTTGCCCGCTCCCACCCTGCCGGTGCCTTGGGCGCGCGCCTGCTGAATAAAGTGCACCACCTGATGCGCACCGACGAGGCCACCCCGCAGGTGAAGCTGAACGCCAGCGTGATGGAGGCAATGCTGGAGCTGAGCCGTACCGGGCTGGGTCTGGTGGCGGTTTGCGATGACGACCGCCAGGTGAAAGGGGTCTTTACCGACGGCGACCTGCGTCGCTGGCTGGTGGGCGGCGGCAAGCTGGAGGTGAACGTCAGCAGCGCCATGACCACCGGCGGCCTGACGCTGAAGGCCGACAGCCGCGCCATCGAAGCCAAAGAGCTGCTGCTGAAGCGCAAAATCACCGCCGCCCCGGTGGTAGACGAGTCTGGCCGCCTGTGCGGTGCCATCAACCTGCAGGATTTCTATCAGGCAGGCATTATCTAGCTTTTCAGACCCAGACGTTTCGCCAGCCGGTGCAGGTTGGCGACGTCGGTCTCCAGCGCCCTCGCGCTCGCCGCCCAGCTGCGGCCATTCTGCTCCAGCGCCCGGGCAATCGTCTGGCGCTGAAACTCTTCCGTTGCCTCACGCAGGTTCTGATTCACCACCAGCGGAGTTTCCGGCGTTACCGCAGCCGCGCTCTCATCATGCAGGGCAAAATGCCGGGCGTGGATCACCACGTCATCTCCCAGCCGTGCGGCCCGGGCCAGCACCACCGCCCGGTGGATGGCATGCTCCAGCTCGCGCACGTTGCCCGGCCAGCCGTAGCTCAGCAGATGCGCCCGCGCGCCGGGGCTGAGCACCACCCGGGATAACCCCATCCGCAGCCGGCACTGCTCGCAGAAATAGCCCGCCAGCAGTACCACGTCCTCGCCCCGCTCGCGCAGCGGCGGCACCGAAAGCGGGAAAACGCTCAGACGGTGGAACAGGTCGGCGCGGAAGTTTCCGGCCAGCACCTCTTCACGCAGATCGCGGTTGGTGGCCGCCAGCACCCGCACGTCGACCCGCAGGCTGCGGTCATCGCCGACCCGCTGGATATCGCCGTACTGCAACACCCGCAGCAGCTTGGCCTGCAGCGCCAGCGACAGCTCGCCAATCTCATCGAGGAACAGGGTGCCGTTATCGGCCATCTCAAACTTGCCGCTGCGGTTGCTGATGGCTCCGGTAAAGGCCCCTTTGACGTGGCCGAACAGCTCGCTCTCCGCCACGCTTTCCGGCAGGGCGGCGCAGTTGAGGTAGACCAGCGGATTAACCGCCCTTGGTGAGGCCTCGTGGATGGCTTTCGCCACCAGCTCTTTGCCGGTGCCGGTTTCGCCCTCGATCAGCACGTTCAGGTCGGAGGCGGCGACAATCTCAATCTCTTTTTTCAGCTGCATCATGCCCGGCGACAGGCCGATCATCTCGGTGTTTTTTACCTGCTCAAACGCCGCCGGGCCCGCGGGCAGACTGTTCTGGCTCTCGAGCTGCTCAATCAGCAGGGCATTGTTCAGCGCCCCGGCTGCAAGGGCGGCAATCAGCCTCAGCTCCTCGTCGCTAAAGGTATCGAACTGATCCGGCGACATGCCGTCGAGGGTCAGGGCACCAATCAGGTTCTGCCCGGCAAACAGCGGCAGGCCGATACAGGCGTGTACCTTCAGGCTCTCCTGCCCGGGGATCAGCCCGTCGTAGGGATCGGGCAGGTCGCTGTCGGCCGGGAAGCGCACCACATCCCCGGCGCGGGCGATAGTCTCCAGCCGCGGATGGCCCTCCAGGGTAAAGCGCCGCCCCAGCACGTCCTGAGCCAGGCCGTCGATCGCCAGCGGGATAAACTGCCGTCCTTCATAGCGCAGCAGCGCCGAGGCATCGCAATCCAGCACGTGACGCAGGGTGGAGATCAGCCGCTGAAAACGATCCTGATGACCAATGCCGCTCTGCAATTCAATGGCGATTTTCGCCAGCACCTCTACGGAAAAACTCATTCGCGCCTCGCTGTCATTTTGACAATGCATCATGTCATATTGACTATATCAATGACAGTCAAATTGACTACTCTTTAAGGGTTATTATTTTATAAAACCTTTTAAATCAAGACATTAAAAAGTTGGCACACAACCTGCAATTACCATTACATCTTTCGTTTAATTTCGCTGTATTAAGTTGAGGTTGCTATGTCTATTCTGGTTAAAAACAATATTCATTGGGTTGGTCAACGTGACTGGGAAGTACGTGATTTTCACGGAACAGAGTACAAAACGCTGCGCGGCAGCAGCTACAACAGCTATCTCATCCGGGAAGAGAAAAACGTCCTGATCGATACCGTCGATCATAAGTTCAGCCGTGAGTTCGTGCAAAACCTGCGCAGTGAAATTGACCTGGCCGATATCGACTACATCATCATTAACCATGCTGAAGAAGATCATGCCGGTGCCCTGACCGAGCTGATGTCC
Organism: Leclercia adecarboxylata; assembly: GCA_002360945.1. Lineage (GTDB taxonomy): Bacteria > Pseudomonadota > Gammaproteobacteria > Enterobacterales > Enterobacteriaceae > Enterobacter > Enterobacter adecarboxylatus_B. The sequence continues at coordinate 16,358 of DERO01000005.1, read as the reverse complement.
TGCATCCCGGACACCCCGATCTACTGCACCAATAACGCCATCGACTCCATCAATGGTCACCACCACCATCCGGAGTGGAATTTCAACGTGGTGAAAACCGGTGACTCACTGGATATCGGCAACGGCAAACAGCTGATCTTCGTTGAAACCCCGATGCTGCACTGGCCTGATAGCATGATGACCTACATGACCGGCGACGCCGTGCTGTTCAGTAACGACGCCTTCGGCCAGCACTACTGCGACGAACGTCTGTTCAATGACGAAGTGGATCAGGCCGAGCTGTACGAGCAGTGCCAGCGCTACTACGCCAACATCCTGACCCCGTTCAGCCGTTTGGTCACGCCAAAAATTACCGAAATCCTCGGCTTCAACCTGCCGGTGGATATGATTGCAACCTCTCACGGGGTGGTATGGCGCGAGAACCCAACCCAGATCGTCGAGCAGTACCTGAAATGGGCAGCGGACTATCAGGAAGATCGCATCACTATCTTCTACGACACCATGTCCAACAACACCCGCATGATGGCCGACGCGATTGCCCAGGGCATCAACGAAGTGGACCCGAACGTGGCGGTGAAAATCTTTAACGTGGCACGCAGCGACAAGAACGACATTCTGACCAACGTCTTCCGCTCCAAAGGCGTGCTGGTGGGCACCTCCACCATGAACAACGTGATGATGCCGAAAATTGCCGGCCTGGTGGAAGAGATGACCGGCCTGCGCTTCCGCAACAAACGCGCCAGCGCCTTCGGCTCCCACGGCTGGAGCGGCGGCGCGGTCGACCGTCTCTCTACCCGTCTGCAGGATGCGGGCTTTGAGATGTCGATGAGCCTGAAGGCGAAATGGCGTCCGGATCTGGATGCGCTGGAAGTCTGCCGTCAGCACGGCCGCGACATTGCACGTCAGTGGGCGCTCGCTCCGCTGCCGGAAGCGACCGCTAAAGCCGCACCTGAGCAGGAAGCCAGCACCGATGCAGAAGCGGCAGCCGCCGACCTCGGCCCTTGCATGCAGTGCAGCGTCTGCCAGTGGATCTACGATCCGGCCCTCGGCGAACCGCTGCAGGATGTCGCCCCAGGCACACCGTGGAGTGACGTGCCGGATAACTTCCTCTGCCCGGAATGTTCCCTCGGTAAAGACGTCTTTGACGAACTGGCATCGGAGGCAAAATGAGCCAGGGTATCGTGATTATCGGCTCGGGCTTCGCCGCCCGCCAGCTGGTAAAAAATATCCGTAAACAGGATGCAAACGTCCCGCTGACGCTGATCGCCGCGGACAGCATGGATGAGTACAACAAGCCGGACTTAAGCCACGTTATTAGCCAGAGTCAGCACGCCGACGACCTCACCCGCCAGACGGCGGGGGAGTTTGCCGAACAGTTTAACCTGCGCCTGTTCCCCTACAGCTGGGTCACCGACATCGATGCCGCAGCGCACGTGGTCAAAGCGAAAGACCAGCAGTGGTCGTATGACAAACTGGTACTGGCCACCGGAGCCTCGGCCTTTGTGCCGCCGGTTCCGGGCCGCGAGCTGATGCTGACCCTCAACAGCCAGATGGAGTACCGGGCCTGTGAAACCACGCTGCGTGACGCTAAAAGGGTGATGATTGTTGGCGCGGGGCTTATCGGCAGCGAACTGGCGATGGATTTTTGCCGGGCCGGGAAAGCGGTCACCCTGGTTGACCACTCCGCCAGCATTCTGTCAGCACTGATGCCAGCCGAAGTAAGCAGTCGCTTACAACACCGACTGACCGATATGGGCGTGCATCTGCAGCTGAAATCCCAGCTGAAAAGCCTGACCAAAACCGATACCGGCATCTGCGCCCTGCTGGACAGAGACCGCTGCATTGAAGTCGATGTGGTGATTGCCGCCACCGGCCTGCGTCCGGAAATCGGGCTGGCCCAGCGTGCGGGTGCAGAAACCCACCGCGGCGTGAAGGTCGACAGCTATCTGCAAACCACGCAGCCGGATATCTATGCCCTGGGCGACTGCGCCGAAATCAACGGTCAGGTGCTGCCGTTCCTGCAGCCGATCCAGTTAAGCGCCATGTATCTGGCGAAGAACCTGCTCGGGGGCAATACCCCGTTGAAACTGCCTGCGATGCTGGTGAAGGTCAAAACGCCGGAACTGCCATTGCACCTGGCAGGCGAAACCCAGCGTCAGGATCTGAACTGGCAGATCGCCATCGAACCTCAGGGAATGGTGGCGAAAGGCGCCGACAGCGAGGGCAATTTGCGCGCCTTCGTGGTCAGTGAAGATCGCATGAAGGAGGCCTTTGCCCTGCTGAAATCATTACCCGTTTAACCCTCAAACTCTTGCTCTACTCGTTGTATGCTTGTCCGATTTTGCCTTTCGCAGCCCCGGCGCCCCGGGGCTTTTTTAATGCGGAACAGCTGCTAAACCCGGTCCTGTTTTAATCCCTTTTTGCGGCCTACTCTGTTGCGGTACTCATCAGCCGGAGACCGCCAATGAACAACTTCACCCAGGAACTTAACTATCTTGCTGCCTGGTTCAGGCAGGTGAAGAAGCATGAACATATTTTATTTCGCTGGCTGTATCTCAGCCCGGAAGCGCGCATCGAGCGCCTGCGCGAGCTTATGATACCTGTCAGTAAGCGCTGATTGCCCGGCGGCGCTACGCTTGCACGGGCCTACGGTTTTGTAGGGTCCCGTAGGCCGGGTAAGCGCAAGCGCCACCCGGCAAAACGTTTATTATCCCGCAAAAACCCCTACACTCTTCGCAACGCCTTTGTCAGGGATGCCGCCATGCGCCAGATCCAGAAAATCCGCCAGTACCAGCGGCTCGCCGTGCATTACGGTTTGAATGCCAGGCTCACCACCATTGCCGAGGTGGCCGAGGTGGCGCTGTGCAGCGAACGTCACGCCCGCACGCTGTTACGCCAGTTGGCAGAAAGCGGCTGGCTAAGCTGGAAGGCGCAGCCGGGGCGCGGACATCGTGCCACTCTGCACTGCCTGGTGACCACCAGCGAACTTAGCGCCCCGCTGATGCATGCCTGTCTGGAGAAAGGGGATTATCAGAGCGCGCTGCAGCTGGCGGACGGCGATCCGGCCAGCCTGCATCACATCATCACCCCGTTTCTTGGCGGCAAATGGCTCAAGCATCAGCCGACGCTGCGCATTCCCTGGTATCGCCCGCTCACCTCTCTGCATCCGGCGCTGCATCGTCGACGCGCCGAGCAGCATATCATCTGCGCGGTTCACGCCGGGTTAACCCGTTATGAACCGGGCCAGGCGCAGCCGGTAGCGGATCTGGCGCACCACTGGGCCTGCTCTGCGGATGGACTGCGCTGGCATTTTTACCTGCGCAGCGGCGCGCACTGGCATAACGGCCAGCCGCTGAGCGATGACGATATTCTGAGTGCGGTGCAGCAGCTGCTGGCCGATCCGGCGCGCAACAGCGGGCTGCTGCATATCGACGCGGTCACCCTCGTCGCCCCCTGGTGTCTGGCGGTGTATCTGCATGCCCCGGATGCTCTGCTGGCCCATCGTCTTGCGCATCCTGTCTGCCGCCTGCCGCATCCCCGGCAAGTGGAAATTGGCGCCGGACCGTTCGCCATTGCCCGCCACCACTCGCATTTTCTGCGCCTCGAGCGTCAGCCCTGGTACTTTGCCGCCCATCCGCTGTTGCACGCCATTGAGTTCTGGCGCACCGGCACGGTCGCCGATAAACCGGCGTGGATCACGGTCGGGAAAGGCAGCGCCCCGCAGGAGGCGGTGACCTCAACCAGCGGCGGATTTACATGGCTGATGGTCAATGCAAAATTGCCTAAAGCACTGGCCACCTGGCTGCGCCAGAGCGCCCTTACCCTTAACCAGCAGTGCTTTGGCCGCCGCGAGGATCTGCAGATCCACACCGAAATCCTCCCCGGCCTGCAGGTACCGACCCTGACCGCGCCCGCTGAAATTGACCTGCCGCCCCGGCTGAAGCTGGTGTGCTACAACACGCCGGAACTGCGTGAGCTGGCTGAAGTCTGGCGGCAACGCCTACACCTGCACGGCTGTGAACTGCACACCGAATGGAAGGATCGCGACGGCTGGTATGCCCCGGATACGCTGGCGGATGCCGATCTGCTGTTGGGGGATCATCTGGCGACCGGAATGGCTGAGTTTGCGCTGGCGGAGTGGTTTATCTATGAGCCGGCCTGGGCCACGGCACTGGGGGAAGCGGGCTGGGAAGCCGCCAAACAGCAGCTGATGCAAAACAGCGACAGCGAAGCGCATTTTCACGCCTGGCTGCACGCCCTGTTCCAGCGTCTGCTGGCGGAGGGGCGCTGCACGCCGCTGTTCCACTATCGCTACCGGATCAACGCCCTGGAAAACGTGCAGGATATGGTCCTGACCGCGGGCGGCTGGCTCGATTTTACCCGCGCCTGGCTGCCCCCGGCCGCCGAACTGTGATTAGCGGTGCGGACCAGGGATCACCGAATCACGCAGGATCAGCTCTCCGGCAAAGGTCTGCTGGAAGGTAAAGTCCCCGCCGTCGAGCATGAAGATCAGGCGGCTGATGGTCTCTTTCACCATCTCCGTCACCGGCACGCGCACGCTGGAGAGCGCGGGCACCACGTACGGCGCCATCGCAATGTCATCGAACCCCACCACCGAAACGGCCCCCGGCGCGGCGATCCCGCTGTCGTGGAGCTGCTTAATGGCGCCGATCGCCATGTCGTCGTTGCTCGCCACCAGCGCGGTAAAGCTCTCGCCGCGCGTCAGCAAAGTCGCCACCCCTGCCGCCCCGCTGGCCGGCGTCCATTTGCCCTCGACAATCAGCGATTCGCGCAGCGGGATCCGGTGCTGGGTCAGCGCGTCCCTGTAGCCGGAAAGACGCTCAATCCCGGTGGGGGAATCCAGCGATCCGGTAATAAACGCGATGTCGTGATGGCCCTGTTCGATAAGGGTCGACACCGCCGCCTGGCTGGAGGCTTTATGATCTGACCAGACGCAGTGGCTGCTGTTTTTGCGCAGGCGACGGTTAAGCACCATCACCGGCTGCTCGTGCTTCTGGATGATCTCATCCATCTCATCGACGCTGAGAAAACGCGGGTAGATGATGATCGCATCGCAGCGCATATCGAGCAGATACTGAATCGCCTCCCGCTCTTCGACGGCGCTGTGCTTGCCATCGGCGAGGATCAGCTGACGCCCTCTCTCCTCGGTCATTCTGGCGGCGTGGAACAGCAGCTCGCTGAAGTAGACCCCGTGGTAGAGGGTGTTGGTCACCACCAGCCCGAGGGTTTGCGTGCGTTTCGTCGCCAGGTTGCGCGCCAGTAAATTGGGACGGTAGCCGCTCTCCTCAATCGCCTGAAAAACCCGGTCTTTTGTCTCCTGGCTCACGTAGCCATTGCCCGAAAGCACCCGGGAAACCGTCGCTTTCGAGACCCCTGCCCGCTTCGCCACTTCCAGCATCGTGGTCATCAATCTGTTCCGTCTGAATCTGATGAGCGGCAGTGTACTGCACCGCGTCAAAATTGTCGCAGCGTGGATCGCACGCTTTTTAACGCCTTTAGTGATCCTCTTCACGAATCTAAAAAATGAGCAAAACGCGATCTTGTTTGATCCCAGGAAACTCTTCATGATTTTGTGGAACCGGTTTCCTATATAAGTTTCATCGTTGCAGACGGTGAAGACGTACCTTACTGATAAAACAGGATACAACCCGATGGCCAAAAATTATGCTGCGCTGGCGAATGCCGTTGTCAGCGCGCTCGGCGGCAAAGACAACATCGTCGCCGTCACCCACTGTATGACCCGACTGCGCTTCGTGGCGAAAGACGAGAGCCTGATCGACAGCGCCACGCTTAAGAGCATCAGCGGCGTGCTGGGGGTAGTGCGCAACGACAACCAGTGCCAGGTGATCATCGGCAATACCGTATCTCAGGCGTACCGCGAGGTGGTCAGCCTGCTGCCTGCCGACCTGCAGCCTGCTGCGCCCCAGGGGCCGCAAAAGCTGACCCTGAAACGCATTGGCGCGGGGATCCTCGACGCGCTGATCGGCACCATGTCCCCGCTGATCCCGGCGATCATCGGCGGATCGATGGTCAAACTGCTGGCGATGATCCTCGAGATGACCGGCGTGTTGACCAAAGGCGAGCCGACGCTGACCATTCTGACGGTGATCGGTGACGGGGCGTTCTTCTTCCTGCCGCTGATGGTGGCGGCCTCTGCCGCGGTCAAATTCAAAACCAACATGTCGCTGGCGATTGCCATTGCGGGCGTGCTTGTCCATCCGAGCTTTATCGAGCTGATGGCCAAAGCGGCGCAGGGCGAGCACGTTGAGTTCGCCTTTATTCCGGTTACCGCGGTGAAATACACCTATACGGTCATCCCGGCGCTGGTGATGACCTGGTGCCTGTCGTATATCGAACGCTGGGTGGACAGAATTACCCCGGCCGTCACCAAAAACTTCCTTAAGCCAATGCTGATCGTGCTGATTGCCGCCCCGCTCGCCATCGTCCTGATTGGACCGCTGGGGATCTGGATCGGTAGCGCCATCTCCGCGCTGGTTTACACCATTCATGGCTATCTGGGCTGGCTCTCCGTTGCCATCATGGGCGCGCTGTGGCCGCTGCTGGTGATGACCGGGATGCACCGCGTCTTTACCCCAACCATCATTCAGACCATTGCCGAAACCGGCAAAGAAGGGATGGTAATGCCGTCAGAAATCGGCGCCAACCTGTCGCTCGGCGGTTCGTCGCTGGCGGTGGCGTGGAAAACCAAAAACCCGGAACTGCGCCAGACGGCGCTGGCCGCCGCGGCTTCTGCCATCATGGCGGGGATCTCTGAACCCGCGCTCTACGGCGTGGCGGTTCGCCTGAAACGCCCGTTGATTGCGAGCCTGATCAGCGGCTTTATCTGCGGCGCCGTCGCCGGTATTGCCGGACTGGCCAGCCACTCCATGGCGGCACCGGGCCTGTTTACCAGCGTCCAGTTCTTCGACCCGGCTAACCCGATGTCTATCGTCTGGGTCTTCGGAGTAATGGCCCTGGCCGTGGTGCTCTCTTTCGTGCTGACCCTGATCCTGGGCTTTGAAGATATCCCGGTAGAAGAGGAAGCGGAAAAAGCGCGCGCACTGCAAACCGCACCGGTCCAGGCCAAAGCAGCACAAGCATAAATGTTTAGCGAGGTAACAATGTCAGTTTTTCCACAAGGATTTTTATGGGGCGGCGCACTGGCCGCTAACCAGAGCGAAGGCGCATACCGCGAAGGCGGCAAGGGCCTGACCACCGTCGATATGATCCCCCACGGCGCCAACCGCCTGGCGGTAAAAGTCGGCAAGGAAAAACGCTTTTCGCTGCGTGATGACGAGTTCTATCCCAGCCACGACGCGATCGATTTTTACCATCGCTATAAAGAAGATATCGCCTTAATGGCCGAGATGGGCTTCACGGTATTTCGTACCTCGATTGCCTGGAGCCGTCTCTACCCGAATGGCGACGAGCCGCTGCCGAATAAAGAGGGGATTGCCTTTTACCGGGCGGTATTCGAGGAGTGCAAAAAGTACAACATCGAGCCACTGGTGACGCTGTGCCACTTCGACGTGCCGATGCACCTGGTGACCGAGTACGGCTCCTGGCGCAACCGCAAGATGGTCGATTTCTTCGCCCGCTACGCCCGCACCTGCTTTGAGGAATTTAACGGGCTGGTGAAGTACTGGCTGACCTTCAACGAAATCAACATCATGCTGCACAGCCCGTTCTCCGGCGCCGGACTGGTGTTTGAGGAAGGCGAAAACGAAGATCAGGTCAAGTACCAGGCGGCGCACCACGAGCTGGTGGCGAGCGCGCTGGCGACCAAAATTGCCCACGAGGTGAATCCGGAACACCAGGTCGGCTGCATGCTGGCGGGCGGCAACTTCTATCCTTACTCCTGCAAGCCGGAAGACGTGTGGATGGCACTGGAGAAAGACCGCGAGAACCTGTTCTTTATCGACGTGCAGGCCCGCGGCAGCTATCCGGCCTACTCTGCCCGCGTGTTCCGTGAAAAAGGGGTGGTGATTGTCAAAGATCCTGGCGATGACGAACTGCTGAAAAACACCGTCGATTTTGTGTCGTTCAGCTATTACGCCTCGCGCTGCGCCTCGGCGGAGATGAATGCGGGCAACACCAGCGCCGCCAACATCGTTAAATCCCTGCGCAACCCGTATATCGAGGTGAGCGAATGGGGGTGGGGCATCGACCCGCTGGGCCTGCGCATCACCATGAACATGATGTACGACCGCTACCAGAAGCCGCTGTTTCTGGTGGAAAACGGGCTGGGGGCGAAAGATGAGATTGACGCCAACGGCGAAATCAACGACGACTACCGCATCAGCTACCTGCGGGAGCATATCCGCGCCATGGGCGATGCGATTGAAGACGGCATTCCGCTGATCGGCTACACCAGCTGGGGCTGCATCGATCTGGTGGCCGCCTCAACGGGCGAGATGAGCAAGCGCTACGGCTTTATCTATGTCGATCGCGATGATGCCGGCAACGGCACCCTCGATCGCAAACGCAAAAAATCGTTCTGGTGGTACAAGAAAGTGATCGCCAGCAACGGTGCAGATTTAGATTAATCCCCCTTCGCCGGGCGGCGCTGCGCTTGCCCGGCCTACAAAAGCCCTCATAAATCCAATAGTTTCATGGCGTTATTATCGTTCATTGACACCATGAATATATCATTGTATAAAACTCCGCCGAAATAAATGATATTCATTCTCAGCCAGGCGCTCGAGCTGGCATCAATAAATTAATGAAGGATAGCGTTTCATGAAAAAGGTCATCAGCGCATTAGGATTGCTGATCGCAACAGCAGGCTCGGCTTTTGCGACTACGTATCCTCTGACGATTGAGAATTGCGGATATAAAGAAACCTTCACCAAAGCGCCGGAACGCGTCGTCGCGCTGGGACAAAACACCGTTGAAATTCTGCTGCTGTTAGGCCTTGAAGATAAAGTTGCTGCCAGCGCCTTCTGGCCTACCAAAGTGCTGCCGCAGCTGGCTGAACAGAACAAAAAAGTCAAAACGCTGACCGTCGAAATCCCGACCCTGGAATCCATCCTGGCGCAAAACCCGGACTTCGTTCCGGCGCAGCTGCCGCTGCTGCTGGGGCCAGAGAGTAAAGTCGCTAAACGCGAAGATCTGGCTACCGTAGGCGTCAACAGCTATATGTCGCCGGGCATGTGCGCCACCAAAAAAGACATTGGTGATATGTACGGCAGTCGCCAGAAGCTGTGGGATATGACCTTCCTGTATAAAGAGATCGAAGATTTCGCCAAAATCTTTAACGTCGAAGATCGCGGTCAGGCGCTGATTGCCGACTTCAAAAAGCGCGAAGCCGATCTGCGCAGCGAATTCAGCAAAAACAAAAAAGACCTCTCCTTCGTTTTCTGGTTCTCCAGCTCCTCCCCCTCTTCTGACGCCTACGTCGGCGGTAAAAACAGCGCCTCCGGCTTTATCGCCAACGTGCTGGGCGGCCACAACGCCATTACCTCCGAAACCGAATGGCCGACCGTCGGCTGGGAGAGCATTATTGCCGCTAACCCGGACGTGATCGTGGTCTCCAGCCTCGACCGTAATCGCTGGGCGCTGGACAATGCCCAGGAAAAAATCAAATTCCTGAAGAGCGATCCGGCCGTCAGCCAGCTCGACGCCGTTAAAAAAGGTCACATTGTGATCATGGACGGCCAGGCGATGAACCCGACTATCCGCACCATCTACGGCGCGGAGCAGATTGGTGAGCAGCTCAGAAAGATGGGACTCAATTAATGACCGCAGTGGTTCAACAGACCCGACATCACTGGCTGCTGCCGGCGTCGGGTTTTCTGGCGATAGTGGCGTTGCTGCTGGTGATCGCCATCGGCGTCAGCGTGGGGGAGCTGTCGATCCCCCTGCAGAGCGTGTTCTATGCCATTACCAATAAAATCGGCTTAACCGAGGTTCCGCTCAACCGCATCTACGAGAGCGTGATCTGGGACTTCCGCCTGAGCCGGGCACTGGTGGCCGCCTGCTGCGGTGCGGGACTGGCGATTTGCGGCGCGGTACTGCAAAGCCTGCTGAAAAACGCCCTCGCCGAACCCTACGTGCTGGGCGTCTCTGCCGGGGCGTCCACCGGCGCGGTCGCCGTCGTGGTGCTGGGCATTGGCAGCGGCACCGTCACCCTCTCCGCCGGGGCCTTTGCCGGAGCCTTTGCCGCCTTTGCCTTTGTGGCCCTGCTGACCAACGGCGCGCGCGGCGGCAGTGAACGTACCATCCTTGCCGGGGTTGCCGCCTCGCAACTGTTTAACGCCATCACCGCCTGGACCGTCAGCACCTCAGCCAGCGCCCAGCAGGCGCGCGACGTAATGTTCTGGCTGCTGGGCAGTTTTAGCGGCGTAAGATGGCCGGAGTTCCAGCTCGTACTGGTCGTGATGCTGGTGGGTCTGGCGATCTGCCTGTACTACGCCCGCGCGCTGGATGCCTTCACCTTTGGCGACGATGCCGCCGCCTCGCTGGGGATCGCCGTGCCCTGGGTGCGCCTGATCCTGTTTATCGTCACCGCATTAATGACCGCGACCATCGTCAGCATGGCGGGCTCCATTGGCTTTGTCGGCCTGGTGGTGCCACACATGATGCGCTTCTTCTTCGGCCCTCTGCACCGCACGCTGCTCATCGCCAGCGCGCTGGCCGGGGCGATCCTGATGGTGCTGGCGGATATCGCCTCCCGCCTGCTGATCGCCCCACAAAGCCTGCCGGTTGGTGTGGTGACCGCACTGGTGGGCGTCCCGTTCTTTGCCATGATTATCTATCGTTCAAGGAATAAGTGATGAGCATCACTGCTGAAAGTATCACCTGGAAGGTGGGTAAAAAGGTCATTGTCGACAATGTCTCTCTGGCGGTATCCCAGGGGCAGACCGTCGGCCTGCTGGGGCCAAACGGCTCCGGTAAATCGTCGCTGCTGCGGATCCTTGCCGGGTTACGTCGCCCGCATAGCGGCACCGTCGCGCTGGATGGCAAAAGCATCAATGGGATCCCGAAAAAGCAGCTCGCCCGGCGAGTCGCCTTTGTGGAACAACACGGCATGACCGATGCCAATATGCGCGTGCGGGACGTGGTGAAGCTGGGGCGTATTCCGCACCACTCCCCGTTCTCCGGCTGGACGGCGCAGGATGACGAGACCGTCAATTCGGCGCTGAAGACGGTGGATATGCTGCATAACAGCGATCAGGGCTGGCTGAGTCTTTCCGGCGGTGAACGCCAGCGCGTGCACATTGCCCGAGCGCTGGCCCAGATGCCGACCGAGATCCTGCTTGACGAGCCCACCAATCACCTGGATATCCACCACCAGATGCAGCTGATGCAGTTGATCAGCCAGCTGCCGGTCACCAGTATCGTCGCCATTCACGATCTTAACCACGCCGCGATGTTCTGCGATGCGCTGATTGTGATGCAGAAAGGGCGCATTGTCGCCTCGGGTACGCCGCAGGAGATCCTTACCGAAGAGCTGCTGTGGGAGGTGTTCCGGGTGAAAACCCGCATTGAGCTGTCGCCTTACCACGGCAAAAAACATATCCACTACCTCGTCTGAGGCGAGGTAAGTCGTGCTCCCGATCCGTCCCGCAACGCAACTCTGGCCGCCCGTACTACTGGGCAGCCAGTTTGTTTTCAACATCGGTTTTTATGCCGTTGTCCCCTTCCTGGCGATCTTTTTACGCGACGATATGCTGCTCTCCGGCGGGCTTATCGGGCTGGTGCTTGGGCTGCGAACCTTCTCCCAGCAGGGAATGTTTATCGTCGGCGGCGCGCTTTCCGATCGCTACGGCGCGCGCATTATCATTCTTTGTGGCTGCGTGGTGCGGGTGGTGGGCTACCTGCTGCTGGCCTTTGGCTACAGCCTGCCCGTTATCATCGCCGGGGCGTGCCTCACCGGCATCGGCGGCGCGCTCTTCTCCCCGTCCATCGAAGCCTTACTGGCAAAAGCCGGAACCCGCAGCGAGGCGCAGGGCAAACGCAGCCGCGCCGAGTGGTTCGCGCTGTTTGCGGTATGCGGCGAGCTGGGGGCGGTGCTTGGACCGGTGGCGGGTGCCCTGCTTACCGGCATGGGCTTTCGCCAGGTGGCGCTGGCCGGGGCGGCGGTCTTCGTGGTGGCGCTGATTGTGCTGTTCTTCTGTCTGCCGGCCGGATCGGCAAAAAACCAGCCGCTGCAGATCACCCCATGGTGGACTACTTTTCACCAGCTGCGGTTCGTGGCGTTTATCATCGCCTGGAGCAGTTGGCTGTTAAGTTATAACCAGCTCTATCTGGCGCTGCCGGTTGAGATCCAGCGTGCCGGGGGGAGTGAAAAAGATCTCGGCCCGCTGTTTATGCTGGCCTCGGGGCTGGTGATCCTCTTTCAGCTGCCGCTGGCGCGCTTTGCCCGCCGGGTGGGGGCGGTGCGGATCCTGCCGGTGGGCTTTCTGCTGATTACCGCCTCCTTCCTGAGCGTCGCATTCTTTGCCCCCTCAGAACCGGCAACCGGCTGGCTGCGTCTGCTGCCTGCGGCCTGCTTTGTCACGCTGCTCACCACCGGGCAGATGCTGCTGGTGCCGGCGGGCAAAGACGTGGTGCCGTGGTTTGCGAGTGAATCGACCTTAGGCGCGCACTATGGCGCACTGGCCACCGCAGGCGGCTGCGCGGTGCTGGCGGGGAATTTGTTGCTGGGCGATCTGCTCGACCAGGCGCTGACGCCCTCCGTCGCGGCAAGCACTCCGTGGCTGGTGCTGGCGGTGTTCCCGCTGTGCAGCGCTCTCGCCATGGTGGTTATCTGCCGCCCGATGCGCAGGCCGCGCGCCTGAGGATTCATTTTTTCGGGCGGCACTTTTCCGGCAGCTCCGGGACCGGGCGACGATCGTCAATCAGGTGGCGAATCGTCAGAATCGGATGGCGCCAGAGCATTCTCGGCCCTGCCCAGCGCATTACCTGTTTCATCTCTTCTCGTTTCGCCGGCTGATAGCAGTGGACCGGACACTGCTTGCAGGCCGGTTTCTCCTCGCCAAACACGCATTTATCCAGCCGCTTGTCGGCATACGCATTCAATGCCGGATAGTGCCCCGCAGCTTTTGATGCCTCCGGGCACTGCTTTTCATACAGCGCGATCATCTTGCGGATGGTCTCTTTTTCGCGCGCGATCCGTTTTCCTGACATGGCCTGATACCTGTTGATAAGTTGCATCAATAATACCTTTTTAAGGCGGGGTGATCAGCCCGATTTCATCTTTTACATTGCGTTTCCTGAAGGCGCCTCGCAGTTATGCGTTTGTCTCAGTCACATTTTACTGGCATTTTATACAGGTGTTTATTTCACCGCATCCTTCCCAGCGAAAAAGGAGTTTCTATGTCGGATATGTGCATTTCCAGACCCAGCCGCCATCTCACCGTGGGCTACTACAGAAAGCGTCATGAGGATCGCAAGACCAAGATCCCGACACGCTACAGCGTACATGCCGCGCTGAGTTTAAAAGGCGACTGGCTGGAAGAGGCCGGTTTTAAAACCCATTCCCGGGTACGGGTGCTGGTCCAACAGGGGAGATTAGTGATTGAACTGGATGTGGAAGAGGCCTCGTAAAGTCGTGACATTTTGCTGCGCCGGGTCTTTTTTTCATGCGACAATAGCGGCATTACACGACCCTGGCGTCGCCTGAACAGCACTATTTTCAAAGAAATGGACATCATCACTCCATGACCACTACTGACAATTTCGACGCGCATACCCCCATGATGCAGCAGTACCTGAAGCTGAAAGCTCAGCATCCGGAGATCCTGCTGTTTTACCGGATGGGCGACTTTTACGAACTGTTTTATGACGATGCGAAACGCGCGTCACAGCTGCTCGACATCTCGCTGACCAAACGCGGTGCCTCGGCCGGGGAACCAATCCCGATGGCCGGGATCCCGCATCACGCGGTAGAGAACTACCTGGCGAAGCTGGTCAATCAAGGGGAATCAGTCGCCATCTGCGAACAGATTGGCGACCCGGCGACCTCGAAAGGCCCGGTCGAGCGTAAAGTCGTACGTATCGTCACCCCCGGCACCATCAGCGATGAAGCGCTGCTGCAGGAGCGCCAGGATAACCTGCTCGCCGCCATCTGGCAGGACAGCAAAGGTTTCGGCTATGCCACCCTGGATATCAGCTCCGGGCGTTTTCGTCTGAGCGAACCGGCCGACCGGGAAACCATGGCCGCCGAGCTGCAGCGCACCAACCCGGCGGAACTGCTGTATGCCGAAGACTTTGCCGAGATGGCGCTGCTTGAAGGCCGTCGCGGCCTGCGTCGCCGCCCGCTGTGGGAATTTGAAATTGATACCGCGCGCCAGCAGCTTAACCTGCAGTTTGGCACCCGGGATCTCACCGGCTTTGGCGTGGAAAATGCCCCGCGCGGCCTGTGCGCCGCGGGCTGTTTGTTGCAGTACGTGAAAGACACCCAGCGCACCGCCCTGCCGCATATCCGCTCCATTACCATTGAGCGCCAGCAGGACAGCATCATCATGGATGCCGCCACCCGTCGCAATCTGGAGATCACCCAGAACCTGGCTGGCGGCGTGGAAAACACCCTCGCCTCGGTGCTCGACAGCACCGTCACCCCAATGGGCAGCCGCATGTTGAAACGCTGGCTGCATATGCCGGTTCGCGACATCACCACCCTCACCGGCCGCCAGCAGACCATTGGTGCCCTGCAGGACAGATACAGCGAACTGCAGCCGGTGCTGCGCCAGGTGGGCGATCTGGAGCGTATTCTGGCGCGTCTGGCCCTGCGTACCGCTCGCCCGCGTGATTTAGCCCGGATGCGCCACGCGTTCCAGCAGCTGCCGGAACTGCGCAGCCAGCTGGCTGAGATCGACAGCGCGCCGGTGCAGAAGCTGCGCGAGGCGATGGGCGAATTCAGCGAACTGCGCGAGCTGCTGGAGAAGGCCATCATTGAAGCCCCACCGGTACTGGTGCGCGACGGCGGCGTGATCGCTCCCGGCTACAACGAAGAGCTGGACGAGTGGCGCGCGCTGGCCGATGGCGCAACGGACTATCTCGATAAGCTGGAGATCCGCGAACGCGAGCGGCTCGGGCTGGACACCCTGAAGGTCGGTTACAATGCCGTACACGGCTATTTTATCCAGATCAGCCGCGGGCAGAGCCACCTGGCGCCGATCCATTACGTGCGCCGCCAGACGCTGAAAAACGCCGAGCGCTACATTATTCCTGAGCTGAAAGAGTACGAAGACAAGGTCCTCACCTCTAAAGGCAAAGCCCTGGCGCTGGAAAAACAGCTGTATGACGCCCTGTTCGATATGCTGATGCCGCACCTGGCGGATCTACAGCAGAGCGCCACCGCGCTGGCCGAACTGGATGTGCTGGTTAACCTGGCGGAACGTGCCGAGACGCTGAACTACTGCTGCCCGACCTTTAGCGATAAGCCCGGCGTACGTATTACCGAAGGCCGTCATCCGGTGGTGGAACAGGTGCTGAACGAGCCGTTTATCGCCAACCCGCTGAACCTGTCGCCGCAGCGCCGCATGCTGATCATTACCGGCCCGAACATGGGCGGTAAAAGTACCTATATGCGCCAGACGGCGCTGATTGCCCTGCTGGCCTGGATCGGCAGCTACGTCCCGGCGCAAAAGGTGGAGATTGGCCCCATCGACCGTATCTTTACCCGCGTGGGCGCGGCGGACGATCTGGCGAGCGGTCGTTCAACCTTTATGGTGGAGATGACCGAAACCGCCAATATACTGCACAACGCCACCGAGTACAGCCTGGTGCTGATGGATGAGATTGGTCGCGGAACCTCCACCTATGACGGGCTCTCGCTGGCGTGGGCCTGTGCCGAAAGCCTGGCAAATAAAATCAAGGCTATGACGCTGTTTGCCACCCACTACTTCGAGCTGACCCAGCTGCCGGAGAAGATGGAGGGCGTGGCGAACGTGCATCTGGATGCGCTGGAGCACGGAGATACCATCGCCTTTATGCATACGGTGCAGGATGGCGCGGCGAGCAAAAGTTACGGTCTGGCCGTGGCGGCGCTGGCGGGGGTGCCGAAAGAGGTGATCAAGCGTGCGCGTCAGAAGCTGCGCGAGCTGGAAAGCCTGGCACCTAACGCGGCAGCGACCCAGGTTGACGGGACGCAGATGTCGTTGCTGGTACCCGCCGAAGAGACCTCCCCGGCGCTGGAAGCACTGGAGAATCTCGACCCGGACTCCCTGTCACCGCGTCAGGCGCTGGAGTGGATTTATCGGTTGAAGAACCTGGTGTAGAGCGCTGCGGTCTGTATTGCCCGGCGGCACTGCGCTTGCCGGGCCTACGGAGTGGTGCGGTCCGATCCCCTCACCCCGGCCCTCTCCCAATGTACGGTCCGGGGACATGGC
>DERO01000033.1:710-92294 GCA_002360945.1 Leclercia adecarboxylata | reverse complement strand
CTGCTTCCGCCTGGTTCTGGGCATATACATCGGCGTGTCGCCCGGCCTGCATCGGGTGCAGCTGCGTCAGCTGGTTGGGTTTGGTCAGGGCTTCCCCTCGGCGGGCGGCTTCGGCCTGGATCTGGGCATTCACTTCAGCTGCACGGCCGGCCAGTATCTGCTGACGCGTACGCATCTGGTTGGCCTTGGTCAGGGCTTCGCCCTGGCGGGTGGCTTCGGCCTGGATCTGTGCGTTCACCTCAGCAACACCGCCCGCCTGCTCCTGCTGACGGGTACGCATTTGGTTCGCTTTAGTCAGCGCTTCGCCTTCACGGGCTGCCGCTGCCGCTTTTGCATCGGCTTCAGCTTGCTTCTGAGCGTTAATCTCAGCGTCTCCACCAGCTAAAACCTGCTGCCGCGTTGGCTTGAGTCAGGTCTTTACCATCAGTATTACCGGCATAGGTTGTGCCAGAGACCAGGCACATAGAAACCGTTACAGCGGCAGCTGTTTTTTTAAACACTTTGCTACCTTCATTAATTTTGTTGTATCTATTTTAGATACACTGTTATCGATGCGAGGCGCATAGTAGGTTGACCTTTCCTTACATTTATTGACATTAGATAAGGTTTTGTCATTAGTTTTGAAGAGAAATCAGAAGGGAAATATTTAGGTTATGTATGAAACCGGGCGGGGTGTTGATCGTAAGCGAAGGGCAAATATGCGGGTGCTTCATTCGAGGAAAACAGGCGCTGCCAGGCTACAGCTTCCAATAAAAAAAACCGCAGGCTTCTCTGCGGAAGCATTGCGGTTTTTGTGTTTAAGGACAGGCTGACGCTTTTTTTCAGGCCACTTTTGCTGCGGACTGGAAAACCTGGCGTCGTCATCTATTCTTAAAGTGCAAGGCGACTTAGCCTGCATTAATGCCAACTTTTAGCGCACGGCTCTCTCCCAAGAGCCATTTCCCTGGACCGAATACAGGAATCGTATTCGGTCTCTTTTTATCTGTTGAAAGTAAACGCATTTTCCTGTTGCGGACTTTAACAGATGGGCAACATCCTCTGTTCTTCGTTAAACCATACCACACTACGCCCGGCGGAAGTCCAGCGCTTTTTAGCGCTTGTGTTAAATTTTTGCCTGTTACCGATGAAAGCAAGTATCAGCGGCAAAACCGGGTGCGGATGGCCTGCTCGATCTCATCCAGCAGTTGAAAACGACGGCGGTATTCGGCGCGTTTTTTACTGGCGATGCTCTCCAGCGATTTGCGCTCCATGCCCGATGGCAGTGCCCAGCGGAAGGCATTGTCCTGCTTGCCGCCCACTGAAGCCCAGAACTCATCATAGCTGGCGTGCAGATGACGACCTTTGCTCAAGCGGTAACGCAAGGCGCGGAAGACATGGCCCTCATCGCTGACACCATAAAGGGCGCTGATACCTGACTGCTTCGCCATATTGAACACGGCTTCCAGCAGAATACGTTTCGGAAACAGGCCATAGCATGCGCGGGTGGCATTTTTGATCGTCTCCCGGCCGACATCCCGGCGCGGCCCCTGCAGGCCACCAATCACCAGCGCGCTGCGCCCGTTTTCCCCGACGACGCTAAAGGTCAGGCTCGCCAACAGGGTATTGTCCCCGGCGCGTAACCAGAGCGTGGTTTCACCCTCGCGTTCGGCCTTCACCGCTGAAGTGGCAGAGATCGTATAGCTGATGTCCTCTTTGGTGGCGAACTGCAGCAGCGGAAGCGGCGTCGGGCTGGTTAAGAGATGAGCCAGGCCGCTATCCGGTAGAGCATCAATCCAGGCGTAATGGTGCAGGATCGCCTCTGCGCGCTCACCGGCCGTCAGCCCGCGGGTGAGATACTGGCGCTGGGTTTTCACCGGCAACGTTGGCTGTGCCTTCAGCAAGGAAGAAAAATCATCGCGACGGGAGATCGTATCCAGCATGCGGGTGGTCGAGGACCAGAACAGCAGGGTGCGCAGGAAGAATTTCAGCCGATAATCGCGTTTCTGCCACAGCGGGCCGGGCGTAAGATCGCCTTTCGCCAGAGCGAGAATAACGGAAGAACGGTGCGCGTATGGTACCTCAGCAGGCAGGATAGTATTTGACACGATGATGACCTCTTTATAATTCTGCAATTATCTTAAAGGTCATCGGAAAATCATTTAACCGTTGCTAAGCCTTTATTTCCGCTTCGTTTAATAACGATTGAGGTTATTAAACCAGGCGCCTTTAACGTCTCATCAGTAGGGCATCCGCAGGGGCTATACTGATCCTGAGGAGGCGCTATGTATCTAAAACTTGATGGTCACAACTGGCGACACGTCTGGGTGGTAAGCGATCTTCACGGCTGTTATCAACTGCTTATGGAGGAAATAAAGCAGCGACATCTTAATCCGTATGAGGATTTACTTATTTGCGTCGGCGACCTGATCGATCGGGGGCCGGATAGCGTGAAATGCCTACAGCTATTAAATGAAAACTGGTTTTATGCGGTGCGCGGCAATCATGAACAGATGGCGCTGGATGCCCTGCATACTAACAGCTTTGGGCTGTGGTTGATGAATGGTGGGGTCTGGTTTGCCGAATTGAAGGGTGAACAGCGAGAGCAGGCACTCGCGCTGCTCAGGCGTTGCGAAACGCTGCCGTGGATTATCGAAATCACCTGCACCAACGGCGTGAACGTGATTGCCCATGCCGATTAC
The DNA here is from genome assembly GCA_002360945.1 of Leclercia adecarboxylata. Taxonomy (GTDB): domain Bacteria; phylum Pseudomonadota; class Gammaproteobacteria; order Enterobacterales; family Enterobacteriaceae; genus Enterobacter; species Enterobacter adecarboxylatus_B. Next base: position 89,616 of record DERO01000033.1, on the reverse strand, counting down.
CCGTCATCGCAGTATGAATGGGATAAACCGGTGGTGAAGCAGAGTATTCTGTGGGACAGGGATCGCCTGCGGGAATTGATAAACGGACATGAGGAGGGGATCGCAGGGGCAGATCACTTCTGGTTTGGTCATACGCCGCTAAATAAGCGGTTTGATTGCCTGAACCTGCACTATATCGACACCGGGGCGGTGTTTGGCGGATCGTTGACCCTGGCGCAGCTGCAGTAATCAGAGGTCGGCATACTCCTGGGCCGGACGCCAGAAGCCGTCGACGAAATCTTCAACCGGGTAGCAGCCGCCGTGGCGGATCCGCTGATCGTCCATCGAAGCCTCGCACTGAATTTCGGTGCGATAAACATCCACGACCAGGTCTACGCAACCCGCGTCCAGATAACAAATAAACAGCACCAGTGCGTACATCATGCCCCTCAGCATTCACTATCGTATTAATATTGTAGGGGATGATCCACGGAAGGGGGAAATACGTAACAAATAACCCGCCTGCGGGCGGGTTCTCTCCGGATCAGGCAAGGCGCATGATCCAGGCATCGGAAGTGTGATCGTAGTGCTCACGGTAGAGTACGGAGTGTTCGCCATCGAGAAGGGCCGGGACGCTGGTGTCTGCATCCCAGGCGTCGAGCTGCATGCACAGATCGGGGTCAGACTTGCAGGGGATAGTTAACGTTCGTTCGCCCTGCGTATCGCCGTTTAACTCGGCATCATCGATTTCGAATGCGCCAATGCGCACATTGGTTTTCGTCATAATGCTCTCCAGAATCATGCTGTGGTCTGGTACGACCAGTATGGTCGCCCATCTTTCAGCCTGGTCAAAGGAGAGCAAATGTGCCAGTAAAAAAGTGCCTTTTTTTAGCTGGCGTCGCCGTTACCGGTAAACAGACGACCATCGCGAACCAGTTCGCGCGGGTAACTGTTCTTAAGGCGTGAGCCCACTTTTTTCGCCAGTCCGATAGGGAAACCCTGATACGTCACCACCGCATCATCGCCGGCAGGGCTCTCCTGCGGCCAGACATCGCGGCCGCGATACCACTCTTCCGCTTCCTGTTGGGTTAAGGCAAAGGTATTGTCCTGGCTGGCCAGCGCGACCACAGCTTCATGCTGCCAGCGATACCCTTTATTGTGCGTTTCGGCCAGCCGGATGCCGAGGCGGGAGAAGCGCACTTTACCGATCAGCGGCTCGATCTCCGTCGGGAATAACCACACCTCCTTGTCGCGCTGCCACAGGCGCAGATTCTCTCTCCAGTGCAAACCGACCTGGTTTGCCGCAGCGGTGAGCTGCGCGGCTTCGCGGGTTTTCAGCGGCGTAAACGGGAAGTTGCCCACCTTAAATTTCGGTACCGGCAGCGGGGCGATAGCGGCGGTTTTGCGCAGCCGGGCCACGAAGAAGCCTTCGCAGTCGTAGATATGCGGGAAGACGTGCAGGAAGCCTTCCTGGGTGACGCATTCACTGGCGCTGGCGAACAGATCGTTCAGCGGCAGAAATTCCACCGCGTCGGGATACTGCTCTTTTAACCACAGGCAGACCGCTTCGTTCTCGTCACGATTGAGGGTGCAGGTGGAGTAGACCAGGGTGCCGCCAGGGCGCAGGGCATGGAAGGCACTGTCGATCAGCTCGCGCTGGGTGGCGGCGATCTCCAGATTGCTGGCCACGGACCAGTTCTTCAACGCGTCGGGATCTTTGCGCACCACGCCTTCGCCGGAGCAGGGGGCGTCCAGCAGGATCGCATCAAAGGCTTCCGGCAGGGCGGCACCAAACACGCGACCATCAAAATGGGTGAGCGCCACGTTGCTGATCCCGCAGCGGCTGATGTTGGCATGCAGCACTTTAACGCGGCTGGCAGAGTACTCGTTGGCGAGGATCGCGCCCTGATTATTCATCCGCGCGGCGATTTGAGTGGTTTTGGAGCCCGGGGCTGCCGCCACGTCCATTACGCGGACGGGCATGTTGTCGTCGGCAAAGAGCGCGGCAACCGGCAGCATGGAACTGGCTTCCTGAATGTAAAACAGCCCGCTCAGGTGCTCGGCGGTGCTGCCCAGCGGCAGGGCTTCTTCATCGTCACGTTCGATCCAGAATCCCTCTTCGCACCACGGCACTGGCGTAAGCTGCCAGCCGTAGGGGGCGACCAGCGTGAGGAAATCCGCCACGCTGATTTTCAGGGTATTGACGCGCAGGCTGCGGCGCAGCGGGCGCTGGCAGGCAGCGATAAACGCATCGAGAGCGAGAGGATCAGGCAGAGCCTGGCGCATTTGCGCCAGAAATTCATCTGGCAGATAGACGGGACGTTGAGACACGAGCGCACCACAGGGAGTAAAAAGAGGCGCGCAGTGTACCACAAAGGCTCCGGTGGGTTGCACCGGAGCGCAGGCATTAACGTGGCAGGGCGGTTCCCCAGGTGCGCCACTCTTTCGGCTCGCTCTCCTGCAGCAGGAAGTGCTTGCCGGGCTGAGATTTCGGCGCCAGCGGCGTACCCGGCGGCGTCGCGAAGGCGATACCCCCACGGATAAACTGATTGAAGGTCCCGGTTTTCACTACTCCGCCGGTCAGGCCGAAATCGAGCGAATAGCCGGAGGCCAGCCAGAAGACGGAGTTGTTACGCACCAGATGCTGATAGCGATCGCTGATGCGCAGGGCCACCATCACCCGGTCAGAGAGCGTTCCCAGCGTCAGGCCGGTGACCGTACCCACTTCCATGCCGCGGAACAGTACCGGCGTACCGATATCGAGCGATGCCGCATCCGGCACCTCCACCACGATGCTCAGGCCGTCCAGATAGCGTGAGTCGGTGATGGTCGCTTCCTGCAGCTCAAAGTCGCGGCGCGGTTTGCCCTGTCCGGGCTCGACGTTGATATAGGGCTGGAGGATGGTATCCAGATGCTCCACCCCCGCGGCGGAAATCTGCGGGGTGATCACCGAGAAACGGGTTCCGGCGCGGGCAAAGTTATCGACATATTCCGGATAAAGCACCGCCGTGGCCTGCACTTCATTGCGGGCGGTAATCAGCTTCAGGCTCTGGACCTGACCAATATCAATCCCCAGATAGCGCACCGGCATCCCTTCGGCGAGCTTGCCCGCATCAAAAGCGTGCAGGGTGATTTGGCCACCTACCGCGCGGGCTGCAGTTTCAGACGGATAGAGGATCCGCTTGTCACCCTTACGCTGGCTGGCGCTCGCGCCGCTAAGGTTATCAAAACTGATAGCACCACGCAGGGCGCGGGAGAGCGGGGAGGCCTGCACCGTCAGCCCGCTGCCGTTCAGCTGCACTTTGGCCCCGCCTTCGGCCCAGAACACGCTGTTGCTGGTCAGCAGCTTGCGGTATTCCGGTTTGATATGCAGTTCGATATCAAAGGCGTTCGCGCGCGGACGCACAAGGATCACTTCACCCACTTCGAATTTACGGTACAGCACCACCGAGCCCGCCTGCACGTCCGGCAGGGTGTCGGCTACCAGGGTGAGGGTGGTGGTCGGCAGATCGCTCAGGCTGTTTTCGAGTGCTTTGTCCAGGTTGGCATACAGCGGGTAGCTGTCGCGCATGGCACCTTTCTCACCCGGCAGGATACGGATCCCGCCGCTGATCCATTCGCTGGCGCTGGCCGCCAGGAACTCGACGCCGTCGAGCCCGACTTTGACATCTACCCGGCTGTTGACCACAAATTTACTGTCGCCATGCACCAGTTCGCGGTACTGCGGATCGATTGCCACCTCAAAGGTGACCCCTTTGCTGGATAATGACCGTTCAAGCACCTGGCCAATCTGCACGCCGTGTAGGATCAGTGGCTGACCAGCGTCGATACCATAACTTTCCGGCGCGCTAAGGCTCACGGTCAGGACGCCGGGTTTTTGTAACAGCGCCTTATCGGCCGGGGCGATAGTGAACTGGTTAACCGGTTCGCCGCCGCCGGGGATCAGCTCAAAGGTACTGCCGGTGAGCAGACTGCTGACGCTGGGGTTGCTGAGCGACAGTTTAGGACTGCGCATTTCGATGCGCGTTTTTTCCCGCAGCAGATCGACCACGCTCGGGTCAACGGTCATTTCCCCGGTCACCAGACCGCCAGGATTCAGCGTCATTTTGGTGAGCTGCCCCACCTGCAGCCCCTGATACATCAGCGGCGTGGAATCGGCCTTCAGACCATCCGCAGAGGGGAGGGTCAGCTTGACGATCACGCCGCGCTGGCTGTGAGCCAGATCTTTGTACAGGCCGAAATCATCTTCCTGGGTGGCAGGCTCAGAGCCTTCCGGCGAATCGAAGGCGATGGCGCCATTCACCAGCGCTGCCAGGCTTTCCAGCTTCACTTTGGCCCCGCTCAGACTCAGGTCGGCATCGACGCCGGAGACGTTCCAGAAGCGGCTGCCTTTTTTCACCAGCGAGGTGAAGCGTCGTTCAATCAGCACGTCGATGGTCACCCCCTGCTTATTGGGGGTAATGGCGTAGTCGTAGACGCGACCGACGGGGATCTTGCGAAAATAGACCAGCGACCCACTGTTCAATGAGCCCAGATCCGGCGCATGCAGATGAATCATCAGATCGCCGTTGTTGAGCCGGTATTTCGGCTGCGTATCCAGGGCGGTAAAGTGATCCTGTGGCTCACCTTTGCCTGGCATCATGCCGATGTAGTTCCCGCCGACCAGCGCATCCAGCCCGGAAACCCCGGCCAGCGAGGCTTTTGGCGTCACCAGCCAGAACTGGGTCTCTTCCCGCAGGGCATCCTTCATGTCGGACTTGATGCTGGCACGAACCTCAATTTTATTCAGATTCTTGTCCAGGGAAATATCCTGAACGGTGCCCACCTCAACCCCCTGGAAGCGTACGGGCGTACGGCCCGCAACGATGCCGTCGGCGCTCTGGAAATCAATGGTAATGGTATTGCCGCGATCCTCGTAACTGGTCCAGATTAACCAGCCGGCTATCATCAGAGCGATAACCGGCAGTAACCAGAAAGGCGAAATACGACGTTTTGTTTTAACTCGCGCTTCAGTCGGCGAAGCTGGCGTTTCCTGACTCATGTGCATCCCAAAGTAAGCGGCTATCCAGCCATTCCACTGCAAGAATAGTCAATATCACCGCAGTGCCGAAATAGAGCGCTGCGGGTCCCATAGTAAAAGCAAGGAGCTGATCGCGATTGATCAGCGACATCATCAACGAAATAACAAACAGATCCAGCATTGACCAGCGGCCAATCCAGGTCACGAAACGCAACAGCAGTATGCGGGTTCTCAACCCCTGTTCACATTTAAAATGAATACTGACAAGCAGGGTAAACATCACGACAACTTTGGTAAAGGGCACCAGAATACTGGCGATAAACACCACGGCCGCGACGGCGATGTTGCTCTGCGCCAGCGAGACAATGCCCGACATAATGGTATCTTCCTGGCGCGCCCCGTTAACGTAAATCACCGAGATGGGCAACAGGTTGGCCGGTAACAGCAATATCAGCGAGGCGATCAGCGCCGCCCAGCATTTTTGCAGGCTGTTGTGGCGGCGCAGGCGTAGCGGAATATGGCACCGCGGACAGCGGCCGCGCGCGTCCGGCAGCCCGGTGTAATGACAGCCCAGACAGATCCGCAGATCGGTATTGTAGCGGGTGGCAGGGCGCTGGGGATAAAACCGCTCCCAGAGCTGCTCCACATTAAGGTGGATCAGAGTGAGAATGCTCAGGATCACCAGCGCGATAAAGGCGAACAGGCCACTGCCGGGCTGCAGCCAGGCGTAATCCTGCACCTTGATGGAGGCCACGACGATCCCGACCAGGTAGATATCCAGCATCACCCACTCCTTGAGCCTCTCGAGCATCAGAAGCACCGGGCGCAGGTTCATCCCCAGAATATTGCCAAACCACAGATAGGCGATGGCGGCCACCAGCACCACCGGGGCACCAACGGTACAGAACAACACCATCGAGGCGGTGAGGGGATCGCCCTGACGGGACATCTGCCAGATCCCCTCCAGCAGATTGGCGTCAATACGCACGCCTAAGAGATGCAAACTGAGCAGCGGCTCGCTCCAGGCAAAGGGCATTAGCAGCAGCATGGTGACGGCCATCGCGGCCAGTCGCGTCAGGGACCAGTCGCGTCCATCGCGGATTTTTGCGTTGCAGCGCGGGCAGAAAGCACTTTGGTATGATTTCATCTTTGGCAACGTAAAAAGCGTATCGCATTGTGGGCAACGCTGATAATGTGCACGGGGCAGCGCATCGCCGACCGCATGCACAGTAATCTTTTTCGCCGGTGTTATTTTCGGAGTTTTAAGAGCCATCGGTCGCGCTAAAAAAGGATAGTTAATAGTTATCTTAACTCATGAATGGATTCATCTTGAGCATGAACGTAAATAATGCTTATTTTAATAGGCTATGCTGTAATTTTGTAAGACAACCAAGTGATTGAATAATGAACAAAACAGAATTCTACGCGGATTTGAACCGTGACTTTCAGGCATTGATGGCAGGTGAAACCAGTTTTTTAGCCACGCTGGCCAATACCAGCGCGTTACTTTTCGAACGTCTGTCTGATGTGAACTGGGCCGGTTTCTATCTGCTGGAAGGCGAGACGCTGGTGCTGGGGCCCTTCCAGGGCAAGCTGGCCTGCGTACGTATTCCGGTCGGGCGCGGCGTGTGTGGTACCGCGGTAGCGCAGGATCAGGTGCAGCGTGTTGACGACGTCCACGCGTTCGACGGGCATATCGCTTGCGACAGTGCCAGCAATGCTGAAATCGTACTTCCTCTGAAAGTGAATAATCAGATTATCGGTGTACTGGATATCGACAGCACGGTCTTCAATCGCTTTACCCACGAGGATGAGCAGGGGCTGCGCGAGTTAGCGGCGAACCTGGAAAACGTCCTTGCCGCGACCGATTATCATAAATTCTTTGCGAGCGTCGCAGGATAATCAACGGATAACGTAGCATTTACCGATGGCGTCATTATAATGACGCCTGTTCATGCCTGCGGCTTGTCGGCAACGTCCGTTGTAATCAGGAAATTTCATGGAAAATCAACCTAAGTTGAATAGCAGTAAAGAAGTTATCGCGTTTTTGGCCGAACGTTTTCCTCAATGTTTTAGTGCCGAAGGCGAAGCTCGTCCCCTGAAAATTGGTATTTTTCAGGATCTGGTAGAGCGTGTTGAAGGTGAGATGAATCTCAGCAAAACCCAACTCCGCTCCGCCTTACGTCTTTATACTTCGAGCTGGCGTTACCTGTACGGTATCAAAGCGGGCGCGACGCGTGTCGATCTCGACGGCAACCCTTGCGGTGTGCTGGATGAGCAGCACGTCGAGCACGCACGTAAGCAGCTCGAAGAAGCCAAAGCGCGAGTTCAGGCTCAGCGCGCTGAACAGCAGGCGAAGAAACGCGAAGCGGCTGCGGCCAATGGCCAGGAAGAAGCCCCACGTCGTGAACGCAAGCCACGTCCTGCACCGCGTCGCAAAGAGAACACCGAGCGTAAGCCACGTGCTGAGCAACCGGCGGCAAAAGCACCGCGTGCGCCTCGTGAAGAGCCGCGCCACACCCCTGTGTCTGACATTACCGCCCTGAGCGTCGGTCAGTCTCTGAAGGTGAAAGCGGGCAACAACGCTATGGATGCCACCGTACTGGAAATCACCAAAGATGGCGTTCGTGTACAGCTGACTTCTGGTCTGTCAATGATTGTACGCGCAGAACACTTGTTGTTCTAAAACGGAGGCCAAGCCCGGCATGAACACATTTTTTAAGCTCACCGCGCTGGCTGGCCTGTTTGCGATAACAGGCCACGCTTTCGCTGTGGACGAGATTACGCGTGTCGATCAAATTCCGGTACTGAAGGAAGAGACCCAACACGCAACGGTCAGTGAGCGCGTTACCTCGCGCTTCACCCGTTCGCACTATCGTCAGTTCGACCTGGATAAGGCCTTTTCGACAAAAATTTTCGACCGCTATCTGAACCTGCTGGACTACAGTCACAACGTCCTGCTGGCCAGCGATGTCGAACAGTTTGCCAAAAAGCAGTCTGAGGTTGGCGACGAGTTACGCAGCGGCAAGCTGGACCTGTTCTACGACCTGTATAACCTGTCGCAGAAACGCCGTTTCGAGCGCTATCAGTATGCGCTTAAGGTGCTTGAACGTCCGATGGACTTCACGGGGAACGACACCTTTAATCTTGACCGCAGTAAGTCGCCGTGGCCTAAAGATGAAGCCGAGCTGAATGCGCTGTGGGACAGCAAAGTGAAGTACGATGAGCTGAGCCTCAAACTCACCGGTAAAGATGAGAAAGAGATCCGCGAAACGCTGACCCGCCGCTACAAATTTGCCATTCGTCGCCTGGCGCAGACCAACAGTGAAGATGTGTTCTCGCTGGCGATGACCGCCTTTGCGCACGAAATCGATCCGCACACCAACTATCTCTCTCCGCGCAACACCGAGCAGTTCAACACCGAAATGAGTCTCTCCCTTGAGGGGATTGGTGCGGTGCTGCAGATGGACGACGATTACACCGTCATCAACTCCATGGTTGCGGGTGGCCCGGCCGCCAAGAGCAAGGCGATTAGCGTAGGCGATCGCATTGTGGGTGTTGGCCAGGTTGGTCAGAACATGGTCGATGTTATCGGCTGGCGTCTGGATGATGTGGTTGCCCTGATCAAAGGGCCGAAAGGCAGTAAAGTCCGTCTGGAAATTCTGCCTGCCGGTAAAGGCACCAAGACCCGTATCGTTACCCTGACCCGCGAGCGTATCCGTCTGGAAGATCGCGCGGTGAAAATGTCGGTGAAAACCGTGGGTAAAGACAAGGTCGGGGTGCTGGATATTCCTGGCTTCTATGTGGGCCTGACGGACGACGTCAAGGTTCAGCTGCAGAAGCTTGAAAAACAAAACGTTAAGAGCGTAATTATCGATCTGCGGACCAACGGCGGTGGTGCCCTGACCGAGGCGGTTTCGCTTTCGGGCCTGTTTATCCCGTCCGGTCCAGTGGTACAGGTACGCGACAACAACGGTAAAGTGCGTGAAGATGCCGATACCGATGGGGTTGTTTACTATAAAGGCCCGCTGGTGGTGCTGGTTGACCGCTTCAGTGCGTCGGCATCAGAGATCTTTGCCGCCGCAATGCAGGATTACAGCCGCGCATTGATTGTTGGCGAACCGACCTTTGGGAAAGGCACGGTGCAGCAGTACCGTTCCCTGAACCGCATTTATGATCAGATGCTGCGTCCGGAATGGCCGGCGCTGGGCTCGGTACAGTACACCATTCAGAAGTTCTATCGTGTGAATGGCGGCAGTACCCAGCGTAAAGGCGTGACCCCGGATATCATCATGCCGACAGGCACTGAAGAGACGGAAACCGGCGAGAAGTTCGAAGATAACGCGTTGCCGTGGGATAGCGTTAATGCTGCCACCTACGTGAAATCGGGTGATATGACTCAGTTTGGTCCGGCGCTGTTGAAGCAGCACGACGATCGCATCGCCAAAGATCCTGAATTCCAGTACATCGTGAAGGATATTGCCCGTTTCAATGCCCTGAAAGCGAAACGCAATATCGTCTCTCTCAACTACGCTCAGCGTCTGAAAGAGAACGAAGAGGATGATGCAACACGTCTGGCGCGTATCAACGACCGCTTTAAACGTGAAGGTAAGCCGCTCCTCAAAAAACTGGACGACCTGCCGAAGGATTACCAGGAGCCCGATCCGTATCTTGATGAGACGGTGAAGATCGCCATTGACCTGGCGCAACTGGAAAAAGACCATCCTGCCGGCGACCCCGCACCGGCGAAATAACCCCCCAAACAGGCACAAGAAATTGTGCCTGTTTTTTTGTTAACCGCATCCTGCCGTCAGCCAGTCATTTTGCTATGTAAAGTTGTGTCTTTCTGGTGACTTACGCCGCTGCAATCCTTGAAAATGTATGGAATACCCATACGATGTGGGTAATCGCATAGTGCGTTTTGTTAAACTGAGGTTAAAAGAATATTATGATGCGAATCGCGCTCTTCCTGCTCACCAACCTTGCGGTTATGGTGGTCTTCGGGCTGGTACTTAGCCTGACAGGAATTCAGTCGAGCAGCGTTCAGGGCTTGTTAATCATGGCGCTGCTGTTTGGTTTCGGTGGCTCCTTTATCTCGTTGCTGATGTCCAAGTGGATGGCGCTCAAGTCCGTGGGCGGCGAGGTTATTGAGCAACCGCGTAACGATATGGAACAGTGGTTGATGACCACCGTTGCTAACCAGTCTCGTCAGGCGGGTATTGCCATGCCACAGGTGGCGATCTATCACGCGCCGGATATCAACGCTTTCGCCACCGGTGCACGTCGTGATGCTTCTCTGGTTGCGGTCAGTACCGGCCTGTTGCAGAACATGAGCCGTGACGAAGCCGAGGCGGTTATCGCCCATGAGATCAGCCACATTGCCAACGGCGATATGGTGACCATGACCCTGATTCAGGGCGTAGTGAACACCTTCGTTATCTTTATCTCGCGTATTATCGCGCAGATTGCCGCCGGCTTTATGGGTGGCGATCGTGAGGAAGGCGAATCCAGCAACGGCAACCCGCTGATCTACTTTGCGGTCTCCATGGTGCTAGAACTGGTGTTTGGTATCCTGGCGAGCATCATCACCATGTGGTTCTCCCGTCACCGTGAGTTCCATGCGGATGCGGGCTCAGCCAAACTGGTGGGCCGCGAGAAGATGATTGCCGCGCTGCAGCGTCTGAAAACCAGCTACGAGCCGCAGGAAGCCTCTACCATGATGGCGTTCTGCATCAACGGGAAATCAAAATCCCTGAGCGAACTGTTCATGTCCCACCCACCGCTGGACAAGCGTATCGAAGCGCTGCGTAGCGGCGAATACCTGAAATAACGGCTTCCTATCGGAAATAAAAAAGCGCGTCCCGGGACGCGCTTTTTTTATGCTTGCGAACGTGGCTGGGTTATCCGCAGCCCGCTGATGATAGCCGCGACGGTGGCCAGCGTACCGGCGGTCAGCAAGGCCAGATGCGTACCGCTTTGACCGGCCAGGTTGAACATCAGGGCCACCAGCGCCGCGCCGGTACTTTGCCCCAGCAGGCGGGCGGTACCCAGCATCCCGCTGGCACCGCCGCTGCGATGGCGTGGGGCGGCGGTAATGATGGTGTGGTTATTCGGCGACTGGAACAGACCAAAGCCCGCCCCGCACAGCACCATCCGCCAGATAATATCCAGATCGTGCGGTTCCGCTGGCAGCAGGGCGAGGGCGAAAAGACCGGCCGCCATTATTACCATTCCCAGCGCCCCGAGTAATCCCGCATGCACCCGTTCAATCAGATAACCTGCCAGGGGAGCCATCACCATAGTCGCCAGCGGCCAGGGCGTTAATAGCAGACCGGTTTCCACTTCCGATCGGCCAATCACGCTCTGCAGGAAGAAGGGCAGGGAAACGAGGGCCAGCATCTGCGCGCAGAAGGAGCATATGGAAGTGCCAATGGAAAGGGAGAAGAGCGGGATACGGAGTAGATCCACCGGCAGTAACGGCACCGGCAGCGCCAGTTGACGGCGCACGAAGTAGAAGCCAATCACCAGGAGCGCTACAACTTCGCCGGCAATCCACGTCAGCGACTGTCCCTGGGCGAAACCGCTCAGGGCGGTGATCAGCAGGCCAAAGGTGAAGGCGTTCATCACCGCGCTCGGCAGATCGAATTTAGGCATGCTGCTTTTCGGGCCGTTGGCGGGCAAATAGCGCAGAGCGAACAGCAGCGCCACGATCCCCAGCGGAACGTTGATCAGGAACAGCCACTGCCAGGAGGCCACGGAGAGGATCGCCGCGGCGATGGTCGGCCCCGCCGCTGAGGAGACGGCGACAATAAAGGAGTTGATGCCCATTCCCCGACCCAGATGCCGCTGCGGGTAGATAAGACGAATCAGCGCGGTGTTGACGCTCATTAGCGCCGCGCCGCCAAACCCCTGAGCGATGCGCGCCAGCGTCAGGGTGTGCAGGGTGTCCGAAAGGGCGCAGAACAGGGAGGTCAGGGTAAAGACCACCAGTCCGCACTGATACACCCGGCGGTAGCCAAACATATCCCCGAGGAAAGAGAACGACAGCAGGGAGATGACAATCGCGATCTGGTAGGCGTTAACGATCCAGATCGAACTGGCCGGTGAGGCATGCAGGTCGCTGGCGATAGTCGGCAGGGCGACGTTGGCGATGGCACCGTCCAGCACGGCCATGGAAATACCGATGATAATGGTCGCAATCGCACCATAGCGCTGCGGTAACGGCAGGCCATCTGTGGGAGTTTTTGTCATGAGAATGAATGAGCAGCACAGGTAATTATTAACAGGGTAACGATATTATCACTGTTATTTCGGTTATATGTCGCAGATTTGTAACCAGGTTAGCCAGGATTGATTGCAGCAATGCGGCGGCGAATTTATAATAAAAACCGGTTCTGAATTTTATAAAACACTTGCGTTGAGGTGATTAATGGCAATCGCGGATTTGGATAAACAGCCAGATTCTGTTTCTTCTGTATTAAAGGTGTTTGGCATCCTGCAGGCGCTTGGCGAAGAGCGCGAAATTGGTATTACTGAGCTGTCCCAGCGTGTGATGATGTCAAAAAGCACCGTTTACCGCTTTTTACAGACCATGAAATCACTGGGTTATGTTGCACAGGAAGGCGAGTCTGAAAAGTACTCTCTGACCCTGAAGCTATTTGAACTGGGCGCACGCGCGCTGCAGAACGTCGATCTGATCCGTAGCGCGGATATTCAGATGCGCGAACTCTCTCGTCTGACGAAAGAGACGGTGCACCTGGGTGCGCTGGATGAAGACAGCATTGTCTACATCCATAAGATCGACTCCATGTATAACCTGCGCATGTATTCACGCATTGGTCGTCGTAACCCGCTGTACAGCACCGCTATCGGTAAAGTCCTGCTGGCATGGCGTGACCGTGAAGAAGTGAAGCAGATCCTCGAGAACGTCGAGTACAAACGCAGCACGGAACGCACCATCACCACCACCGACGAGCTGTTAGCGGTGCTGGATAAAGTGCGTGAGCAGGGTTATGGCGAAGATAACCAGGAGCAGGAAGAAGGCTTGCGCTGCATCGGCGTACCGGTTTTCGACCGTTTCGGCGTGGTGATTGCCGGCCTGAGCATCTCCTTCCCGACGCTGCGTTTCTCTGAGGAGCATCTGCACGAATACGTGGAGATGCTGCACACGGCGGCGCGGAAGATTTCTGAGCAGATGGGTTACAACGACTATCCGTTCTGAGTTTTACCCGCATAAAAAAACGCTGCCTGATGGCAGCGTTTTTTATGCCCGGCATCAGCCGTTATCGATCACCGTCTCGCTCTTTCGCAGCAGCGGGCAGCGTGAGAGGCCGATAATGCCGCTGTCAGAATGGATATACTGCGCGGTACTGAAGCCGCGCGCGGTGAGGTACTGGCACTGGATACCCAGTCCGGCAGCGTTCTCTTTGCTGCCCGTCAGCACGCCGTAGCCAGCGAGCAGTAAGCCGGTCCAGACCAGGGCTATAACAATCAGTGTGCGAATAAAAAAGCGCATTATTGCCTCATTTTTTTTAATGACTGCCGCATAGCGTAACCGATACAGTCGCGTTAACAAGCCTATGATTCCGAAAGGCTCGTCTTCACGTTACAGTTAGGCATGGTTTAAGTTGTGCATGATAACCTGGCATCAGGCAGTTATGGGACGGAGAGTGGAGTGAAAAAAATACGCTGGGTAATTCTGGTGCTGGTACTGGTGGCCTGTGTGTTGCTCTGGACGCAGACCATCAATGTGATGTGCGACCAGGATGTACAGTTTTTTAGCGGTATTTGTTCTATCAATAAGTTTATCCCCTGGTAACAGGCATTTTTATCGCAAAGGATTTCCTTCCTTAACGCGAGTGCTAGAATGAGCGTTTTTATTGGGGGGTGAAATGGGTGAGTTAGTGAATTCCGGGATGCTTAATGTGGCATCTCTGGCGATTTCGGTGGTATTGCTGGTCGTGGGTCTGGTGCTGTGGTTTTTCGTCAACCGCGCAAGCTCCCGTACTAATGAGCAAATCGAACTGCTGGAAACCTTAGTCGATTTGCAGAAACGTCAGAACGCGCTGCTGCGCCGCCTGTGCGAAGCCAATGAACCGGAAGAGAAAGAAGCACCAAAACCGGCAGAAGAGACGGCTAACAGCCAGGACGATGACTTTATTCGTCTGGTAGCCGAACGCTAACCAGTCAGGGGAGGTGAGTATGGCCTGGAGCAATCCCTGGTATAACGCCTCCCTCGCGCATCATACCCCGCAGGGTTTTCGCAATGTCGATGGCGCTGAGCATCAGCCCGGCGATGTTGAACGCTGGCAGAAAGAACGAAAAGCCGCCGGTCTGCCAAAACCGCCCGAACAGGGCTATGACCAGTTTATTCACCAGTGGTGGCAGCCTGTCACCCTCAATACCGATGAAGAAGACGGTGTCTGGTTTCTGGGACATGCCAGCCTGCTGCTGCGCCTGAACGGAAAATACATTCTCACCGATCCGGTGTTTTCCCGCCGTGCCTCTCCGGTCCCCTTTGCCGGGCCGATCAGAAAAACGCCGTCGGTGATGAGCGTCGCTGCGCTTCCGCAACTCGATGCGCTGGTCATTTCCCATAACCACTTTGATCACCTGGACTCCGCCACCCTACGCCAGCTTTTACGGCGCTTCCCGCAGTTGACCATTTTCGTGCCGTTAGGTCTGGGAGAGTGGTGCCGTCGGCGCGGGGCAAATCAGGTTGTCGAGCTGGACTGGTGGCAAAGCTATACCTTCGAAGGGCTAGGGTTCACCGCCGTCCCGGCGCAGCACTGGAGCATGCGCACCCTGTGGGATCGCAACCGCTCGCTCTGGTGTGGCTGGGTCTTTGAGGGGCCAAACCAGCGCTTCTGGTTCAGCGGTGATACCGGCTACACCCCGGAGTTGCTGACCATCCCGCAACGGCTGGGGAAACTGGATACCATTGCCATACCTGTCGGTGCCTATGCCCCACGCTGGTTTATGTCGGTTCATCATATGGATCCGCAGGCGGCGGTGTCACTCTGGCAACAGCTCGGGATGCCGACGGCGATCCCAATCCACTGGGGCGTGTTTGAGCTGGCGGATGAGTCGCTGGATGAGCCGGTCAGAGAGCTTGCTCAGGTGCTGACGGATTTATCGCAGGCAGACGAAAACTTTCAGCCCTTGCGTATTGGTCAATATTTATCCATATAAACTATTCTTTGTTCGGTTAGTACTTATTCCTTATTAAACCGACGTTGATCATATTTTATTTTAATCGAAACGTTTTGATTGCTTTTTTTTGAGCCATGTTCATAAAAATATCATTATTTTGGTGCATAGCGACAATCAACGTTGCGGTGTATATAAGTTAAACAAGCGAAGCGCTTAGCGCTGTTTTTTTACAAAGAAACAAATGCCTGCCGTTGCGATTAAATCAGCATAACTTCGTACCAAATGTTCTAACGGAAATAACCGCCGCACGAAATTGGTGTCACTTGCTGGACGACGTGAAGTTATTGGTCTAAGGTAAAAAAGTCTTTGATAACAGCGTCTACCCTGACGGTTACTGATCGAGCAACATACGGGCTATGTATACACGTAAGTGCATTACTGTGCAGATTGTGGCAAATCAGTCCCTGAATTTGTGCGGCTGATCGAGACACGTTTAAAAATGGCTTGCCATTATTTAAGTTGTGTGTGATAACACGGTTTGGGTCAAACGAGGTACAGTTCTGTTTATGTGTGGCATTTTCAGTAAAGAAGTCCTGAG
Source organism: Leclercia adecarboxylata (assembly GCA_002360945.1). Classification (GTDB taxonomy): domain Bacteria; phylum Pseudomonadota; class Gammaproteobacteria; order Enterobacterales; family Enterobacteriaceae; genus Enterobacter; species Enterobacter adecarboxylatus_B. The sequence goes on along the minus strand of DERO01000033.1, from coordinate 73,867 downwards.
TAAACACGTTGTCGTTGAATACCGCTTCTCTGCCGAACCTTATATTAGTGCCTCATGCAGTAATGTCTCAGTTTTATCTCAGTGAATGCCCGCGGGCTAAGAAAACATTCTAAGGAATTTTGCAAATGGCAAAGATTAAAGGTCAAGTTAAGTGGTTCAACGAGTCTAAAGGTTTTGGTTTCATTACTCCTGCTGACGGCAGCAAAGATGTGTTCGTACACTTCTCTGCAATCCAGGGTAACGGCTTCAAAACTCTGGCTGAAGGCCAGAACGTTGAGTTCGAAATTCAGGACGGCCAGAAAGGTCCGGCTGCTGTTAACGTAACCGCTATCTGATCGAACCCCTGCCTGGTCTGAAGCGTTCCGACGTTTCAGTTGCAGAGTTAAAGCCTCGCGAATGCGGGGCTTTTTAATGCAATTTTTTCAAAGTGTTACCACCTGCGTCTCTGTTTGCAGTTTGTTGCAAAGCTGCGAGAGTATTAGCATTGTTTTCCCCCTCAGGGTGCAAATTTGCCGTTAAATCAGGGCGTTGTTATTCAGCCCTGGAGCCCTGGTGAAAAAGAAACCCGTCAATCCCGCAGCAAACTTCACCCCGTTACGTTTTGCCCTTCTCTGTCTGGCCATTTTGGGCAGCCTGGTCTTTCTGCTCGGGCGCGTCGCCTGGCTGCAGATCGTGAAACCGGATCCGCTGGTGAAGCAGGAGGATATGCGCTCCCTGCGGGAGGTTGCGATTAACGCCCCAAGAGGGATGATTGTCGACCGGGAAGGACGGCCGCTGGCGGTGAGCGTGCCGGTGCAGGCGGTGTGGGCCGATCCCAAAACGGTGCTGGCGAAAGGCGGGGTAGGATTTGACGATCGCTGGCAGGCGTTAGCCAGCGCCCTGCATCTGTCGCTCACTAACCTTTCCGCGCGGATTAGCAGCAATCCGCAGGGGCGTTTTATCTATCTGGCTCGCCAGGTGGATCCCGCCCAGGCCCAGTGGATCGAAAAGCTCCATCTGCCGGGTATCAACCTGCGCGATGAGTCCCGACGTTTCTACCCGGCCGGACATGTAGCGGCCAACCTGATCGGCTTTACCAACATCGACGGGCAGGGCATTGAAGGGATCGAGAAAAGCTTTAATACCCAACTCACCGGAAAACCCGGATTGCGACGCGTCCGCGAAGATCGCTACGGGCATGTAATAGAGAATATTACCGAAGTCCCACCGGTTCCCGCGCACAACATCCAACTGAGCATTGATGAGCGACTGCAGACGCTGACCGAGGATGCCCTGGACAACGCCGTGGCGTGGAACAAAGCGGAGTCGGGCGCGGCGGTGCTGATTAACATTCAGACCGGGGAGATCCTGGCGATGGCCAACTTCCCGGATTTCAACCCGAATAACCGTGACGGCGCCACGCTGAATGATTTTCGTAATCGCGCCATCAGCGACACCTTTGAGCCAGGCTCCACCGTCAAGCCGCTGGTGCTCATGACCGCGCTACAGCAAGGGCTGGTGCAGCCGGACAGCGTTATCGACACCCATCCCTATACCCTGGCCGGACACCGTATCCGCGACGTCGGTTACTACCCGGAGCTGACCCTGACCGGCATCCTGCAAAAATCGAGCGACACCGGCGTGTCCCGCCTCTCGCTGGCGATGCCCGTCCAGCGGCTGCTTGATACCTATCACGGGTTCGGCTTTGGCCGCTCTACCGGTCTCGGCTTAACCGGGGAGAGTAGCGGCCTGCTGCCTGAACGTAAATTCTGGAGCCAGCTCGATCGCGCCACCTTTGCCTTTGGTTATGGCCTGATGGTCACTCCGCTCCAGCTGGCACACGTCTACGCCACCATTGGCAGTTATGGCCTGGAGCGCCCGCTCTCCATCACCCGCATTGACCCGCCGGTGATCGGCACCCAGGTGATGCCCGCCTTTATTGTGCAGGAGGTGGAGCACATGATGGAGAGCGTGGCGCTGCCGGGTGGCGGTGGAGTCAAAGCGGCGGTGCGTGATTACCGGGTGGCGGTGAAAACCGGCACCGCGAAGAAAATCGATGACGCCGGTAACTACGTTGATAAATACGTGGCCTATACCGCGGGCGTCGCGCCCGCCAGTCGTCCGGTATTTGCCCTTGCGGTGGTGATCAACGATCCGCAAAACGGTGCCTATTACGGCGGGGCGGTCTCGGCACCGGTGTTCAGCCAAATTATGGGAGACGTGCTGCGCATCGAAAACATCAAACCGGATGGCTTACCGGCTGATTCCAGCCATCTTATCGTAATGCGTTAAGGCCGTTTTATAGCGGGGCGATTAGCGGTACACTTTCGCCCTTTATGATTGCCCGGAGTTACCATGACATTCTGCTGTCCTCTTTGCCACGCGCCCCTGACGCACACGGATAAAAGTTACGCCTGCCCGCAGGGGCATCGCTACGATATGGCGAAAGAGGGCTATGTCAATCTGCTCCCGGTGCAGCATAAGCGTTCCCGCGATCCGGGCGACAGCACAGAAATGATGCAGGCCCGTAGAGCGTTTCTCGATGCCGGTCATTATCAGCCCCTGCGCGACGAGGTCGCCGGTAAGCTGGCGGCCTTACTGCCTGATGGGGCGACATCGATCCTCGATATCGGCTGCGGGGAAGGGTATTACACCGCCGCCTTTGCCGATACCGCACAGGAAAAGGGTGCCGCGACCTTTGGTCTGGATGTCTCTAAATCAGCTATCCGTGCTGCGGCCAAACGCTATTCGCAGGTGACTTTTTGCGTGGCGTCCAGCCACCGTCTGCCGTTCGAAGAGAGCAGTATGGATGCGGTGATCCGCATCTACGCCCCCTGCAAAGGGGAAGAGCTGGCCCGGGTGGTGAAAGAGGGCGGCTGGGTGATCACCGTCACGCCGGGTCCGCGTCACCTGATGGAGCTGAAGGGGCTGATTTACAGCGAGGTCCTGCTGCATGCGCCGCATTCAGAGCAGTTGGCAGGCTTTGCGCTCCGGGAGGAGCAGTCGCTGGCGTATAACATGTCGTTGAGCGGAACAGAGGCGGTGGCGCTGTTGCAGATGACGCCGTTTGCGTGGCGGGCAAAACTGGAGGTGTGGGAGACGCTGGCAAAACAGGAACTTTTCAGCTGCCAGACAGATTTTAGCATCCACTGCTGGCAGCGCGTCGGTTAACCGGCGAAGTGGCTCCACATGATTTGAGCGCCGATACCGATTAACACCAGGCCGCCGAGGATCTCGGCGCGTTTGCCTAACAGCGGGCCGATAAACCGGCCAATCATCATCCCCAGGGTGGACATGATTAAGGTCGCGCAGCCAATTGCCAGCGCGGTGGCAATGATGTTCACCTGCAGGAATGCCAGCCCCACGCCGACGGCCATCGCATCAAGGCTGGTGGCGATGGCGGTAGTGACCAGCAGCCAGAAGCCGTGACGGTGTACGGGCTCATCTTCATCGACATCATTACGAATGCCTTCGATAACCATACGCCCGCCGAGGAAGGTGAGCAGGATGAAGGCGATCCAGTGGTTCCACTCCAGTACGAACTGGCTGGCGAGCATACCCAGACCCCAGCCGATCAGCGGCGTCAGGGTTTCGATAGCACCAAAGATAAGACCGGTACGCAGGGCTTCAGAGAACTTAGGTTTGTGGAGCGTGGCGCCTTTACCCATGGAAGCAGCGAATGCATCCATCGACATACCAAAGGCCAGAAGAAGTGTTGCAGAGAGGTTCATCAGCGCGTCCAGACCGGGAATATCCATATGACACATCACTGCCCCCAGTAAACAGCAGTTGATGCGTCTATGGTCTCGCCTGATCGCTCTGCCTGTGCAGATACAATCCGTACGTGCCACGTTTTGCAACGAGTATGTTGACACGTACATTTCCGGTTTCCCGGAAATCGGCTACTCCCCAACGACGGGCGCAACCTTAACATATTTTGAGAAGTTAAAACAACAACCGGAAAGTATTATTCGACAGGGGTGATGATAACGATTTTCATTTAGATTTTGATGTGACAATAACGTTAATAATATGGCGTGTATTCACCAACAAAATATAGCTTTGGCTATATGACAGGATGCTTTTTCCATCGAAATATAGCCAGTGCTATTATTTTATCTCATTGAGTTTTAACAAGTAATTTGTATATCTTCTCCAGGTCGTCAATATTCTTCACCCGGACATGCAGACGGCGCTGCTCTAATTGCATCACCAGCACGCCATCTTCCGATAAATTCATCTCTTTAATGCGGTTATATTCTATCCAGACATTGGCGAAAAAGAATCCAGTGGATTTGAAGATTATTTTTGGCACCCTCATCCAGAACAGATAAAACGCCATTAATGCCAGGGCACATAATAACCATGTGGTTAATAACGCCCCCTGGCTCATCACGTTGTTATAAATCAGGATCATCAGCAGGCCGGCAAAGATGACGGCATCAACGCGGCCGCGGCGCAGCAGGGGGATTGTCAGCAAGGTCGCGCCGTTGCGGCGGGGCATGATCAATTCGTCGTAGATGGCATACGCCAGAAGGGCAACAATAAAGATAACCAGTACGATGTCCGTGACCGTCATTCATCCTCCGGATAAAAAAAACGGGGGCTTACATGCCCCCGGGGTATTCAGTAAAGCCTTACAGACCCAGCAGACCGATAGCGTAACCTACGATACCGATAACGAAGAAGCCAACGATGATCCACAGCGCATTGACCTTCTTACGCAGCAACCACATACAGGCGAAGGTCAACAGCAGCGGTACCAGGCCCGGCATCAGCTGGTCAAGGATGGTTTGCACGGTGGTGACGCGCGTCTGACCATCCTGGCCGGTGATGGTGGACACCACCAGCGGGATGTTGACGTGCGTCCACTTGTTCACCAGTGCCCCCATGACAAACAGGCCGAGGATTGACGCCCCCTCAGTCAGTTTCTGCAGGAAGCCGCCGCCCATGTCCTGAACGATATCCACGCCTTTACGGTAGCCATACGCCACGCCGTAGTAACGGGTCGCAAGACGCACCACGTTGAACAGGATAAAGAACAGCAGTGGACCGAGCAGGCTGCCGCTCATGGCGATACCCGCCCCCAGTGCGGCGAAGACCGGACGCACGGTACCCCAGAAGATCGGGTCACCCACGCCTGCCAGCGGCCCCATCAGACCGACTTTGATACCGTTGATGGCACCATCGTCGATCTCGGCACCGTTCGCACGTTGCTCTTCCATCGCCAGCGTTACGCCCAGTACCGGGGCGGCAACGTAAGGGTGGGTGTTGAAGAATTCCAGGTGACGCTTAATCGCCTGGCGACGCGCTTCGTTGTTTTCCGGGTACAGACGTTTGATCGCCGGCACCATCGAGAAGCAAAAGCCCAGCGCCTGCATACGTTCGAAGTTCCATGAACCCTGGAACAGGTTAGAACGGATGAACACGCCACGAATATCCCCTGGAGTCAGTTTTTTCTGAGGGGTAGTTTTAGTCATATCAACCATGTCGCTCACCTGCTAGTCCAGTTCGTTATCGAGATCGTTATTACCAGCAACCTGTGCACCACCGGCTACGCGGTTATATTTCGGGCTCAGCTGGATGTAGAGGATAGCCATTACCGCACCAATCACGCCCAGTGCGACCAGGTTGAAGTTGGTGAATGCCGCAGTAACAAAGCCGAGGTAGAAGAACGGCATCAGATAGCCTGCGCGCATCATGTTGATGACCATCGCATAACCAACAACCACGATCATGCCGCCGGCAATGTTCAGACCGCCGGTCACGACTTCAGGAATGGCGTTCAGCATGCTCTGGACTTCGCTGGTGCCTACAGAAATCGCCACGATCACCGCCGGGATGGCGATACGCATCGCCTGCAGGAACAGGGATGAGACGTGGATCCAGGAGAGGGCCGTCAGGTTGCCATTCTCCGCCGCCTTATCAGCCGCATGCTGGAACGCAACGGTGATGGTACGTACGATGATGGTCAGAACCTGGCCTGCCGCTGCCAGCGGAATAGCCAGCGCGATACCGGCACCGATATTTTGATGGCCGGCGATAACCAGAACGGTAGAGATGATGGAGGCGAGCGCCGCATCCGGTGCCACCGCAGCACCGATATTCATCCAGCCGAGGGCGATCATTTCCAGGGTACCACCGATGATGATACCGGTTTTCATATCCCCGAGAACGGCACCGATTAACGTACAGGCAACCAGCGGACGGTGAAACTGAAATTCATCAAGTACGGATTCCATACCCGCTATACAAGCGACGACGAACACCAGCACAATCTGAAGAGTGGTAATCTCCATTGTACTTCTCCTATGACATAAGCTTTATGTGAAAATCAGCGCAGGGTTATTTCCCGACTTTGCCGATCAAATCCATCATTTTCAGTTTCTGGTCGGTGGAAACCTTACGGGCTTCCAGTTCAATACCGCGTGCATTCAGTTTGTTAAAGGCTTCGATATCCTTCTCATCGACTGAAATCGCGTTGTTCACCTGGGTTTTACCCTGACGGAACGCCATACCCCCAATGTTGACGGATTTGATGTTCACGCCGCCTTCGACAACGCGTTCCACGTCAGTCGGATTAGTAAACAGCAGCATGATGCGCTCGCCGGCATATTTCGGGTTGTTATACACGCGGATCATTTTGGCGACGTCCACCACGTGGGCGGTGACGCCCGGTGGGGCTACCTGAGTAAGAAGGGTTTTACGGACCGTATCGGCAGCCACTTCATCGCTGACCACGATGATGCGCTGGACGTTGGTCTCTTTGGTCCAGCGTGTCGCCACCTGACCATGGATCAGACGGTCGTCGATACGCGCAAGGCCAATCTGCATGTAATCGTTCGGGCCCATCGGCTTAAGCGGGGCGGCGGGTTTCGCAGCCGCGGCAACCGGGGCAGGTTTGGCCACTTCAACCGGTTTCGCTTTCAGCGCTTTCACGCCTTCGCGACCGGTTTCAACCGCCAGCGCCACCAGCTCGTCAAAGCTTGGGTTGTCGTCACGTGCCATCAGGGTTTCAACCAGCATCGGAATATTGACCCCGGCGACCACCTCATACTGATCTTTATCGACCACAATACGGCTGGCGGCGTTAAACGGGCTGCCACCCCATGTGTCAACAAGGAACAATACGCCGCTGCTGGTATCCAGTCTGGACAGTTGAGCCGTGTATTTTTCTATCAGTGTCTCGGCGTTTTCACCGGGAACGAAATCGATCCAGCCGACGTTTTCCTGTTCGCCTAAAAGCATTTCTGCGGTTTTAAGTAACTGCTCTGCAGCCCAACCATGTGTGCCTATAACAATAGCAATAGTCACTTGCTACCTCCTTTTATTATCGTTAATGCCCAAAACACGTCAGGACATTAGTGATCATCTTCGAAAGAACGAATCGATTCAGATAAGGGTTAGAGTTCAATGAACTAAGACTTACGCGATTTATTTTAGACAGTGAAAAAATAATTTATGTGATGAAGATCCGTAATTTAGCCTAAGCCAATGAGATATTTCTGTGATCAAAAAAAGCGCTGAAACATCTGTTTGCAAAGGAAAGTAAATCTTTGCCATAAAGCCCAGGTCTCTGATATGTTTAGCGTCCGTTTACTTGTCAGGAGTATTGGGCAGTAGCCCACTGTATGGACCGTCACCGACGCCAGTCACACACCCGGCCAGCTCTGGCCAGCCTTACCGGCGATTCGCGCCACTCACTGTTTACGCCTTTTACCGTTTCGCCCGACATTACCGCGGCGCCGTTTTGCCATTCCTTTAGCAGGAGCTTGTCATGGAATTCTTAATGGACCCGCAAATCTGGGTGGGATTGCTTACGCTTGTCGTACTTGAGATCGTACTCGGTATTGATAACCTGGTGTTTATCGCCATCCTTGCGGATAAACTGCCGCCTAAACAACGCGATAAAGCCCGTTTAATCGGCCTGTCACTGGCGCTGATCATGCGTCTTGCGCTGCTGTCGGTCATCTCCTGGATGGTGACGCTGACGCAACCGCTGTTCACCGCATTCGATTTCACCTTCTCAGGGCGTGACCTGATCATGCTGCTGGGGGGTATATTCCTGCTCTTCAAGGCCACAACCGAACTCCATGAGCGGCTGGAAAACCGCCAGCATGACGACGGACACGGCAAAGGCTACGCCAGCTTCTGGGTAGTGGTAATGCAAATTGTGGTGCTGGACGCCGTCTTCTCCCTCGACGCGGTGATTACCGCCGTCGGTATGGTGAACCATCTGCCGGTGATGATGGCCGCCGTGGTCATTGCGATGGCGGTGATGTTGCTCGCCTCGAAGCCGTTGACACGATTCGTCAACCAGCATCCGACCGTGGTGGTGCTCTGTCTGAGCTTCCTGCTGATGATTGGTCTGAGCCTGGTAGCAGAAGGTTTCGGCTTCCATATTCCGAAAGGCTATCTGTACGCCGCAATTGGTTTCTCGATCATTATAGAGATGTTTAACCAGATTGCCCGCCGCAACTTTATTCGCCAGCAGTCGAACCAGCCGCTGCGTGCCCGTACCGCTGATGCGATTCTTCGTCTGATGGGCGGCCGCCGCGAAGCCAAAGCGCAGCAGGACAGTGATAACCATGTCCCGGTGCCGGTTCCGGAAGGTGCCTTTGTGGAAGAAGAGCGCTATATGATCAACGGTGTGCTGTCCCTGGCCTCGCGCTCGCTGCGCGGGATCATGACCCCGCGCGGCGAGATCAGCTGGGTCGATGCCAGCCTGAGCGTGGCGGAAATCCGCCAGCAGCTGCTCTCCTCCCCGCACAGCCTGTTCCCGGTCTGTCGCGGTGAACTGGATGAGATCATCGGCGTGGTGCGTGCCAAAGAGATGCTGGTGGCTCTGGAAGAGGGCGTGGATGTGGAAGCTATTGCCGCCGCGTCGCCTGCCATTGTGGTGCCGGAAACCCTCGACCCGATCAACCTGCTGGGCGTGCTGCGCCGTGCCCGGGGCAGCTTTGTTATCGTGACCAACGAATTTGGCGTGGTGCAGGGCCTGGTGACGCCGCTGGACGTCCTGGAAGCGATCGCCGGTGAGTTCCCGGATGCCGACGAAACGCCGGAAATCATCAATGATGGTGACGGCTGGCTGGTAAAAGGCACCACCGACCTGCATGCGCTGCAGCATACGCTGGGCCTGGAACGTCTGACCAACCACGACGACGATATCGCGACGGTGGCCGGTCTGGTGATTGCCGTTAACGGTCAAATCCCGCGTTCCGGCGATGTGCTTGAAGTACCGCCGCTGAAGATAACGATCGTGACCGCCAATGATTACCGCGTGGATCTGGTGCGCATTGTTAAAGAGCAGTCTGCCCACGACGAAGAAGAGTAGTCAGGGTAACAACGGCATCATGTTCCCGTTGTGAGGGGGTGGCGGAGGTGAACTCTCCGCCAGCCACTGCGGGAAATCCCGCAGCGGCATGGGCCGCGCATACAGGAATCCCTGCAGAATTTCGACGCCGTGCAGGCGAAGATGTCTCGCCTGATCGCAGGTCTCCACCCCTTCGGCCACCAGTTCAATGTTCAGGCGCTGGGCCAGAGCAATAATAATATCCGTCACCGTCGAGTTAACGGCATCGGTGCCAATCGCGGCGGTGAAGGATTTATCAATTTTCAGCACTTCCGGATTGAGTTTCTCCAGCCACGACAGCGAGCTGTTGCCGGTGCCGAAATCATCGATCGCCAGCTTGACCCCCTTCTGATGCAGGGCCTCCACAATGTTGTAATCCATCTCCAGCAGGCTTTCGCGCTCGGTAAGCTCAATCACCAGCTGCTGCGCGGGCTCGGCGCTGAACCACACCCGGTTCAGATCGTGAAGAAGCATCCCGTCGCGAAAATGTTCCGCCGCCACGTTGATGCCAATATGAAACCCCGATGCGGTGGGAAACATCGCCAGATGGCTGACGGTTTCGATCAGTACGTAGCGGGTCAGGGGAACAATCAGGTTATGCTCCTCCGCCAGCGGGATAAAGATATCCGGGGAAATCCACCCCTGCCGCGGGTTGTTCCAGCGCAGAAGAATTTCCACTCCCATGCAATTCTGCTTTTTGGCATCGATCAGCGGCTGGCAAAACAGCTCAAACTCACCGGTAGCAAGCCCGTAATTAATCTCCCGGGTGAAACTCATGCGGCTGGCGGTAGCAAGCCAGGCGATATAACCCACCAGCATGGTAAGTATCGCCGCCAGCGGCAACTGCGAGGGCAGATTTCTCAGGGCCAGATCCGTCGGGCCAGGGCCATTAACGGTGATGGTAAACGGGAAATTGCTTGAGGCCTGCTGGTACACCGTCTCGTCACTGTCAAACACCAGCGCATCCGAGAGCTGGCGCTCATGGTTCAGATGCTTACCGCCCACGCTGAGGTTAACGTCGTTGATGATCGGCAGTTGGGGCTCCAGCAACAGTCTGGCGATAAGATCGATATTCACGATCTCCATCATCCCATCGTCACTTTCGCCGGATACCGGATACCACTGGATCAGCACCGGGCTGCCTTTCAGCAGGGCCTCGTCGGCGGTGAGAAGCAGTAAAGGCTCGGAAGAGGGCAGCCGGGGCTGGAACTGGCTGATGGGAATATCGCGATTACCGAACATGCTGGAGCAGTAGAGAATACCGTCCTTAATCAGGCCAATCGAGCGCACGGTTTGCAGGGAGGCGGCCTGTTTACGCAGCAAAAAATTGACCTCCACGCAGGGCAGGCCGATCAGCGGCTGCACCACGTCGCGCCCGGTCTCTAACGGCTGAAGGATTTTATCCAGGGTCTCGACCGCGTGCGACACGAAGGTGGCGGTTGATTCCTGATTTAAATTACGCTGCGAAATAAAGCCAATGGTTAGCGTGCAAACGAGGGTGGTAAGTGACAGCGCCGCACAGACGATAATGCGTTTGCGTCGATAATCGGTAATTATCCTGTGAGCTGTTTGCATGCCACGGCCACCCGAAAGACCACTGGCACCAATGCCCGTGGCAACTCAGGTAGTGTAGTGGGCATTATTTCAGGTAACGAGAAAAGTTCATAAAATTCGCCCATCTGTACCAGATGGGCGAAGGAGGTATGAAAGACGAAAGTCGCAGGGGGCAGTCAGAGGATTAGTCGCACTGCACCTTGATGGCCAGGCCGCCGCGAGAGGTTTCGCGGTATTTGGCGTTCATGTCTTTGCCGGTTTCGTACATGGTTTCGATCACCTTATCCAGCGAGACGCGTGGTTCGCTGGTACGGCGCATTGCCATACGTGAGGCGTTGATCGCTTTCACTGAGGCAATGGCGTTACGTTCGATGCACGGCACCTGCACCTGACCGGCAACCGGATCGCAGGTCAGACCGAGGTTGTGCTCCATGCCGATCTCCGCCGCCACGCACACCTGCTCCGGACTCGCGCCCAGCAGTTCTGCCAGACCGGCCGCCGCCATCGAGCAGGCCACGCCCACTTCACCCTGACAACCCACTTCTGCACCGGAGATGGAGGCGTTCATCTTATAGAGCGCGCCCACCGCACCCGCAGCGAGGAAGTAGCGAATATAGATATCCGGGCTCACCGATTCGATAAAGTGATCGTAGTAGGCCAGCACTGCCGGAACGATACCGCAGGCACCGTTCGTCGGGGCCGTGACCACGCGGCCACCGGCGGCGTTCTCTTCGTTGACCGCCAGGGCAAACATGTTGACCCAGTCGATCACGTTCATCGGATCGTTGGAGTACTTATCGGTCGTCACCAGCATCCGGCGCAGGGCAGAGGCGCGACGCGGTACGCGCAGCGGGCCCGGCAACACGCCTTCGGTATTGATGCCGCGATCGATACAGGCGCGCATGGTCTGCCAGACGTTAGCAAAATAGTCTTCAATCTCTTTCTTGCTGTGCAGCGCCAGCTCGTTCTGCATCACCATGCCGGAGAGGGACAGGCCGGTCTCATGGCAGTAATCCAGCATCTCTTTCGCCGATTTGAACGGGTAAGGCACCTGCACGTCGCCCGTCGCGTCCTGGCCGAAATGCTCTTCGTCGACGATAAAGCCGCCGCCGATGGAGTAATAGGTTTTGCTGTAGACCACTTTGTCGCCGCTGAAGGCGTGGATCTGCATCCCGTTCTCATGCAACGAGAGGTTGTCGCTGCGAAAACGCATGCCGTCGTCCTGTGGGAAATCCACTTCCTGCCGGCCATTCGCCAGCAGCAGACGACCGCGCGTTTCCACGTCGCGGATAAACGCCGGAATGGCGTCAATATCTACGGTGTCCGGCATATTTCCGGCCAGACCCATAATAATGGCGATATCGGTGTGGTGGCCTTTACCCGTTAACGACAGTGAACCATAAACGTCCACGGCCACGCGGGTAATGCTGTCCAGTAATCCTTTTTCGACCAGGTCATCGACGAACTGTTTACCGGCCTTCATCGGCCCTACAGTGTGGGAAGAAGAGGGACCAATCCCCACTTTGAACATGTCGAATATACTAATCACTTTAACACTCCTGACAGGGTTACCGGGTTTCCAGTAACGATGTAATAACTTCGCATAGTGTAAGAGGGAAGCCTGCCGTCAGCTTAACTATTCACATGAATTTAACTAATGCCTGGAGCGGATTTAACTAATAGCGGGAGGCAGATCGCAAAGGCGCAAAAAAGCGGCGAATGTAAAGTATAGTCAAGGTTTCAGGCCGATCTGCAGCGCCAGCTCGCGAATAATTCCCGCGGTCATGCCCCAGACAAAATAATGCTGATACCAGGAGAGCCACACCCGATGATCGTGCCCGCGGCGTTGAATATCCAGCGGATGATAACGGCCCAGACGCAGGGCTTCCGCCAGCGGCATTTCAAACACCGATTCCACTTCGTCCACGCTGGCGTGATAGTGCAGATCCGGCGGGATAATGCCCACCACCGGTGTCACCTGAAAACCGGTCACACTGTCCACCGGAGGCAGGACGCCAATCACCTCCACCTTGTGCGGCGGGATCGCCACCTCTTCCTCGGCTTCGCGCAGGGCGGCGGCAATTAACGAGGCGTCGGTGCTGTCCACCGCGCCGCCGGGAAACGCCACCTGACCGGCATGCTTACGCAGCTTCGCCGAGCGCCGGGTTAACAGCAGGCCCGGCTGCTCCCGACGAACCACCGGGATCAGCACCGCTGCCTGACGCTGGTTCAACGACGTGCTGTTCACCTGCGGGCGCAGAAGCTGAAAACGCGATAAAAAGTTGTCGAGTGTCAGGTCGTGGGTATTCACCAGTTAGCGCTCCAGTTGTTGCAGAATACGATTCACTTTATCAAAAGTTTCCTGGTATTCCGCTGCGGCCTGGCTGTCAGCCACGATCCCACCGCCTGCGGAACAGTAAATTTGTCCGGCCACCGCCGTCAGGGTGCGGATGGTGATGCTGGTATCCATGCCGCCGCACAGGCTGAGATAGCCGATGCTGCCGCACCAGGCGTTACGGCGATGTGGCTCCAGCTCATCGATGATCGCCATTGCCCGCACTTTTGGCGCGCCGGTGATCGACCCGCCCGGGAAGGCGGCGCGCAACAGATCGCACGCGCTCTGCGCAGGCGGTAGGCGAGCGGTAATGGTGCTCACCAGGTGATGCACCGCAGGGAAGGGCTCCACCACGAACAGCTCCGGCACCTGCACGCTTCCTGGCTCCGCCACCCGGCCAATGTCATTGCGCATCAGATCGACAATCATCAGGTTCTCGGCGCGATCCTTCGGCGAGGCGGCCAGTTTTTCCGCCTGCTGGCGATCGGCCTTTGCATCCGCGAGGCGCGGCAGGGTGCCTTTGATCGGCCGGGTCTGAATGGTGCCTTCCGCCAGATGAATAAAACGCTCCGGGGACAGGCTCAGGATAGCCCCCTCTTCAAGACGCAAAAAGGCGCTGAACGGGGCGCGGTTGTTGGCATTCAGCCGGGTAAAGGCCTGCCACTCGTCACCCTCATAGCGGGCCTGAAAACGCTGGGCCAGATTGACCTGGTAGCAGTCGCCGCTGTGCAGAAACGCCTGCACGCGATCGAATTTCTCGTGGTACTCCGCCGCAGTCATATTGGCCTGCCAGTCGGAGATCAGGTGAAACGCGGGCAGATTGTCGGGCGCACGTTGTGATTCGAGCCACGCCAGTCGGGCCTCCGCATCGCCATGACAGACCAGCGACACCCGCTGTTGGTGGTGATCGACCACCACTGCCCAGTCGTACAGGCCCACGGCCATGTCCGCCAGGGTGATGTCGCGCTCGGCCAGCTCAGGCAACTGTTCGAAGCGGCGACCGAGGTCGTAGCCGAACAACCCCAGCGCGCCGCCCTGGAAGGGCAGGTCCGGGTTCGGTGTGCAGGCCAGGTTCATTTCATCTATGGCCTGCTGGAGCAGACTCAGCGGGCAGGCGTCAGAGTGAATACCGTCAATCAGCGTATCCGTCCCGTGGGTCACCAGCGTGGAACGCGGGTCGGCCGCCAGAATGTCAAAGCGGCTGTAGGGGTGATCCGCATGGCCGGAATGCAGCAGCATCGCCCACGGCAGATGGCTTATTGGCGCAAACCAGAATTCTGCAGCGTCAGGACGCCAGGGTAATGTCAAAACAGTGGGGGATAACGGGTTCATGGGTGGTAGACTACCGGGCAGCGTGAAATAATTAGCGCTGATAATTTAGCAGGAGTTGACGATGTTTGCAGGTTTACCTTCACTGAGCCACGACCAGCAGCAAAAGGCCGTCGAGCGCATTCAGGAGCTGATGTCCCAGGGGATGAGCAGCGGACAGGCTATTTCCCAGGTGGCAGAAGAGCTGCGCGCCACCCATACCGGCGAGCGGATCGTGGCGCGTTTTGAAGATGAGGATGAAGAGGAGTAACGCCCTTATACTGCGGCGATAATCTTAATCTCAACCTTATACTGCGGTTTCATCAGCGTCGCCTGTACCGTGCAGCGTACAGGCGCGTGACCCGCCACCACCCACTCATCCCAGGCTTTGTTCATCGCCGCAAAATCGTCTTTATTTGCCAGGAAAATGGTCGCATCCAGAATGCGTGACTTGTCGCTGCCCTGTTTTTCCAGCACCGCGTCGATCTGCGCCAGGGTATTGGCGGTCTGCTCATAGGCGTCGGCTTCCAGATTGGCCGGAACGCCGGTGTAGTACAGGGTCTGGTTGTGGATCACCACATCTGACCAGCGGGCTTCGGCATCAATGCGCACAATTGTCATTTACGTTTCCTCGTGAGTGTCTGTTTCAGCAGGCAAGACTGCCATATTGTTTTGCCTGCGTCACTCTCGACTGGCGCGAGGGCGAGCGGCCTGACATAATCCCCTGTGCAAAAATACAGGGGGCAGAGTGGCAGACGATTTCGCAGCAGACGGACAGTTAGCAAAGGCAATTCCCGGCTTTAAGCCGCGCGAGCCGCAGCGTCAGATGGCGCACGCGGTGGCCGAGGCCATCGACAGCGCCCGGCCGCTGGTGGTGGAAGCCGGCACCGGCACCGGTAAAACCTATGCCTACCTCGCGCCCGCGCTGCGCGCCAAAAAGAAAGTGATCATCTCCACCGGCTCAAAAGCCTTGCAGGATCAGCTCTACAGCCGCGATCTGCCTACCGTCGCCAAAGCGCTGAAATACAAAGGCCGACTGGCCCTGCTGAAAGGGCGCTCCAACTACCTCTGTATTGAACGACTCGAACAGCAGGCGCTGGCGGGAGGCGATCTGCCCGTGCAGACCCTCAGCGATGTGATTATCTTGCGCAGCTGGGCCAACCAGACCCAGGACGGGGACATTAGCACCTGCGCCAGCGTGGCCGAAGACTCCGCCGCCTGGCCGCTGGTCACCAGCACCAACGACAACTGCCTCGGCAGCGACTGCCCAATGTATAAAGACTGCTTCGTGGTCAAAGCGCGTAAAACGGCGATGGATGCCGACGTCGTGGTGGTCAACCATCACCTGTTCCTCGCGGATATGGTGGTGAAAGAGGGCGGCTTTGGCGAGCTGATCCCCGAGGCCGACGTGCTGATCTTCGATGAAGCCCATCAGCTCCCGGATATCGCCAGCCAGTATTTCGGCCAGTCCCTCTCCAGCCGCCAACTGCTGGACCTGGCGAAAGATTTCACCATTGCCTACCGCACCGAACTGAAAGATACCCAGCAGCTGCAGAAGTGCGCCGACCGTCTGGCACAAAGCACCCAGGATTTCCGCATGCAGCTCGGCGATCCCGGCTATCGCGGCAACCTGCGCGAACTGCTGGCCGATCAGCATATTCAGCGCGCGCTGCTGCTGCTCGATGATGCCCTGGAGCTCTGCTATGACGTGGCGAAGCTCTCTCTGGGCCGCTCGGCGCTGCTGGATGCTGCCTTCGAGCGCGCCACGCTCTACCGCGCCCGCCTGAAACGGCTGAAAGAGTTTAACCAGCCAGGCTACAGCTACTGGTACGAATGCAACTCGCGCCATTTTACCCTCGCCCTGACGCCGCTTACCGTGGCCGATAAGTTCCAGGACGTGATGGCGCAAAAGCCGGGCAGCTGGATTTTTACCTCCGCCACGCTGTCGGTTAACGACGATCTGCACCACTTTACCGAACGTCTCGGTATCACAGAGGCCAAATCCCTGCTGCTGCCGAGCCCGTTTGATTACGCCACCCAGGCGCTGCTCTGTGTGCCGCGAAATCTGCCGCTGCCCAATCAGCCCGGTGCCGCCCGTCATCTGGCGGCGATGCTCAAGCCGATGATCGAGGCCAACAACGGCCGCTGCTTTATGCTCTGCACCTCCCACGCCATGATGCGCGACCTGGCGGAGCAGTTCCGCGCCACCATGACCCTGCCGGTGCTGTTGCAGGGGGAAACCAGCAAAGGTCAACTTCTCCAACAGTTTGTTACCGCGGGCAACGCTCTGCTGGTGGCGACCAGCAGCTTCTGGGAAGGGGTAGACGTGCGCGGCGACGCCCTGTCGCTGGTGATCATCGACAAGCTGCCCTTTACCTCGCCGGACGATCCGCTGCTGAAGGCGCGGATGGAAGACTGCCGTCTGCGCGGCGGCGATCCCTTTGACGAGGTGCAGCTTCCGGATGCGGTCATCACCCTCAAGCAGGGGGTAGGGCGCCTGATCCGCGACGTGGACGATCGCGGGGTGCTGGTGATCTGCGATAACCGGCTGGTGATGCGCCCGTACGGGGCCACCTTTGTCGCCAGCCTGCCGCCGGCACCGCGTACCCGGGATATCGATCGCGCGGTGCGCTTCCTGGCCGCGTCGCAGCCGGAGTAATTTGCTGACGGGTGTGTTAAAATGCGCGCCTTTTTGTGACTGACCCTTGCGAGAGCGCGACAACACATGCGAATTCTGGCTATTGATACCGCCACAGAGGCCTGCTCTGTTGCCCTGTGGAACGACGGTAAACTCTGTGCTCATTTCGAAGAGTGCCCCCGGGAACATACCCAACGTATCCTGCCTTTGGTGAAGATGATCCTCACCGAGGGCGACACCTCCCTGAATAACCTCGATGCCCTGGCCTATGGCCGCGGCCCCGGCAGCTTTACCGGCGTGCGTATCGGTATCGGCATTGCCCAGGGGCTGGCGCTGGGCGCTGACCTGCCGATGATCGGCGTCTCGACCCTCGCCACGATGGCCGAGGGGGCGTGGCGCAATACCGGTGCCACCCGCGTGCTGGCCGCCATCGACGCCCGCATGGGCGAAGTCTACTGGGCGGAATACACCCGCGATGAGCAGGGTGTCTGGCACGGGGAAGAGAGCGAAGCCGTACTCACCCCGGACGCAGCAGGCGAACGCATGAAGCAGCTTTCCGGCGAGTGGGCAACCGTCGGCACCGGCTGGCCGGCGTGGCCGGGGATGGCCAACGACAGCGGTCTGACCCTGGTGGACGGTAAAGTGTTGCTGCCTGCCGCGGAAGATATGCTGCCTATCGCCCGCCAGCTGCTGGCCGCAGGAAAAACTGTGGCGGTCGAGAAGGCCGAGCCGGTTTATTTGCGAAACACCGTAGCGTGGAAGAAACTTCCGGGCCGGGAGTGAATCTCAGTATCAGAGCCTGAGAAAAAGGAGTCGCATCATGGCGGTTCAAAAATATGTTGTTCGTCTGCTGACCGTCGGGGCGCTGGCCCTGGCATTAACAGGATGTGTCTCTGTCCCTGATGCGATCAAGGGCAGCAGCCCGACGCCGCAGCAGGATCTGGTCCGGGTGATGAACGCTCCGGAACTGTACGTCGGCCAGGAAGCACGCTTTGGCGGCAAAGTGGTGGAGGTGATGAACCAGCAGGGGAAAACCCGTCTGGAAATCGCCACCGTCCCGCTGGACAGCGGCGCGCGGCCGATTCTGGGTGAAGCCTCGCGCGGGCGCATTTATGCCGATATCAACGGCTTCCTCGACCCGGTGGATTTCCGCGGCCAGCTGATCACTGTGGTCGGCACCATCACTGGTGCGGAGCAGGGCAAAATTGGCAACACGCCGTATAAATTTATGACCCTGCAGACCAACGGCTACAAACGCTGGCGGGTGGTGCAGCAGGTTATGATGCCGCCGCAGCCTATCGATCCCTTCTACTGGGGCCCGCATCCGTGGCGCTATGGATATGGCTACGGCTATGGCGGATGGCCAGGTTACGGTCCCGGACCGGCTCAGGTTCGGACGGTGGTAACAGAGTAAGTGCCTGTTATAACTGAAGAAGAAACAGCGGCCCAGCCGCTGTTTCGTTTTTTTTATCGCTATAACAAAAATAAATAGTGACGCGCTTCGCAACCTTAAATCCGGACAATTAATAAACTGGTACGCTGAGTTAATATTATGTTAACGACTTGTTTATTAACCGGGGCTGTGATGACGACGAACACGCTTTTCAGAGGTGATGTAGTGAAGAAGGTTTGGCTTAACCGTTATCCTGCGGATGTTCCTGCAGAGATCAATCCTGACCGTTATCAATCCCTGGTTGAACTGTTTGAAAACTCCGTGACGCGCTACGCCGATCAGCCTGCGTTTGTGAACATGGGCGAGGTGATGACCTTCCGTAAGCTGGAAGAGCGCAGCCGGGCATTTGCCGCCTATCTGCAACAGGGGTTAGGCCTGAAGAAAGGCGACCGCGTGGCGCTGATGATGCCTAACCTGCTGCAATATCCGGTGGCGCTGTTTGGCATCCTGCGTGCTGGTATGATCGTGGTTAACGTTAACCCGCTCTATACCCCGCGTGAGCTGGAGCACCAGCTGAACGACAGCGGCGCCTCGGCGATTGTGATTGTCTCCAACTTCGCGCACACCCTGGAAAAAGTGGTCGACAAGACTCAGGTGAAACACGTCATTCTGACGCGGATGGGCGATCAGCTCTCCACCGCCAAAGGGACGCTGGTGAACTTCGTTGTTAAGTACGTTAAACGTCTGGTGCCTAAATACCACCTGCCGGACGCCATCTCCTTCCGGCGGGCGCTGCACAACGGCTACCGCATGCAGTACGTGAAGCCGGAAGTGGTGCCGCAGGATCTCGCCTTCCTGCAGTACACCGGCGGCACCACCGGGGTAGCGAAAGGGGCGATGCTGACCCACCGCAACATGCTGGCCAACCTTGAGCAGGTAAACGCCACCTACGGGCCGCTGCTGCATCGCGGCAAAGAGCTGGTGATCACCGCGCTGCCGCTGTATCACATTTTCGCCCTGACCATGAACTGCCTGCTGTTTATTGAGCTCGGCGGGCAGAACGTGCTGATCACTAACCCGCGCGACATTCCGGGACTGGTCAAAGAGCTGGCGAAATATCCCTTTACCGCCATGACCGGGGTGAACACCCTGTTTAATGCGCTGCTGAACAACAAAGAGTTTCAGCAGCTCGACTTCTCGACCCTGCATCTGTCGGCGGGCGGCGGGATGCCGGTGCAGCAGGCGGTGGCCGAGCGCTGGGTCAAACTCACCGGGCAGTATCTGCTGGAGGGCTACGGCCTGACCGAGTGCGCCCCGCTGGTGAGCGTCAACCCGCACGACATCGACTACCACAGCGGCAGCATCGGCCTGCCGGTGCCCTCCACCGAAGCCAAACTGGTGGATGACGACGATAACGAAGTACCGCACGGCGAGCCGGGCGAACTGTGCGTGCGCGGGCCGCAGGTGATGCTGGGCTACTGGCAGCGCCCGGACGCCACCGACGAAATCATCAAAGACGGCTGGCTGCACACCGGGGATATCGCGGTGATGGATGACGAAGGCTTCCTGCGCATCGTCGATCGTAAGAAAGACATGATCCTGGTTTCCGGGTTCAACGTCTATCCGAACGAGATTGAGGACGTGGTGATGCAGCACAACGGCGTGCTGGAAGTGGCCGCAGTGGGCGTCCCGGGGGGCAGCAGCGGGGAAACGGTGAAAATCTTTGTGGTGAAAAAAGATCCTGACCTGAGCGAAGAGGCGCTAATTACCTTCTGCCGTCGCCAGCTGACCGGCTACAAAGTGCCGAAACTGGTGGAGTTTCGCGATGAACTGCCCAAATCCAACGTCGGTAAGATATTACGACGAGAATTACGTGACGAAGCGCGCGCCAAAGTAGACAATAAAGCCTGAGCTTCGTGTTAGTCACCCAAAGACGCTGGCCACGCCAGCGTTTTTTTATGGGCGCAAACCAAAGAGAATATGATTTGAATTACCAGATGATCACCACCAACGACGAGCTGGCTTCGCTGTGCGATGTCACCCGCGACGCACCCGCCATCGCGCTGGATACCGAGTTTGTCCGTACCCGCACCTATTACCCGCAGCTGGGTCTGATCCAGATGTATGACGGAAAAAATGTGTCGCTTATCGACCCGCTGGGGATCACCGACTGGGCGCCGATGCGCGAATTGATGCTGAATACCGCCGTCACCAAATATCTGCATGCCGGAAGTGAAGATCTGGAAGTTTTCCTGAATACCTTCGGCATCATGCCGGAGCCGCTGATCGACACCCAGATCCTCGCCGCCTTTGCCGGTCGCCCGCTGTCATGGGGCTTTGCCGCCATGGTGGAGGAGTATACCGGGCTGGCGATCGACAAGAGCGAATCCCGCACCGACTGGCTGGCCCGCCCGCTGACGGAACGTCAGCTCGACTACGCGGCGGCGGATGTGTTCTACCTGCTGCCGATTGCCGGCCAGCTGATGAAAGAGGCCGAAGCCTCCGGCTGGCTGCCTGCCGCCCTGAATGAGTGCCGGATGACGCAGCTGCGTCGTCAGGAGACCACCGATCCGAAAGAGGCGTGGCGCGACATCAGCAACGCCTGGCAGCTGCGTACCCGCCAGCTGGCCTGTCTGCAGCTGCTGGCCGACTGGCGACTGCGTAAGGCGCGCGAGCGCGACCTGGCGGTGAACTTTGTGGTGCGTGAAGAGCATCTGTGGGCCGTGGCGCGTTATATGCCGGGCAGTCTGGGGGAGCTGGACAGCATCGGGCTTTCCGGTTCGGAGATCCGCTACCATGGTAAAACCCTGCTGGCGCTGGTAGCAAAAGCGCAGGAGCTGCCGGAAGAGGCATTGCCGCAGCCGCTGTTGAACCTGATGGATATGCCGGGTTATCGCAAAGCGTTCAAGGCAATTAAAGCCCTGGTGCAGGAAGTGGCAGCGGAGAGCAAAGTCAGCGCCGAGCTGCTGGCCTCACGTCGTCAGATCAACCAGCTGCTGAACGCGCACTGGAAGCTGAAACCGCAGAACGGGACGCCGGAACTGATGGCGGGCTGGCGCGGGGAACTGATGGCCGATCGCCTGAATACACTACTGGAAGCGTATCCGCAGTAATCGCCCCGATGGGGAATCTGTAGGCCGGGCAAGCGTAGCGCCGCCCGGCAACAGGCACGGTTATGAACGTGACTCTTCCGCTTCCGGCAGGGTCACGTTGAGCTCCAGAATCGAGATATCCCCGTCCTTTTGCTCCAGCTGTACGGTCACCATTTCCGGGTCGATCTGCACATACTTACAGATCACTTCCAGAATGTCTTTACGCAGCTGCGGCAGGTAATGCGGTTCCGCGTCGCTGCGGCGGCGTTCTGCCACGATGATCTGCAGACGCTCTTTTGCGATGTTGGCGGTGCTTTTTTTCCGCGAGAGAAAAAAGTCCAGTAATGCCATAACTTATCCTCCGAACAGGCGTTTGAGGAAACCTTTCTTCTCTTCTTCGATGAAGCGGAAAGGACGTTCTTCTCCGAGCAGACGATCTACCGTGTCCGCATACGCTTTACCGGCGTCTGCGTTAGCGTCGAGGATAACCGGTTCACCCTGGTTAGAAGCGCGCAGCACGGATTGATCTTCCGGGATAACGCCAACCAGTTTGATGCGCAGGATCTCGAGCACGTCTTCCATACTCAGCATATCACCTTTATTGACGCGACCCGGATTATAACGGGTCAGCAGCAGGTGCTCTTTAATCGGTTCTTCGCCATTTTCCGCACGGCGGGATTTCGAGGCGAGGATCCCTAAAATACGGTCGGAGTCGCGTACGGACGACACTTCCGGGTTGGTGGTGATGATCGCTTCATCGGCGAAGTAGAGCGCCATCAGCGCGCCGGTTTCGATGCCTGCCGGTGAATCGCAGACCACGAAATCGAACTCCATTTTTTTCAGCTCATCGAGCACTTTTTCCACGCCTTCACGGGTCAGCGCATCCTTGTCGCGCGTCTGTGAAGCGGGAAGAATGTAGAGATTGTCGGTACGTTTATCTTTAATCATTGCCTGATTCAGCGTGGCATCACCCTGAATCACGTTCACAAAATCGTACACCACACGGCGTTCACAACCCATAATCAGGTCAAGGTTACGCAGGCCGATATCGAAATCGATAACGACGGTTTTCTTTCCCTTCTGGGCCAAACCAGTAGCGATGGCCGCGCTGGAGGTGGTCTTGCCAACGCCTCCTTTACCCGAAGTAACAACAATAATGCGTGCCATAGAAATTCCTTGTTAAAAAGGGATCAATTCAACGGTTGAACGGTCAAAGCGTTGTCTGCCAGCCGCAGACGTGCCGCTTTGCCAGAAAATTCGGCCGGGATGTTATCACTCAGCCAGTAAACACCTGCGATGGAGACCAGCTCCGCCTCCAGGTGGGTACAAAAAATTTGCGCATCGCGATCGCCGCTGGCACCTGCCAGCGCGCGGCCTCGCATTGAGCCATAAATATGGATATTGCCATCCGCAATCAGCTCCGCCCCCGCGCTGACGTGGTTGGTCACAATCAGGTCACAGTTTGGCGCATAAATACGCTGACCGGAACGCACTGGCAGATCAATCAATCGCGTTTTTGTGACAGGAGTAACAGGGAGTTCTGGCGGGGCAGGGGGCTCTGCGCGCGGGGCTTTGTCTTTGCCTTCGTTCAGCAGCGGAAGACCCGCCCGATCGATTTCGGCCTTCAGCTCAGCGTCTTTGCAGCCGCTGATGCCCACAATTCGCAGGCCGGTAGCGGTGACCGCCTGTTGCAAATGGTGCCAGTTAACCGGCGCTTCGAGGCCGCTTACGTTAATGACCACGGGCGCATGTTTCAGAAATGCGGGTGCCTGGGCGATTTTGTCTTCTAACGCCTGACGAATAACCTCGGGTTTTGCTTCATGCAAATGAACCACTGATAAGGTGAAGCTACTGCCTTTAAGCTCGATGGGCGTGTTTGACATCCTGGCCTTACTCAATTTGCTTTTACCACGACCTGTGCGCCGTGATATTCCGAAGAGTATCAGGCATGTTATAGTCACAATTATATTGAGGCAAGTCACCCTCCCGCTTAATTCAGAGTAAATATATGTTTTGTGTGATCTACAGAAGTACCCAGCGCGACCAGACCTACCTGTATGTCGAAAAAAAGGACGATTTTTCCCGCGTGCCTGAGGCGCTGCTGAAAAGCTTCGGCAAGCCGCAGCTGGTGATGCTGATGCCGCTTGACGGGCGCAAACAGCTGAGCAACGCCGATCTTGAAAAAGTCAAAACCGCCTTAACCGAACAGGGCTATTATTTACAACTCCCTCCACCGCAAGAGAATTTACTCAAACAGCATCTTGAGGCGCAGGGGAAAAATTAGTTTAAGAATTATCTGTCAGCGTCACATTAACCGTTCAGGGGACGTATATGTATCAACATCATAACTGGCAAGGAGCCTTACTGGATTATCCGGTAAGTAAAGTCGTCTGCGTAGGAAGTAATTACGCTAAGCATATTCAGGAAATGGGAAGTGCAGTTCCGGACGAGCCGGTGCTATTCATTAAACCGGAAACGGCGCTCTGTGATATCCGCCAGCCGCTGGCGTTACCCCAGGGGCTGGGCTCGGTTCACCACGAGGTGGAGCTGGCGGTGCTGATTGGCGCCACGCTGCGCCAGGCCTCTGAAGATCATGTGCAGAAGGCGATTGCCGGTTATGGTGTGGCGCTGGATCTGACCTTGCGCGATGTGCAGGGCAAAATGAAGAAAGCGGGCCAGCCGTGGGAAAAAGCCAAAGGCTTTGATAATTCCTGCCCGATATCCGGTTTCGTGCCGGTGGCGGAATTCAACGACGATCCGCAGAACACCACCCTGAGCCTGAAGGTGAACGGCGAGGTGCGCCAGCACGGCTCCACCGCCGACATGATCCACAAGATTGTGCCGCTGATTGCCTATATGAGCCGTTACTTCACCCTGAAACCGGGCGATGTGATCCTCACCGGCACCCCGGAAGGGGTGGGCCCGCTCTCCGGCGGCGATGAGCTGGAATTGGCCGTTAACGGCCTGTCACTGAAAACCCGCGTGCTGTAATCCCCGCTTGCCGCCCCTTTTGGGCGGCAAAACTTGCATCGAGGTGCCAGACTGGTTATAAGGTGCGCTTTATTTTGACGTGTGGACATCCTTATGAGCGAAATCCCTTTCTGGCAAAGCAAGACTCTCGACAACATGACCGATGCC
The DNA here is from genome assembly GCA_002360945.1 of Leclercia adecarboxylata. Taxonomy (GTDB): domain Bacteria; phylum Pseudomonadota; class Gammaproteobacteria; order Enterobacterales; family Enterobacteriaceae; genus Enterobacter; species Enterobacter adecarboxylatus_B. Next base: position 49,075 of record DERO01000033.1, on the reverse strand, counting down.
GAGTGGGAATCGCTGTGCGATGGCTGCGGGCAGTGCTGCCTGCATAAGCTGATGGATGAAGACTCGGACGAAATCTACTTCACCAACGTCGCCTGCAATCAGCTGAATATCAAAACCTGTCAGTGCCGTAACTACGAGCGCCGTTTCGAGTTAGAGCCGGACTGCATCAAGCTGACCCGCGACAACCTGCCGACCTTCGAATGGCTACCGCCGACCTGTGCGTATCGCCTGCTGGCGGAAGGGAAAGAACTGCCGAAGTGGCACCCGTTGCTGGCTGGCTCGAAAGCGGCCATGCACGGCGAGCGGATCTCGGTGCGCCACATTGCGGTGCGGGAATCCGAAGTGCGGGACTGGGAAGACCATATTATGAATCATCCCAACCGCAATTAATAAAAAAAACCGCCTCGGCGGGTTTTTTATGAGTGCGGTCTGATGCCCTCACCCCAACCCTCTCCCACGGGGAGAGGGCGCAAACATTAAAAACGGCAACAGAGTTGCCGTTTTGCTTTTACCTTCCAAAAAGATCGCGTTTCTTCGGTTTAAACGGCTGGGCAATCAGCACCAGCAGCGCCACGACCAGGAAGGCAGCAAAAATGCCCACCAGCCACTGCGGCATCTCGAGGGTCAGGAACTCCCACTGACGCACGGAGCAGTCACCGCTTGCCACGAACACCTGCGGCAGCCACTTGTCCAGCGGCAGCCAGCTTGGGAAGCGGGCGGCAAAATCACAGGTCTGGAACGGCGACGGATGCAGCTGGATCATGGTGTGCTCCCAGGCCAACTCAAGGCCTTTTCCGGCGCTGTAAAGCCAGATGGCAATCGCGCCGTAGCGCAGCGGGCTTTTCGGGGCGATGGCGCCGACCAGGCCGGCACCCATTACGCCAAACAGCGCGCAGCGTTCGTAGATACACAGCACACAGGGCTTCAGCATCATCACATGCTGGAACCACAATGCCACCATTTCGAGCGCGAAGGCGGTCAGGGCCAACAGCAACCATGCTCCGCGTCCACGCGAGCATTGGTTCAAAAATTTCAACATAATCATTTCCCTGGAACAGGTATAGAAAGCGCAGTGTAAACGAAAACAATTCGCGCGCCAGCCTCAGCGCGCAAAATATAACGTAATCGGATATTTATCATTCGAAAGTGCAACCGGGCGGTAAACGACCCGGCTGACTCACTTAATGCGCCGTCAGTATACCCGTCTGCAACATCCATTGGGTAAAAGGAATAAGGGTAATTTTGACGCACAACAAACCGACGCAGGTTAATACCACCGTATAGGGCAACGCCATCCACACCATCCGGCCATAAGAGAGCCTTATTAGGGGTGCCAGCGCCGAGGTGAGCAGGAACAGGAACGCCGCCTGACCGTTTGGCGTAGCGACGGAGGGCAGGTTGGTCCCGGTGTTGATTGCTACCGCCAGCAGCTCAAACTGCTGCTGGTCTATCGCGCCGCTCTGCAGCGCGGTCTTGGCCTCATTGATATAGACCGAGCCGACAAACACGTTGTCGGAGATGGCCGACAGCAGACCGTTAAACAGATAGAACAGCGACAGCTGGGCATCCGGCTCGGCCTGCAACACGTAGCGGATGATCGGCGCAAACAGCTGCTGGTCGACAATCACCGCCACCACCGCGAAAAATACCGCCAGCAGGGCAGTAAAGGGCAGCGCTTCGGTAAAGGCTTTGCCGATGGCGTGCTCGTCCGTTACGCCGGTAAAGGAGGTCGCCAGGATAATCACCGACAGGCCGATTAATCCCACCTCCGCGAGATGAAACGCGAGGGCGAAAATCAGCCAGACGCCAATAATCCCCTGGAAAATCAGCCCCAGCTTCTGCTGACGGGTCCGCTGGCTGCGGCTCTCATCATCATACCGCCGCAGTACCTCGCGCACCTGATTCGGGAGCAGGGTGCCGTAACCAAACCATTTAAACTTCTCCACCAGCCAGCAGGTGAGCAGACCGCACACCAGCACCGGCACGCTGACCGGGGCAACGCGCAGGAAAAAGTCGGTAAAATTCCAGCCGACGGCTTTGGCGATGATCAGGTTCTGCGGCTCCCCGACCATGGTCATCACGCCGCCCAGCGCGGTGCCTACGCCCGCGTGCATCATCAGGCTGCGCAGGAAGGCGCGGAACTGCTCCAGCACCTCGCGCTGTTGGGCATCGACGTGGTGGTCATCCTGCAGGCTATCTTCCGGCTGCGCGGAAGCCACCCGGTGATAGATCCCGTAGAAGCCGACGGCAACGCTGATTACCACCGCCACCACGGTCAGCGCATCGAGGAAGGCCGATAAAAAGGCGGCCGCGATGCAGAAGGCGAGCGACAACATCGTTTTCGAAGGGATGCTCAGCAGCAGGCGGGTAAAGATAAACAGCAGCAGCTGCTTCATAAAGTAGATCCCGGCCACCATAAACATCAGCAGCAGGAGCACTTCAAGATTGGTCGCCAGCTCTTCCTTCACATGTTCGGCGCTGGTCATGCCGATCGCCACCGCCTCGAAGGCCAGCAGGCCGCCCGGCAGCAGGGGATAACATTTCAGCGCCATCGCCAGGGTAAAGATGAACTCCGCGACCAGCAGCCAGCCCGCGGTGAAGGGATCGATAACGAAGATAAGCGGGTTAAGAACCAGAAAAACAACCAGGGTCACTTTATACCAGTCGGGGGACTGGCCTAAAAAATTGCGCCACAGGGCGCGGCTATAAGACATTTCCACAACAGATTTCCTTGCCCGTCACATAATTACGGCTTAAGTATACGCAAACCGTGCCGGGCAAGGGGCGCGGGCCGGACTTTTAAATGATAAAAATAAAACGGCGATCCCTTTTTTCTCGCCTCGCTGCGCTATCTGCCTCTGTCTGCCTCTGGTATGATGAGTGAATTTTGTAAAAAGCAGTTAATGGAAAACTCACTATGGTCATAAAGGCGCAAAGCCCGGCGGGTTTCGCGGAAGAGTACATTATCGAGAGCATCTGGAATAACCGTTTCCCTCCTGGCTCGATCCTTCCCGCAGAACGCGAACTCTCTGAACTGATTGGCGTCACACGTACCACCTTACGTGAAGTGTTGCAGCGACTGGCCCGCGATGGCTGGCTGACGATCCAACACGGCAAACCGACCAAAGTGAATAACTTCTGGGAAACGTCGGGGCTGAATATTCTTGAAACGCTGGCACGCCTCGATCACGAGAGCGTCCCGCAGCTGATTGATAATCTGCTCTCCGTGCGTACCAACATCGCCACCATCTTTATCCGTACGGCGTTCCGCCAGCACCCGGATAAGGCGCTGGAAGTGCTGGCGCGTGCCACCGCCGTGGAAGATCACGCCGACGCCTTTGCCCTGCTGGATTACAACGTCTTCCGCGGTCTGGCCTTTGCCTCCGGCAACCCGATTTATGGTCTGATCCTCAATGGCATGAAAGGGCTCTATACCCGTATCGGTCGTCACTACTTCGCCAATCCGGAAGCCCGTAGCCTGGCGCTCGGCTTCTACCATAAGCTGAGCGAGCTCTGCTCAGAAGGCATGCATGACCAGGTGTACGAAACGGTTCGTCGCTACGGCCGTGAGAGCGGCGAGATCTGGCACCGGATGCAGAAATCCCTGCCGGGCGACCTGGTGATTCAGGGGCGCTAAAATAAAAAACCTCTCGCTTGAGAGGTTTTTTTTCACCCGGCAAACAGGCTACAACATATTACCTTTAACCGGGCACCGCTCCAGCAGCTCCACGCTGCCGTCTTCGTTCTGCTGCTCCAGCATAATATCAAAGCCCCACAGGCGATGGACATGCTTCAGCACTTCCTTACGCCCTTTATCCAGCGGGGCGCGGTTATGCGGGATATAGCGCAGCGTCAGGGAGCGATCCCCGCGCAGATCGACATTCCAGACCTGAATATTCGGCTCCAGATTGCTTAAGTTGTACTGGGCCGAGAGGCGGGAGCGGATCTCACGATACCCCTCTTCATTGTGGATCGCCGAAATTTCCAGGTAGTTGTTGTGATCGTCATCCAGCACCGTAAACAGGCGGAAATCACGCATCACCTTCGGCGACAGGAACTGGCTGATAAAGCTCTCATCCTTGAAGTCGCGCATCGCGAAATGCAGGGTCTCCAGCCAGTCGGAGCCGGCGATATCCGGGAACCAGTATTTATCCTCTTCCGTCGGGTTCTGGCAGATCCGCTTGATGTCCTGGAACATGGCAAAGCCCAGCGCGTACGGGTTAATGCCGCTGTACCACGGGCTGTTGTAAGGCGGCTGGAACACCACGTTGGTGTGGCTATGCAGGAACTCCAGCATAAAGCGCTCGGTCACTTTGCCTTCGTCATACAGGTGGTTAAGGATGGTGTAGTGCCAGAAGGTGGCCCAGCCTTCGTTCATCACCTGAGTCTGTTTCTGCGGATAAAAGTACTGGCTCACCTTACGCACGATGCGCAGGATCTCACGCTGCCACGGCTCAAGCAGCGGGGCGTTCTTCTCCATAAAGTAGAGCAGGTTCTCCTGCGGCTCGGAAGGGTAGCGGCGCGCTTCCACTACCGTTTTTTCTTCTTCACGTTTCGGCAGGGTACGCCACAGGGTATTCACCTGGCTTTGCAGATACTCTTCACGGCTTTTCTGCCGGGCTTTCTCCTCCTGCAGGGAGATTTTTTGCGGACGTTTGTAGCGATCCACGCCGTAGTTCATCAGCGCATGGCAGGAGTCGAGCAGCTTCTCGACCTCCTCGACCCCGTAGCGTTCTTCGCACTGAGTAATGTAGTTACGGGCAAAGATCAGGTAGTCGACAATCGAACTGGCATCGGTCCAGCTGCGGAACAGGTAGTTATTTTTGAAAAACGAGTTGTGTCCGTAGCAGGCGTGCGCCATCACCAGCGCCTGCATGGTGATGGTGTTCTCTTCCATCAGATAGGCGATGCAGGGGTTGGAGTTGATAACGATCTCATATGCCAGCCCCTGCTGACCGTGTTTGTACAGCCGTTCGGTTTCAATGAATTTTTTGCCAAACGACCAGTGGGTATAGTTAATGGGCATCCCGACGCTGGAGTAAGCGTCCATCATCTGTTCTGAGGTAATCACTTCGATTTGATGGGGATAGGCGTCCAGACGGTAGAGTTTCGCCACCCGGTCAATTTCCGCCAGATAGGTGTCCAGCAGCTCGAATGTCCAGTCGGGTCCATCGCTCAGACGTGTGGTGTCCTTATTCATGGAATCAATGGTAGCCATTAGCGCGCCCTCGTTGTTGGTAGCTCTCTCTGTCTGGAGAACCTCTTTTCAAGCATAGAACACGCCATTCAAAAGCGTGCTGGCACGCTATTTTTTTCTTTGCGATTTCCCGTTTTTCACGTGACGAAAAAGGGGTGTCGAACAGAATAAAATGCTGGTTAAAAATGCCGCGCAGCAGGAGATGCCAAAACCGCGCTACCCGCGTCAGCAGGGGAAGGTGTGAGATATGTCACCATAAAAAAGGCCTATGTTGAATAATATTTTCAGCTGGGTTATCAATATGTAATCAGAAGATTGTTCTTTTGCTTATTAAGGGAGTGGCTATGCGTGTTGTCATACTGGGAAGTGGCGTCGTTGGCGTAACCAGCGCCTGGTACCTGAGTCAGGCCGGGCACGACGTGACCGTCATCGATCGTGAGCCGGGTCCGGCGCTGGAGACCAGCGCTGCCAATGCCGGGCAAATCTCTCCGGGCTACGCGGCGCCCTGGGCGGCACCGGGCGTGCCGCTGAAGGCGATTAAATGGATGTTCCAGCGCCATGCGCCGCTGGCGATCAGCCTTGACGGCACGCAGTTCCAGCTCAAGTGGATGTGGCAGATGCTGCGCAATTGCGATACCTCGCACTACATGGAAAACAAAGGGCGGATGGTGCGCCTGGCGGAGTACAGCCGCGACTGCCTGAAAGCGCTGCGCGCCTCCACCGGCATTCAGTATGAGGGCCGCCAGGGGGGCACGCTGCAACTGTTCCGCACCGCGCAACAGTATGAAAACGCCACCCGCGATATCGCCGTTCTGGAGGACGCCGGGGTGCCGTATCAGCTGCTGGAAGCCAGCCAGCTGGCGCAGGTTGAACCGGCGCTGGCGGAAGTGGCACACAAGCTGACCGGCGGTCTGCGTCTGCCGAATGACGAAACCGGCGACTGCCAGCTCTTTACTCAGAACCTGGCGCAGATGGCGGAGCAGGCGGGGGTTAAATTCCGCTACAACACCTCAGTCGATAAGCTCCTGTACGAAGGGGAGAAGATCTACGGCGTGCTGTGCGGCGACGAGGTGGTGAAAGCCGACGCCTACGTGATGGCCTTTGGCTCATACTCCACCGCCATGCTAAAGGGCATCGTCGATATTCCGGTCTACCCGCTGAAGGGTTACTCCCTGACCATCCCGGTGAAAGAGGACAGCGGTGCCCCGGTTTCAACTATCCTTGATGAAACATACAAAATCGCGATCACCCGGTTTGACAACCGGATCCGCGTGGGAGGCATGGCGGAAATCGTCGGCTTTAACACCGAGCTGCTGCAGCCGCGTCGTGAAACGCTGGAGATGGTCGTTGGCGACCTGTTCCCGCGGGGCGGCTTTATCGAACAGGCGACCTTCTGGACCGGGCTGCGCCCGATGACCCCGGACGGCACGCCGGTGGTGGGCCGCACGCCGTTTAAGAACCTGTGGCTTAACACCGGTCACGGCACGCTGGGCTGGACGATGGCCTGCGGTTCCGGGCAGTTACTCAGTGATTTGATCTCCGGGCGCACACCCGCCATTCCGTTTGATGATTTAAGCGTCGCGCGCTACCGTCCGGGGTTCACTCCGTCACGTCCACAACATTTACACGGCGCGCATAACTAACAAGGAGTCGTCATGTCCCGTCCTGTTCTGGCTCAGCTGGATCTGCAGGCCCTGAAGGATAACCTGCAAATTGTCCGTCGCGCTGCGCCAGCTTCACGCGTCTGGGCAGTGGTCAAAGCCAATGCTTATGGCCATGGTCTGGATCGCATCTGGAGCGCATTAAGCGCGGCCGATGGCTTTGCGATGCTCAATCTGGAAGAGGCGATCCTGCTGCGCGAGCGCGGCTGGAAAGGGCCGATCCTGATGCTCGAAGGCTTCTTCAATAGCGATGAACTGCCGTTGTTTGATAAGTACCGCCTGACCACCAGCGTGCACAGCAACTGGCAGGTCAAGGCGTTGCAGAATGCGAAGCTGCACGCTCCGCTCGATATCTACCTGAAAGTGAACAGCGGCATGAACCGCCTCGGTTTCCAGCCGGAGCGGGTGCACAGCGTCTGGCAGCAACTTCGGGCGCTGAAGAACGTCGGCGGGATGACGCTGATGGCCCACTTTGCCGATGCGGAAAAAACGGACGGCATTGTGGAGCCAATGATGCGTATCGAGCAGGCGGCGGAAGGGCTGGACTGCCCGCGCTCGCTCTCTAACTCGGCGGCCACCCTCTGGCACCCGGAGGCGCATTTTGACTGGGTCAGGCCGGGGATCGTACTTTATGGGGCGTCACCGTCCGGGCAGTGGCAGGATATCGCCAACAGCGGCCTGAAGCCGGTGATGACCCTTCGCAGTGAAATTATCGGCGTTCAGACCCTGAAAGCGGGGGATACCGTGGGCTACGGCAGTCGCTATCGCGCCTCGGGCGAGCAGCGGATCGGGATTGTCGCCGGGGGCTATGCTGACGGTTATCCGCGCATTGCTCCATCCGGCACACCGGTGTGGGTGGACGGCGTGCGTACCGGTACGGTCGGCACCGTGTCGATGGATATGCTGGCGATTGACCTTACGCCATGCCCGCAGGCCGGGATCGGTACGCCGGTCGAGCTATGGGGGAATGAGGTGAAAGTGGACGATGTCGCCGCCGCAGCAGGCACCATCGGGTACGAACTGTTAACCGCGTTGGCCCCACGCGTGCCGGTAGTCACGATATAAATGCAAAAGGGCAACGTCAGTTGCCCTTTTTAGTGTTTGCTCCCTCTCCCAGTGGGAGAGGGTTGGGGTGAGGGCATTAGGCCGCACGTTACTCCTCGCTATCCTCCGCCACGCGCACGCCCACTTTCCGCACCGCGTTATCCTCTTTCTCCGCCACCGTCCAGATCATCCCGGCAAACTCCACCTGGTCACCCACGACAGGTGCAGCACCGAGCAGCTTCTGGACAATCTCGCCCAGGGTCTGCTGGTTATCGCGATACTCCAGCCCTTCCTCCAGGCCGTAGATCAAGGCCACGTCGGCAAACTTAGCGCTGGCTTCGAGGATAAAATCACCAAAGAAGCGCTGATCCAGCGCCACCGGCGGCGACTGGCTGAACAACTTGCCCAGCGCCGGGAGGTCACGCTCGCGGCCAATCACGCAGAGAATATCCCCCTCGCGCAGCCGGGTGCTCCCGGTCGGGTGCAGCAGGGCGTTATCGCGGAACAGGGCGGCAATGCGTGTCTCTTCAGGCATATGCAGATCGCGCAGCGAGGCGCCCACGCACCACTTGTCGGCGCTGAGCTGGTAAACAAACTGCTCCCAGGGGTTTTCCGGATGAAGATCCAGCCCCACGCGGGAGACCGGCCAGCCCACCGGCGGGATCACCACCCTGGCCTTTTTCGCCGCCCACGACAGTGACGTGCCCTGGAACAGCAGCGACACCAGCACCACGAAGAAGGCCACGTTAAAGAACAGGCGGGCGTTATCCAGCCCGGCCATCATCGGGAACACCGCGAGGATAATCGGCACCGCACCGCGTAATCCCACCCAGCTGATAAACACCCGCTCGCGCAGGTTAAACCCCCTGAACGGCAGCAGGCCGGCAAACACCGACAGCGGACGGGCAAAGAAGATCATCCATATCGACAGCAGCAGGGCCGGAACGGCAATCGGCAGCAGATCCGACGGCGTCACCAGCAGCCCCAGCACCAGGAACATGCCGATCTGCGCCAGCCAGGCGAGGCCGTCGAAGTTTTGCAGAATGCCAAAGCGGTTGCGGATCGGGCGATTCCCCAGCAGGAAGCCGCAGAGATAAACGGCCAGAATGCCGCTGCCGTCCATCGCGGTGGTCAGGGCGAAAATCAGGATCCCGCCGCTCAGGGCCAGCAGCGGGTAGAGCCCGGCCGGGAGCGAGATACGGTTGATCATCTGTTGCAGCAGGTAGCCTCCGGCGAGACCAATGATGATCCCGAGGCCAAACTGCTGAATGATGTGCCAGGCGAACATCCAGCTTAGGCTGGTCTCATGCTGCTGGATCATCTCAATCAGGGTGATGGTAAGAAACACCGCCATCGGGTCGTTGCTGCCGGATTCAATCTCCAGCGTCGAGCCGACACGTTCGTTCAGCCCTTTGCCGCCCAGCAGTGAGAAGACCGCCGCGGCGTCGGTGGAGCCGACAATGGCACCAATCAGCAGTCCTTCCATGATATCCAGATGGAACAGCCACGCCGCCATCATCCCGGTCAGGCCGGAGGTGATGAGCACCCCAACCGTCGCCAGCGACAGGGCCGGGCCCAGCGCCACGCGAAACGAGCTGGCCTGCGTGCGCATTCCACCGTCCAGCAGGATCACCGCCAGGGCGAGGTTACTGATCATGTAGGCAAACGGGTAGTTATCGAAGGGGATCCCCCCGACGCCATCAACCCCCGCCAGCATGCCGATGGCGAGGAAAATAACCAGAATGGGGATGCCGAGACGAGAAGAAAATGAACTCAATAAAATACTACAGGTTACAAGAACTGAACCCAGGATAAAAAGACTGATTATTGCTGCGGCATCCAATGTGTGCGTACTCCCTGCGTGACGCGGTGACTGATACTAAAACCCTACCATATTAACGCCCCTTACAGCGTGCTAATCCGGCGCTTAAGCGGCTTTTTTTATGCCTGCAGTACCGGATGACCGCTCAGGGTTAAAGAGGTCCTACCTGCGGCGTGAACAAGCGAAGCTTGCGCGCCGAGCGGCAGAGTGACGGTCTTCTGTTCATGACCAAAATCGAGCCCGCTGATAATCGGCACCGACACCCGGGAGCGCAGATAGTCGATCATGGTCGCCAGATCGTATCCGGCATCGTAATCATTGGCCGCCGAGCCGCTAAAACTGCCGAGCACAATCGCCTGCTGGCGGTCGAGGATCCCCGCGTGGTGCAGCTGCAGCAGCATGCGCTCCACACGGAACGGGTGCTCGTTGATGTCTTCCAGCACCAGAATGCCGTTCTCAATGGCGGGCAGCCAGCGGGTGCCGATCAGCGACACCACCATCGCCAGATTGCCGCCCCACAGCTGGCCTTTGCGTTCACACGTCGGGCCCTCGCCCTGCCACTCCACGGAGTAGGTCGGGTTTTGCAGCGCGCGCCAGAAATGCTCAAGGGTGAAGGCGTTCAGCTCCGGTGCACCGAAGTTGCCCGCCAGCATCGGACCGCTAAAGGTGATGACGTTATGCAGCGCCAGCAGGCCGAGCTGAATGACGGTGAAATCGCTGTGGCCGCAGATCAGCAGCGGATCCTGCTGCTGGCGGTCGGCCAGCCCCTGCCAGTCAATCTGCTCCAGCAGGCGGCTGGCACCGTATCCGCCGCGCACCGCCAGCACAATCTGGTCGGCCCCCGGCAGGTGGGCGAGGGCGTTAATGTCGTTCAGGCGCTGCGCCTCGGTTCCGGCAAATCGCTGCTGGCGGCGGGGTATAATCGTCTGATTTTGCACCCGATGCCCGTCATCCAGTAAACGCGAAACGCCCCGTTGGGCCGCTTCCTGGTTAATGCAGTAACCTGATGGTGCGATGAGATGAAACTGAGACATGGCATTTCCTTGCTGACTTATAAATCTAAATGTATATATCATGCCGCCTGAGCGCATCCTTCATCAAGCGGAGGATAGGGTAACAGCGATGAATGACCATAAGGACAGATGACGTGAAATTAAGATGGTTTGCTTTTTTGATTGTGTTGCTTGCAGGATGCAGTTCAAAGCAGGATTACCAGAAACCGGAATGGAACCCGGAAGTGCCGGTGAAACGGGCGATGCAGTGGATGCCGATCAGCGAAAAAGCCGGTGAAGCCTGGGGCGTCAGCCCGCGTCTGGTGACCGCCATCATTGCGGTGGAGTCGGGCGGGAACCCGAATCTGGTCAGTAAATCGAACGCAGTGGGCCTGATGCAGCTGAAAGCCTCTACCGCCGGGCGTGAAGTCTACCGGCATATGGGCTGGAGCGGACAGCCGTCCACCAGCGAGCTAAAAAACCCGGAGCGCAATATCTCGATGGGTACCGCCTACCTGAGCATTCTGGAGCACGGGATCTTGCAGGGAATTGAGGATCCGGAAGTGATGCAGTATGCGCTGGTGGTCTCCTACGTTAACGGGGCAGGCGCGCTGCTGCGCACCTTCTCCTCGGATCGCAAAAAGGCGATTGCCGAGATCAACGACATGGACAAAGACGAGTTCTTTGAGCACGTCGTCAACAATCACCCCGCCCCGCAGGCACCGCGCTATATCTGGAAGGTACAGAAGGCGATGGACGCCATGTAATCCGTTGCCGGGCAGCATCGCGCTGCCCGGTCGCGATTAGCGCACCTTGTTGGCGCGCTCCCGCGCTTCACGCTCCAGCGAGTAGATAATCCGCTGCAGTTCACGCTCAGGGCCCGGCCCGACATTGAGAAAACGGAAGCTCAGACGCGGCGTGGTGATGGTTTCGTTTTTGCTGTCCACCACCTTACGCTCGCTCACCGTGATCAGCTGCGCATCGAAGAAGAAGCGACCCCAGCCGCCCATATCCAGTTCGATTTGCGAGAAGCGCATCCCCTCGACCAGCGCCTCCGGCTTCGCGCTATCCATCAGCGCGCCCATGCCGCCCAGCGACAGATCGTGCAGACGAAAACGGATCACGCTCTTGTCCGGCATTTTGGCTTTGCAGAAGTAGGCCGGGTGCAGCGGGGCATTGATACGGAAAAACTCCCGGCGCTGGATACACCATACCGAAGCCGGCAGGGCGGTGATAAAGGCGGGCAGTCCCTGGTAAGTTCCCTGTTCCACTTTCGGCAGGTCGAACTCCACTTTTGCCCCCTGGGTGTCGGCGGCCACGGTAATGATCTCTGCGCGCAGCACCGAGCGGTTTTCGTACTCCTGGCTCCCCAAATCCATCACCAGTCGTTCTGGCGTTGCATCCAGAATTTTGCTGATGAACTGGTTGTTCCCCCAGCTGATACGCACGGGAACGTCCTGTTTTTGCAGGTCGCGGATGACCCCTAATACAGCCAGCGGATTAGTTTTCAGGAACTGCTCACTGTAATTACTCACGCCCCAAGGCTCCTGGATAGATGACAGTCTGTGGATGCGTTATCGGCACCGGCCTGCGGAACTTAATACAAACCAGCAATTATTTTTTTCGTCAGAGCCGCAATTAAGTCAGTGTACTCAAACTGGTTTTCCGACTATTGCCTATACTTAGATGACTCGCGCGGACAGGTGTTCTGCGCAAGCTTAACTCTGCAAGAGGGCATCGCTATGGGTATCATCGCCTGGATTGTATTTGGTCTGATTGCTGGTGTTATCGCAAAGTTCATCATGCCTGGACGTGATGGTGGCGGCTTTATTGTGACCTGTATCCTTGGGGTCGTAGGTGCGGTTGTCGGCGGCTGGCTGGCAACGATGTTTGGCATCGGCGGCAGTGTATCCGGATTTAACCTGCAAAGTTTTCTGGTCGCCGTGGTTGGCGCCATTCTCGTGCTTCTTGTCTACAGGATGGTACGACGCGCCTGACACGCGTAAAAACGGCTCTTATGTAAGAGCCGTTTTTTTGTGTGGATTTCCCTGTAACACTGCCGGGTGGCGGCTACGCCTTACCCGGCCTTCAAAACTTACTGCCCGACACTTTTCTGCGTTTGCGCCGGTTCATCATTAGCCGCTGGCTGTGATGTAGACGGGGTACTGGCCGCTGGTGGCGTTGTTACCGCCGGTTGGTCACTGGTGGTCGGTGCGCTATTGGCCGCCGGTTGATTGCCGGTAGCCGCAGGGGTCGTGGTTGCCGGTTCATCATTAGCCGCAGGCTGCGTAGCCGGCAGTTTGTCGCAAGGGTTGGCCTGCGGGCAAACCAGATCCAGCATCTTCAGCGTCACGCCGTTGGTCCAGCCAAAACCGTCCTGCAGCGGGTATTCCCCGCCGCCGCCGCCCGTGCCGGTCGTGGAAACATCATATTTCTCCACCAGCTTCTGCTCGCGATCGTAGGTGTGCTGCACGTTGGTGAGGAAGCGCCAGGTGACGTCCATCGCCACTTTTTTATGGCCATAATTCTGCAGGCCTTCGGTGGCCACCCACTGCAGCGGTGCCCAGCCGTTTGGCGCATCCCACTGCTGGCCGCTGTTGACGTTGGTCGTTGCAATCCCGCCGGCTTTCAGCAACTGGGCCTCGGCGGCCGAGGCCGTCTTGTCCGCACGCTCCTGCGAGGCCGCCTGCACGTACAGCGGGAACAGCGCTGCGGCGGTCAGCTGATCGCGCACCTGTTTGGTTTTCAGATCGTAATCCGCATACCAGCCCTGTTTGTCGTTCCACAGATAGCGCTCCATCGCTTTCTGACGATCGGACGCCAGACCTTCATAACGGCTGGCCGCCGCGCTGTCCCCGCCGTCCTGACTGGCCTTCGCCAGCAGTTTTTCCATCTTGAACATCAGGGCATTCAGATCCACCGGCACGATTGTGGTGGTGCGGATCGTTCCCAGCTGCTGCGGATCGTCCATCCAACGCGAGCTAAAGTCCCAGCCGGAAGCGGCGGCGGAGCGCAGATCGCGGTAGATCTCGGTCGCCGGGCGGCTCGGGTATTTTTTCGCGGTGTTGATGTCATCCAGCCAGGATTCCGGACGCGGCGTGTCGCGATTATCCCAGTAGCGGTTCAGCACGGCACCATCGTCCAGCTTCACCACCCGCTGGCTGGCCTGACCCGGCTGGAGGGCATCCACGCCTTCCATCCAGTAGGCGTACTCTTTTTCCATCTGTGGACGGTATTTCTTCAGCGCCTCGCTGTCGTGAGTCGCCAGCAGTTCAACCATCAGAGAGAAGAACGGCGGCTGAGAGCGGCTCAGGTAGTAGCTGCGGTTGCCGTTGGGGATATGGCCCCAGCTATCCAGCTCATAGGCAAAGTTGGCCACCATATCGGCGACTTTATCCCAGTGACCGCTCTCGGCCAGCCCCAGCATGGTGAAGTAGCTGTCCCAGTAGTAGATCTCGCGGAAACGTCCGCCCGGTACCACGTAAGGTTTCGGCAGCGGCAGCAGCGAATCCCACTTCCCGGCGCTGGAGGTGGTGCGGGTCAGCACCGGCCACAGGCCGTCGATATGCGCGCGCAGGCTCTGCCCGGCAGGCGGAACGTATTTTTCATTTTCCTTCGGCAGGGTGAAGTTCATGTCGACAAAATGCCGCAGGTCGAAGCCGGACTGTTTGCGCTGCATATGGTAATCGGCAAGGATCGCCTGAGGATCGTTTTTCGGTACCGCATCGGCAAAGGTTTTTTGATCGGGGAAGAGTTTAGCGCTTTGCACATCGTTAAACAGCGGGCCGAACAGGATATCCGGGGGCTGTTTCTGGCTGCTGGACTGCTCGTCCGCATAGCTGAAGGCGGTGATCCCAAGCAGGATGCCGCCAATCGCCAGCCGCAGTGTAGGGTGGCGTTGAGGTCTCATCATGGTTGTTCTCCTAAGTTCGCTGGGCAGCGTGACCGCTGTCATCAATCACCTGAAAACCTTAGACGAATCTTAGCCACTTAGCGTGTCGGATAGCGCATTTTGCGCATAACCAGACAATTTACCGTTGCGGACGAATCACAGCGAAGCCGCTGTTTTTTCACATATATGCCGGATCAATCCCTGCATCTGCACTACCTTCATAACCAGGATAAGTGAAAGGGAGTGCCAATGAAATCGTTACCTTTGATCGTTCCAGCCATCCTGCTTCTTGTCGGCTGCGGGGCGAACAACTCACCGCCGCAGGCCCCCATCCCTGGTGAAAGCACCTCCGCCAAAATGCGTACTCTGGAAACGGGTGCCCAGGTGATCCAGTCCCGCCCGCCGGTGGAGGCCATCAGCGCGTACCTCGACGGTTTTCATTTTTACAGTGGGGATAAAAACGGGCAGATGGAGGCCCATCACTATGTGACGGTGCTTAACGAAGATGTCATGCAGGCGGTCATTTATGACGGCAATACGAAAGATGCCCGACTGATGGGCGTCGAGTACATCATCAGCGAACGCCTGTTTAACACCCTGCCGCCGGAGGAGAAAAAGCTCTGGCACAGCCATCAGTACGAAGTGAAATCGGGCAGCCTGGTGGCACCCGGCCTGCCGGCGGTGGCGGACAAGGCGCTGATGAGCAAAATCGTCAACACCTACGGCAAAACCTGGCACACCTGGCACACGGATCGCGACAAAACTCTGCCGCTTGGCATCCCGGCCCTGATGATGGGCTTTACCGGGGAAGGGCAACTCGATCCGGCGCTGCTGGCGGATCGCGATCGCCGTCTGGGGATCGATACCCAGGCGATCAAACGCCAGCGCGCCGATATCGTGGCCCACCCGGTGGCGAAGGGGGCCGATGCCTGGCAGCAGGGCCAGGTGATCCAACTCCGGCGCGGGCAGGGCAGCGGTGAACACGGCCACGGCGACACCACCCATTTTGGCACGTCCGAGCAGAGCCAGCAGACGCAATCACCTTGATGAGGAGGCGAGATGAAGATCCATCACCTTAACTGCGGGTGCATGTGCCCGCTTGGCGGCGCATTTTACGACGGTTTCAGCAAGGGGTTGCATGCGCACCTGGTCTGCCACTGCCTGCTGATTGAAACCGAGCGCGACGGGCTGGTGCTGGTGGATACCGGCTTCGGGCAAGGGGACGTGCGCGACCCATCCCGGCTGTCGGGCTTTTTCCGGGTGCTGAATAACATTCAGCGCCGGGAATCGCTCACGGCACGCGCCCGGGTCGAGGCGCTGGGCTTCAGCGTGGCGGACGTCCGCCATATCATTCTGACGCACCTGGATTTCGACCACGCGGGCGGGCTGACCGACTTCCCTCACGCGCGCATCCACTTAATGCAGCAGGAGATCGACACGGCGCAGCAGCGCCACAGCTGGCTGCAGCGGGAGCGCTATCGTCCCGGACAGTGGAGCGCCACCTCTGGCTGGGAAGGTTATCAGGTGCAGGGCGAGCGCTGGTTTGGCTTCGACGCAGTCACGGCGCTGAACGGACTGCCGCCGGAGATCCTGCTGGTGCCGCTGGCCGGGCATACGCCGGGTCACGCCGGGATTGCCATCCAGCAGCCGCAGGGGTGGCTGCTGCACGGTGGCGACGCCTGGTTTTACCGGGATGAGATGCGCCAGCCGCAACGCCACTGTACCCCCGGGCTGCGCTTTTACCAGTGGATGATGGCGATGGACAACGATGCCCGGCGGCGCAACCAGCAGCGGCTGCGCGAGCTCTCCTGTTCGCACGCCAACGACATCACTTTTTTCTGTAGCCATGATGCGCGGGAACTGGAAAGCCTGGCGCCGTCGCCAAAAACGTCCTGATTACGGGAACTTAGGCGTGGCCTGCTTTTCAGAGGATATGCTTAAAAATTATACTGGATATTTGAACAGGTATTTGTATACTATTAGAGCAAATTACCCGAGTAATGTATGAGTGAGGGGTGAAACCTATGGTAATTCCTGTTCAAACTTTCCAGTCCAACAACCCGCTTGCCACTATCAGCAGCCGCGAAATCGCGAAGATGACCGGTATTGCTCATACCGAGGTGAAGCGCATGGTGAAGAGCCTGGAAACAGCGCAGCGTCTTTCGCAGCCGGTAACGGCCAGTCTGTACGAGCGCGAAGGTGAAACGCGGCAGGAGTTTTTGCTCAACAAACGAGACTCCCTGCTGACGGTTTCACGCATCTCCCCGGGCTTCACGGCTGCCATGCTGGATCGCTGGCAGGAGCGTGAAAGAAACGCCAATCTCCCGGACTTTACCAACCCGGCAGCGGCGGCCCGCGCCTGGGCCGAGCAGTATGAAAAATGCCACCGGGCGGAGGAGCAGCTTGCCCTTTGGGCCCCAAAGGCGGTGTTTTTTGACCAGTTCGTCAGAGTGAAAGAGGCGATGGGTTTTCGTCAGCTCTGTAAAATGCTGAAAGCCAAAGAGCCGCAGTTCCGCGAATTCCTGCTGGAGCGCAATATCATGCAGCGCGTCGGCGGCAATCTGGTTCCGCCGCAGCACCATATCGACGCGGGCTATTTTACGCTGCACAGCGGCGTGGGCGAAAACCAGCACACCTGGTCTCAGGCGCGCTTTACCGCCCGCGGCGTGAAATGGGTGGCCGATCTGTGGTCAAAACATCTCTCCACGCTCACCATCGAGCTGCCGCGTGAAGAGCGCAGCGAAGGTACACCGTCGCAGCAGAGCTGGCTTTAACCGCTCATCAATCCGGTCAGATCTCCTGTGGAGTCTGACCGGCTTCGCGTAACGCGCCCGGCGACTGGCCGACAATCCGCTTAAACGCCCGGCTGAATGCCGCCAGCGAGCCGTAACCGAGGCGCAGCGCCACGGTCTCAATCGCCTGATTCTCCTGCCCGATATACTGGATCGCCAGCCGCATCCGCAGCTCGGTCAGGTATTTCGCCGGTGTCGTGCCGGTGGCCGAGAGAAACCGCTCGGCAAATACCGACCGCGAGGTGCCTGCCTCCTTTGCCAGTTCCGCCACGCTCCAGTTCACGCCCGGCTGCTGGTGCATGGCGTAGATCGCCCGGCTGAGGCGCGGATCGCGCAGCACCTGGATCCAGCCGGTGGCTTTCCCGCACCCGGCTTCAACCCAGCCGCGGACGATCAGCGCCGCTACTACGTCCGCCAGCCGGGCGAGGATCCCGGCAAATCCCACCTGACGAGTCATCGACTCGCGCTCCATCGCCTCCAGCAGAGGATGGATCTCCGGCCAGGTGGTCATCAGACGGCTGACCATCATCACCTCCGGCATCGCCTTGATCAGCGGCTGCATTCCCCCAAGATCGAAATCCATACACCCGCTGAATATCACCACGTTGTCGCTGTCAGGGCAGGGCTCGCAGTGAATATCGCTGACGCTGCCGCAGATCGGCTCGCTGGGAAAGGCCGAAACCGGCGTCACCGTCGCGTCATCCCCGGAGAGCAGGGCGTGGGCATCGCCGTTGGGAATAAACACCGCATCGCCGCTGTTCAGCGCAAAACGCGCCCCGCTGTGCATCCGCAATACCGCCGGACCGCGGCTGATAAAGTGGAACTGCGCTTTTCCCGCGGCCGTGCTGAAGGCCACGCCAAAGGGCGCGCTGGCCTCAATCCGGCGGTACTTCACCCCCGACAGGCGCATTCCGCGCAGCAATTCACTGATCAAATCAGGCGACTGTAGCGTCATTTCTCTATTCCCGGACGAATAATCAATAAGTGAAGATTATATGTCATAGATCGTCCGTGGTGAACTATCTATGCTTTGCGACATACGTCACATTTTCCTGAGGGGAGTATTACAAATGCATTCATCCATCGCCGCAAACGAGGCCACCGCCCCGGCCAGACCCGCCTGGCGAGCGGTCTGGTCGCTGGGGCTGGGGGTCTTCGGCCTGATCGTCGCCGAGTTTCTTCCCGCCAGCCTGCTGACGCCCATGGCCGCCAGTCTCGGCGTCAGCGAGGGGGTGGCCGGGCAGTCTGTCACCGCCACCGCGCTGGTGGCGCTGGTCACCGGCCTGCTGATCACCTCTGCAACTAAAAGCATCGACCGTCGCTGGGTGCTGATGTTCTTTTCGGTGCTGCAAATTGTCTCCAGCCTGCTGGTCGCCTTCGCGCCGTCGCTGCATGTTCTGCTGATGGGGCGCTTGCTGCTCGGCGTGGCGATTGGCGGCTTCTGGGCGATGTCCACCGCCACCGCGATGCGCCTGGTGCCCGCCAGCGACGTGCCGAAGGCGCTGGCGATTATCTTCTCCGGGGTGTCGATTGCCACCGTGGTGGCTGCGCCGCTGGGCAGCTATCTCGGCAGCCTGATCGGCTGGCGCAACGTCTTTATCCTCTGCGTGGTACCCAGCGCGCTGGCTCTGCTGTGGCAGCTGTGGGTACTCCCGTCGATGCGTCCGGAAAACAGCGGCAGCCTCAGCACGCTGTGGCGGGTTCTGCGTCGTCCGGGGATGATCGGTGGCCTGCTGGCGACCATTCTAATCTTCAGCGGCCACTTCGCCTTCTTTACCTATCTGCGTCCGTTCCTCGAGACGGTGGGGCAGGCGAGCGTGGAAACTATTTCCCTGATCCTGCTCGGCTTCGGCGTGGCGAACTTCGTCGGTACCTCCATCGCCGGGCATCTGCTGGCGCGTAACCTGCGCCTGACTCTGGCGCTGGTGCCCTTTGCGATGGGGATCCTGGCGTTGCTGATGGTGGCCTTTGGGCATCTGGCGCTGGTGGACGGTCTGCTGGTGAGCCTGTGGGGCTTTGCCTTCGGTCTGGTGCCGGTGGGCTGGTCCACCTGGCTGGCGACCACCGTTACCGACGAGGCCGAAAGCGCGGGCGGACTGATGGTTGCCGCGATCCAGTTGGCGATCGGCGCGGGTGCGGCAGGGGGCGGGGCGGTGTTCGATCTCAACGGTGCCAGCGGGGTATTCACCGCCAGCGGCGTGCTTCTGGTCGCGGCGATGGTGATGGTGTTTGCCGGGGTACGGGTGAAACCGGTCGCGGCGGAGTAATTTAACACTGAGTACGGACGATCCCCTCTCCCTTTGGGAGAGGGTTAGGGTGAGGGGAATATGCCGCACTGGTGGTAATTCCGTTCACTTCCAGAGCCGTGCTGCTCTGTAACAACGGAACCGGTGAACGTGCCAGGGTGGCTCAATCGCCACCACCCTGGCGACCCGGGCTTCCGGCAAGAAAATCGCCGCTTCGCGGTCCCTTCGGCTTATTCCTTCCGGCTTTCGGGTCGGGCACCAGCCTGCATCCCTGCAGGCTATGCCCTCTCGGCGCGTCCCTGCGCCTCGTCCCGGCCTACAGGAAACGCCTCAGCGATTTCCAGCCGGACCAGGGAGCCGCTTTAAGTTGTTTATCCACTGAAACGTTCTTCATTGCTTTATCCCAGAGAACCATGTTTTGTAGGCCGGGTAAGGCGTAGCCGCCACCCGGCGTTGCCACTACTGCTGCGCGGTATTTTTCATCGGAATCAACGCAATCACTACTGCGCCCAGCACCAGGAAACCGGCCACCATAAAGATCCCGGCGTTGAAGTTGCCGGTGATGTCCTTCATCAGCCCCATCAGCAGCGGCCCCAGCGCGGCACCGGTCATCCCGGTGGCGTTGATCACCGCAATCCCCACGGCGCGCGCCCGCAGTGAAATTGAGCGGTCCGGCGTCGTCCAGAAGATCACCATCGCGGCAAAGGCACCGGACGAGGCCATCACGATCCCGGTGAACTGCAGCATCGGATCGTGGCTGGTGGCGGTCAGGATCCAGCCTGCGGCGGCAAACAGGTACGGCAGCAGCGTGTGGACCTTACGCTCGTTGCGCTTGTCGGAACGCTTGCTCCACCATACCATCGCCACGATGGTACAGATCTGCGGGATGGCGCTCAGGATCCCGATGGTCACGTTGCTGCTCTCCTCGCTGATGCTGCGCAGGATCAGCGGCGTCCAGACGCTCAGGGCGCTCAACGTGTTGGTCAGGCAGAAGTAGGCGAGGGTGTAGAGCATGATGGTCGGGGTGAACAGTTCCCGCATCAGGCTGCCCTGTTTCGGCGCCAGCGCCGCCCGCTCCCGCTGCTGGGTGTTCTCCGCATTCAGGCGATCCGCCTCCAGCATCTCCTTCAGACAGGCTTTGTCATCCTGGGTCAGCCAGCGGGCTTTATCCGGGCTGTCGTCCAGCCAGAACCAGACCACAAAGCCCAGAATCACCGACGGGAAACCTTCCAGCAGGAACAGCCACTGCCAGCCCTTCAGGTTCATCACCCCATCAAGGTTGAGAATGTACCCGGAGGCCAGCGAGCCCAGCGCCATGGTCACCGGCATGGCAATCATAAACAGGGCGTTGGCGCGGGCGCGGTAGTGCGCCGGGAACCAGAAGGTTAAATAGAGCAGCAGGCCCGGCAGGAAGCCCGCTTCAGCGATCCCCACCAGCATCCGCAGCACATACAGGCTACCAGGGCCGGTGGCGAACATGGTGGCGGTGGACGCAATCCCCCAGACCACCATCAGAATGGCGATCCAGCGCCGCGCACCCACTACGCTCAGCATCACGTTGCTCGGTATCCCGCAAATCACATACATGACGTAAAACAGGGTGGTCGCTAAGCCAAACATGGTGCTGGTGAGGCCCAGATCTTTGCCCATCGTCAGCCCGGCAAAGCCGATGTTGATGCGATCGAGGTACGAGAAGACGAACAGGATGAACAAAAAAGTGATCAGTCTGCGGAATAACTTTTTAATCACCCGCTGTTGACGCGGATCGAGCGCGGCGTCAGCAGGCGAAGGGGGAGCCAGCACGTCACTGCGTGTCTGTTCCAGCGATGGACTCTCGTTCATGAAAAGCTCCACATTGCGGTTATGGGTATTGTTTTTTCGTGCAACCTGAACACGTGCGCTAACGTATAGGAAATCGCACACATAAACGTCAATGTTATGTTTGAAAAATGATACGCAATTGTTAATCACGTAGCGTTTTCGAATCATATTGCGATGTCGATCGGCTTTCGTGGCGCAGAGGTAATAAGAGAAGGTGCCGCAGGAGGTGAAGAGGCTATAGCGGGCGGACAATAGTGGGTATAATTGCCGCCATTGCATCACTTCTGGAACGTCATTTCATGAGTCAAACCACACCATCGTCAGACAGCGGCTCCTCTTTTCATCGCGAAGAGTTCCCGTTCTACTGGATCGTTAATGTCTATGCGCGCTACACGCAAGTAATGGAAATTACCCTGAAAAAGGTGCAGCTCGATGTTTCCCGCTTTCGGGTGCTGATGATCACCGAGCAGTACGGTAAGGCCAGCATCTCGCAGATCTCCGAATATGCGATGACCAAAATGCCGACCGTGACCAAAATCGTCGGTCGCCTGCGCGATGACGGCCTGGTGACCACCGCCAGCAGCGTTCAGGACGCCAGGGTCACCGAGGTGATGCTTACCGGTGCCGGACGGGAAAAAGTGGCCGAGGCGCACCGTCTTACCAGCAAGGTTTTTGAGAAGGGTTTTAAAGGCATGACCGCCGCCCAGATGGAAAAAATGAACCTCTCCCTGGCGAAAGTGCTCGATAATCTGAACGAGCTCTGAGGGCACCGCTGAGAGAATTGCGGTTTTGTGACAGCCTTAAAAATTCCAGATAATCCACTATAAAACAACCACTTAAACACTGGCCGCCCTGAACCTCAGGGCGGCTTTTTTTTCATTTCCGCGTCCTGTTTATTGTTATTTATCATCATCATAACCTTCCCTCTCTCAGGTGTTATAAAAATGTTTCCATGTTATTTTTACGTAAAATTAACGTGAAAAATTACTTGAATATTCATCTAAATCTTCCATGATTGACCTGAGTTCACGTGGGTCGAATCGCAGCGCAGACTGCTCCGCCCGAATATGATTCGTTTTTTCTGGTTAAGGTGCGAATTATGCAGCCTGTTACTGAGAGCAATGGTTACGTAGCACGGTTTACCCTTGGCGAGGGCGACCTCTGCTTCGCGGTGAAAGACACCCTCGACATCGCGGGCTACCCGACCCGTGCCGGTTGCCCGGCGCTGGCAGCCAACCCGGCGGCGGAACAGCATGCTGACGTGGTGGCGACCCTGCTCGGACAGGAGTGCGTCCTGACCGGAAAGACTACCCTGCACGAACTGGCGTTTGGCGTCACCGGGATCAACCCCTGGAGCGGCACGCCGGTTAATCCGCGCTATCCCGACCTGATCCCCGGCGGCTCCTCCAGCGGCTCGGCCGCGGTGGTGGCCTCCGCTGAGGTGGATTTCGCTCTCGGCACCGACACCGGCGGCTCGGTGCGAATGCCTGCCGCCTGCTGCGGGATCCTCGGCCTGAAACCGACCTACGGACGGCTGAGCCGGGCAGGGGTGATGCCCGCCCACAGCTCGCTGGACTGCGTGGGTATCTTTGCCCGCCGGGCCGACGTTCTGCGCCAGGCGCTGACCCGTCTGGCTATTCCGGTCGACGCGCCGATGGCCGCGCTGCCTGCCATCGGCTTTGTCACGACCGCCACCGGCGAAATAGATTCCCTGCTGCTGAGTGCCCTGGCACAGCTCGACCTCTGCCCGCAGCAGACGGAGCTGCCCCTGCTGGGGGATGCCCACCGCGCCGGACTGACCTTAATCAGCCACGAAAACTGGCAGGCCTTTAGCCCGTTATCAAGCGATATGCGCGTCTCCGCCGACGTGGCAACCCGCATCCGCGCCGGGGCCGATATCGGTGCTGACGCCCTGAAGCGCGCAGAAGATATCCGCCGGACATTTACCGCCCAGGTCGATGCCCGGCTGGCGAAAACCCCGCTGCTGGCGCTGGCCACCCTGCCGGAACTGCCGCCAACCCTGGAAGAGGCGCAGGATCCGCTCAGCGTGGTCAACCTCACCCGGCTGGTGCGTCCGTTCAACCTCAGCGGCCACCCGGCGCTGACCCTGCCGATGGGTGAGCTGCACGGTCGCCCGGTGGCGCTGCAGCTGGTCGCCGCCAAAGGTCAGGAGGGCCTGCTGGTGCAGGCCGCCGAATGGCTGGCTGAACGACGACGCCGCTAACCATCCCGTTTTAACGAACACCGTTTCAACAATAACTCAGTGAGTACCACTCATTGCGGCAGCGCTCGTCTCTCTGCGGGCCGCACACTCTTTTCGGGAGGAAGCTATGTCAGCCGTTCATGTTCGTGAGGAGCTCGTTCCACTGCTGAATGACGTTGCGGCCCGCAGCGCCGATTTTGAGCAACAGCGTCATATCTCTGACGACATCATCGCCCGGTTTAAGCAGGTCGGCGTCTACCGCGCGCTGGTCCCCAAAATGTACGGCGGCGAGGAGTGCTCCCCGGCGCAGTTCTGCGAGCTGATCGAGCAGATCGCCACCGCCGACGGCTCCGCGGGCTGGGTCGCCAGCTTCGGTATGAGCCCGTTTTATCTCGGCGCGCTGCCAAAGGACACCCTGAAAGCGCTCTACCGCGACGGCCCGGACGTGGTCTTCGCTGGCGGCATCTTCCCGCCGCAGAAGGCGGTGCTGGCCGACGGCGGCTACCGCGTGACCGGCCGCTGGGGCTTTGCCAGCGGCAGCATGGGCGCGTCGGTGTTTGGCGTCGGCATTATGCCGGAGAGCGGTGAATCCCTGCCGCGCATGGCGGTCCTGCCGCGCGACAGCGTCCAGATCGACCCGGTGTGGAACACCGTCGGGCTGGCCGGAACCGGCAGCCACGATCTGGTGGTTAACGACGCCTTTGTGCCCCGGGAGTGGACCTTCGTGCGTGGCGGGGCGCTGAACCTCGACGGGGCGCTGTATCGCTATCCGGTGCTCTCCCTCGCCACCCAGGTGCTGTCGGTGGTCGCGCTCGGCGTAGCCCGCGCCGCCCTGAATGAAATCTATGCCATTGCCCATCGTCAGCAGTCGGTGACCGGTGCCCCGCGGCTGGCCGACCGTCCGCAGGCGCAGATGCAGATTGCCCGCTGCGAAGCGGATCTGCGCTCCGCCCGGGCCTGGTTCTACGACGCCATCGACGATGTCTGGCAGGGCATCCTCGCCGGGGATGAACCCGCCAGCGAGCAGATCAACGCCCTGCGACTCTCCTCCACCCACGTCACCCGCGTGGCTGCCGAGGTCACCCGTCAGGCGCTGGCGCTGAACGGCATGGGCGGCATCACCATGAAGAGCCCGCTGCAGCGCTACGTGCGCGACACCATGGTGATCACCCAGCACGCCTTTATGGGCGATCTCTCTTATCTCAACGCCGGTACGGTCTACTTCGGTGGCCAGCCTCTGCCGGGTTATTTGTAATTTTGACGAAAGGAGCAACAGATGAGCCAGACAACAACCTTACGCGTGCTGTTTTGCATCGGCGTGAACCAGAACTTTTTTGATGCCACCCCGGCGGAAGCCAAACAGGTGTGGGGCGCGTTCGGCGTGATGATGAAAGGCATCGACGAAACCCAGGGCATCCGGGTGATCGGCAACATGGATGACGATCGTCTGATGGTGGGCCCGTCCACGACCTCGCCGTGGACCACCTACGTGCTGGCCGATGCCGACAACCTCGACAGCGTGGTGGCCGCCTGCAATCTGTTCCGCACCACCCCGGTGGGCGACGGCGAGAGCAAGCTGTGGAAGTACTGCAAGATCGAAGCCCGCGTCGGTCGTGAACTGATCATTCAGTAACGGAGCCGATCATGAGCCCACAGGATGCGCTGCGTTTACAGCAGCTGGAAGATCAGCAGGCAGCCCGGGTCTGTATCAGCAACTACATGCGGCTGTGCGATCGGCTGGACAACATGGCGACGGTGCAGGCCATCGGGGCTCTGTTCAGCGCAGACGCCTGCTGGGAAGGGGTGGGTGAGCCCTACGCCACCCGGCTGGGCAGACACCAGGGGCGCGAAGCGATTAAAGCGATGATGGCGGGCTACGTCCGCCACCCTGCGCACTTCAGCCTGAACGGCCACTTTTTATGCTCGGAAGCGCTGTATCAGGATGCCTACGGCGAGCTGCACGGCCGCTGGCTGATGCTGCAAACCTCCGCCTTTACCGCGGGTGGCGCGCACCTGAACGCCGCCGAGCTGCAGATTATTTTCCGTCGCGAGGCGGGTGAGATGACCATGCACCATTTCACCACCCGCAACCTGTTCAGCAGGCCGGTAAGCCACTGGCAGTCGGCGGATGCGCTCCCGGTACCTGACAACAACGAGAACCTCGACGACGAGCAGGAGACAGATTATGCAGTGTGACCACATCATCAATGTCAAAAATATCGACACCAGCGCGACCATCCCGAGCCGGGAAGAGATTGCGGCGCTGGTGAAAGCCGACCGGGTACACACCTCGCTCTACACCTCCGACGAGCTGTTCCAGCTGGAGCTGGACCGTATTTTCACGAAGACCTGGGTCTGGGTGGCGCACGTCAGCGAGATCCCGGAGACCGGCAGCTTCAAAACCACCGAGATCGGCACCCAGCCGGTGATCGTGGTCCGCGACCGCAAAGGGGCCATTCACACCCTGCTGAACCGCTGCCGCCACCGGGCGGCCACCGTCTGCGAACACCGCAGCGGCAAAACCAACAGCTTCGTCTGCCCGTACCACGGCTGGGGCTACGCTCTCGACGGCAGCCTGCGAGGCGTCCCGCACCCGGAAAGCTATGCCGACCAGCTGGAGAAGAACGAACTGGGGCTGGTATCGCTGCGTACCGAGCAGTATGCCGGGATGGTGTTCGCCACCTTCAACGAGCAGATCGAACCGCTGGAGGATTTCCTCGGCGCGGCGAAGAAGTGGATGGATCTGTTTATGAAGCAGGGGGCAGGCTACCCGATCAAAACCGGCCCTGCACACCGCTTCCGCTTCCCGGGCAACTGGAAGATCCAGCTGGAGAACACCACCGACGGCTACCACTTCCCGGTGGTGCACCGCTCCTTCCTCAGCTCGGTCGATAAGCAGACCGAAGAGATGCTCAACTTTGTCGACGGCAGCGGCTATGTCGAAGATCTCGGCAACGGCCACAGCGTGATGGTGATGATCCCCGAGCTGGTGGATCTGGAGGCGAACCTCGATGCGCCAATCCCGGAGCGCTTTGTCGAACTGGCGGACGAACTGCGCAAAGAGCACGACGAAGAGCAGGTGCGTCGCATCGTGCGCGCGGTGGGCGGCTCCGGCTTCAACCTCAACCTGTTCCCGAATATCGCCTGCTCGATGGCCTTCTTCCGCGTTCTGCAGCCGATCTCGGTGATGGAAACCGAGATTCACCACGCGGTGATCACCATGGACGGCGGGCCGGAAATTGCCAACCAGGCGCGTCTGCGTCTGCACGAACACTTCCAGGGCCCGATGGGCTTTGGCACCCCGGATGACTCCGAGGCCTGGGAGCGCGTTCAGCGCGGGGCCACGGCAGGCGATGACCTGTGGATCATGCTCAACCGCGGCCTGGCCGGTGAGTACCGCACCGACGACGGCCTGCGCAGCGACGTCAGCGCCGAAACCGGAATGCGCGCGGCCTACCAGCAGTGGAAAAAGTTAATGACGGAGAGCGAAAAATGATGACGCCAGATTCTGTGCTGTTCGCGGCGATGTTCGTAATCAACCTCGAAGGCGATCTGCTGGACCAGGGCGAGTTTAACGCCTGGCTGGATCTGTGGCAGCGTGACGGCCTGTACGTGGTGCCCATCGACCCGAACGAGAAAGATTTCAAAAACAGCCTCAACTACGCCTGCGACGATCACCACATGCGCGAGCGCCGGGTGAAGCGCCTCTACAGCGGGGAGTCGATCTCCACCACGCCGCGGGCCAGAACCCTGCGCACCCTGTCGCGCTTCCGCCTGCTGGAGTCCGGCGAGGATCTGATCGTGGTGCGCGGGGCGCAATCCCTGTGGGAGCACCGCAAAGGCCACAGCCGCCACTACGCGGCGGACATTACCTGGCACCTGAAGCCGCAGGACGGCAGATTGCTGATTACCCAGAAGGTGATCCGCCTGGTCAACAGCGACGATGTGCTGCACAGCATCGGCTACATCCTCTGAGGAGCCCTTCATGACGCAAACCGTATTAGTGACCGGCGCGGCCGCCGGTCTGGGCAACGCGATTGCCGCACATCTGCTGCAGCAGGGCTACCAGGTGGTGCTGACCGATGTCGATGTGGCTCGCGCCCGGGAAGCCGCAGATCGTCTCGATGACGGTCAGGGCAGGGTGCTGGCGCTAGGGCTGGATATCTGCCAGCCGCAGGATTTCACGCAGGCGCTCGACGCCACCATTGAACGCTTCGGCAGCCTGCAGGTGCTGGTCAACAACGCTGCCCTGACTCTCGCCACCCCGGTGATGGAGATTGCGGTGGAGGAGTTCGACCGGGTGATCGCCACCAACCTGCGCGGCACCTTTGTCGGCTGCCAGACCCTGGGGCGCTACTTCGCCACCCGCGGCTACGGCCGCATCATCAACCTGGCCTCATTAGCCGGACAGAACGGCGGCACCGCCTCCGGGGCGCACTACGCGGCCTCGAAGGGCGGCATCCTGACCCTGACCAAAATCTTTGCCCGCGAGCTGAGCAAATCCGGCGTGACGGTCAACGCCATCGCCCCGGGGCCGCTGGATCTGCCGATGGTTCACGCCCTGGTGCCGGAAGAGAAGATGGCCGGGCTGCTGCAAATGATCCCGGTCGGCCAGTTAGGTGAAGCCGGGTTTGTCGCCCAGGCCGTGGCCCTGCTGGCATCCGAACAGGCGTCGTTTGTCACCGGGGCGACCTGGGACATCAACGGCGGTCTGTTTATGCGTTAAGGAGTCAACATGCTGACATTACAGGTTATCAGGCGGGAGTTGCAGGGCGAGGTGGTCCTGCTGACCCTGGCGCATGCTGACGGGATCGACCTCCCGCCCTTCAGCGCCGGGGCGCATATCGAGCTGCATCTGGCAGAGGACCTGGTACGACCGTACTCCCTGTGCGGCGATCCGCAAAATCGCCAGCACTACCAGCTCGGCATTCTGAAAGACACCCAATCCCAGGGCGGTTCACTGGCCGCCCATGCCCTGAAGGTGGGGGATCGGATCCCGGTCAGCGACCCGCGCAACCTGTTTGCGCTGGACGCGACGGCCAGCCACAGCCTGCTGATTGGCGGCGGGATTGGCATCACCCCGATGCTGGCGATGGCCGCCGAGCTGCACGCCGCCGGGCGCTCTTTCAGCCTGCACTACTGCGCCCGAACCCGCGAAGGGGCGGCCTTTATTTCTCAGCTGGAGCAGGCGGCCTGGGCCGACCGGGTTCAGCTGCACTTCAGCGACAGCCAACGCCTGAACCTGGCGGCAGTGCTGACCGACGTCCCGGCCAATACCCACGTCTATACCTGCGGCCCGACCCGGCTGATGGATGCGGTTGCCGGGCAGGCAGCAGCATGCGGCTATCGCCCGGAGCAGGTGCATCAGGAGTGTTTCAGCGTCGAGGTGGAAACCGGCGGCACGGCCTTCGAGGTGTTCGCGGCAACCAGCGGCATCACCGTGCAGGTGCTGGAGAATCAGACCATCGTCGAGGCGCTGGCGCAGGCCGGGCTGAAGGTGTGCGTCTCCTGCAAACAGGGGATCTGCGGCAGCTGCCTGACCGACGTGCTGGAGGGCGAGCCGGACCATCGCGACAGCTACCTGACCGACGAAGAGAAAGCCGACGGCGACCAGATTTTGTTGTGTTGTTCCCGGGCGAAAAGCGCCCGTTTAGTTATCGATCTGTGAGGAAACCCTTATGACACTGCAAACCGAATTTCGTAATGCCATGGCGCAGCTGGGGAGTGCGGTCTCTGTGATCACCACCGACGGCCCGGCGGGCAAGTTTGGCTTTACCGCCTCCGCCGTGTGCAGCGTCACGGATTCGCCGCCAACGCTGCTGGTGTGCATGAACCGCAACTCCTTTGCCAACGAGCACTTCAAGCGGAACGGGGCCCTCTGCGTCAACGTGCTCTCCAGCGACCATCAGGATCTCTCCGGGATCTTCGCCAACGCCAGCCTGCGCTCCGAGGAACGCTTTGGCTATGACTCCTGGCAGGTGTTGGCCAGCGGCGCGCCGGTGCTCAGCTCGTCGGTGGCCAGCTTCGACTGCCTGATCGACACCTGTCATGAAGTGGGCAGCCACAGCGTTTTCTACTGCCAGGTGCAGGCGATCCGCGTCAGCGAAGCCCCGCGCGGGCTGGTCTACTTCAACCGTCGCTACCATGCCGTCGGGCATGACCTGGAAGCCTAACACCCACAATAAAAGGTAACGCGGATGAGCAATGTCGTAACTCAAACCACCGCCGCCCCGGCAGCGGGGACGCAGGATGCCGGACAGCTGCGCAAGCTGGTGATCGCCTCGGTGCTGGGCAATGCCCTGGAATGGTATGACTTCTTCCTCTACGGCACCGCCGCGGCGCTGGTCTTCGGCCCGCTGTTCTTCCCGGTGGGCGGCGACCCGATGCAGGGCACGCTGCTGGCCTTCTCTGGCTTTGCGGTGGATTTCCTCGCCCGGCCGCTGGGCGGGATCGTCTTTGGTCATATCGGGGATCGCTACAGCCGCAAGATGACGCTGATCATGACCCTGACCCTGATGGGGGCCACCACTTTCGTCATCGGCCTGCTGCCGGTCTATGCCCAGATTGGCATCTGGGCACCGATCTCGCTCATCACCCTGCGCTTTCTACAGGGCGTGGCCTCCGGCGGGGAGTGGGGCGGCGGGGTGCTGATGCTGAGCGAAAACGCCCCGGCATCGCGTCGCGGCTACTTTACCGCCTGGAGCCAGATGGGGGTATCCGGCGGGTTTGTTCTCTCGGCCTTCGCCTTTTACCTGGTGCAGAAGCTGCCGGAAGAGGAGCTAATGAGCTGGGGCTGGCGCGTGCCTTTCCTGCTCAGCATCCTGATCTTCCTGGTCGGGGTTTACATCCGCAAAAACATCCGCGAGAGCAAGGCCTTTAGCCAGGCCAAACCGGAGGCGAAGCACGAGAAGATCCCGCTGATGGTGCTGATCCGGGAGCATCCGAAGGCGCTGCTGCAGGCCATCGCCCTGCGCCTGCCGGAGAACGGGGCCTCCTATATCTTTTTCACCTTCTCGGTGGTCTACGCCAAACACATCGGTATCGGCACCGGGGAGATCATCAGCGCCGTGACCCTGGCGATGCTGGTGGAGTTCTTCTCGATCCTGTTCTGGGGCGCGCTCTCGGACCGCATCGGCCTGAAGCCGGTCTACTACATCGGCGTGATCGGTCTGCTGGTGATGGCCTTCCCGTTCTTCTGGCTGCTCTCCACCGGGGACTATGGCTGGATCATGCTGGCGATGTTCCTCGGCCTGCCGTTCTGCCACGGGGCGATGATTGGCACCCAGCCCTGCATCATGAGCGACCTGTTCCCGGTACGCGTGCGCTACTCCGGCCTGGCGCTGGGGCATGAGGTGGGGTCGATCTTCTCCGGCGGTCTCGGGCCAATGCTGGCGGTGGCGCTGCTGATGCATTTCGACGCCTCCTGGCCGGTCTCCCTGCTGCTGATGGCCTATGCGCTGCTGGCGTGGATCGCCCTGCGCAGTCTGCCGTCCACGAATAAAAACAACGAGGTAAACAAATGATTGATAAACGGATTGCCGCCACCGATGCCGCCGTGGCCGACATTTTCGACGGCGCGGTGGTGATGGTGGGCGGCTTTGGCGCGGCCGGACAGCCCGCCGAGCTGCTGGATGCCCTGATCCGCCGTAAGCCGAGGGATCTGACCCTGATCAGCAACAACGCCGGCAACGGCGACTACGGCCTGGCGGCGCTGCTGAAGGCCGGCTGCGTGAAGAAAGTGGTCTGCTCCTTCCCACGCCAGACCGACTCCTGGGTGTTTGACGACCTCTATCGCCGGGGCGAAGTCAAGCTGGAGCTCGTCCCGCAGGGCAACCTCGCGGCACGTATTCAGGCGGGCGGCTCCGGGCTGGGGGCGATCTTCACCCCTACCGGGTTTGGCACCGCGCTGGCGGCGGGCAAAGAGACCCGCCACATCGACGGCAAAGATTACGTCCTTGAGTACCCGCTGAAAGCCGATTTTGCCCTCATCAAAGCCCTGAAGGCCGACCGCTGGGGCAACCTGGTGTATGACAAAACCGGGCGCAACTTCGGGCCAATTATGGCCGCCGCCGCCAGCTGCACCATCGCCCAGGTGAGCGAAACGGTCGCCCTCGGCGAACTCGACCCGGAAGCGGTGGTGACGCCGGGGATTTTTGTGCAACGCGTGGTGACGGTCGCGCCCGCCCAGCTGCCGCAGACGGCATAAGGAGTTCCCGTGAATAAACTGACCCATCAACAGCTGGCCGAACGCATCGCCCGGGACATTCCGGAAGGGGCCTATGTCAACCTCGGTATCGGCCTGCCGACCCGGATCGCCAACTACCTTCCGGCGGATCGCGAGATCTTCCTTCACAGCGAAAACGGCATTCTCGGCATGGGGCCTGCGCCGGAACCGGGCTGTGAAGATCCGGAGCTGATTAACGCCGGGAAACAGCCGGTGACGCTGCTCGACGGCGGCTGCTATTTCCACCACGGCGACTCCTTCACCATGATGCGCGGCGGCCACCTGGATATCTGCGTGCTGGGGGCCTATCAGGTTTCAGAGCGCGGCGACCTGGCGAACTGGAGCACCGGTGAACCCTCCTCCATCCCGGCAGTCGGCGGGGCAATGGATCTGGCGATTGGCGCGAAGCGCGTCTATGTGATGACCGAACATCTGACCCGTCAGGGCGAGTGCAAGATCGTCCAGGCCTGCAGCTATCCCCTGACCGGCATGGCCTGCATCGACCGGATCTACACCGACATGGCGGTGATGGATATCACGGCGGACGGCATTGTGGTGCGCGAACTGTTTGGCGACGTGACGCCAGAGTATTTGCAGTCCGTCACCCCGGTTTCGCTGACCTTTGCCCTCAACGCCGAAACCGAGGAGGCGTGAATGGATCTGGACTATCGCCTCGATGGCCCGCAGGACGCGCCGGTGCTGGTGCTTTCCAACTCGCTGGGCACCACCTGGCAGATGTGGCAGCCGCAGATGGCTGACCTCACTCAACACTTTCGCGTGCTGCGCTACAACACCCGCGGGCACGGTCGCTCTCCGGTAGCGGCAGGGGGCATCACCCTCGATTCGCTGGGGCAGGACGTGATTGATCTGCTGAATCATCTGGACATTGAGCGCGCCTTCTTCTGCGGCATCTCCCTTGGCGGCATGACCGGGATGTGGCTCAACCGCCATGCTCCGGCGCGTTTTCCGCGCATCGTGGTGGCCAACACCGCGGCGAAGATCGGCGAGGCGAAAGGCTGGTTGCAGCGCGCCGCCACCGTGCGCCAGCAGGGGATGGCCCCGGTCGCCAGCACCGCGGCGGATCGCTGGTTTACCCCGGCCTTCCGCAAGCAGAACCCCGGCACGGTGCAGCTGCTGATCGACGATCTCGCTGACACCCCGACCGACGGCTATGCCGCCTGCTGCGAAGCGCTGGCCGCAGCGGATCTGCGCGCTGAGGTCGCCGCCATGCTGCGCCCGATGCTGGTGATTGCCGGTACTGAGGATCCGGTCACCACCGTGCAGGACGCGGAGTGGCTCGCCGCCCAGGCGAAGCAGACCTCATGCGTCGCCTTGCCCGCCTCACACCTGTCGAACGTGGCCTGCCCGTCTGCGTTTACCCACCACGTCGTGACCTTTTTAACCGCAGGAGCTGCACATGACCCTCACCATTGAATCCCTGGCCTGCTGGCTGGTGGATATCCCGACCATTCGCCCGCACAAGCTGTCGATGGCGACCATGGGCTGCCAGACGCTGACCCTCGTCCGCATGGAATGCGCCAACGGCATCACCGGCTGGGGGGAAGCCACCACCATCGGCGGCCTGAGCTACGGTGCCGAAAGCCCGGAAGCGATCCAATCCGCCATTGAAACCTATCTGGCCCCGCTGCTGTGCGGCCAGTCGTTCCACGGCGTGGCCGACCTGGCGGAGAAGATGAACGCCAGCGTGAAGGGCAACACCTTTGCCAAATCGGCCCTCGAAACTGCGTTTCTCGATGCCCAGGGCAAAGCGCTGGGACTGCCGGTCAGTTCCCTGCTGGGCGGGGCCTTGACGCAGCGCCTGCCGGTGCTGTGGACCCTGGCGAGCGGCGACACCCAGAAAGACATCGAAGAGGGTAAACGGCTGCTGGCGGAAGGGCGACACAACACCTTCAAGCTGAAGATCGGCGCTGGTGGGCTGGATAGCGATATCCGCCACGCCCTGGCGATCAAATCCGCACTGGGGGATGAGGTCAGCGTACGTGTCGACGTCAACCAGGCCTGGGATCTGACTACCGCCATCAAAGGGATGACTCAACTGCAGGACGGCGGCATCGACCTGGTGGAGCAGCCGATCCCGCTGTGGGATCGGCAAGGACTCATCACCCTCAGCCAGCGTTTTGCGGTGCCCATTCTGGCCGACGAAGCGGTGGCAACCAGCCACGACGGCTACGCCCTGGCGAGCGGCGGCTTTACCGGCGCGTATGCCCTGAAGATCGCCAAAGCGGGCGGCCCGGCGCAGGCCCTGAAGCTGGCGCACGTGGCGCAGGCGGCAGGGGTGGCGCTGTACGGCGGCACCATGCTGGAAGGGTCGCTCGGCACGGTGGCCTCACTGCACGCCTGGTCGACGGTAAAAATGCAGTGGGGCACCGAGATGTTCGGCCCGCTGCTGCTGAAGGATGACATCGTGGTACGTCCGCTGGATTTCAGCGCGGGACAGGTGACGTTACCGCAGGGGCCAGGACTGGGTGTCGACATTGACGAAGACAAGCTGCGTCATTACGCGCGGCAATAAGGGGAAAACGCGATGCTTTTTAAAGTGGAAATGACGGTCAACATCCCGTCGTCGCTGCCTTCGGCAGAGGTTGACGCGATCAAAGCGAAAGAGAAAGCCTACTCCCAGCGTTTACAGCGAGAGGGCAAATGGCCGCACATCTGGCGCGTGGTCGGGCAGTACGCCAACGTCAGCATTTTTGACGTGGCGGACAACCAGGAGCTGCACGACATCCTGACCGCGCTGCCGCTCTACCCGTGGATGGAGATCAGCGTGCAGCCCCTGTGCCTGCATCCATCCTCGATTCATAACGAAAAATAGTCGTCGAAAAACAACAACAAACTGAACCCTACAAAGAGGAAGATGCAATGTCTGTGAATCCTGTACATCAAACCGAACTGGAATCCTTACTGGCGATCAGCAGCGGCTTAAACGCCACCGGCGGCAACGATCGTCTGAAAAACATCATGCACCAGCTGCTGAGCGACCTGTGCAAGACCATCAAGCAGTTCGACGTGACCGACGAAGAGTTCTGGGTGGCGGTGAACTACCTTAACGAGCTGGGCGGACGCCAGGAAGCGGCACTGTTGGCGGCGGGTCTGGGGCTGGAGCACTATCTGGATATGCGTGCCGACGAGAAAGAAGCCGCATCCGGCAACGAATCAGGCACTCCGCGCACCATCGAAGGCCCGCTGTATGTGGCCAACGCGCCGCTGAGCGAAGGCTTTGCCCGCATGGACGACGGCAAGGAGCAGGCGGAAACTATGTGGCTGCAGGGCCAGGTGACGGATCTGCAGGGTAATCCGGTGGCAGGCGCTATCGTGGATATCTGGCATGCCAATACCCTCGGCGGCTACTCCTTCTTCGACCAGTCCCAGAGCGAATACA
Organism: Leclercia adecarboxylata; assembly: GCA_002360945.1. GTDB lineage: Bacteria > Pseudomonadota > Gammaproteobacteria > Enterobacterales > Enterobacteriaceae > Enterobacter > Enterobacter adecarboxylatus_B. Next base: position 13,781 of record DERO01000033.1, on the reverse strand, counting down.
ACCTGCGCCGCCGCGTGCGCACCGGTGAAGACGGTCGCTATGCGGTGCGTAGCATCGTGCCGTGCGGCTACGGCTGCCCACCGGATGGACCTACTCAGAAATTGCTGACCGCCATTGGCCGCCACGGCAACCGCCCGGCGCACGTGCACTTCTTCGTGTCGGCCCCGGGGTATAAGCACCTGACCACGCAGATCAACCTGAACGGGGATGAATATCTGTGGGATGACTTTGCGTTTGCGACGAGGGCGGAGCTGATTGCGGATCCGGTGAAGATTACGGCTAGCTCCGTGGCGAGGGAACGGGATCTTGACGGGGAGCATACCGAGGTGAACTTTAGCTTTACGCTGGTTGAGGCGGCGGGGAGTGAGGAAGAAGAGAGAGGGAAGCGGGCGCGGGTTAAAGAATAAGAACTGAGGAGTTGAAAGGACCGGGGCCGGTTTTTGGCCCCGATTTTAATTTTATGGGGAATCACATTTATGGCTGGGGATGGAGATGACTCACTTGAATGACTGCTAAGTGCCAACAGCGGACATGGCTAACAATTAATCTCTCAAATTACGCTGCCGGTGTATTGCGTATGCAACCTTTGCTCCGAATGCTATAGCGTGGCGCGCAAAATCCGATTTTTCCCTTCCGACTTTGCCTGATAGAGAGCTTCATCTGCCCGCTTTAATACGGCCTGAATGGTATCTCCGGGCTGGTATTCTGCAATGCCGCAGCTGAATGTGACACGCAAATGTTCTTCACGCCATTGCCGCTGGGCGACCACGATACGCCAGGTTTCTAAGGCATCCAGATAAGTACCACAATCGCTACCTTTGAAAAGCACTACAAGTTCCTCTCCGCCAAAACGGTAAAGCGAAGCGTAGTTGTCATCCATAACGGAAGTCCCGGATTTACTGATAAATTTAAGTACGCTATCCCCCACGTCATGACCGTATGTGTCATTGATGGTCTTAAAGTTATCCAGGTCAACGATCGCAAGCCAGAACGGGCTGTTTTCCTGAGCAATACGCTCCAACTCTTCATCCAATTTACGCCGATTTCCGATACACATTAGGGCGTCCTCTGTAGAAAGGCGGGAAGCGTCAGTAAGGTCTTTATTTTTCTTTTTTATGTTCTCGTACAAATTTTCAAAGTCCTTCTTCTTTTCGTTATAGTCGATGCCGTTAGATAGCAGATAAAGGCTACGCATGAGGTCACGAACGTAGAAACGGACAATGAATACCAGCACCAGATAAACAGTGAACGAGATGATGAACATATAAATCAGCGCAGCCGGTACTTCGTCCACCCATCTATCATAGAGGGCCTTATCCACGACCGTAAACGTCGTCCAGGAAGGGTTTGAAAGGGTTGCGTAGAAAATATACTGGCGAGACTTTTCGTCATAAAAATGCCCTTCCTCCCCGACGGATCTTCTGATCCATTCGCCCGGAACCGACATATGCACATTTTCTTTAGCGTTTGAAATCATGATCACAGTGCCGCTACTTGCCGCAACCATGAATCGCCCTTCAAACGGAACGATAATAGAGTTAAGCGCTTTGCTCATGGCCTTTAAATCCAGGTCAAAGGCAATATTTCCATATTTGTTCATTCCTTCATCAAAAAGATTTTTACTTACCGTAATAGTCTGCGGCGTAGAAGTACTGTACTTCGCTGATAAATCATCTTGATAAGGCTCAGAATAGTGTACTTCGTTGTACAGTTTGATATCAGGATACCAAGGTCTGGCCAGAACATTATAACCGTCCAGCTTAAAGGGAGGATAAATCGCATATCTGCCTTCGACATCTGACAGGACTGCGGCATTGAAGAACGGTAAAGACGGTACTATTGAGGATATGATGGTGCCTATCATTGCGTTAGTATTGTTAATATATTTGTCCAATCCGTCAGGTGACAATCGATTGGTCAGAATTGTGAATACCAGCTCAATATCTTCAACCTGGCGGTTAATGTTCTCCTTCGTGGTGTTATGCGTAAAACGAGAAAGACTCTCATTAAAAGAGTGATTCCTGTCGGTTTTAATGTGACTCAGGTTCCATAATGCAAGAATGGCGAAAGGAACAAAAGCAATGAGCATAAACATGACATATATGCCATTGGGTTTTCGCTTTATTCGGTTAATTTTCATTCGATATTTTATCTTTGTCATTACAGGAAGGTTTCGTAAAAGACTAATGCAAACCAAATCTGTTTCTACACCGCTTTTCGGAAAATTCTTTCAATGAATTCGGTTTTACTTACTGGTGGGGAAAAATGAAAACCCTGAGCATATTTCACATTCAACTGGTGTAGCAGAGATAATTGTGTTTCTGTCTCTACGCCTTCGACGATAATTTCAGTATTGAAGTCATGATAGACGGTGATAATGTTTTTGATGAGAGATAACTTATTATTAGCAAGCAAACTCTTATCCAGCTTAGCGAAATCAAACTTAAAATACTGTAGTGTCCTGAATGCGTAGTTAAGGCTGTCAACGTCATCCCATGCAATGAGGAATCCATGTTCGCGCAGTTTGATTGCATTTCTGCTGGCATGATTAGTTAAAGGGATATTGCTCTCTGTAATCTCAAGGATGATGCCAGGTGCTTCGTCCTTGCTGACCTCCTCACACAGCATGGCTGCGAAGCCAGGGCGATTGAAAGAGCAGGGAGAGAAATTGAAGCTAAAGCGAAAGCGGCCTTGTTGCAGAAACTGATTGTCACGGATAAGTTTCGTTCCGCTTCTGAATGAAAATAAATCTATCTGTGAAATAGTGCCATTCTCTTCACATAAACTTATGAATTTATCCGGGGTGATAATTTGATTATTACAGACGCCGCGTATCAAAATTTCTGCGCCGACGCATTGAGAATCAACTATATTGATATAGGGCTGGAAAAACACATCCAGACAATCATGAAAAACTCCATTAGCAATCTTAGTCATTAACCAATTAACTTCAAAATTATTAATCATTAGCTTCCTGCTTCAGATGGGGGCTATGTTTTATAAATGCTCTTTCAGGGGCAATACCATCCATTAATATCAGCCCGTTAATAATAACGCCGGTGATTAATCAGCAGTGCCACTGAAATATTTATACACACCATCATACATTTAGCTACATAAATTAACCACACTAAAATTAAAGTTAAGTGTGGCTTATTCATCTCATCGAATTGTCATGCGTTTAACAGACAACTCAGAGTCATTTAAAATGACACAAGAGAGGAGTCTCATGGGGGGTAAACCCTTAATGGTGAAAGCTATCGCAACTTACGGAGTGGCATTGTATAGAAACCATTTTTTTTCAGCTTCTTCTGGCATCATAGTTTGAAAACATTAAGAGTATTAATAACGTCCGCTTTTTGCTCATAAGGGACAACCATATTCAAATCTCCCACATTGCAGGAGATTTGAATATGAACACGTCACCGTGGAACAAAGACCGTATCATCGGCCAAAAAAGACCACTTCAGATATCTCATATCCGGGGGATCCGAATCCGGCTTGAACTGGAAGGTAAAACGCGCGATTTGGCTCTGTTCAATATGGCCCTGGACAGTAAGCTACGAGGCTATGATCTGGTCAAACTCAAAGTATCTGATGTTGCATAGGGTAGCTCTGTTTCAAGCAGAGTTACGGTGTTGCAACAGAAAACCGGTAGCCCTGTGCAGTTTGAGATAACCAAAGGGACAAGAGAAGCTGTTGCTACATTGATAAAGCATGGCAATTTGCATAGTAAAGACTTCTTGTTTCGGTCTCGAGTCGGAACTAACAAGCCCATATCAACCCGGCAATACAACCGAATTTTTCATGGGTGGGTAGAAAAGCTTGGTCTCGATGATTCGCTTTACAGCACACATTCCATGAGAAGAACAAAACCTTACCTAATCTACAAGAAAACCAAGAATCTCCGGGTGATCCAACTTCTGTTGGGCCATAAGAAACTGGAAAGCACAGTCCGTTATCTGGGCATTGAAGTCGACAATGCATTAGAGATCTCTGAATCGATCGAAGTCTAAAGTTGTCAGGGCTGCAACAGCAGCCCTGTGCCAAAAGCGGACATTTATTTGTAAAAGAGCGGAGTTATCTTTGACAAGCCTGCTCTTATCAAACTGAATCAGGTGATGGGCCACGTTCCAGGAACGTAGAAAGCGCGATATAGCTGCGCACAGAGCGTACACCCTCAAGGCTCTGAATCTCCATCAGGAAATTTTCCAGCGATTCGGTATCGGCGGCCCGCACTTTGATAAAGACGCAGCCGTCACCGGCGACGGTATGTAACTCTTCCACTTCCTTGCGGTTGGTGAACTGCAAAAGGGCACGTGTCGCATGATAGCTGCTGGTATCGATAACAAGGAACGTTAAAAGGGTCCGTCCCAGTTTGCAGCCATCCAGTACCGCCACGGTACCCTTGATTACCCCATCACGCTTCAGTCGTTTTACGCGATCGTGAACTGCGGGGGCCGATAAATTCACAATCTCGCTCAACTCCGTATAGCTGCGGCCTGCGTCATCCGCTAGGGCACCTAATATTTTTCGGTCAATGGCGTCCAGTTCCGCTGGTTTATGCCTTGTCTGCCGAATACCATCTTTTTCTTTATCAAATGTACTCATATGGCTTCTCATTCTGAATGAAAATATGAATATACTTTATTCCACCTAATATTATTAAGCCACAATACAGATAATGGAGTTGCAATGCCTATCGCACTTTTCGCCCTTGCTGTCGGAGCATTCGGTATCGGTCTGACTGAATTTGTCATTGCCGGAATTCTCCCGCAAATTGCCGCAGAATTTAGTGTCAGTATTCCTAAAGCGGGATTGATGGCGACTTCCTACGCGCTTGGCGTTTTTGTCGGCGCACCGCTGTTAACCGTGCTGGGCGCAAGAGTTCCTCGTAAGGCTATGCTGATCGCGTTAGCGGGAATTTTTACTCTGGGCAATGTTATTACAGCACTTGCGCCGACGATGGCGGTAGCGGTTGTGGGTCGTATTATCACCTCATTTAATCACGGAGCATTTTTCGGTATAGGTTCAATTATTGCTGCATCGCTGGTCGCGCCCGGTCGTCAGGCAAGTGCCATCGCCTTTATGTTTTCGGGGCTGACATTAGCCAATCTTCTCGGCGTGCCTGCCGGGACGTGGCTTGCTCAGACATTTAGCTGGAGACTGGTATTCTGGGTAATTGCTGGTATCGGTCTGCTGACAATGGCAAGCGTAGCCATACTGGTTCCACACATTGCGAAAGGTAAGCCTATTGCTTTACGTAACGAGCTTCGGGCCTTTGTTGATCCGCAGGTGCTGCTGGTCATGGGGATTACTATTTTCGGCCCGGCAGCCTTTTTCACCTCTATCACCTATATTGCGCCGATGATGGTTCAAGAGGCCGGTTTCTCCGAAGGCGGCGTGGCCGGGTTAATGGTGTTGTTTGGTCTCGGGCTTGCCGTTGGCAACTGGGTTGGCGGACGATTTGCCGATCGCTCCCTGTTTGGCACGCTTTTCGTCACCCTCGCGGCTCAGGGACTGGTACTACTGGTATTTTGGGTGGGAGTCGGACATCAGTGGATTGCCGGAATTTCAGTATTCCTGATGGCGGCATTCGGCTTTGCGACAGTATCGCCTATTCAGAAGTTGGTGATGGAACGGGCAAGCCAGGCGGGTGCCCCCACGATGGCAGCATCGGTCAATATTGGCATGTTTAATCTGGGAAATGCGCTGGGCGCATGGGCTGGTGGGGTAACTATTGCCGCAGGGTTTGGTCTGGCCTCACCGAACTGGGCGGGCGCTATTCTGTCCTTTATTGCTCTGGGCTTAGCTTATCTTGCCTGGCTCAGTGCTCGTCAAGGATATGTATTAAATGCTGATTCTTACTGATTGAATAATCAAAGACTATTGCTTATCTGTATTAACAACATGTATTGCGGACATCTGTTTAAACTGGACGATGTCCGCTTTTCGCTCATAGGGGACAACCATAATCACATCTCCCGACCCAATGGAGATTGAACATGACAATAACCCCCGGAACAAAAGCCGCACTATCGGCCAGAAATGGCCTGTTCACTTTGAACTGACTAAGGGAACCAGAGAGGCGGTAATCCATCAAAAAACGCCTTATAACAGTCTTGCTTTGCCATACATCGTCACTTCCTCTCAGGGGCAGCGACATTCTCTTGAGTCACCTAACAATCAACACCTCACTCTGCCACTTTTCGCTAGTGACATATTATCTACTGCCTTATCGGATATTCCGTTAATAATGTTTCTACTTACTCTGCCTGTATTTGAGTTAAGTGAACTTATCGTCTCAATTAACGATGTTTTACAGCTTTTATTACACGATTACACATATTGACATGAATGTTACCGATCGGTAATTATTGCGTAAAACAATAAGCATTTTCTTATTTGTACTCGCTATTCCGGCCGTGCCATTTATCAAATCATTGTTATGTCGGGATAACCTGAGAAAAATCGTGATCGGTGGGCCTTTTACTCTTTCTTAAATACAGGGCTCTTCAGACGATGGGGATTCTTCCAGGTCGACACGGTTGTAACATCCTTTCTGCAATCATACTTTCTTTACCCTTTGTCATTTCTGTGACCACAGTTCAGGCGAGGGAACCTTCGTCCTCCTCGCACTCTGTTTCTGACGATACCTCGCCGGGCGGTTTGTTTGCCGCACTGCGCAGCACCATGCTCCACCACCCCGGTCTGGCCAGTCAGCAGGCTCTTGTGCGTTCCAAAGAGGCAAACGCCGACAGCGCCCGCGCGGCACGTTTGCCTACGCTTGGGGCCAGCGCGGGGACGGGGCAAATTTCGGGTTACAATGACTCCAGTTCGACCACGCTCAGCGTATCGCAACCGTTATGGGCTTTCGGGCGTATCGACAGTGCCATTGACTACGCCGACAGTGACACCCTTGCTCAGCAAGCCACGGCCTGGGCGACACGTCGTGACTTGCTGGAAGAAACCGCAGTGGCCTATGCGAATGTCCAGGGTGTTCGCGAGCGTCTTGCCGTTGCAGAATCGAACGTGACCAATCATCAGGCGTTGCAGGAACAGATCCAGCGCCGTCAGCAGGGGGGACTGGCGTCTTCGGCTGATGTCAGCCTGGCGAAGGCCCGGTTGTTACAGGCGCGTTCCTCGTTCGAACAGGCCAAATCGGACCTGCTTACCGCTGAATCCACGCTGTTATCCTTGACGCAGGAGCCCATCGCAAGCGATCTGCCGGTTCCTGGCAGCATCCTCAAACTGCCTGCCGATCGGGCTATACAGGAACAAATTCTTGCGCAGAGTGCGACCGTACGAGCCCGCGAAGCGGGGGTTACGCTGGCGGAAACGGATGTGGAACGTCAGCGCACCTCATCCATGCCGACCGTCTCCCTGCAAGCCTCTCGCAACGACTACTCAGGCATCCCCAACCAGAGAAATGAAAATACGATCAATGTTGTGGTAACCGGCACGATGGAAGGTCTGGGGCTGGTGAACCGCGGCCTCAAGAACGCGGCAATGGAACGCGTGGAGTCCGCACGACAGGATCTGGCCCAACAACGCCACAGCGAAGACATTCAGACACGCCAGTTGCTCGATCAGCGTGATGCTAACCAAATGCTGATGACGGGTTATGAGCAGTCTGTCATTGAACTCAGCGACACGCTGGCATCCTTCCGTCGTCAGTACGAATCGGGCTACAAGAGCTGGCTGGATGTCCTCAACGCCGTGCGCGAATTAACCGAACAACAACAAGCGCTGGTAGCGGTGCGATCGGCATGGCGGGTCGACTGCCTGCGCCTGGCCGCACGCACAGGGCGTATGGATGATACCTCTGGCGCCCTGCCCACGGGCACACAATTAGCTAACACGTCTGCGAGCCATCCCTGATGATATCTGTTCCTCTCTCTGAATTACTGGCCTTGCTGGACAAGCTTAAGGCCCCGGTGAATAAAGCGGCTTTAACGCAGGCGTATGCACGTGCGCAGGCCGTTCCTTCATTGACCGATCGCCCACAGGATCAGGTACGCGGTTTACTGTCGGACGCGGGGATGAAAGATGTCCGGCTGGCGTTGCTTCCCTGGCGGCGTTTTGATCCCCGCCAACTCCCGGCACTGATGTGGCACGAACAGACATGGTGGTTGGCCGAGCGACACAGTGAGGGAGGAAATACCGATACCCTTACGCTGACCCGTGAAGGTGCCGAAGCCCGAACGCTGACGGTAGACGATATTCTGACCTGCGCGCCGGGTACGGTTGCGGGTGACGAAACGGCTGTACTCTGGTTGAGCCTGGCTTCACCCGTACAGTCAGAAAACCTCGCGGATAGCGAAAATCCGGCCATGCGCCTGGTCTGGCGAGAACTGTTGCGCGACCGCCGTTGGGTGTTCCAGGTCGTAGCCGCCACGCTGCTGGTGAACATCCTGGCCATTCCCACCTCGCTCTTCGCGATGCAGGTCTACGATCGCGTGGTTCCCACCCTGGCCTGGGCAACCCTGACCACGCTGGTGGTGGGGATGGTGCTGGTTGTAGGGCTGGACTGGCTGCTCAAAACACTGCGTGCCCGCGTCATGGACAGCGTTGCCAGCAGCGTGGATAAACGCCTTTCTCAGCATGTCTATGAACACCTGCTGCACTTGCAACTCGACCAGCAGCCCGGCAGTCTGGGCACGCTGGCCGCACAGGTGGGGGCCCTGGATTCGGTACGGCAGGTAGTCTCTGCCGGTCTGGTCTTCGGGATCGTGGATCTGCCGTTTGCCTTTCTGTTTATCGGGCTGATTGGTTTGATCGGTGGGCCCGTAGGCTGGGTTTACCTCGGAATGCTCCCTGTCGCGCTGGCGATTGGCCTGTTCACCCGTCTGCGCTTACGCCGTCTCACGCGCCAACAGATGCTTCGCAGCAACGAGCGTCTGGGCCTGCTGGTGGACAGTATCCGCGGTGCCGAGACGCTGCGCGCCAGTCATGCTGGCTGGCGTTTTGCACAAGACTGGCAGACGCTCAGCAATTCCATCGCCGGTTACAGCATTCAGCAAAAATCGCTCAGCCAGTTCTGTATGACCACCACCGGCAGTCTGTCGACGCTGGCGTATGTCATGGGGATTGTGGTGGGCGTGTGGGGCGTCGAGGCCGGATATCTGACCACCGGGGGCATGGTAGCCTGCAGTATTCTGGGTGGTCGTGTCATCGGGCCGGTGAGTCAGGGCGTTCAGTACCTGATGCAGTGGCAGCAGGTCAGAGAAGCGCTGGATATGGTAAACAACCTTCTGCGCAAACCTGGGGAGCGCCGTCCCGGCCAGACCCTGTTGTTGCCCGATCGCCTGCCAGAACATATGAGTGTGGAAAAGCTGCGCTTCGCCTTTCCGCAGTCTCCGGTACAACAACTCAATATTCCCGCACTCCGCTTTCATGCCGGTGAACGCGTTCTGCTGTTAGGGCCCGTTGGCGGCGGTAAATCGACGTTGCTGAAGATCCTGGCGGGGCTGTATCGCCCCGGTGAGGGCCGCGTACGCCTGGGAGATGTCGATTTGTGGGAGATTGATCCCCAGCTGGTCAGTGCTCAGGTTGGCTATCTGCCTCAAGCGGTACAGCTCTTCAAAGGTACGCTGCGAAGCAATCTTATGCTGGCAGGTGCAGTCAGTGACACCACCTTGACGGACGTCACCCGCGATCTGGCGCTGGATCAGGTAGCTGCCAGTAATCCGCTGGGTATGGATATGGCTATTAGTGAAGGTGGCTCGGGTCTTTCTGGTGGTCAGCGCCAGCTGGTAGGTCTGGCACGTGTGCTGATGTCTCGTCCACGTATCTGGCTTCTGGATGAACCGACGGCCTCGCTGGATGGCGAAGCTGAGGCCCGTGTCTGGAAAGCATTACAGGCCAGGCTGCAACCAGAAGATATCCTCATCGTCGCCACTCACCGTCCGATGGCTGCCGTTAATTTTGCCACCCGCGTACTGGTCGTGCAGGAAGGCACCATCGTACGTGATGGTGCGCCAGAAAAACTGATGCCAGGACTGATGGCCCGCGCCACGGGCTCGCGGCCCAACGTTGAAGTAACGAACTTAAAAACACGTATGCCAGAAGCATCAAATTCAGCAGGAGTCCTTAATGGCCGTTGAACTGTTTGACGACGAGGTCGCTGACGCCGCTCGCGTGCATCGGCTGGAAAACTACCACCGTAGCCGACTCTCCACCGGGCTGATCGGGAGCATCGTTGTCCTGGTGCTGGGTTTTGTCATATGGGCGATGTATTTCCACATTGATGAAGTCGCCCGGGCACACGGTGAGGTTATCGCCAGCAGTCGGGTGCAGATAATCCAGACCGTGGACGGTGGCGTACTTTCCGAGTTGGGCGTCAAAGAGGGTGATCATGTTAAGGCGGGGCAGATTCTGGCTCGTCTCGACCCAACCCGCGTTGAGGCAGCGGCGGGTGAAGTGGACGCGCGTATCGTCGGTCTCCGGGCGCGTATTGCCCGACTTCGCGCAGAATCAACCGGCCAGTCAGCCCCCCGGTTCCCCTCCGATCCTGACCCGGCATTGCGCGAGCAGGCTGACATTGAGCGCGCGCTGTTCCTGCAACGCCGTCAGAGCCTGCAGGAAGATATTACAGCGCTGCAAACCGCTGTGAATTTAGCCAGTCAGAAGCTCAGCCTGGTGAACGGGCTTGAACGCTCTGGGGATGTGAGTACCAGTGAGCGACTCAACGCACAGCGCGATCTCAATGAAGCCCGAGCCCGCCTGCTGGGTCGACGCAATAAGTTTCTGGATGATGCGCGAGCCGATCTCACCAAGGCCGAAGATGACCTGAGCCAGACCCTGCAACAGATGGCTGGCCGTCGCCAGCAGGTGCACGATACGGTCTTTACGGCCATGGGACCTGGGATAGTCAAAAACGTCCGCGTCACCACGCTGGGTGGGGTATTACGTGCCGGTGATGAGATCATGCAGATCGTCCCGTCAGATGATGCCCTCATCATTGAGGCTAAGGTTCTGCCTGCTGATATTGCCCGGGTTCAGGTTGGGCTGCCGGCCACCGTACGCCTTGATCCCTTCGATTACACCATTTATGGCGCACTACAGGGTGAGGTGATCTATGTGTCGGCCGACACCCTCAAGGAAAACACATCACGTGGCGAGGAGATCTACTACCGCGTCCATGTTCGTTTGAAAAGCCATGCAGAAGGCCAGTCAGACCGTCAGGAAGAAGGGCAGTTTGTGCGCAGTACGACAGGTCGTCAGCTGGACATCCTGCCGGGCATGACATCTCAGCTCGACATCCGTACCGGCGATCGCACGCTGATGGACTTCTTACTTAAACCTTTGCGTAAAACACTCAGTGAATCATTCCAGGAGCGATGACACCGCAGGTGGTCGTTGCAACCCGATTTTCCTGTTCGCCCCAAATGGATATAACAAACAATGAACTCCGAGACCCAGATGAAGCCAAGCCAATACACGCTCAATACCGGCAAAACCCGTATCACTCTGCAGGCCGGGCAGAACAACATTCACAAGGCCGCGCCGGGTGAAACTTACCGGGTGCTCAAGCGTCGGGGCGAAAACGATCAGGACAAGCTGGCCGATGACGTAGTGGCTTCGCGTCACGGACAAGATCTGCAGCTGGACTATGCCGATGGCACCACCTTGACCCTACAGGACTGGTTTACGCAAAGCGATACCAGCGTAACCCTGCCTGCAGATGGCACCTCTACCCAGGTGATGACGCCCGCCAGCACCGAAGGGGCGGCTTTAGCCGACGGCAGCCATGTTTTCTATGCGCACGGTTCTCCTGACGCGCTGGCCAGCATGACCTCTGGTCACCCGGGGCTCGAGAGTATCTTAGCCGGCCTGCAGAATAGCTCTGTGGTGTCTGGCCATCCGGTCACCTACCTTCCTCAATCGCACTCTTACGTGGGCTACCTGGCTGGCGCTCTCGCACTGGGTGGCGTGGTCGGGGTTGCCGCGGCGAGTGGTCATAGCGGGAGTGACAATGGCGGTAAGCACGATAACGGCGGTGGAGAACCCGCTGTACAGAACGCCGTCGAGCTTAATTTTGTCGGCGGCCCGGCGCTCAGCAGTAACGATTTGAATGTAGAGATTTATCAGGCCGATGGCAAAACGCTGATTGGTACAGGGACGCTGGGACCCAATGGCTCGGTAACCGTCTCTGCGGGCAGTTACAGCGGCGTGGTGATTGTTAAGCTCGTCAACAGCGGCAGCGCTGCTGACTACCTGGACGAAGCGACTGGCGCGGGCAAAGACCTTTCTGCGCAACTCTGGAGCATGGGTGTTATCTCCGGAGACAACAGTACCCTCGTTCTCAATATTAACGTGTTGACCACTCTCGCCTATAACAAGGCTCAGGAAGCCATCGGCGGCACGGCTGACAGTCCAGCCACCCTGAGTGCGACGCAGGTGGCCGACACGTCCGCCGCTATCAGCAGCCTGTTTGGTGTGGATGACATTCTGAACACGACGGTCGTTGCAACCAACGGCGGCAGTTATGACGCGACCGATGGCCTGAGTGCCGGTGAAAAATATGGTCTGCTGCTGGCAGCATTCTCCGGCGCGGAAGCCAACGCCAGTGCATCCACCCAGACCATCCTTGACACCGTCACTGCCGGGATCACACTCGGCAGCAGTAGCAGTCTGTCCGATGAGGTGCAGTCGTTGCTGATTAAAGGCGCAGCGGCCGCCACTGACACGTCCGGCGGTGTCAGCCTCATTATTGACACCCATGCTCCTGTCTTCAGCAGCACCACTACGGCCAGCGTGGATGAGAACATCGGGGCAGGCCAGGTGGTCTGGACTGCTGTCGCCACCGACCCCAGCCAGTTTAGCTACAGCCTGAGCACCACCGGTGATAGCGCGCTGTTCAGCATCAATGCCTCCACCGGCGCGGTCACGCTGACCGGCAACCCGAATTTTGAGAGCAAAGCCAGCTACAGCTTTACCGTGGTGGCCACCGATGCGGCGGGCAATGCCAGCGACCGGACTGTCACGCTGAATATCAACAACCTCGACGAAGTTGCCCCGACCATCACCAGCGGCGCGACGGCCACTGCAATCAACGAAAACAGCGGT
>DERO01000033.1:372-603 GCA_002360945.1 Leclercia adecarboxylata | reverse complement strand
CACCGCCACGGCTACCGACACCGCGGACATCAGCGGGGGCGTCACCTTCTCCCTGAAAGCGGGCAGCGACGCGGGGCTGACGATCGACCCGATCACCGGCGCGGTCACCCTGACCGGCAACCCGGATTTTGAAAGCAAAGCCAGCTACAGCTTTACCGTGGTGGCCACCGATGCGGCGGGCAATGCCAGCAGCCAGAAGGTGACCCTGGGGATCAACAACCTCGACGAAGT
>DERO01000033.1:0-357 GCA_002360945.1 Leclercia adecarboxylata | reverse complement strand
CATCACCAGCGGCACCACCGCTACCGCAATTAACGAAAACAGCGGTGCCGGGCAGGTGATTTACACCGCCACGGCGACCGATACCGGCGATATCAGCAACGGCGTTACCTTCTCGCTGAAAGCGGGCAGCGACGCGGACCTGACGATTGATCCGATCACTGGCGCGGTCACCCTGACCGGCAACCCGGATTTTGAAAGCAAGACCAGCTACAGCTTTACCGTGGTGGCCACCGATGCGGCGGGCAATGCCAGCAGTCAGAAGGTGACCCTGGGGATCAACAACCTCGACGAAGTTGACCCGACCATCACCAGCGGCGCCACCGCTACGGCAATCAACGAAAACAGCGGTGCAGGGCA
>DERO01000007.1 GCA_002360945.1 Leclercia adecarboxylata | reverse complement strand
GCCGAACGTAAAATTAAACGTCTTGAATACCAAATTGCGCCCCCGACCGACGTTCCGGTAAGTTCAGGTGTGCCGGTAGCGAAGGAATAATCGAAGATGCTGGAGTTGTTGTTTCTGCTTTTGCCTGTAGCCGCAGCCTATGGCTGGTATATGGGCCGCAGAAGTGCGCAACAAACAAAACAGGATGAAGCTAACCGCCTTTCACGCGATTATGTCGCCGGGGTTAACTTCCTTCTGAGCAACCAACAGGATAAAGCGGTAGACCTGTTCCTTGAGATGTTGAAAGAGGATACCGGCACCGTTGAGGCCCATCTTACTCTCGGCAATCTGTTCCGTTCCCGCGGTGAAGTTGACCGCGCCATCCGCATTCACCAGACCTTAATGGAAAGCGCCTCATTAACCTATGAGCAGCGTCTGCTGGCCGTTCAACAGTTGGGTCGCGACTACATGGCGGCAGGGTTGTACGATCGCGCCGAAGAGATGTTCAACCAGCTGGTGGATGAAACCGATTTTCGCATCAGCGCCCTGCAGCAACTCCTGCAGATTTACCAGGCCACCAGCGAATGGCAGAAAGCGATCGATGTTGCGGAACGTCTGGTGAAGTTGGGCAAAGACAAACAGCGCGTTGAAATCGCCCATTTCTATTGCGAGCTGGCCCTGCAGCAAATGGGCAATGAAGACATGGATAAAGCCATGGCGCTTTTGCGCAAGGGTGCTGCCGCCGATCGCAGCAGCGCGCGCGTCTCCATTATGATGGGGCGCGTGTACATGGCAAAAGGGGACTACCAGAAAGCGGTAGAGAGCCTGCTGCGGGTCATCGATCAGGATAAAGAATTGGTCAGCGAAACCCTGGAGATGCTGCAAACTTGCTATCAGCAGCTGGGTATGGTCGAAGAGTGGGTGACCTTCCTGCGTCGCTGCGTGGAAGAGAACACCGGGGCCTATGCGGAGCTGATGCTGGCGGATGTCGTCCAGGAGCATGAGGGCAGTGACACAGCGCAGGTCTATATTACCCGCCAACTGCAGCGTCATCCCACCATGCGCGTATTCCACAAGCTCATGGATTACCACCTGCACGATGCGGAAGAAGGGCGCGCCAAAGAGAGCCTGATGGCGCTGCGCGACATGGTTGGCGAGCAGATCCGTAGCAAGCCGCGCTATCGCTGTCAGAAGTGCGGTTTCACCGCCTATACGCTGTACTGGCACTGTCCGTCGTGTCGCGCATGGTCCACCATTAAGCCGATTCGCGGCCTCGATGGGCAGTAATGTTTAAAAAAAATCGCATTTTAGTTACAACATACTGTTGAGTGGGTTATCAGTCTGGCCGGTGCGCGCTGCGGTCCGGCAGGAATGAAAATGGAACCTGTTAATTTCTGAGACGCACAGGTAGAATGCACGCCGTTTAACATTCCCGCGCCGATGCGGCGCCCATAGACGAGAAGGTCCGGTCATGACGTCTGTAGCTCCCTCTTCTTCCCGCGCAGTTACTGAATCTCCTGTTGTTGTCGCTCTGGATTACAACAATCGCGATAACGCGCTTGCGTTCGTTGATCGTATTGACCCGCGCGACTGCCGCCTGAAAATCGGCAAAGAGATGTTCACGCTTTTTGGCCCGCAAATTGTGCGTGACATGCAGCAGCGCGGTTTTGATGTCTTTCTGGATCTGAAATTCCACGATATTCCTAACACCACGGCTCACGCGGTAGCCGCAGCGGCTGAGCTGGGTGTCTGGATGGTGAACGTCCATGCCTCGGGTGGGGCGCGAATGATGACTGCAGCCCGTGAAGCCCTGCAGCCCTTTGGCAAAGACGCGCCGTTACTGATTGCCGTCACCGTGCTGACCAGCATGGAAGCCAGCGACCTGCTGGATCTTGGCGTGACCCTGTCACCGGCTGAGCATGCCGAGCGTCTGGCGCGCCTGACGCATAGCTGCGGGCTGGATGGCGTCGTGTGCTCCGCCCAGGAAGCGGTGCGCTTCAAAAGCGCCATCGGCCAGGACTTTAAGCTGGTCACGCCGGGCATTCGTCCTCAGGGCAGCGATGCCGGCGATCAGCGCCGCATTATGACCCCGGAGCAGGCGCTGGCGTCAGGCGTGGACTATATGGTTATTGGTCGTCCAGTGACCCAGTCTGCGGATCCGGCGCAAACCCTGAAAGCCATCAACGCATCACTTAATAGGGGGGCGTAATGCGCGATACCAATAGTCGCCTGGTCTACTCGACCGACACCGGGCGCATCGATGAACCGAAAGCGGTCGCTGAGCGCCCGAAAGGCGACGGCATTGTACGCATTCAGCGCCAGACCAGCGGGCGTAAAGGGAAGGGCGTATGTCTGGTGACCGGCATTGATGCCGACGATGCCACCCTGGCATCCCTTGCCGCCGAACTAAAGAAAAAGTGCGGCTGCGGCGGAGCAGTCAAGGATGGCGTCATTGAAATCCAGGGAGACAAGCGGGATCTGATTAAATCCCTGCTGGAAGCAAAAGGGATGAAAGTGAAATTAGCGGGCGGTTGACGCGGTTCAGAAACAAATAAGCCACGGCCTGAGCCGTGGCTTAATATTCTTATGTTCTGCTAAGACCAGAAACAGCAAGGCCTTATAAATGACTGCGATGGCAATCGGTATTTATTTACTTGCTAACCTCGTGACCGATAATCCCACCCACCGCGGCACCACCTAAGGTTCCCAGGGCACTACCATCAGTTAAGACTGAACCACCGATTGCGCCAGCACCGGCACCAATCGCGGTATTACGACTCTGTTTGCTCATGCCAGAACATGCGCTCAGTGATAACGCCAGCGTGACAGCCAGCATAGCAGCGGATAATTTTTTGCTGTTAATAGACATAACTCATTCTCCTGAAATAGTGATCCACGGAAATAGCTCTGCTTAAATAAGTGTAAAACTATTAAGCCAGTTTTCCATGAAACTGTTCGCGCAGGCGTTACGAAATCACGCAGGTGATAGTCACTTCCTGTTATATCGCTAACATTAATTCTACGTCTTTATTACTGATCCAACAGGTAAATAATCTTAAAGGAATGGTCAGAATAATCTCAGAGCGGCAGAGCAGGGAAGAACGCCCGACGAGACGGGCGTAGAAGGGGTTTCAGGCCGGTTTTTTGACGATATCGACAATCAGACCGTCGTGCTGCAGCGTCTCGCTGTGGGCCGCTTTGATGCCCTCATCGGTGATCACCCGACTGAAGCGGGAAACCGGGCCCATGGTGTAGGGATGCACAGCGCCGAATTTAGTGCTGTCGGTCAGAACAATGGTTTCAGCGCCTTTCTCCAGCACCGCGTTCACCACGTCCGAACGCATCATATCCCGCCCGGTAAAACCGGTCTCCGGCTGCCAGCCATCAATACCGATAAAGGCCTTGCTGAAATGAACCTGCTGCACATACTGGCGCGTCAGCGGACCCACCATGCTTTCGCTTTTTTTCTGATAGATGCCGCCCAATAAAATCACTTCGCTGCGCGTCTCTTTCAGAAGATGAGCAATGTAGCTGCTCACCGTCACGATGGTCACGTCCTCTTTCTGCTCGGCCAGGGTACGCGCCAGCAGGGCGTTACAGCTGCCGTTCTCGATAAACACCGTTTCGCCATTATTGACCAGAGAAGCGGCAAACTCTGCCAGTTCACGTTTCAGGGCGTAGTTGTTCATCATGCGCGTTTCGACATCTTCGCTGTCGAGCGGCACAGCGTAGCCATGCGCGCGGCGCAGATAACTCATTTTTTCCAGAAGATTGAGGTCCTGGCGGATGGTGACTTCAGACACGCCGGTACTTTTAGCCAGATCAACGACGCTCACACGTCCTGTGTCGATCACCATCTGTAATATTATTTGTTGTCGGGAATTCATAGCATCCATATTAAAACGGCCGAGCCGTTAGTTGAAAACTGACATAACCACGCGAGCTGCTGCGACCTTTAAACTTCCCACGGCGCTTTAGGCTGATCTGCGCCGACGTTTTTCTGCGCGCCCGCCTGAGCCAGTAATTCTGATTTTAATATCTCGAGATTACGCAGAGCAGAGTTCACATCACCTGCAACCAGAATATCCAGCACAGTATCAATACGTTGGGCAACTTTCAGTGCATCGATATCAGACATCATCTCGTCCCTAAATGAAAAGTGAATAAATTCAATGATGCAGAAATTGAAGGCAAAAGAGAAGGGAAAAAGTGTGCTAACGAAAGTACATTAATAGTAGTGATATTTTCATACATCTTTATACAGAGGACTTAGGTAGTGGATTAGTCTAATTCTGCGCGCAAGGCGCTTTTTTCTATGAGGAATTAGGCTATGACAATTATCAATCAGGCTACCTGTAAACTGTTCACTGATTCTGTACGATTCACCCAACTCGCAGCTTATTATGAGGAGGAAAGACGCACCCTGTGGATGATGCTGCGAGCTCAGCCACGCCCATGCTTCAATCATGCCCTGATTGAAGAGATCATGAATCTGTCCTGGCTGGTCAGGCAGTCCGGGTTTGAGGTCGATTTTTGGGTGACCGGATCGCTGGTGCCGGATATGTACAACACCGGCGGCGATCTACGCTTTTTTGTTGAGTGCATTGAGAATGGTCGTCGCGAAGCGCTTCGGGCGTATGCCCGCGCCTGTGTGGACTGTGTCCACGCTGCGTCACGAGGTTTCGATACCGGGGCAATTACCCTGTCGATGGTGGAGGGCAGTGCGCTTGGCGGTGGATTTGAGGCCGCGTTGGCGCATCACTTCCTGCTGGCACAGCGCGATGCGCGTATGGGTTTCCCGGAGATCGCTTTTAATCTCTTTCCGGGCATGGGAGGCTACTCGCTGGTGGCACGCCGTTCAGGCATGAAACTGGCAGAGGAGCTGATCTACAAAGGAGAATCACACACGGCGGAGTGGTATCAGCAGCAGGGGCTGGTGGACGTGCTGTTCGAACCCGGTCAGGGCTACGTGGCGACGCGGACCTTCATCGACACGCTGCAACCTAAAATGAACGGCGTCAGAGCCATGCTGCGCGCCCGTCAGCGGGTGTTGCAACTGCCGCGCAGCGAGTTGATGGATATTACGGAGGACTGGGTGGACGCCGCATTCTGCCTGCAGCCGAAAGACGTCGCCTATATGCAGCGGCTGGTTCAGCTGCAGGATCGCCACACCGCATCAGGCCTGCGTAAAGCCAGCTAGCGCGCGTTGCGTGACTGATAACGTTTAAACCATCGCTCGAATGCGACAGCGGGCATGGGCTTAGCAAAGAGAAAACCCTGTCGTTCGTTGACGCCATTCTTTGTCAGAAAGGCGTCTTCTTTCGCGCTTTCCACCCCTTCGGCAATCACCTGTAAATTCAGCGCCTGGGCAACAGCAACAATCGCGCGCACCAGCGACTGCGACACCGACTGCTTATGAATATCCCGGACAAAAGCCTGATCGAGCTTAATGGCATCGATAGGGAAACGGGCCAGCTGCGACAGCGACGAATAACCGGTACCGAAGTCATCGAGATGGATCTGCGCCCCCAGCTGGCTGAACTGCTGGATGACCGACAGCGCCAGCTCTTCGTTCTCAATCAGGCAACTTTCCGTCAGCTCTACATCAACCGGGCAGTACTCAAAATCAAGATCCTTCAGCGCCTGCTTTAGATCGCTGAATATGGTCTGATCCGCCAACTGGCGGGCCGAGACGTTGACCGCCACGCGCAGGTTAATGCCTTTATCGCGCCATTTGGCGATCTGGCGCACCACGTCCAGCATGACCCAACGACCCAGGGGCACGATGAGCCCCGACTCTTCGGCATAGGAGATGAACTCCAGCGGCGGGATCAGCCCGCGCTCCGGCGACTGCCAGCGCACCAGCGCTTCGAGGGTTTTAACCTCGCCCCGCCAGGTAATTTTCGGCTGGTAGTGGATTACCAGTTGGTCGTTATCCAGCGCCTTGCGCAGGTTGGTGTCCAGCCACAGGTATTCAAAGACGCGCTGATTCATCTCCGGCGAGAAGACGCAAAAGGTGCCGCGCCCGTTCTCTTTGGCGGTATACATAGCGGTGTCGGCATTGCGGATCACGCTTTCGCGATCGGTCCCGTGCTGAGGTGCGAGGGAGATCCCCAGTGAGCAGCCGGTATAGACTTCTATTAAACCAATTCGGAAAGCCTGGCGCAGTCGGGTCAAAATCCGCGAAGCCATCGCCTCCAGCGCGCCCTGCGAGGTACCGGTGGCCAGCACGATGAACTCATCCCCGCCCAGGCGGGCGAGCACCTGGCCATCTTCCAGACAGCTGAGGATCGCCAGCGCCACCGCCTGTAAAAGCTGATCGCCAAACATATGTCCGTAGGCGTCATTCACTTTTTTGAAATTATCGAGGTCGAGATAGACCACGCCAACCTGGGTGTCACCGCGCGTATCTATCGCTTCGCTGATCAGGTCGTGGATGGCATTGCGGTTTGGCAGACCGGTGATGGTATCGGTATTGGCGAGCACCCGGAGTCGCTCCTGGGCGCGACGCTCTTCGGTAATATCCGTACCGGAACAGATAAGGAAAATTTCATTTTTTCCACTGCCGCTGTGCACAAATTTATTACGAAACAGAAACAGGCGCTGCCCTTTGCGGGTTTTGATCCAGCGCTCCACTTCATAGGAGCTACCGTCCCGGAAAAAACCACTGATATTACGGCGGGAGGCGGCGGCTTCGCTGCGGCTCATAAACAGCTTGAAAACGTTCTGGCCGATGACCTCGTGCTCTTTCATGCCGGTGTATTCTTCGCTCAGGCGGTTGAAGCGTTGAATATTGCCGTGCCGGTCGAGGATGACGATGACCGAGTTGGCTTCAGAGACCACCTGCTCGGCAAAGGAGAGCCCCTGCGCCAGATCGCGGGCGACGGCGGAGGTGTCATGCCAGGCGGAGGCGGTCCCGGCCCACTCTTTTTTATTAATTTTGCGGCCCACCAGATGCACGGGTACCTCGGTACCGTACAGGGAGAGCGTCATGGTTATGCTGGAGGTAATCACCGTCATCTGGCGAATATGACTGGCCTGTTCATCGGAGAGTGCTACAACTTGCGTCGTATCGGCGCTTTCAGTGGCCGCAAGATGGAGAGCATTGCTATCCGCCGTCAGCCGCCACCAGGGACTGTGGGTGCCCATGTAACGAAACAGCAAATTTTGCTCCAGATCGTCAATCATGCTCTCTCCCAGGCGCACTTAATTGCATAGATTATGCATTTCCAGTCGGTTTAATCGCGCTAAAACGGCGGTGATCCCGAGCTAAACTTATTGTTTTTTCCCGGTATTCTTATATTAGAACGAGAATGGCGAAAAAGGATACAGTCGAATCAATATTCCTGTAACGCAGTATGACGTGAACACGCCCGCCGCTAATAATTGTGATCGCTTTTAGCAATTTGTGGGAGGAAAAGGTAAGGAAAAATGATGTGTATGGGGTTTTAGCAGTAATAAAAAAGTCGGATCACCCGGGAGGGTGAATCCGACTTGTTAGCAAGTGACAATCAGACGGCAGGGCGGGCGATAACGCTGCGTGTTTCCATGCGCACTTCAGCGATAGTGACATCGATAACTTCGGTCACTTTAAAGGCCACTTCACCTTTAATCTGAACGGTGCCGTTCTCCTGGCTGCAGACCAGTTCATCACGCACGGCGTGCAGGAACGGAGCCGGAATAAAGGCCACGGCGCCGTTATCCACCAGACGAACACGCATGCCGCCACGGCTGATATCAATGATCTCCGCCGCAAAACGGGTGTCAGTCCCGGCTTTGTCTTTCAGGAAGCGGGCATACAGCCAGTCACCCACATCGCGCTCCGCCATGCGGTTAAGACGACGACGCTCCGCCATCTGCACGGTGGTCTCGTCCTGCGGACGGGCGATGGTTTCACCCTTGACGATCGCTTTCAGCAGACGGTGGTTAACCATATCGCCATACTTACGGATCGGGGAGGTCCAGGTCGCATAGGCTTCCAGACCCAGGCCAAAGTGCGGGCCCGGTTCGGTGCTGATCTCCGCGAAAGACTGGAAACGACGAATGCGGCTGTCGAGGAAGCCGGACGGCTGTGCGTCCAGCTCACGACGCAGCTTGCAGAAGCCGTTCAGGGTCAGGACTTCCTGCGGATCGACGTGCACGTCGTGGGTCTTCAGCAGGGCCGCCAGCGCTTCGCTGTTCGCCGGGTCGAATCCGGTATGCACGTTATAAATACCGAAACCGAGTTGGTCGCGCAGCACGCGAGCCGCGCAGATGTTCGCCGCAATCATCGACTCTTCAACAATGCGGTTAGCAATGCGACGCGGTTCGGCAACAATATCCAGCACTTCGCCTTTTTCACCGAGAATAAAGCGGTAGTCAGGGCGATCCTTGAATACCAGCGCGTGAGTTTTACGCCACTCGCTGCGGCTCAGACAGACACGCTGCAACAGACGGATCTGTTCGGCGATGGCGTCATTCGCAGGCTGCCAGCTACCGCTGTTTTCCAGCCAGTCAGACACTTCGTCATACACCAGTTTGGCTTTCGACTCGATGGTCGCAGCAAAGAATTCGATGTTCTCTTCGATGGTGCCATCGGTAGCAATGGTCATGCGGCAGGCGAGAACCGGACGCACTTCATTGGCGCGCAGCGAGCACAAGTCGTCAGAGAGTTCGCGCGGCAGCATCGGGATGTTGAAGCCCGGCAGATAGTTAGTAAAGGCGCGGATTTTGGCAGACTCATCCAGCGGGGTGCCTTCAGCAATCCAGGCGGTTGGATCGGCAATCGCCACGGTTAACAGCAGTTTGCCGTCAGCCTGCTCTTCCACATACAGCGCATCGTCCATATCTTCGGTACTGGCGCTGTCGATGGTGACAAAATTAAGGGCGGTGAGGTCGCGACGCTCCAGACCTTCGTCCAGCATCTCCGTCGTCACGCCTTCTGGCGCTTCTTTTTCCAGATTATGGCGCGCCAGGGTGACCCACCATGGCACGAAATGGTCGTCGCCAAAGGTAATGAACTGGGTCAGCTCGGCATAAAAACCGCGGTCGCCCTTCAGAGGGTGACGGCGCATTTCAGCCACGGCCCAGTCACCTTCTTTGAAATCATGCGCGACGCCGCGTTCTGCGCGGCAAGGGATGGCGTCCTTCAGCAGGGGATGGTCCGGGATAATGGACAGACGGTCATCTTTACGCAGTACCTTACCCACAAAGCGGGTCAGGAACGGTTCGATCAAGGCTTCAGGCTCGGCAGATTCACGATCCTTTTCGCTATGGATCACGGCGGTAATACGATCGCCGTGCATCACCTTCTTCATCTGCGGAGGCGGAATGAAGTAACTTTTCTGTGCATCGACTTCAAGGAAGCCAAAGCCTTTTTCCGTGGCTTTTACCACCCCTTCAGCACGTGGCGTCTGGGAATGCAGTTGCTGTTTAAGCTGCGCTAGCAGCGGGTTGTCCTGGAGCATAGTGATCTATTTTCGTAGCCATTGAGCGGCTGACAGTTTTACGCGAATCTCACTGCTACAGCAAGCGCTCTTTAGGTAATGAGTAGGGTTATTCGCCTCTGCCAATGGCGATTTTAAGGCGGTTCAACCAGCCGCAAAAAGCGCTCCAGGTCAGCAGGTTGATAGCCTGAGCCGGGGGAAGCCCCTCGTCGGTCAATGGGGTAAACTGCGCGGCGCTGAACTGATCCGGGGAGCGCGCCAGCTGGTCTACGGCGCGTCTTACCGCCTCATCCGGCGCTCCGGCAGGCTGGGCAGCATGGATGCCGCTGACCAGAATTTCACCGGTGTAATCGAGGATCGCGGGTTCATGACACAGCACCGGGGTGAGCTGCTGCAACAGCGGCTCGGTCTGCCAGCGCTCAAGCGAGGCCAGCTGTTGCGCGCTGGCGTTGCGTTGCTCAACGCCTGGCACCACAGGTTCCCAGGTGTCCATGTTCAGCGCGTTATCATCAATCAGGGCGTGCGGCGGAATATGGTGGCCGGGCAGCCAACGGACAGGGTGTCCGAGCAGGGCCTGGAACACCGCCACCACCCGCGCCTGAAAGCCGACAAAGCCGATAATCTGATTGATGGTCACGATGTCATACACCGTCAGACCCACCTCATCGAGCTCCTGCTGCGCTTTGCTGTCGATCACGTCGGGTGAGCTGGCAAGCTGGCGGGCATACTGGGTGATCTGGGCGAGGCGGCGATTGCTTTCACGGGAGGAGTCAGGACCGGGGAGCGGGGCGAGAAGGGCGGCGTAGTAATTACACAGACGCTGCACGCCGCACACCTGGGCCACCGTCAGCGCGGTGCTGAAGCGGTCATACGCGCTCAGCGTGCGCAGGCGGTTTACCGGCACGGCGCGCGGGAAAAAGAGGTCACATAGCGCCCGGGCCGGGGTTAACCAGCGCTCACAGGCCGCCAGCAGCGACGCAGGTAAAGTGAGGTTCAGCAAAAAACGATCCGCGACCTGTGCGGCTTCGGGAACCAAAGGCAGGACTTCCGTCGGGCTGCTACTGGACTGGGTCTCATGATACCAGTGGCCTTTGCCAGAAATACGGCGTTGTTCCATGTGCTTTCCTTGATCTCAAAATGGCGATCAATATCCTGGCGTAAGGCGGATAAGCGGAAAAATATTGTTAGGTGATAACAAATAGCGGAACGGAATAACGAGGGGAAAAATGGGACGGAACAGCAGGTAAACCTTCCCGCCGCAGCGGGAAGGTGACGAACTTATTTGATTTCCAGCTCGTTCATTGCCGCGATGTTGAAACCGCCGTCAACGTGAACCACTTCGCCGGAGATGCCCGCAGAGAGATCTGAGCAGAGGAATGCCGCAGAGTTACCCACGTCTTCGATGGTGACGGTGCGGCGGATTGGGGTCACCGCTTCGCAATGCGCCAGCATTTTACGGAAGTCTTTGATGCCGGAAGCAGCCAGGGTACGGATTGGGCCCGCAGAGATCCCGTTTACGCGCACGCCTTCCGGACCCATGGCGTTCGCCATGTAGCGCACGTTGGCTTCCAGAGAGGCTTTCGCCAGACCCATCACATTGTAGTTCGGGATAGCGCGCTCAGCACCCAGGTAGGAGAGAGTCAGCAGGGCTGAGCCCGGGTTCAGCATGGTGCGGCAGGCTTTTGCCATCGCCACAAAGCTGTAGGAGCTGATGTCGTGAGCAATTTTGAAGCCTTCACGGGTTACCGCATTCACGTAGTCGCCATCCAGCTGATCGCCCGGGGCAAAACCGATGGAGTGAACGAAACCGTCAAATTTCGGCCAGGTTTTTGCCAGCTCAGCGAACATGCCATCGATGCTTTCATCCTGGGCAACGTCGCATTCCAGAACAATGCTGGAACCCAGCTGCGCGGCAAACTCTTCTACGCGGCCTTTCAGCTTGTCGTTCTGGTAGGTGAACGCCAGCTCAGCGCCTTCGCGGTGCATCGCCTGTGCGATACCGTAGGCGATAGACAGTTTGCTGGCAACGCCAGTCACCAGAATGCGCTTACCGGAAAGAAAACCCATAGCTCTAATCCTTTTATTCATTGTTGTGGCGGCTGTCATCGGTACTGACAGCCGTCGTTAAATCGCGGCGATAATAGCATGTGTCACGGAGGGTGCAATCCGACCACTCTGCGCAGGGCGGGTCAGCGATCTTTGCGCCATGCATCGGCGGTTAAGGCTTCGCCGAAATGGCCGGCGATTAAGCGTTTCGTCAGATCGTGAAGCGGCGAGGCCAGCACCGATGCGGTACTGCCGCGCTCCACCACCGAGCCTTCATGCATCACCATCACCTGATCGCTGATGTGCTTCATCATCCCCAGATGCTGGGTCACGTAGATATAGGAGATACCCTGTTTCTCCTGCAACTCCAGCATCAGGTTGATTAACTGTGAACGCATCGACATATCCAGCGAGGCCAGCGCTTCGTCAGCGATAATCACTTTTGGCCGCAGGATCAGGGCGCGGGCAAGGCCGAGACGCTGTTTCTGTCCGGGTGCCAGCATGTGCGGATAATAGCTGACGTGATCCGGCAGCAGCCCAACCATCCGCAGGGTTTCAATGATCTGCTTACGCCGCGCTTCAAACTCAAGATCGGTATTCAAACGCAGCGGGAAATCGAGGATCTGCGAGATGCGCTGGCGCGGGTTCAGCGAGGTCGAGGGATCCTGAAAAATCATGCGGATCCGCTGACTGCGGAACGAATAGTCGCCAAACTTCAGCAGATGGTCATCAATCAATACTTCGCCATCGGAGGGTTCGATCATCCCGGCCAGCATTTTCGCCAGCGTCGATTTCCCCGAACCGTTTTCACCGATGATCGCCAGGGTCTGCTTTTCCCGCAGGGTAAAGCTCAGCGGCTTCACCGCTTCGACGGTCTGGCGATGGAACAGACCGGTGCGATAGCGAAAGGTCTTACTCAGGTTGCGCACTTCCAGCAGTGTTTCGACCATGTCACTCTTTCTCCATGTTCAGCGGGAAATGGCAGGCAAACAGATGGTTTCTCGGCCCGGCAAGGCGCGGGGTTTCGATACATTTCCGCTGCGCATAGGGACAGCGTGGCCCCAGGCGACAGCCGATCGGCAACTGCTCCAGTAGCGGGATCGCCCCCGGTAGGGTGTTGAGACGGCTTTTGTGCGGCATGGAGTTACCAAAATCCGGAATAGCGCGGATCAATGCCTGGGTATAGGGGTGATGCGGCATGGTCACCAGCTCCTCGCTGCCGGCGGTTTCTACCGTCTGACCGCAGTACATCACGTCAATCTTATCCGCCCATTTGCTTAGCATCTGCAGGTCATGGCTGATCAGCAAAATGGTGGTGTTATTGTTCTGATTGAGCCGGGTAAGCAGGCGGAAAATTTGCGCCTGGGTGGTGGGCTCCATCGCGTTGGTCGGCTCGTCGGCAATCAGCAGGCGCGGCTGGTTGGCGAGCGCAATGGCGATCATCACTTTCTGGCACTCGCCGTCGGTCAGTTCATAGGGAAAGCTGCGCATGGCATCTTTATGATCCTTGATCCCCACCCGGTGCAGCAACTCGATGGCCCGGCGTTTACGCCAGCCAAAACGCTGCCACCAGCGGCCTTTATAGGTCCAGGCGGGGATGTTCTGCATCAGCTGTTTGCCTACCCGCTCCGACGGATCGAGACAGGACTGCGGTTCCTGAAAAATCATCGACACGTTGTGGCCCACCAGCTTGCGTCGCTCGCGAACGGAGAGGCGCAGCAGGTCGATATCATCAAAACGCATGCGGTCGGCGGTGACACGCCAGTTATCTTTTGCCACGCCGCAAATGGCTTTGGCAATTAAGCTCTTGCCGGAACCCGACTCGCCTACCAGGCCGCGGATCTCGCCTTCGCTCAGGGTAATGCTCACCCGGTCAACCGCTTTCACCCAGCCTTCGCCGGTTTTAAATTCAATCGTCAGATTGCGAATATCCAGTAACGGCATTATTCCACCCCCGCCACAATGGCGCGACGAATGCCGTCGCCAAGCAGGTTCACCAGCAGCACGCTCATCATAATCGCGGCGCCCGGCAGCATTACCGTCCACGGAGCCACGTAGATCAGCTCCAGCGCGTCGCCCAGCATCGCTCCCCATTCCGGAGAAGGGAGCTGCGCGCCCAGATCGAGAAAACCGAGCGCGGCGATATCCAGGATCGCCATCGACAGGGCGCGGGTGATCTCGGTGACCATCCCGGAGGCGATATTGGGCAGCACCGCGAACCACAAAATATTTAAGGTGGTGGCGCCATCCAGACGGGCGGCGACCACGTACTCTTTTTCCAGCTCATCGTGCACCAGGCTATAGACTGAGCGCACCATGCGCGGCAGCAGGGCCAGCCACACTGCAAACATGGCGTGGATCAGGTGCGGTCCGGAGAAGGCCACCACGATGATTGCCAGCAACAGCGAGGGGATCGACAACAGGGTATCGAGAATATGGTTTGTTACCGCGGAACGCAGGCCATGGGTTGCCCCGGCGACAATGCCCAGCAGCAGACCGCACAACGTTGCTGCCAGGGTGACAATAAAGGCACCACCCACGGTGGGCGCCGCGCCGCTCAGCAGGCGGCTCAGGACATCACGCCCCAGGTCATCGGTGCCGAGGAAGAAGGAGACTTCGCCGTAGCGCGACCAGGAAGGCGGTAACAGCTGATAGCCGAGGAACTGCTGGTCGATGCCGTAGGGCGCAAACCAGGATCCCATAATGCACAGCAGCACCAGGCCGCCGCAGCCGTACAGGCCGATCATCGCCGTGGTGTCGCCGTAGAAATTACGCCACGCGGTGCGCAACGCCCCGGGCGTGCGCTTTTCACTATATACGCTATCGTAAGGCATACCATTCCTTATGTTTCAACGGGTTAGCCATAGCGCCCAAAATGTCGGATATCACGTTAACAATAATCACCAGCGCGCCAATCACCATGACACCAGCGGAGATCGCGGCGTAGTCCTGCTGGCGAATGGCGTTGATCAGCCAGCGCCCCAGACCCGGCCAACTGAAGACCATCTCGGTGATCATCGCCAGGGTCAGCATGGTTGAGAACTGCAGGCCAAGGCGCGGGATCACCGGCGGCAAAGCGTTATGCAGGACGTGGCGGCGTAAAATCGTCAGCCGCGACAGCCCGCGCGTGGCGGCGGCTTTGACATAGTTCTGGTCGAACACTTCAATAGTGCTGATGCGCATCAGGCGGATCACCTCGGTGGTCGGCGCAACGGCCAGCGCCAGCACCGGCAATACCATGTGACGCACGGCGCTGATAATCATCTCATGCCGCCAGACCGAATCTGAGAGCCAGGCGTCAATAATCGCGAAACCGGTGACCGTCTTCACCGCATACAGCAGGTCGAATCGCCCGGACACCGGCAGCCAGCCAAGCGTCAGCGAGAAAAAGAGCGTCAGCAGCAGCGCCAGCCAGAACACCGGAACCGAAAAACCGAGCAGGGCGATGGCGCTGATGAGTTTATCCTGCCACTTGTTGCGGGTGATCCCGGCGAGCATCCCGACCGGGATCCCCACTACCAGCGCAAAGCCGAACGCCAGGATGCACAGCTCCATAGTGGCGGGGAACACCTCTTTCAGCTGTTCGGCGATCGGCTGGCCGTTAATGCTGGAGACGCCGAAGTCCCAGTGCAGCACGCCTTCAAACCAGAACCACCACGCGTTCCACAAAGAAGCGCCCTGCAGCGGCGCATGGGGCGTGAAATAGCTCAGACTGAAGCCGACAAAGGTCAGAAAGAAGAGGGTGATCAGCAGCAACAGCAGCCGACGTAAGGTAAAAATAATCACGGTTTTTTCACCTCTTCTTGCTCTTCACGGGAGACGCCAGCAAAGGACGCGTTACCAAACGGACTCAGCACCAGGCCTTTAATATCGTAACGGTACGCCTGCAGACGCAGGGAGGAGGCCAGCGGTAGCACCGGCAGCTCTTTAGCCAGAATCACTTGCGCTTCGTCATAGGCATCGATGCGCGCCGCCAGCTGCTGGGTCGACAGCGCTTTGCGCAGAATGTCGTCAAACTCGCGATGGCACCAGTGGGCATAGTTGGTCTGCGAATCGATCGCCGCACAGCTCAGCAGCGGCCGGAAGAAACTATCCGGGTCGTTACTGTCGGTTGCCCAGCCAGCCAGGGTTAAATCATGGTTCATGTCCATCAGGCGCGCCTCCTGAAAACGGCCTTCCACCGGGATAATCACCACCTTGACCCCGACCTGGGCGAGATCGGCCTGCAGCAGCTCGGCGGTCTTCAGGGGACTCGGGTTCCAGGCCTGGGAGCTGGTGGGCACCCACAGCTGCAGGGTGAGGTTCTCCGCCCCAAGCGCCTTGAGCTGCTCGCGTGATTTATCCGGGTTGTATTCAGTAATTTTAGCCTCGCTATCGTAAGCCCACGAGGCGCGCGGCAGAATTGAGGCGGCAGTTTCTGCCGTACCGTAATAGATGGATTGCATCAGACGCTGGTTATTGATCGCCAGCGCCAGGGCGTGACGCACCGCCGGGTTATTCAGCGGCGGCTTATTGGTGTTAAACGCCAGATAGGCGATGTTCATCCCCGGGCGCAGCGTCAGGCGCAGACGTGGATCGTCGCGCAGGATGGTCAGCTGGCTGGCGGCAGGCCAGGCCAGCACATCGCACTCGCCGGTGAGCAGCTTCGACAAACGGCCTGTCCCGCCGGAGCCTAAATCGACCACCACCTGGGGCATCAGCGGTTTGCCGCGCCAGAATTTCTCATGACGCTGCAGGCGCACATACTGCCCGGCGCGATACTCGGCGATCTGGAACGGCCCGGTTCCCACCGGCTGGCGATCCATCAGCTCCTGTTTATCCTGCAGGGTCAGTTGGGTGGCATATTCGGAGGACATCACCGAGGCATAGTGCGTTGCCAGATGCCACAGGAAGGAGGCATCCGGACGGGCGAGGGTGAACTCCACCGTGCGGTTATCAAGCTTGCGTACGTTTTTCACCGTATCCGCAAACTGCAGGCTGTCGAAGTAGGGGAAGCTCCCCCCGTTGACGTAGTGCCAGGCATGGTCGCGGTTGAAAATACGCTGGAAAGTAAAGACCACATCGTCCGCATTGAGTTTACGGGTGGGTTTAAACCACGGGGTGGTCTGGAAGTTCACATCGTCGCGCAGACGGAAACGGTAGGTGGCACCGTTGTCTAACACCTCCCAGCTCTCGGCCAGCTCCGGCACCAGGCGGTAGGTATAAGGGTCGACATCCAGCAGGCGGTCATACAGCTGTGCGGCGAGGGTGTCGACGATCAGGCCGCTGCTCGCTTTTTGCGGGTTGAAGGTGTTGACCTGCCCGCTGACGCAGTAGACAAAGCCGCTGTCGCGAATATCGGCGCGATCTGCAGGCGTGGGCGCAGCAAAAGCCTGGCTGCTTAACAGACCGAGCGCAATCAGGGACGAGAAAACCAGACGCATAATTTTTAAGGTTTTTAGTGACGATCTGCAAAGTGTATCGCACTTACACCTGCTTCGTAAAAATGTCTGCGGATAAGTGCTGATATTGTCAGCGCATTTGATGCTTTTTGAGCAATGCCCTTAATTGATGGTAGGTCAGCCCCAGCAGTTCAGCCGCGCGTTTCTGATTAAATTTTGCCTCCCGCAGGCTCTGCTCCAGCAGCTGCTTTTCCTGACCGAGCTGGAACTGGCGTAAATCCAGCGGCAGGGAGGGCGAAGCCGCGACCCGGGGCAGTTTATCGGGCAACTGAGTGGGGCGATTAAAGGGATCGATGACAATTTCATCCAGCTCGGTCTCGCTGCTGCCGTGGCGATAGACGGAACGCTCAACCACGTTTTTCAGCTCACGGATGTTGCCCGGCCAGCGGTAGTCGAGCAGCGTTTCGCGGGCGCGCTCGCTGAAGCCGGGGAACAGGGGCAGACCCAGCTCGCGGCACATCTGAATGGCAAACTGCTCCGCCAGCAGCATGATATCGCTACGCCGCTCGCGCAGGGGGGGCAGATTGACCACGTCAAACGCCAGCCGATCCAGCAGGTCGGCGCGGAACCGCTCCTGCTCGACCATCTCCGGCAGGTTGGCGTTGGTGGCGCACACCAGGCGCACATTCACCTGCAGCGGCTGACTGCCGCCCACGCGCTCCAGCTCGCCATACTCAATGACGCGCAGCAGCTTTTCTTGCACCAGCATTGGGGCGGTGGCCAGTTCGTCGAGGAACAGCGTGCCGCCGTCGGCGCGCTCGAAACGCCCGGGGTGGCGCCGTTGTGCGCCGGTAAAGGCCCCCGCCTCGTGGCCGAACAGTTCAGTATCGAGCAGATTTTCGTTCAGCGCGGCGCAGTTGAGGGAGATGAAAGGCCCATCCCAGCGTCCGGATAAATAGTGCAGGCGATTGGCAATCAGCTCTTTCCCGGTGCCGCGCTCGCCGATAATCAGTACCGGTTTATTCAGCGGTGCCAGCCTTGAGACCTGTTCCAGCACTTCGAGAAAACTGTTAGCTTCCCCAAGTAACGTATCTTTAAATTCAGCCATGATGAAATTAACCACTTATTAGTGTGATTCACTAAGCGAGACTAGGCTGGAACGGGCGAAAAAGCAATCACCTTGCGTAAAATCAACAAGATAAAAAACTGGCACGGGATTTGTATTAGCTAACCAGCAGGGCTTAGCCCGATAACAGAACTATGAGGATTCAATTATGGGTATTTTTTCTCGTTTTGCCGACATCGTGAACGCCAACATTAACTCACTGCTGGAAAAGGCGGAAGATCCGCAGAAGCTGGTGCGTCTGATGATCCAGGAGATGGAAGATACGTTGGTCGAAGTGCGTTCCACCTCTGCCCGTGCGCTGGCTGAGAAGAAACAACTCTCGCGCCGCATTGAACAGGCTACCGCCCAGCAGAACGAATGGCAGGAAAAAGCCGAACTGGCGCTGCGCAAAGATAAAGAGGATCTGGCTCGTTCCGCACTGATCGAAAAACAGAAGCTGACCGACATCGTGGTCACGCTGGAGCAGGAAGTTACGCTGGTGGATGAAACCCTGGCCCGCATGAAGAAAGAGATCGCGGAGCTGGAGAACAAACTGAGCGAAACTCGTGCCCGTCAGCAGGCACTGACGCTGCGTCATCAGGCGGCAAATTCTTCCCGCGACGTGCGCCGTCAGCTCGACAGCGGCAAGATTGACGAAGCCATGGCCCGTTTCGAATCGTTTGAGCGCCGTATCGATCAGATGGAAGCCGAAGCGGAAAGCCACAGCTTTGGCAAACAGAAGACGCTGGATCAGCAGTTTGCTGACCTGAAAGCGGATGATGAAATCAGCGAGCAACTGGCCGCGCTGAAGGCCAGAATGAAACAAGACAATCAATAATAACACCTGCGGCGCCGGCTGGCGCCGCCACTCATCGTAAGACAAGGAGTAGACATGAGCGCGCTTTTTCTTGCCATTCCGCTGACCATTTTCGTGCTGTTTGTATTGCCGATCTGGCTGTGGCTGCATTACAGCAACCGTTCTTCCCGGAGTGAGCTGTCGCAAAGCGAACAGCAGCGTCTGGCGCAGTTAACCCAGGACGCGAACAAGATGCGTGAACGTATTCAGGCGCTGGAAGCGATCCTGGATGCGGAACACCCGAACTGGAGGGATCGTTAATGGCTGGCCTGAACCTGAATAAAAAATTGTGGCGTATCCCCCAGCAGGGGATGGTGCGCGGCGTCTGCGCCGGGCTGGCGCACTACCTCGACGTG
The DNA here is from genome assembly GCA_002360945.1 of Leclercia adecarboxylata. Lineage (GTDB taxonomy): Bacteria > Pseudomonadota > Gammaproteobacteria > Enterobacterales > Enterobacteriaceae > Enterobacter > Enterobacter adecarboxylatus_B. The sequence continues at coordinate 242,508 of DERO01000007.1, read as the reverse complement.
CCGGTGAAGCTGGTGCGCGTGGTAACGGTACTCTCCATCTTCTTTGGCCTGGCCTTTATTACCCTGGTGGCCTATATCATATTATCCTTCGTGCTGGATCCGATGCCGGACAGCGCGATGGGTGATGAAAATGCCCCGACCAGCAGTGACCTGCTGGATGCGGTGGATGCCCAACTGTCGGCAGGTGAACAACGCCTGCGCGAGATGGAGCGGTATGTCACCTCTGATACTTTCTCGCTGCGAAGCCGTTTTCGTCAGCTTTAACTGAGAGAACTGATATGAATCAACGCTGGCAACAGGCCGGGCAGCAGGTTAAGCCGGGCCTGAAATTCGCAGGGAAGCTGGTTTTACTCACCGCACTGCGTTACGGCCCGGCAGGCGTGGCGGGCTGGGCGATTAAGTCTGTTGCGCGTAAGCCCGTCCGGATGCTGCTGGCGGTGGCGCTGGAGCCGATGCTGAAAAAGCTCGCTACCCGGCTCTCCGGTAAACTGAAATAGACCGCAACGGCACAGCGCTGGACGTACCGTTGCGGCGCTTTTATTCCCTTCTCCTTGTCCCCATGTCATATTTCTCAGAACAATAATTCCTTCAGGCAGAACAGGATGGCGATGAAGCGATTTAAAAATGAACTCAATTCACTGGTCAATCGTGGGGTTGACCGTCATTTGCGCCTGGCGGTCACCGGACTGAGCCGCAGCGGCAAAACCGCCTTTATCACGGCGATGGTCAATCAACTGCTTAACCTGCATGCCGGGGCGCGTTTACCCCTGCTGAGCGCCGTGCGCGAAGAGCGCCTGCTCGGCGTGAAGCGCGTGCCCCAGCGCGACTTTGGCATTCCCCGTTTTACCTATGACGAAGGGCTGGCCCAGCTGTATGGCTCCCCGCCCACCTGGCCGACGCCGACCCGCGGGGTAAGCGAGATCCGCCTGGCGCTGCGCTATCGTTCCAACGATTCGCTGCTGCGTCATTTTAAAGAGACCTCCACCCTCTATCTGGAGATCGTCGATTATCCCGGCGAATGGCTGCTCGATCTACCGATGCTGACCCAGGATTATCTCAGCTGGTCGCGGCAAATGACCGGCCTGCTGCAGGGGCAACGCGCGGAGTGGTCGGCCCGCTGGCGCGCGCTGTGTGAAGGGCTGGATCCGCTGGCACCCGCCGACGAAAACCGGCTGGCGGCCATCTCGGAAGCCTGGACCGATTATCTGCATCAATGCAAAAAAGAGGGGCTGCACTTTATCCAGCCGGGACGCTTTGTACTTCCGGGGGATATGGCGGGTGCCCCGGCGCTGCAGTTCTTCCCCTGGCCGGACGTGGACACCTTTGGCGAATCGAAGCTGGCTCAGGCGGATAAACATACCAACGCCGGGATGCTGCGCGAGCGCTTCAACTACTACTGTGAAAAAGTGGTGAAGGGGTTCTACACCAACCACTTTTTACGCTTCGACCGCCAGATTGTGCTGGTGGATTGCCTGCAGCCTCTCAACAGCGGGCCGCAGGCCTTTAACGACATGCGTCTCGCACTCACCCAACTGATGCAGAGCTTCCACTACGGGCAGCGCACGCTGTTCCGCCGCCTGTTCTCCCCGGTGATCGACAAACTGCTGTTTGCCGCCACCAAGGCGGATCACGTTACGGTGGATCAACACGCCAATATGGTGTCGCTCCTGCAACAACTGGTTCAGGATGCCTGGCAGAACGCCGCCTTTGAGGGGATCAGCATGGACTGTCTGGGACTGGCGTCGGTGCAGGCCACCCAGAGTGGTTTAATTGACGTCAATGGCGACAAAATTCCGGCGCTGCGCGGCCACCGTCTGAGCGACGGCGCCCCGCTGACGGTCTATCCCGGCGAGGTGCCTGCCCGGCTGCCCGGCCAGGCGTTCTGGCAAAAGCAGGGCTTCCAGTTCGAAGCCTTCCGCCCGCAGACAATGAATGTTGACCAGCCGCTGCCGCACATTCGCCTCGATGCCGCGCTGGAGTTTTTGATTGGAGATAAATTGCGATGACCGAACCCTTAAAACCGCGTATGGATTTTAGCGGCACGCTGGAGCAGGAGCAGCATGAGGCCTTTAAGGCGGCGCAGACTTTTGATACCACTCAGGCAGAACAGTTTTCCCCGGTGGTAGCCGATATGCTCCCCCCCGAAGAGGGGCAGGCCGAAGCCGTGGTTGAGGCTGCCCTGCGCCCTAAACGCAGCCTGTGGCGCAAAATGGTCAGTGCCGGGCTGCTGCTGACCGGCATCACGGTGGTAGGGCAAGGCGTCCAGTGGGCGATCAATGCCTGGCAAACCCAGGACTGGGTGGCGCTGGGTGGATGCGCGGCCGGGGCTCTGGTCGTCGGGGCGGGCGTGGGTTCTGTCGCCACCGAGTGGCGCCGCTTATGGCGACTGCGCCAGCGCGCGCACGAGCGTGACGAAGCCCGGGATCTGCTCCACAGTCACGGCACCGGCAACGGTCGGGCGTTTTGTGAAAAGCTGGCGAAGCAGGCCGGGCTGGATCAGTCGCATCCGGCGCTGCAGCGCTGGTATGCCGCGATCCATGAAACCCAGAACGACCGCGAGGTGGTTTCGCTGTATGCCCATCTGGTCCAGCCGGTGCTGGACAGCCAGGCTCGCCGGGAGATCAGCCGCTCGGCGGCAGAATCGACCCTGATGATCGCCGTCAGCCCGCTGGCGCTGGTAGATATGGCCTTTATCGCCTGGCGCAACCTGCGTCTGATTAACCGCATCGCCACCCTGTACGGCATTGAGCTGGGCTATTACAGCCGCCTGCGACTGTTCCGCCTGGTGCTGCTGAACATGGCCTTCGCCGGAGCCAGCGAGGTGGTACGCGAAGTGGGGATGGACTGGATGTCGCAGGATCTGGCCGCGCGACTCTCGGCTCGCGCAGCCCAGGGGATTGGTGCCGGACTGCTGACCGCGCGACTGGGGATCAAAGCGATGGAATTGTGCCGTCCTCTGCCGTGGACAGCGGAGGATAAACCACGGCTGGGCGATTTCCGCCGGGAATTAATCGGTCAGCTGAAAGAAACGCTCAACAAAAAACCGCAGTAGCTTTCCCGCCTCGCACATAATTCCGCCACTCGCTTCACAGGCTGTCAATATTTGTTGACAGCCTGCTTCCCGATTGCCGATATCTGGCTTATCATTTCAGAGTTACTGTTTATAGAGTGATTTTCCCATGCGTCTGGAAGTGTTTTGTAAGGACCGTCTCGGCCTGACTCGCGAGTTACTCGATCTCCTTGTTTTGCGTAGCATTGATCTGCGCGGAATTGAGATCGACCCTATCGGGAAGATTTACCTGAACTTTGCCGAAATTGCATTCGATACATTCAGCAGCTTAATGGCTGAAATTCGCCGTATCGCTGGCGTTACGGACGTGCGCACCGTGCCGTGGATGCCCTCCGAGCGCGAGCATCTGGCGCTGAGCGCGCTGCTGGAAGCGATGCCGGAGCCGTTCTTATCCCTGGATCTGAAGGGCAAAATTGACCGGGCCAACCTGGCGAGCTGCCAGCTGTTTGCCCAGGAGCAGGACAAACTAAGCAGCCACAATGCCGCCCAGCTGATCCCCGGCTTCAATTTTCAGCGCTGGCTGGAGAGTAACCCGCGGTCGACCCACAGCGAACATGTGATCATCAACGGCCAGAACTTCCTGATGGAGATCACTCCGGTCTACCTGCAGGGTGATAACGACGACCGCACCCTGACCGGCTCGGTGATTATGCTGCGCTCGACGGTACGCATGGGACGCCAGCTGCAAAACCTATCGAGCCAGGATGTCGGGGCCTTCAGCCAGATTATTGCCGTCAGCCCGAAAATGCGCCACGTAGTAGAGCAGGCGCGCAAGCTGGCAAATCTGGCTGCGCCGCTGCTGATTACCGGCGATACCGGCACCGGCAAAGATCTGCTGGCCCATGCGGTACACCAGGCGGGGCCACGCGCGGCGAAACCTTATCTGGCGCTGAACTGCGCCTCTATTCCGGAAGATGCCGTTGAAAGCGAGCTGTTCGGTCACGCCCCGGAAGGCAAGAAAGGCTTCTTTGAGCAGGCCAATGGCGGCTCGGTGCTGCTGGACGAGATTGGCGAAATGTCACCGCGGATGCAGGCCAAACTGCTGCGTTTCCTCAACGACGGCACCTTCCGCCGGGTAGGGGAAGATCATGAGGTGCATGTCGATGTGCGCGTGATTTGCGCCACCCAGAAGAATCTGGTGGAACTGGTGCAGAAGGGCGTCTTCCGTGAAGATCTCTATTATCGCCTGAACGTGCTGACGCTGAATATCCCGCCGCTGCGCGATTGTCCGCAGGATATCATGCCGCTGACCGAGCTGTTTGTGGCGCGCTTTGCCGATGAGCAGGGCATCCCACGACCGAAGTTCTCAGCCGATCTCAATAACGTTCTCACTCGTTACGGCTGGCCGGGAAATATCCGTCAGCTGAAGAACGCCATCTATCGGGCGCTGACCCAGCTTGAAGGCTATGAGCTGCGACCACAGGATATTTTGCTGCCGGATTATGACGCCGGTACGGTGGCGGTGGGCGAGGAGGCAATGGAAGGGTCGCTGGATGACATCACCAGTCGCTTTGAACGCTCGGTGCTGACGCAGCTTTATCGTAACTATCCCAGCACGCGTAAGCTGGCGAAACGGCTGGGTGTTTCTCATACCGCTATCGCCAACAAGCTGCGCGAGTATGGTCTGAGCCAGAAGAAGGGTGACGAGTAAAAACAAGAAAGCCTCCGCAAGGAGGCTTTCTTTTTGCTCTTACGCTTTCAGCGCTTCAAGCGCAGCAGCATAGTCCGGCTCGGTGGTGATTTCATTCACCAGATGGCTGAACACGACGGTGTCGTTTTCGTCGATCACCACCACTGCGCGGGCAGCCAGGCCTTTCAGGGCGCCTTCAGCGATACCCACACCGTACTGCTCCAGGAATTCCGGGTTGCGCAGGGTGGAGAGGGTGATAACGTTGCTCAGGCCTTCGGCACCGCAGAAACGGGACTGGGCGAACGGCAGGTCGGCGGAGATGCACAGCACAACGGTGTTGTCCATTTCAGTCGCCAGCTGGTTGAATTTACGCACAGATGCGGCACACACGCCGGTATCGATGCTTGGGAAAATGTTCAGCACTTTGCGCTTGCCGGCAAACTGGCTCAGCACGACGTCAGACAGATCTTTTGCCACGAGCGTAAACGCCTGCGCTTTGCTGCCAGTCTGAGGAATGGATCCTGCAACAGAAACCGGGTTGCCCTGGAAATGAACGAGTTGTGACATAGTTATCTTCCTGTTTACATATAGTTAACGTCGCCGTTAGTGTATGTCATCAGCCAATAGCACAGCAAACCCTATTTACGCGAAGCCGCTATACAGGAGTGAGTGATGAGAACCCTCAAGGTTTATGAAGAAGCCTGGCCATTGCATTCGCCGTTTGTGATCTCCCGGGGCGCCCGGAGCGAGGCCTGCGTGGTGGTGGTCGAAATAGAGGAAGAGGGTGTCAAAGGGGTGGGGGAATGTACGCCTTATCCGCGGTACGGTGAAAGTATCGCCTCGGTGATGGCGCAGATTATGGCGCTGGGGCCGGAACTTGAGCGGGGTCTTAGCCGGGAAGCGCTGCAGGCGCTACTGCCCCCCGGGGCGGCGCGCAATGCCGTTGACTGCGCTCTGTGGGATCTTGCCGCTCGCCAGCAGGGGATCCCGCTGGCCACCCTGGCCGGAGCGACGCTGCCGCAAAGGGTGGTGACCGCGCAGACGGTGGTGATCGGCGAGCCCGCGCAGATGGCCGCCAGTGCCAAAGCTCTGTATGCCGCCGGGGCGAGCCTGCTGAAAGTGAAGCTGGACGATCGCCTGATCAGCGAACGCATGGTCGCCATTCGCAGCGCGGTGCCTGAGGCCACGCTGATCGTCGATGCCAATGAATCCTGGCATAGCGAAGGACTGGCCGCCCGCTGTCAGCTGCTGGCAGATCTGGGTGTCGCGATGCTCGAACAACCCCTGCCTGCGGGTGACGACGCCGCGCTGGCCAATTTCATTCACCCGTTGCCCATCTGCGCGGACGAAAGTTGCCACACGCGCGAAAGCCTGCCCGCCCTGAAAGGGCGTTACGAAATGGTGAATCTTAAGCTGGATAAAACCGGGGGGATCACCGAGGCGCTGGCTTTGGCCGCCGAGGCGCGTGAGAACGGTTTTGCGCTGATGCTCGGCTGTATGCTCTGCACCTCGCGGGCGATTAATGCGGCGTTGCCGCTGGCGAGCGAGGTGCAGTTTGCCGATCTGGATGGCCCAACCTGGCTGGCGGTGGATGTCTCACCGGCGCTGCATTACACCACCGGCGTGGTTCACCTTTGAGGTTCCCAGCGCAGCAGATCGGTCATCGCTCTCAGGTACTTCTCGCTGGCCTCGTCGGACGAGATCGGCGGGAACTCGGCGGTGATGCAGTGCAGGCTTAAATCCGCACACCAGCTGCCGAACGAGCCCGGCGTCTCATAGCCGACGCTGGTGACCAGCGGCAGCGTAAAGGCATCCGCCAGCCAGCGTCCCAGTGCGGTATGGTTAGGGTCTTCGATGCAGGCCAGCGGGTCGTGAAACGACACTACCCAGGCCGGATGCAGCTTGTGGATCAGGTGACACAGGGCTTCCGTTTCCGGTTCAGAGCCGGGTTTATCCCCGGTCAGCAACACCACATCCCGATCCTCCGCCGCGCTGTTCCAGCGATAGACCGTCTCGCCTTCCCGCCAGTTGGCCGCCGGGAAGTTACGGTTCAAATCCACTCCGCGGGCGTTAGCGCGCAGCCCCAGCTGACAGCCGTCCGGATTGACGGTTAACACCACATGGTGACGACGCAGCTCAGGAGCCAGCGTGCGCAGGGCGCAGGAGAGGGTCACAATGGAGGAGTTTTCATCACCATGGGTGCCCGCAATGATCAGGCCGCTGTTGCGATCGGCCTGCGGCGCAGGGAACCAGATCAAGGGTGCGCCGAGGAATGACCGGCCATAATGTTCGGTTCCAGGCGGGAAAGCGCCACGTTCCGTTCTTGGGCGAGTTAGGGACATAGACGTTCCTGAATCAGAGTTATACTACTGGCAGTGTTGTGCAAAACACACGGTTAATCAAATAGTTTCAGCGCCGAAACAAAACCAACATAATTCAACTTTCCGACGGAAGTTGTTTGCATTTCCCTGTTCTGAAACAAATAATTACGCATCTGCTCGTTACCCATCATTTCAAAGGGGATCTCATGAAGCATCCGGTTTCGTTGATTTGTTCTGCCCTGTGGTTGTGTGGCCTCTCTTCTTATACCTTTGCTGCGGATGTGCCTTCGGGGACGATGCTGGCACCAAAGCAGGAACTGGTGCGTCACATTAAAGATGAACCCGCTTCACTGGATCCCGCCAAAGCGGTGGGGCTGCCCGAGATTCAGGTGATCCGCGATCTGTTCGAAGGCCTCGTTAATCAGAACGAAAAGGGCGAACTCGTGCCGGGTGTGGCCACCCGCTGGCAGAGTAACGATAACCGCGCCTGGACCTTCACCTTGCGCGAGAACGCCCAATGGTCTGACGGCACTCCCGTCACGGCACAGGATTTTGTCTACAGCTGGCAGCGTCTGGTCGATCCGAAAACCACGTCGCCATTCGCCTGGTTTGCGGCGCTGGCCGGGATCAGCAACGCCCAGGCCATCATCGATGGCAAGGCCACGCCGGATAAGCTGGGCGTGACCGCGGTGGATAACAGAACCCTGCGCGTTCAGTTGGATAAACCGCTGCCGTGGTTTGCCAACCTGACGGCTAGCTTCGCCTTCTATCCGGTACAAAAAGCTAACGTGGAGAGTGGCGCGGAGTGGACCCGCCCTGGTGCGCTGGTGGGCAATGGGGCATACATCCTGAAAGACCGGGTGGTTAACGAGAAGCTAGTGGTTGAGCGCAACAGTCATTACTGGGATAACGATAAAACGGTGCTGCAGAAAGTGACCTTTATCCCGATCAACCAGGAGTCGTCAGCCACCAAGCGCTATCTGGCGAACGATATCGATATCACCGAGTCATTCCCGAAAAACCTCTACCAGAAGTTGATGAAAGACATTCCGGGCCAGGTCTATACGCCGCCGCAGCTGGGCACCTACTATTACGCCTTTAACACCCAGAAAGGCCCGACGGCGGATGCCCGGGTGCGTCTGGCGCTGAGCATGACTATCGACCGGCGCATCATGGCCGAGAAAGTGTTGGGTACCGGTGAGAAACCGGCATGGCACTTCACCCCGGACGTGACTGCAGGCTTTACCCCTGAGCCATCCCCCTTCGAGCAGATGAGTCAGGAAGAGATGAACGCGCAGGCCAAAACGCTGCTGCAGGCGGCTGGTTATAACGCGCAGAAACCGCTCAAGCTGACGCTGCTGTATAACACCTCGGAAAACCACCAGAAGATCGCCATCGCGGTGGCGTCAATGTGGAAAAAGAACCTCGGCGTCGACGTGAAGCTGCAAAACCAGGAGTGGAAAACCTATATCGACAGCCGTAACACCGGTAATTTCGATGTGATCCGCGCCTCGTGGGTGGGGGACTATAACGAGCCGTCGACTTTCCTCTCGCTGCTGACCTCCACGCATACCGGCAATATTTCCCGCTTCAACGATCCGGCGTATGACAAAGTAATCAATCAGGCATCGCTGGAGACCACCGCGAAGGCCCGTAACGCGGATTACAATACGGCGGAGAAAATCCTCGCGGAAAAAGCACCGATTGCGCCGATCTATCAATACACCAATGGACGCTTAATCAAACCCTGGGTGAAAGGGTATCCCATCAACAACCCGGAAGACGTGGCGTACAGCCGTACGATGTATATTGAGAAGCATTGACAGGGCGTGACTCCCTTTATGCGTATGTATTAACCAGAACTGGCGCGAATTTCGGCGCCAGTTTTTTCTGTTATTATATTTGCTGTATATACATAACCTTTATCTATTTCCATTAAAGCAATTGTTGGGTATTAATATGATATCCGTTTCGCTAATGGATACGCCCGTTTTTATGTGTGTATGAATGATCACTATCGCGAATATATAACGCTTATTTAATATTTTTCATTGGTGGTAATTAAAGGTAAGCGTTTGAGGGAAGTCTAATTTTGGACCATGAGTGTGTTGATTAAAGGTAATTACTTGTTCTACTATCGCCTTCGTATACAAATGTAGTTTTAATTAATAACTCATCCTTAAGGAAAAGGGACTGCTATGGCTGATACATTTCAGAATGAAGTGCCTAAGGCACGTATAAATCTCAAATTAGCTCTCCATACGGGGGGCGCACAAAAGAAAGTTGAATTGCCGCTTAAGCTCCTTACCGTTGGTGACTTCAGTAATGGCAAAGAAAACCGGCCGTTATCAGAGCGGGAGAAGGTTAACGTCAATAAAAATAACTTCGATAGTGTACTTTCAGAATTTAACCCGGAAATTAACCTGGCTGTACAAAATATGTTGGTCGGCGAGGGCTCAGAAGAAAATATCCGATTGCAATTTTCCAGCATGAAAGATTTCGAACCCGAACAGGTTGCCCGTCAAATTCCTCAACTTCGCGCCATGCTGGCAATGCGTAATTTATTACGCGATCTGAAATCCAATCTTCTTGATAACGCCACTTTCAGAAAAGAACTCGAGAAAATTCTTAAAGATCCGGCGCTGTCTCAGGAATTACGCGACGAAATGAGTGCGCTTGCCCCGAAATAAAATTTGGGCATCTCTTTTAATGGATTAACCGGGAATATGCTGATGTCTGTAAATACTGAAACTGGCTCTGCTCAGGGGCAAACCACCGTACTGGAAAAAGAGGGTGTTTACGCCTCCCTGTTTGAAAAAATCAACCTCACCCCGGCGTCCAGCCTCGGGGATATTAATGCGTTTCTGGATGATGCTGCACTGGCAGATGCGCCTGCGGGCGAGCGCCTGACGGCTGCGATGCAGGTCTTTATGGACTGCATCCGTAAATCCGGCCAGCAGGTGGAAAAGCTCGACAAAACGCTGATCGACCACCATATCGCGGAGCTGGATTTTCAAATCAGCCGCCAGCTGGATGTGGTGATGCATCATGAAGAATTTCAGAAGGTCGAGTCCCTGTGGCGCGGCCTGAAACAGCTGGTCGACAATACCGACTATCGTCAGAACGTGAAAACCGAAATTCTGGACGTCTCCAAAGACGATCTGCGCCAGGACTTTGAAGATGCGCCGGAGCTTATCCAGAGCGGCCTTTACTGGCACACCTATACCGCCGAGTACGACACCCCAGGCGGCGAGCCGATTGGTTCGGTGATCTCCTCCTGGGAGTTTGACGCCAGCCCGCAGGACGTGGCGCTGCTGCGCAACATCTCCAAAGTCTCCGCCGCGGCGCATATGCCGTTTATCGGATCGGTCGGACCAAAATTCTTCCTGAAAGAGTCGATGGAAGAAGTGGCGGCCATTAAAGACATCGGCAACTACTTCGACCGTGCCGAGTACATTAAATGGAAATCCTTCCGTGATACCGACGACTCCCGCTATATCGGGCTGGTAATGCCGCGCGTGCTGGGGCGTCTGCCGTATGGCCCGGACACCGTGCCGGTACGCAGCTTTAACTACGTTGAGCAGGTGAAAGGCCCGGATCACGAGAAATACCTCTGGACCAGCGCGTCGTTTGCCTTTGCCTCCAACATGGTGAAGAGCTTCATCAACAATGGCTGGTGCGTGCAGATCCGTGGCCCGCAGGCCGGTGGCGCAGTGAAAGACCTGCCGATCCATCTGTACGACCTGGGCACCGGCAACCAGGTGAAAATCCCATCCGAAGTGATGATCCCGGAAACCCGCGAGTTCGAATTCGCCAATCTCGGCTTCATTCCGCTGTCCTACTACAAGAACCGCGACTACGCCTGTTTCTTCTCGGCCAACTCGACGCAGAAGCCAGCGCTGTATGACACGGCAGATGCAACGGCCAACAGCCGCATCAACGCGCGTCTGCCCTACATCTTCCTGCTGTCCCGTATCGCGCACTACCTGAAGCTGATCCAGCGTGAAAATATCGGTACCACTAAGGATCGTCGCCTGCTGGAGCTGGAACTCAACACCTGGGTGCGCGGTCTGGTGACCGAGATGACCGATCCGGGCGATGAACTGCAAGCCTCCCATCCACTGCGCGACGCGAAGGTGGTTGTGGAAGATATCGAGGACAACCCGGGCTTCTTCCGCGTGCGGCTGTACGCGGTACCGCACTTCCAGGTTGAAGGGATGGATGTGAATCTGTCACTGGTTTCCCAGATGCCAAAAGCGAAAGCGTAAGGCGGTAGCAGGGATGAAAATTTATCGTCCGCTGTGGGGGCGAGGTCAGATGGTCTCCCCCCAACACTTTCAGCAACAGGTGGCTGACACCGCCTTGCAGACCGAGTGCATCGCCCGTCTTGGGGCGATGCACCCCTGGGGGGTTGCCCGTGCTGAATTTGACGCTGCTTTGCTGAAGCAGGGAAAACTGAAGGCCAGTCATCTGCGGGTACGTTTCGCTGACGGCACGCTGACTGACACCGATAATGCGGATGCGCTACCGCCAGTGATGACCCTACCAGAAAGCCATGAACTGACGGTGGTGCTGGCGTTGCCTCATGAGCATGAAAATGGCGGTAATTGTCTGCAACCGGAGCAGAAGGCGGAGCGTCCTGTGCGCTGGCGTCTGGTGTGGCGGGAAGTACGTAACCGCTATGGTGATGACAACCGCCAGATTGCGGTAATGCAGCCGGAACTGACGCTGCGTGCGGCGGATGATGACAACGGTAATTACCAGACCGTTGCCGTCGCCCGTCTGCGCCGCGACAGCCAGGGCAACTGGTCGCAGGATGATGTTTTTATCCCGCCGTTGCTGAGCGTTCAGGCCAGCCGCTTGCTGATGGAGCAACTCGAACAACTGACGGGCCAGCTTCGTGCACGGCTTAAACGCCTTATGGCAATGCGCCGTGAGAGCAACGATCGGATGGCCGATTTTGCGGTGGCGGACGTTTCACTGTTTTGGCTGCTCAATGCGTTGAATAGCGCAGAGCCGGTATTGAATCACTTCTTGCGTCATCCGCAGGTCCATCCTGAACGCCTTTACGAGGTGCTGGCTGGTCTTGCAGGCAGCCTGCTGACATTTTCGCTTGACCACACCACGGCCAATATTCCGTCTTATCGTCACGATCAATTAACGGAGGTTTTCCCGCCACTGTTTGATCTGATGGGCGTATTGCTGGAAGCCAGCCTGCCATCGCGGGTACTGGCGATAGAGATGACCCGGGATGAACGGCGCAGACGCTGGCATGCGCGCCTGCACGATGCGCGATTGCGGGAGGATGCCGATTTCTATCTCTCGGTCCGCTCTACGTTGCCGGTGGCGAAACTGCTGGAGCAGTTCCCTCTGCAGTGTAAGGCTGGCAGTCCGGATGAAGTAGACAGGGTAGTGAACGGTTCTCACCCGGGTATTCCGCTGAAGGCCATGACCCATGTTCCGGCAGCTATACCGCTGCGTCTGGAGAACCAGTATTTCACGCTTGATATGACTCATCCCGCTGCGCAGGCAATGCTGGTGGAAGGCAGCTGCGTGTTTTATGTGCCTGGTTTGCTGGGCGACCCTGAGCTTGAACTGTATGCGGTGCTGCGATCATGAAACAGGATATAGATATCGATGCCCTCATGGCGGATGCCTGGCTGACGGTAACGGAACTGCGCTTCGGCGCTCGTCTGGTTGAGGGCGAAGGCGAAACTCTCTGGCAGCGCTGCGTGGACGATATCGAGAAGGTGATGGAGCAGCTTGAGCAGGCGGACGTCAGTGACGCCAGTCGTCAGCATATTTTGTATGCATGGTGCGCGCTAATGGATGAAACGGCCAAGGGACGTCAGGTGGAAGATGATGCCTGTATCGTGTGGTATCACCGCCCGCTGCAGGCGAAATACTTCGGCACCATGGATGCCGGAGATGCGCTGTATGAGCGGATGCGCCAGGTACTGCGGGAACCCGCACCAGATAGAGTGGTGCTGACCTGTTTTCACCGGGTGCTGATGCTGGGATTTAAGGGGGGATATTCCCTTAAGGACCCGGCCAGGGAGCAGTTGGTCCGGGCGCTGACTGAGCGCGTGCCACCCTTTGAGACTGCTCAGGATCAGCCCGTGCTGGCGAATATTGCCGGGCGCAGCGGGCTGACTGACTGGTTACGCCAGTGGCCGGTTTGTATCGGACTGTCGCTTGCTCTGGTGGCCGCGCTGTGGCTGGGGCTGAACCACTGGCTTGATCAGCTCATTTTAACGCTGCTGCCGGGAGCCGGGAAATGAGTGTGCGTCATCTTCGGCTGTTATGGCTCTGGGGCGGGCTGCTTGCCGCCCTGGTTTGCCTGCTCTTTCTGCCGCTGAGTTCCGGAGGGCACCTCGTTGCGCTTTTGCTGATCGCTACGGTCGTTATCGCAGGCTGGATTTATAGCGGGCGCAGAGTGGGAGAGCCACTCAAGGATGATATCTGGTTGCACGCTCTACCGGATGCACCGTACCGCCTGCCAGTGGTGCTGGTGTGCGGCAACGTGGCCGACTGGCCGGGAACGGGTGCGATATATCGTACCGCACAGGGCTGCTGGCTGAAGATCGCCACAACAGAACTACAGCCGACGGTGCGTTACCTTCTGTGGAAACGCCCGGAACTGGTGTCGCAACTGGTGGTGATGTTCCGCATCTGTCCGCAGCGGGAAAGTGATGAAGCGGCGATGACGGCCCGGCTTTATGAACTGCGCTGGCAGCTGAGCCAGGTGCGGCGCGATACCCACCGGGCGGTGCCGTTACTGCTGAACAGTACGGTGGCAGGGGTGACAGTCACCAGGCCACTCTGGCAGACAGTGCTGAACGGAGAGGCAATGCAGGTGTGGCAGGCAGATGAAGCGCCGTGCAGCATCGGGACATGGCTTTCCCAAAAAGGCAGCGAAGATCGCCTCGCCATGCTGGTGAGGATGAGTGCTCATGCTCGCTTTGTGAAACAGTACGCACTGAGCGCGCTTGGAGCGGCATCAGACGATATGCCGACTGTGATTCCGTCGATGATGCTTTATCACATGACCGCTTCCGGCGCGGCCGCTCTGGGTGACAGCCTATGGCTGCGCTGGCTGTCACGCCATACCACACTGAATTTGCTGCCAGATTGGCAATCTGTTGCAACACCGGATGACACTCCGCTACCTGATTTTATCCTGCCACTGTTGCCACAGGGCGGTGGAATCACGTCGCGAAGCCGCGCTCTGCAAAGGGCATTTTGTATGTTCTCCCTCGCAACCGTCATCGCGCTGTGCACCAGCGCCTGGAACAACCAACAGTTACTGCAGCGGGTGAGCTTCGACATTCAGCATTACAACCAGATTGCGATGGACAATTACGCGCCAAAGGCTAATGCGGTGGCGTTGTTGCGTGAGGATGCGGCGTTGTTGGATCTGTGGGCACGTAACGGTGAGCCGATGAAGATGAGCCTCGGTCTGTATCACGGAGAACGTCTTCGCCTGCCGTTGCTTGAGGCTATTCGCACATATGTCCCGCCTCCACTGCCAGTAAAACAACAGGTCTCACCAAAAATCGTCCGTCTCGACAGCATGTCCCTCTTCGACACCGGCAAATGGGCACTGAAACCCGACTCAACAAGGCTACTGGTCAACTCGCTGGTGGGCATCAAGGCGAAGCCCGGCTGGCTGATTGTCGTTGCGGGCCATACCGACAGTGTGGGCGATGACAAATCCAACCAGGCGCTTTCCCTTAAACGCGCCGAATCCGTTCGCAACTGGATGCGCGAGACCGGTGACGTTCCGGAGATCTGTTTTGCGGTACAGGGTTATGGCGAAAACCGCCCTGTTGCCACCAATGACACGCCGGAAGGCCGGGCGCTGAACCGCCGTGTCGAAATCAGTCTGGTGCCGCAGGCGAATGCCTGTCAGCTACCGGGCAACACCCTGGCGCCATCTCAGGATGATGACGTCCCAGAAAATGAAATGGAGTAATTAACATGGCAATACCCGTTTATCTGTGGTTGAAGGACGACGGCGGTGCGGACATCAAAGGTTCCGTGGACGTGAAGGACCGTGAAGGCAGCATCGAAGTGGTTGCTCAGGAACATAACCTGTACATCCCAACCGATAACAACACCGGCAAGCTGACCGGCACGCGTATTCACACGCCGTTCCTGTTCACCAAGGAAATCGACTCCTCCAGCCCATACCTGTACAAGGCGGTCACTACCGGCCAGACCCTGAAATCTGCGGAATTTAAGTGGTACAAAATCAACGATGCCGGTCAGGAAGTGGAGTACTTCAATACCAAGCTTGAGAACGTGAAGGTGGTGAAGGTCAATCCGCTGATGCATGACATCAAGGATCCATCCAAAGAGAAGCACAACCATCTGGAACAGATTGAGCTGCGCTACGAAAAAATCACCTGGACCTATAAGGACGGCAACATCATTCATTCCGATTCCTGGAATGAACGCGCCACTGCCTGATTTCCTGAGCAGACGGTTATCCGTCTGCTTTTTTTGCTGAATCCCTGCGCTGACGGGTATTCAGCAAAGAAAAAACAATCTGACTGCCTGACCTTATGCGCTTGGGTTCCTGTCTTCAGGAAAGCGATGGGCGGTAGCGTGTCCGGAACTGATAAAGAGAGAGTCTCATGGAAAATCCAGCCGTCCTGTTACGCCGTCTAAATCCCTACTGTGCCCGCGCCATGGAAGGCGCCGCCTCACTATGCCAGACCCGGGCTCACGCGGAAATCCTGCCCGAGCACTGGCTGCTTAAGCTGCTGGAGCAAGGCGAGGGCGATCTGACGGTTCTGGCCCGTCGTTATGAGTGGGATATGGACGCGATATGGCAGGATTTACTGGCACATATGGATACGCTTCCACGCTCTGTTCGTAGTCGCCCGCAGCTCTCGGACAGCATTCAGGTTCTGATGCAGGACGCATGGCTGCGTGCCTCGCTGGCGGGTGAAGAACAGATCCGCAGCGTTCACCTGCTGATGGCGCTGGTGGAAAAACCGAAACAGGTGCGCTGCGACGGTTTATGGCCGCTGCTGACTCTGGGACAAAGCCAGCTTGAGCGCCTGCGCCCGTTGCTGGATGCGCAGTCTGATGAGCGCCCGGAAGCACAGCAGGAAGCGGAACTGGCGCACGGCGGAGAGGTGGAGTTTGTAGGCCGTCCGGTCAATGCCGATATCAAAGAAGGCGAGCTGACTCCGGCACTGCAGAACGCGCTGGATAAGTTTACCCTCGACGTCACCGCTCGCGCCCGCGATGGCAAAATCGATCCGGTGTTTGGTCGCGACAATGAAATCCGTAAGATGGTGGATATTCTCTCCC
Organism: Leclercia adecarboxylata; assembly: GCA_002360945.1. Lineage (GTDB taxonomy): Bacteria > Pseudomonadota > Gammaproteobacteria > Enterobacterales > Enterobacteriaceae > Enterobacter > Enterobacter adecarboxylatus_B. Next base: position 226,163 of record DERO01000007.1, on the reverse strand, counting down.
GTCGCCGCAAAAACAACCCCATTCTGGTCGGTGAGCCTGGTGTTGGTAAAACTGCGCTGGTGGAAGGACTGGCGCTGCGTATTGCTGAAGGTAACGTACCGGACAGCCTTAAGCCAGTGAGTGTACGCACCCTGGATCTTGGTCTGTTGCAGGCAGGAGCGGGTGTTAAAGGTGAATTTGAGCAGCGGCTGAAAAACATCATTGAAGCAGTGCAGCAGTCTCCTTCACCGGTCCTGCTGTTTATCGACGAGGCCCACACCATTATCGGGGCGGGCAATCAGGCGGGCGGAGCGGATGCAGCCAACCTGCTGAAGCCCGCGCTGGCCCGCGGCGAGCTCCGGACCATCGCGGCCACCACCTGGAGCGAGTACAAACAATACTTTGAGCGTGATGCCGCCCTCGAGCGTCGCTTCCAGATGGTGAAAGTAGACGAGCCGGACGACGACACCGCCTGTCTGATGCTGCGAGGTCTGAAATCGCGATACGCAGAACACCACGGTGTATAGATCACCGATGAGGCCGTTAAAGCCGCCGTCACGCTGTCCAGACGCTACCTGACAGGTCGCCAGTTGCCGGACAAGGCGGTGGATCTGCTGGACACTGCCTCGGCCCGCATCCGCATGAGCCTCGATACCGTGCCTGAACAGCTGACCCGCATGAAGGCGCAGCTCACTGCGCTGGATATGGAGAAGCAGGCGCTGCTGGAAGATATTGCCCTTGGCAATTGCACTAGCAACGAACGTCTGACAATCATCGAGCAGGAAGAAATCCGCATTATCCTCGAGCTTGATATCCTGGAAACGCAGTACGGCCAGGAGCTGAAACTCACCGGAGAACTAATGGCCTGTCGTACGGACATCTCCCGTCAGGCAGAAATCGCTGCCCTGCAGAGCCAGCTTACCACCGTTCAGCAGGGTAACCCGTTGCTGGGCCTGGACGTGGATGCAGGCACCGTCGCCACTGTGATCGCCGACTGGACCGGGGTGCCGCTCTCTTCATTAATGAAGGATGAGCAGACGGAGCTGCTGAATCTGGAAGAAAGCCTCGGGAAACGGGTAGTGGGTCAGGACACGGCCCTTAATGCCATCGCGCAACGTCTGCGCGCCTCAAAAACCGGCCTTGCCCCGGAAAACGGTCCGCAGGGCGTATTCCTGCTCACCGGCCCGAGCGGTACCGGTAAAACCGAAACCGCGCTGGCACTGGCCGATGAACTCTTTGGCGGCGAAAAATCCCTTATCACCATCAACCTCTCCGAGTACCAGGAGCCGCACACCGTTTCCCAGCTAAAGGGCTCACCTCCAGGCTACGTCGGCTACGGTCAGGGCGGCATTCTCACCGAAGCGGTTCGCAAACGCCCGTACAGCGTGGTGCTGCTGGATGAAGTGGAAAAGGCGCACCGGGACGTAATGAACTTGTTCTATCAGGTCTTTGATCGGGGCTTTATGCGCGACGGCGAAGGGCGTGAAATCGACTTCCGCAACACCGTTATCCTGATGACGTCGAACCTCGGCAGTGACCTCATCATGCAGTTGCTGGAAGAGCAGCCGGAAGCCACAGAAGCAGACCTGCATGAGCTGCTGCGCCCGGTCCTGCGGGACCACTTCCAGCCTGCGCTGCTGGCGCGTTTCCAGACGGTGATTTATCGACCATTGGCCCAAGCCGCGATGCGCACCATTGTCGGGATGAAACTGAACCAGGTGAGCAAACGACTGGCTCGCCACTACGGTATGAAGACGGAGATCGGCGAAAGTCTGTATGACGCGTTGACCGATGCCTGTCTGTTGCCGGATACCGGTGCGCGTAACGTCGACAGTCTGCTGAATCAGCAGATTCTGCCTGTGCTGAGCCAGCAGTTGCTGGGCTATATGGCTGCAGGGCAGAAGCCGCAGAGTCTGATGCTGGGCTGGGATGAAGGAGAGGGTATCGTACTGGAGTTTGATCGTGGAGTGTACGCATGAGCATCAGCCTGCCGCTAAGATTCAGCCACAGCCATCACCTGCTTTCGGTGAAGGGATGTGAAGCAGAGCTCGATGTGCTGGCGTTTGAGGGCGATGAAGCCCTGAGCACGCCGTTCAGCTACCGGATTGAGTTCACCAGTGGTGACCATGCCATCAGCAAAGAGATGATGCTGATGAAAGCGGCCTCCCTGACGCTGCAGGCCCCGGTGGACCAGGGCTTCGGCATTAAGCTGCAGCTGCCGGTGCGGGTGATTCAGGGTGTGGTGACCGGCTTTGAACGTCTCAGCACCTCAGAAGATGAAACCCGTTATGCCCTGACGCTCCGGCCACGCCTGGCGCTGCTTGACCGCTCGCACCAGAACGCCATCTACCAGGATATGTCGGTCCCGCAGATTGTGGAAAAAATCCTGCGTGAGCGTCACAGCTTCAGAGGACAGGATTTCCTCTTCTCGCTCAGTAAAGAATATCCACGCCGTGAGCAGGTGATGCAGTACGGTGAGGACGACCTGCACTTCATCACCCGTCTTCTGGGTGAGGTGGGTATCTGGTTCCGCTTTACCACAGACACGCGCCTGAACATTGACGTGGTGGAGTTTTACGACGGTCAGCAGGGGTATGAACAAGGCCTGACGTTGCCGTCGGTGCCGCCGTCCGGGCAGCACTCAAAGGGTGTGGACTCTGTGTGGGGCATGGAGAGCCATCATAATGTGGTGCAGAAGCAGGTCAGCACCCGCGACTACAACTACCGCCAGGCTACCGCAGACATGAACACCCTTGTGGATGTGACCCGCGGGGATGCCACCACCTGTGGTGAGGCCTACCACTACGGCGATAACTATCTGACGGCGGGAACTTCCCATGACCGCAATCCGGCCCCGGAGTCCGGGGCGTTTTACGCCCGCATCCGCCATGAGCGCTACCTGAATGGCCAGACCCGGACCCGGGCCATCACCAGCTGTCCGACCCTGTCTCCGGGGCAGATTCTGAAAGTCACCGGCGGATACGAAGTGGCGGAGGTGTTTGCTCAGGGTGTGGTGATAACGGCGATGCACAGCCATGCCCGGCGTGATGAGGACTTCGGCATCAGGTTTGACGGTATCCCGGACAGCGCTGATTTCAGTTTCCGCCCGGAGCCCGGACCACGGCCGGTGATGGCCGGCACATTACCGGCCCGCGTCACCAGCACCACTGAAAATGATACCTACAGCCATATCGATAAAGACGGCCGCTACCGCGTCAACATGCTGTTCGACCGCGACAGCTGGGAGTCCGGGTTCGAGAGCCTGTGGGTCCGCCAGTCCCGGCCGTATGCCGGGGACACTTACGGTCTGCACCTGCCGCTGCTGACGGGCACCGAAGTGGCGATTGGCTTTGAGGACGGTAACCCGGACCGGCCGTACATCTCCGGGGTGCTGCACGACTCGGCCCACGGCGACCACGTCACCATCCGCAACTACAAACGTAACGTCCTGCGCACCCCGGCGAACAACAAAATCCGCCTCGACGATGAGCGGGGAAAAGAGCATATCAAGGTCAGCACGGAGTACGGCGGCAAGAGCCAGCTCAACCTCGGACACCTGGTCGACAGCGAGAAACAACAGCGCGGGGAAGGCTTTGAGCTCAGGACCGACAGCTGGGGCGCTATTCGTGCGCAGAAAGGAATATTCATCTCGGCGGACGGGCAGACGCAGGCGCAGGGCCAGGTGCTGGAGATGCAGCCTGCGGTCAGCAATCTGGGTGCCGCCCGGGAGCAGATGACATCCCTCTCCGGTGACGCGCAGAAGGCGACCGCGAACCCGGCCGACCTTCAGGCGCAAATTAAACTGCTGGAGCAGCAGCTGACGGACCTTAAAAAATCGGTGCTGCTGATGAGCGCCCCGGACGGTATGGCGCTGACCAGCGGCCAACATCTGCAGGTATCTGCCGGCCAGAACCTGATTGCCACGGCGGGTAAAAATGCGGACGTCAGCGTGGTGAAAAATCTGTTCATCGGGGTGGGCAGTGCCCTGAGCGTGTTTGTGCGCAAGCTGGGGATCAAGCTCATTGCGAACCAGGGGCCGGTGCAGGTACAGGCACAGAACGACCTAATGGAACTGCTGGCACGTAAAGAAATCAGCATCGTCAGCACGGAAGATGAAATCAAAATCCTTGCGAAGAAAAAGATCACGCTGAACGGTGGCGGGAGTTATATCACACTGGACGCGAATGCGATTGAGGCGGCGACGCTCGGGGATTACCGGACACGGGCGGGATTTTATGACCGGCAGCAGAAGGCAAATAAACCAGAAGATTTTCCGAGTATTGCCCCGGTAGCTGCAGAGCCTGCCCGCTCCGGTGACAACCAGCAAGAAAAACCAGACAAAGATGAAGATGTCCCGGGTGTTGGTCCGGAAGCAACAGAGTCAGCCAGTTATTTCCTTTTTTCCTGACACGGAGTCATAACATGATTATCAGCCCACCATTTCTGAGAAACAGAACTGCATCCCAGTCTGATGCGGACTGGACTGGTGCAATGATGCCGGTAAATTCAGTTCAGGGATTCCCGTTAAACGGAGCAGAATCCTGGCATGGTGGCGTTCACATTACACATACAGACAGTGGAACGCCTAATGAAAAAATACGGGCAATTGCTGATGGCGTGGTGATTTCTTTCCGCCAGCCATCATCCTCGAAAAATGCAGAACCGCTCAATTATCTCGGAGCGACAGATAATGGCTATGTGTTGCTGAAGCATGAAACGGAGACAGGAAGCGGAGAAGACGGGAAGGTCGTATTCTATTCACTGTGTATGCATATGAAATTTCTGGAGGCAGAAATAAAGCAGGATGCAAAAATCTACCGTAAAGCGCCCCTGGGCTCTTCAGGAATGTGCAATGGTCAGAATGAATTCCATTTCCAGATTTTTTGTGATGACGACAATATCAGCAAGCTGACAGGCAGAAAGACCCGTGAACTGGACGTATCGGAAGATGGCCGGACCGATGCAGTTTATGGCGATATTCACTTTTACCTTCCGACCGGAACGAAGTTTTATGACAAGGCACCTGCAGATAACGGTACTTCCATAACCGGGCTTTCTGAGCTGTATACCAGCAGTGCGCCCCTGTATGTCAGTATGACTCTGGCACAAGGCAACTGCACGATGGTGACCCGACAGAAAAATACGCAGACTGACGGGAAGTATGATCTGCTGGGTGACCCCCTGGTTAATGCTGACGGTGAAGACTACGAATATAATCTCTATAAAACCGCGATGCGGAATTATAAGGATAGCCCCAGCGCCGGGTTTGAACTGCTTCGTTTTGGCCGGGTGATCAATACGGAGCATGAAACGCTGGTACCGGCAGATGCGCCATTATGGATGACGGTCAGTTACCCGGGTGGCAAAGGGGTGGTCAATCTCGCTGATACGAATATTAAAAAATTCAGTGACGCTGATTTTCCACACTGGACCGGCTGGCAACTGGTAGATGACGATACTGACAGTAATAGTCAGTGTAACTCATCCATAATCAAGAAGTTGCAGGAGGATGGGGAGTACAATAATCAGGGTGGAAAGTTAATCTGTCATTTCCCGTTTGAACGGGAGAAAAGTACTTTCGACACCCGTTTTTCATGGCTGAAAACGGGGAATGATGAGCGTGCTCCGATGACGGAAGCAGCTTATGCAAAATTTAAGGCTCATGCAGAAGCGTTGTGCTTTGATCCCGGGGCACTCAGTAGTAGCAAGTTGTGGTATTTCAATCCTGTAGATTTTATTACACATATGAGACTTTGCAGTTGGCTAAGTCTGAACGATATTATTAAATTGGTCAGAAAATATCAAGCATCACCAGTGACTGTTTATGAACGTCGAAATCCATTATCTTTTGATGAATTGACAAAGCGTTTAACAGAAGAGGGAACGAATAGCGCAGGGGATGTTAAACGTCCAGCGGCCATAAATGAGGCTCTTCCTAAAATCCTAAATAAATACGGAATTAACACATCAATCAGAATTGCACATTTCTTCGGGCAAATGGCAACTGAAACCGGGCGGTTCGATAGTTTAATCGAGTTAGGTACTGCGAACTATTTTGCTGAGCACTACGATCCTGGCACTGATCAGGGTGGTAAATTAGGGAATACATTGATTGGTGATGGGGCTCGATTTAAAGGGCGAGGATCTATTCATTTAACTGGAAGGGCTAATTATGGTAGTTACAGTGAATATAGACAAGGTTCAGGTTCCAATTATTTTACTACAGAACCCCATAATAAATTGATCGTAGAGAATGCATTTTTTGCATTTGATGCTGGAGGTTATTATTGGTCCAGCAAACAAAAGTATATAAGACGAGATAGACGATTAGTGGCCTCAGGAAAGTTAGGGATCAATTTTTGGGCTGATAAGGGAGTAACTCATGATAATGCAGAAGAGGTTACACGGAGAATAAATCCAGGAAGAATGGCGTTTGAGGATGTCAGATGGCCTGCGTTTAAGCATGCCTGGTACGTGCTTAACGATTCTACAGAACAAGAATCCGAATATTTTTCTATTACGGAATAAAAATGAAATCTATAAAGTTGTTAATCGTATTATTTGTATTAATCATCTTCTCATTTTTTGCAATGAGTTCAAATTCAAAACTAACTCCTCAACAAACAGTCATTGATTTTATAAGTGACTATGAGCAGTGGAATCAATTTGCAACGCAAAATTTAAATGAAGATACTGGTTTTCAGGCAAAAGAAGAGTATATTAAATTACTGAATAAATATTGCACTCAATCTTCTGGCAGAATTGGTTATAATTCGTATGGGCAATATTCCTTGCATGTTTCCGGTGGGGAGAGAGTAATTGGCACAAAAACAAACAACCAAGAAATCATAATCGTAACTGGTGTGCCGTCTAGATTTGGAGAGACAGATGATGACATGGATCATTTTGAATATCACTTAGTCCTAGAGAAAAATAAATATTTAATTAAGGAAGTGTATCAACTATCAAAATCCGGTAAAAAAATCAAAACATTATAACTTCCTATTTTAAATAAAAGGTGCCCTTGGTAATATTCTTGCTGGGGCAGTTGATTTGGAACTTGTTAAGTATAGTGTTTGAAGTTTTATTGTGCGCAGTTGGATGAGAAAATATGTTCTATTCCCTTAAACATCTTCCTGAATGTTATCCACGACCAGTTCCACCAAAAACATCCCGCTGGTTTGTCGTTCTGACGGGAATGTTGGTTATTAGCGTGATCCTCATGCGTATATTCGGACGCTACATCGATACCAGACACTTCTGGTTACTTGCTATTGGCACGCCTGTTGTTGTATGGATTGTAAGTTTCGGTTTTCGCATGTGGGCCTGGTCATTACATGACAGTAAAGCGAATAGTTTTGATCGGCGCCGGGAACATTGGATCTTAAGTGAGACCCGTAAAGCACGCCGCGCGCTTCAGATACTGAATATGACATTTATAACTGCCCATCAGAAAGACAAACAGGGTTCTGTCGCTGTTGAGATACTCAATAACCACAGCATTATCATTTCTCAGTCGGACTGGAAAGGTGAAAAAGGCAAGAGACTGAGCCGTATTACGACAGAGCCAGGAGAGACTCCTGGGCTGGTTGTCTCACGTCTGTTTTCTGAACTCATTGCTGATCTGCCAGTTGGTCAGTTCCCGGAAAATGCCTCACTGGCAGTCATTCTTGATATCTCGTCATCTTTGTCATTCGCTGCGGTTCGGGAGATTTGGCAGGAAGCCTGGCAGGAAAGTGGATTAACCTGCGCTGTTGAGTATTTGGACAGCAATGGGCCGGGAGTGGTCAGCCACTGGCTTGATCACCGCATTAAAGATGAAGTGATGTTATTGATAGTTGGTATCCAGATTGATCCGGTTGCATCAAGCAATACTGCAGAAGCCGCTGTTGCACTGCTTCTGGGCAACCGCCTGACACAGGAGGCACTCGAACCTCTCGCGCTGCTGCACCGGCCAGATGCTTCCCCTCCAGGTGAACTGAGCGAGGGGATGAACATGGCCGCCTATAACGTCCCGCTCAAAGGAAATATCGTTAAAAATTTATGGCTTGCCGGACTAACGGGTGAGCAGCACGCAGAAGTTATCGCGTGTCAGAATGCACATCCTGCGCAGTCTGTAGCGGACGACTCCGTCATTTCACTCGATATGTCTATGGGACGTGCCGCAGCCGCAGCCCCCTGGCTGGCCATCGCTGCCGCCACTGAAATCTCCCGACAAACACAGTTACCACAGATGGTTATCTGTGGCGATACCACAAAGAATGTGCTGTGGAGCACGCTCATTACCCCGATTGCTTCCCGACAGGAGATGGATACGTGAAGCTACCTTTTGCTTTTGCACCGAAGACTACGGAAGGCCGCTATCTTTTTGTCGCATTCATTCTCTTTTTACTCTTTGTAGCAATGACGTTTATTGTCTGGAAGTATCCGGAAATGGCCGGAATGGTAGACGGTAATAAGCAGCAAATTTACTGGCTGATTGGCGGAGGCTGCATTTCCGGATGCACATTTATCATGCTGGTTGTGCACCTGTGGGCTGCTCTCAGTGCCGGTAAAAAGGAGTTTAATGCGCTTGTCGACGATACCAGTGGTGATGATGACAAAAAGAAGCGGGAAAATGATAGAGCCCCTGTTCACCCTGCGGTGGCTATGTGTGACAGGATTCGGACGCATCTCCGTTCCCGTATTAGTCTTTACTGGCGCAGCAAAACCCGTCTGCTGTTAATCACTGGCGATGAGGCGGCAATCGAACAACTGGTTCCCGGCCTGCAACAGCAGCAGTGGCTTGAAGGCAACCGCACCGTGCTGATTTACGGCGGCAGCCTGACATCAGAGCCTGACCGCGAAAAATACACCGCGCTGCGCAAACTGCGCCGCGTACGCCCGCTGGACGGGATTATCCGTGTGCTGCCTGAGTCGCTTAAGCTGACCACACAAATCAGCGACAATGATTTACGCGGCCTGGAAAAAATCAGCGAACTGCTGCGTTATTCCGCCCCGGTCTGGCTGTGGCAGCTGTGCAGTAGTCACTGGTCGCAGGACACGCGTCCTGAGCAGGCGGTAGGCGCAAGCTTTCCCCTGCGCGCAAATGAAAACGATGTTATCCGCCAGCTGGAGCTGATGCTGCCGGCCCTGCGGTCGCAGGGAATGAGTCAGATCGCTGAGGACAACCGCCACGACTTCCTGCTGCGCCTGGGCCAGCACCTGAAAGAGGGTGGTATCGCCCGCCGGGCTCAGCAGCTGGTGCCATGGCTCTATACCTCCCAGCAGCGCGTTCCGCTGCGGGGCCTGATGTTCAGCCTGCCGGAGAATAAACCCACGCATTCGTCAGACGGGACAGCCGATGCTGAGAAATATGTCCCGGGGTCACAACGCCATGCGCTGACCCTGCCGGTGACCTGGCAGGGTATTGTTGATGATTGTACCCGCGTGCGTGGCCGCCGTGTCGGTATGGCGTGGGAGCAGACGCTCGCCTGGACGCTGATGGCCATCATTGGTGTCTGGGGGGCAGGGACGCTGCTGTCGTTTGCGGTTAACCGGTCACAGATAGTCTCTGTTGCACAGCAGGCTCATGCTCTGGTGGAACATCCTTCCGTATCGGATGAGCTGCTGACGGCCCTGCATACTCTGCGTAATGATGCCGGCCGCCTGCGGGACCGTATTCAGAATGGTGCGCCATGGTATCAACGCTTCGGTCTGGACCATAACCGGCAGTTGCTCGACGCGATGCTGCCCTGGTACGGCGTGGCGAACAATCGCCTGATACGCGACCCGGCAAATGAGGTGCTTAAGCAGAAGCTCAGCGCGTTGGCAAACTCTGCGCCTAACAGCGACCAGCGGGCACAGCTGGCGAAACCGGGCTATGACCAGCTGAAAGCCTGGCTGATGATGGCCCGTCCGGATAAAGCCGACGGCGCATTCTATGCACAGACCCTGAAAGCCGTTCAGCCGACGCGAACGGGCATTTCCACCGGCCTATGGCAAAGTCTGTCCCCGGATTTGTGGGCCTTCTACATCTCCGGACTGCCAGAACAGCCACGGTGGAAAATCACGCCGGACACACAGCTGGTCAGCCATAGCCGTCAGGTGCTGTTACAGCAAATTGGACGACGTAATGCTGAAACCACCCTGTATGAGAACATGCTCAAATCCGTGCGTCGTAACTTTGCCGATGTTTCTCTGGAAGATATGACCAGCAGTACCGACGCGCGGCGACTGTTCACCACCGAAGAGGTGGTACCGGGCATGTTCACCCGCCAGGCCTGGGAAGGGGGGATTCAGCAGGCCATCGAGAAAGCAGCAAATTCCCGCCGGGACGAAATCGACTGGGTATTAAGTGATTCCCATAAATCGATATCAGCTGACCTGTCGCCGGAAGCGCTGAAAGCCCGTCTGACACAACGTTACTTCACCGACTTTGCCGGCAGCTGGCTGAGTTTCCTCAACAGCCTGCAACTTAATCCGGCGAACACCATCGCTGACGTCACCGACCAGCTTACGCTAATGAGTGATGTGCGACAGTCGCCGCTGATTGCCCTGATGAATACCCTCGCCTGGCAGGGACAGACCGGCCAGCAAAGCGAAGGTCTTTCGGACTCCATCATCAAATCGGCTAAAGATCTCGTGGGCGGAAAAGATAAACCTGCGATTGACCAGTCTGCGTCAGGGCCGCAGGGGCCGCTGGATGAAACTTTCGGCCCGCTGCTTCAGCTGCTTGGTAAGAACAAAGGCAGCAACGTCATGTCGGCGGATAACTCACTGAGCCTGCAGACCTGGCTGACCCGTATCACCCGGGTGCGTCTGCGACTTCAACAGGTGGCCAGCGCCTCAGACCCGCAGGCGATGATGCAGACCCTGGCGCAGACCGTGTTCCAGGGCAAAAGCGTGGACCTCATCGACACCCGGCAGTACGGCAGCCTGATTTCGGCAAGCCTCGGTGAGGAGTGGAGCGGTTTTGGCAGCACGATGTTTGTCCAGCCGCTGACCCAGGCCTGGGAGACCGTGCTTCAGCCGTCGGCAGCCAGCCTGAATGATAAATGGAGCCGCTCGGTTGTCGCGAACTGGCAAACTGCCTTTGACGGACGTTTCCCGTTTGCGGTCAGCAAAAGTGATGCTTCCCTGCCGATGCTGGCGGAGTTTGTGCGCAAGGACAGCGGGCGTATAGAGCGCTTCCTGACCACAGAGCTCAGCGGCGTGCTGCACAAAGAGGGCAGCCAGTGGATACCGGATAAGGTCAACAGCCAGGGGCTGAGCTTTAACCCGGCCTTCCTGCGGGCGGTTAACCAGTTGAGCCAGCTGTCAGACATTCTGTTTACCGATGGAAGCCAGGGCATCAGCTTTGAGCTGCAGGCACGCCCTGTACCGCAGGTAGTAGAAACCCAGCTGACCATCGATGGACAAAAGCTGCATTACTTCAACCAGATGGCCGACTGGCAGAGCTTCCGCTGGCCGGGAGAGACGTACAGGCCGGGGACAATGCTGACCTGGACTACGGTCAACGCCGGGGCGCGCCTGTTCGGGGATTACAGCGGAACCTGGGGCTTCATTCGCTGGCTGGATCAGGGCAAACGCCAGCAGCTTGACCGCAGCCAGTGGATGATGAACTTCACTGCTCCTGATGGTCGTACCCTGCAGTGGGTGCTGCGCTCACAGCTTGGCAGCGGTCCGCTGGCGTTACTGGCACTTCGCGGGTTCACGTTGCCGGACCAGATATTCAGCGTCGACAGCGCCGCTACTGCGCAGGCACTGATGGCAGATAACGGAAACAATGACACGAACGGGATGGAATAATGGGCACTCTGCAGAATCTGGTCTCCGCCTGTCAGACAGATGAAACCCTGCTGCGACAGCAGGCGCAGTCACGCACGGAAAGCTGGCAGCCCTGGCTTGCCCCGGTCAGCGATACCCGTCCGACGGGTGAAGACCCGGGATATGACGATGACTTCCAGCGCATCCGCGAGGAAGTTAATAAACTTTCCGGCATCGATACAGGTCTGATTTGCCAGCTGGCTGAAAAGGTGCTGACCACTGCGGCCAAAGATATCCGGGTTGCCACTTACTACTGCTGGGCGCGCCTGCATCAGGACGGCGAAACCGGTTTTGCTGAAGGGCTTGAACTAATGGCGGGATTGCTGCAGCGCTATGGAACACAGCTTCATCCGCAGCGTGAGCGAAGCCGTAAACCGGCGCTGGAGTGGCTCGCAGGCTCCCGTGTTCTCGACAGTCTGTCACTCTGGCCGGAAGTGGTCCGTGACGATGCCCTGCGCACTGTTGGTGCGCTGCTGCTTATCCGCGACAGTCTAGGGACAGAGCTGGAGGCGTCAAGGCCGGAGTTGAATGCCCTTTACAGCGCGCTGGTCTCCCGCCTGATAAAGGCCGGTGGTGTGGATGCGGTTGTACCGCAGAACATCGGTAACAAGGCTCAGTCACAAAGTTCATCATTCACGACAGAGCATGACGCACCGGTCCTGAGCCGCATCACGTCCGGTCAGGATTTACTGGCCCAGGCCCGAACCCTGACGGAGTATCTTCGTGAGCAACCCGATGGCTGGCTTGCGGCGCATCGGCTGATGAAAAGTCTGCGTCATGACACGCTGAGTGCTATCCCGGCTCCGGATGCCGAAGGGAAAACGCGTATCGAACCGCCGCGGGCTGACCAGCGGGCTATGCTCAAACGCCTGTATTTACAGCAGAGCTGGCTGGAGATACTGGAGCAGGCGGACAGCACCTTCTCACGTGGCGCCAATCACCTCTGGCTGGATTTGCAATGGTATATCCATCAGGCCCTGATGAAGTCGGGGCAGAATGTGCTGGCTGACATCATCACCGCCGACCTGAAAGGACTGCTGCGCCGCCTCACCGGGCTTGAAACCCTGGCCTTTAATGACGGTACGCCGTTTGCCGATGAGGTTACGCTGAACTGGATAAACCAGAGCGTGCTGGACGATATGACCGGCTGGCGGGATAAGCCGGTCAGTGTCTCCAGTACGACTGACAACGATATCCTGGCCCTTGAACCAGAGGCGCTGGAGAAAGCGGACACTGACGGTCTGGATGTCACACTTCACTGGCTGCAGACACGCCCGGGCACCGACACCACAAAAGATAAATGGTTGCTGCGTTTGTTAATGGCCCGTGTGGCGGAGCAGAAGGGTAAAAATGAACTGGCCCTGCACCTGCTGGGTGAACTTGACGGCGCAGCACAGTCCATCACCCTCACGCAGTGGACGCCGGCGCTATTGTTTGAAGTGAAATCGCGACGCCTCAGGCTGCTGCGCATGAAAGCCGCACGCAGTGAAACCGATAAGGCATGGCTTCAGCCAGAGATGGACCAACTTCTGGCCGGTCTGATTGCACTTGACCCGGCAGGCAGTGCAGTACTTTGCGGGTAACCAGGACTGAATTCAGCGAAAAGGAAAAACGTATGCCAGCAAAAGGCTTTTATCTGGTGCAGGGCGACAAAACGACCTGCGGCGGGAGAATTATCACGGGCGCAGAAGATCACACTCTGTTTGGTAAACCTGTTGCCCGGGAACAGGACGGCGTGACCTGCGGTCAATTTGTAGGGCTTTACAAGGTAGCCGGTGGCATCGATAACGATACCATACACGGCAGACGAATGGCCGGGACTCTCGACAGCTACAGCACCTGTCCGTGTAAGGCGAAGTTAATTCCGTCAATGATGGATGATACGTACGAGAAGAGTGGAGGGAGTGCTAATTCTGCAGGGGGAACAACGGCAGCCACATCTACATCTACAGCAACTTCACCGACAACTACTCCATCAGTAACGTCTAACGGGCAATCGTCAGATCTTAAGAGTAAGCTGCATTGTCAGCATACTGATGGCGCGATAAAAGTTGCTGACTATATACTCAAAGAAATTAAGACGAACGTCAGAAGTCAGACTGCAGACACAATCAGATATTTAATCGACGAGGATACTTTAAACCAAAGGCTTGTCGAGTGGAATAAACTCCCTTTTTATGCAAAGTTGGCTCCATATCCAAAACCGGATTTGCCTGCTGCAATGGCTGTCTGGTATCAGACCGTAAAAACGGGCTCTACCTGGGACCATAAACCAATAATAAGGAAAAAATTTAAATCAGTTGCGGTAACTCGGCCTTTGGAATCAAAACAAATGTCAGAAAGCTACTATCATAAATATAAAGAGTATGATTTTTACTTGGATGTCTGGTCAAATATCCATTATGGATATGTGGGGCTAAGTGTTGGGTTTTCTGAAGAGCTATTATTGAAAGGTTCTACCTGGGAACAAAATATGACCCCGGGTGCTATGGGTGATGATACTCTGGATGATGTTACAAGCATGAAGATTGGTTTTGAGTTATACCATCGCTTTGGTAAATATGCCGAAAAGCTTACTTCTCAGCATATTCTTGATGCGCTTGTAAATACATCAACGAAAGGTTTTTCAGAATCCAGAACCGACCATTGGTGCTGGAATGGGAAGAATTCTGAGCGAATTAATATACCTGCGGAGTTTCAATGATAAAAAATACTGTTGTCATTTTCTTTGGGTTGTGTTTTTTTGTTGTATTTGCGAATTGCCTTAAGCCTTCTTTAAATATATATAATAAGTCGGGTGGTGTTATTTATCTATACAAAGGTACAGGTGTGAAAAACGTTGAACCTGATATTGAACAGGCTGATAGTTCCATGAGGCCCATTGTGATAAATAACGATGAGCATGAGAAAATCATTCTATCCTGGCAGGAGCTTGATTTAAATAATGGCCAGTTATACCTTGGGTGGAAGACCAAAAACCAGAAGGATTCATTAACTAATGTGAGCGGGGGGGCGATTTTTGATATTAACACAGATGTTGGTTACTGTTCATACAATGTGTACATTGGACTAGAGAGGGAAACTATTACACCACTGAGGAATGTTCTATGTTTTAATAAAATAAATATATCACCATAAAAATAAAAATTATTAATTAACAAAGAGATAAGGAAATAACAACTTGTGTGAATTACGTTTGAAATCCCGAAAATATAGCGCTGAAATACAGGTAATCCTGAAAGGAAACCCTAGGTAGTTGAGAATGATTAAGCGTCTGTTGCTTGCTTGTGCACCTGTATCCTTATTTTTACTGGCCAGTACAGCGGTTCTTTCCCTTTCATTTGTGGATATCAAATACACGTATGAACCCGCGTTAACTGGAACGCATCTGGATTATTTGGTTGACAAAATCTACTCTATGGTCTGGTTATTCTATGGTGCATCGAATATTACTTTTGTTGTTATTTGTGTCGTCTTTCTTCTGGTTTTTAAGCGATTAAACAAGAAAGATTAGTCGGTGCGATCTCAACGAGTTGCAGGCTGTCATGGTTTCGCTTTATACCTGAACATTATAAAACACTCAATCATATTGGTTATTATGGACGACTTAACCCTGCGTTATTACGACGCTGAAATGCGCTACCTAATGGAAGCCGGCGAAGAATTTGCCCGTGCTCACCCCGAGCAGGCGGCAATGCTCAATCTCGATAAAGCGGGCGCGCGCGATCCGTATGTAGAGCGCCTGTTCGAGGGCTTTGCCTTCCTGATGGGCCGCCTGCGTGAGAAGCTTGATGACGACCTGCCGGAACTGACCGAAGGGCTGGTCAGCCTGCTATGGCCGCATTACCTGCGCACCATTCCGTCAATGTCGGTGGTGGAATTTACCCCTGACTGGCGCGAGATGAAAGAGCAGATGCACATCGTCAAAGGCTTTGAGGTGAATTCCCGGCCGATTGGTGAGAAGTGTACGCGCTGCCGGTACACCACCACTAAAGAGATTACCCTTCAGCCGCTGTCGCTGGAGTACGCCCGCCTGTCGACTGATCCTGACGGGCGTTCGGTCATCAGTCTGCGCTTCAACTGCAGCCATCTTGCCGACTGGAGCCGTGTCGATCTCAGCCTGATCCCGTTTTACTTCAACGCAGACGCACCGCTGGCCTGCGCCATGCATGAGGCCTTTACCATGAACACTGCCCGCCTCTGGCTGCGGATGCCGGGTGACATGGACAGAAGACCACTAGACGGGTATTTCACCGCGCTGGGGTTTGGCGATGACGACAACCTGTGGCCGAGAGGCAGCAGCAGCTTTAGCGGTTATCAGTTGCTGCTGGAGTACTTCACCTTCCGCGAGAAATTCATGTTCACCGGTTTGCTGGGACTCGAGACGGTGGAATTCCCTGCTGAGCTGTCATGGTTTGAAATCGATGTGGTACTGGCTGAGCGCTGGGAACATGACTTCAGCTTTACCGAGAAACATCTGCGTCTCAACTGCGTGCCGGTGATAAACCTTTTCCCGCTGGAATCCGATCCGCTGACGCTCGACTCCCTGCAGACAGAATACATCCTGCGTCCGATGCGCGTGCAGGATGGCCATACCGAGATATATACCGTGGATTCGGTAATATCATCGAGCCAGCATACCTACGTGCCGTTCTCGAGTTTCCGCCACAAAGGCGGAATGATGCGCCATGAAGCCCCGGAATATTACTACCACACCCGCGTACGCCGTGGTCCGTCCGGGCTGCATAACACCTGGCTTATTCTCGGTGGCGAAGCCTTTGATAATCACACCGTGCCGGAGGATGAAAGCCTCTCGCTGACGCTGACCGGCACCAATGGCCAATTGCCACGACGTGCGCTGCAGAGCACCGTGCTTGATACGGTGATGAAAACCACCTCGGCCAGTATCGCCGTGCGTAACCTGTGTGCGCCGACGCTGCCCTGTTATCCACCAGCGCGGGATCGTTTCCACTGGCGCGTGCTCAGCCACCTCGGCAGCGGGTTTCTGTCGATGATGGATAATGCCGACGTGCTGCGCGGCACTCTGGCGTTGTATGAATGGACAGACAGCGAGATGAATCGCCGTCGTCTGGAAGCGATCCTCGACGTGAAACACAGTGAAACGGAGCGCTTCGAGCAGGGCTATCTGGTCCGTGGCGTACAGATTGACGTCACGCTGGACGTTCACGGCTTTGCCGGGCGCGGCGACATCTGCCTGTTTGGCGAGATGCTGAGCCGCTTCTTTGCGCTCTATACCGACATCTATCTTTTCAACCGCCTGATTATCATTCTGCAACCGACCGGAGAGCGCCTGGAATGGGAAGAAAAACACAACCGCCGCATTCCCGGCTGACTCCGCGGCTGGAAGCCGACCTTCACCGCATCAACTTTTACCGGTTATGCCAGCTGCTGGAGAAGCGAAATCCTCGCAGGCCGCTGATGGGCTCAACCAGCCATCCCGCGGATGATCCGGTACGCTTTGCACCACATCCGGGGATGGGTTTCCCGGCGAGTGAGCTTAAAGCAGTCGAATATGACGAGGGTGATGACAGCAAGCCACCGATGATCCGCACCACCTTTATGGGAATGTACGGGGTGGATTCGCCGCTGCCGACCGCCTATCTCGATGACATCTCCCAGCGCCGGGAAGGGCATGAGGCGCTGCAGGGCTTTCTGGATATTTTCGGCCACCGCATCCTGACGCAGTATTATCGCATCTGGCGAAAATACACATACCCGGCCACGTTTGAGGCCGGGGGGACTGACAGCATTTCGCAGTCGCTGTTGGGTCTGGTGGGGCTGGGCATACCTGGCACCGCAGAGCATATCGCCACCCCGGTTTCCCGCTTTCTGTCGCTGCTTGGCGTGCTGCAGCAGCCCGGAAAAACTCAGGAGGGTATGCAGGCACTGGTGAGCCTGCTGGCAACCGATACCAGGGTGCAGGTGAGTCCGTATTGCCTGCGGCCGGTAGAAGTCAGCCCGGCGTTGGGCTTTTATGGCGATGATGATTTACTGCTGGACGGCAACATGCCGCTAGGGGACGAAGCGATGGATGCCAACAGCCAGTTGCTGATTGCGCTGTCCACCGATAACGAACAGGAGGCGCAGGGCTGGAAACCGGATGGTCTGCTTTATCAGGACTTTCTGGTGATGCTGCGGGTCTATCTCGGCTGGCGCTTTAAGGCAAAAATCACTCTGACTATCAGTACCCGACTGCTGGCCGTGCCACCGCTGGGCGAAGGCCCTTTATGGCTTGGGATGAATGGCGTGTTGGGGGCGGAAGGTGATGAGCTTGCGGATGATATTCCGCAAACCTTTACCACCGAACTGGGTTACTACACCGGGCTGGCGCCTGCGATACCACAACAAGGAAACCGACGTGTTACGTACAAGTTTAACTAAAACTGCACGCTGGCTGTTACCCCTGCTGGCTTTCAGCCTGGCGGGTTGCGGGGTGACACAGGGCATCACAGATGGTACCAAATCGGCCTTTAACGCCGTGTTTTATAAAAAGATAAAGGTCCTGCACCTGGATTTCACTGCACGCGAAGCGCTGAACACCGATTCCCGCGAAAGTAACTCTCTGTCTGAGCCGCTAGTAGTCCGTGTCTACCAGCTGAAAGACCGTAAAACCTTCGACAAAACGGTCTACCAACAGTTGTTGAAAGACGATGACACCATCCTGAAGGCCGACCTGCTGGGGACCCGCGACGTGGTGGTAAAACCGGGCGGGGATGCGAATCTTGATATGCCCATGGAAGAAGGTGCGCAGTTTGTTGCGGTGGTTGGACTGTTCCGCCATCCGGATATGGTCAATAACACCTGGAGGCAGGTTCTCAAACGGGAAGAGCTCGATCCGGATAAACCTCGTATTCTGGAAGCCGGGAATGACTACCTGACGTTACAACCGTTGAAGGATGACTGATGCCACAGGGACACAACACGCCATCGTTGTATGAAATGCTGTATGGCAATTTCGCCGGTGGTCTTGACCTGCACAGCGTCAGCGAGCAAAACCAGGTCATTCTGTCGGTGCTGGATAATATGCAGCGTATCCTCAACTGTCGCGCCGGTACGCTGGCGCATCTACCGGATTATGGCCTGCCTGATATGACTAAAATCCTGCAAGGGATGCCGGGTTCGGCGCATCAGCTGATCACCACGCTGTCGGCAGTACTGTTGAAGTACGAACCGCGCCTGAGCAGGATCACGGTAGTGATGCTGGAGCAGACGCAGCCCGGCGAACTGCGTTACGCCATCGACGCCGAACTCAAAGGCATCGGCCTGGTGCGCTACGGTACCGACTTTGTGCCCGAGGGCCGGGTGCTCATCCGTCATTTAAAACAGCAGCAGTACCTGGACGCCCGCTCCGCAATATAGTCTTCACCTCTGGCAGAATCCTCATGACAAGACACTCTGAACGCCGCTTTGAACCCGGCGGCGACCCGCGCACGCTTGCGGATTATGTCGCTCTGCGTAATGAAATGAACAAGCTGACGCATCCGGCGCGTCCGGATGTGAACTGGCAACAGGTGGAAAAACTCTGCCTGGCGCTGTTTGAACACAACGGCGTGGAACTCCAGACCGCCGCCTGGTATACCCTGGCTCGTACACACCTGGTCGGGCTGTCTGGCCTGAACGAAGGGCTGACGATGGTGAACTCACTGGTCACCCGACAATGGCGCAATCTGTGGCCGCAACCGGTGCATGCCCGGATGGAAATCCTCGGTACGCTCAGCAAACGGCTGAGGCAGGATCTGCGCTCCCGGATCCTGACCTCTGCCGACCTGAGCCAACTGAACCAGGTGGAAGAACACCTGCTCGTTCTGGATGAGACATTAAAACGGCTGGAGTTAACGCCCCTCAGCCAGCTTGAAACCTTGTGCAATCATGTCCACAGCGCGGCGGTACACTTAGAAACCTGCAAACACGGGCATGATAAGGCACCGGCTAAAGTATTAATCCCTCAAGGCGACACGCCGGGTAAGGGACCTGAGTGCGTTAAAAGACCAGATGTCCCTGAGCCTGAACCATTGCTGGTATACCCGCAACCCGCGAAACCCTGGAAGCCTTTTGCCGCCGGTATGATAACCATGCTGGTGCTGGCCGGAACCCTGGCGTGGGGATGGCAGACGATGCGCCAGCCTGACCCTGCCCAGGAACAGTTTGTCACAACGCTTTCCGCCGATCGGCTTCCTCAGTCACCTGAGGCGGTTATTCGCCAGACAGAGCAGTTATTGCAGTTAAAGCCGGACTGGGCTCTTAGCTATGGCGATAACCTGGTACAGCAGGCGCTGAGGCTGTGGCCTGAGCAGGGCAAACCCCTGGCGCAGCAGTGGCAACAGCAGAAGGCGGCCATTGCCCTGGCACCGGAAAACCTGACCGGCTGGCATCAGGGGGTAACGCAGCTTGAGGAACTGGCGAACCGGCTTAACGCCCTGGATGAGCAGAAGGGTAAATACCTGACGGTCAGCGAACTTAAATCGGCGGTTTTCGCCATCATGCAGTCGCTTAATCACACCGTGCCGGTGGAGGAAAAGTTGCGCCAGCTCTCTGAACTCCCCGCAGAGCAGGAGAGTAACGCCGTCCGGCAACGCCAGGTGGAACAGCATCTGCAGCAGCTAATTGCCTCCTGGGCTGCGCTGAAATCAATCCAGACTGAATAAAGCCGAATAAATGACAAGGACTGCAACGTGTCAGCCAGAGAACGTTTTTTTAAAAAAGTGCAGCACAAAAACGACAGAGTAACGTCCGGCAAAAAATCCGCTGACGCCGAGGTCAGGGCATTCTGCTCGCGAATGGATGAACTTGCGCAGCAAATAAGCCAGTGGTTTGCAGGTTCCGGCATTGAGGTGACGTTATCCACCAGACATCTGCATGATCTCAGTGCGGTAGGCTACAGCCTGAACAGCGGCATATGCCGTTATGATATAACCGCCATCCGGTTGCAGAACGGCGACCGTAGCGTCCAACTTCTTCCTGAACAGCTGTGGAATGGCACCGAGACGGGCATTGTGACCCTGCATGTCGATGCGCCGGGTATCAGGCAGATTTGTTATCTGAGCATGGCACCAGAATCGGGCTGGTTTATTCGGCGTGAGTATCAGAGCGCAAAAGAGAACACGATCATGACCGAAGAGCGCTTTTTTGATGCGGTTGACAGGCTGGCCTGACCCGACGAGCCTGTCCAGAACCGATCTTACTTCTGCAACAGCTCAGCAAATTTCGCCAGCCACTGCGGATGCGCAGGCCAGGCGGGAGCCGTAACCAGATTGTCATCGACATACGCCTCGTCGATACCGATGTCTGCATAATATCCGCCGCTGAGTCGGACTTCTGGCGCACAGGCAGGATAAGCGCTGCAGGTGCGTCCTTTCAGGACATCAGCGGCCGCCAGCAGTTGAGCGCCGTGGCACACGGCGGCAATCGGCTTACGCGCCTGGTCAAAGGCCTGCACCAGTTTGATTACCTGCTCATTCAGGCGCAGATATTCCGGTGCCCGTCCGCCCGGAATTAACAGGGCGTCATAATCCTCTTCTTTCACCTCAGCAAAATCGGCGTTGAGAATAAAGCGGTGGCCGGGTTTTTCGCTATAGGTCTGGGCGCCGTCAAAATCGTGAATTGCCGTCATGATAAAGTCGCCTTTAGCTTTGTCAGGACAGACCGCGTCAACCTGATGACCAATCATTTGCAATGCCTGAAACGGCACCATGGTTTCGTAATCTTCAGCGTAATCCCCGACCAGCATCAAAATCTTCTTGCTCATCTTAACCACTCCTCAAGGAATAAATTGAAAGACAGAAGGCGACATTACGCCGCCAGCACCTTATTACGACCATCATTCTTTGCGCGATACAGCGCATCGTCCACGCGCTTAAACAGATCGTCGATACTTTCATCCGGGTTATGCCGCGCCACCCCAATACTCACGGTGAAGCGGGGCAGTCCCGGGATGGCAATGCGGGCGATGGCCGCGCGCAGGGTTTCTGCGATCTGCATCGCCGCGTCCAGCGACGTGCGGGGCAGCAGCAGCACAAACTCCTCGCCACCCCAGCGGAAAACGTAATCATCTTTCCGGCAACAGCTTTCCAGCATTCGCGAGAGGGCAATCAACACCTCATCGCCTTTCTGATGCCCAAACATGTCGTTAATGCGCTTAAAGTGGTCCGTATCCACCAGCAGCAGGCTGAACTCCTGCTGGGCTGGAAGATGATTCGGCGAGGTCTGATCGGTAAGATTATAAAACTGACGGCGATTGAGCAGACCGGTTAACGAATCGCGCAGCGCAGCGTGCTCAAGCTCCTGTTCAAGCCGTTTTTGCTCGGTAATATCGTGAATAATGCACAGCATCAGTTTGTCGCCGTAGATCTCAATCGGGCCGGCATAGGTCTGTACGTGTCGGGTGGTGCCATCAGCCAGTCGATGCACAAAGTTGAGCGGCTTATGGCCGCCAGGTAAACGCGCGATCTCCGTCATCACCGGCAGAATATTGCGGCCGAGGGTGTTGATCTCCCAGGTGTGCTTGCTGCACATCTCATCATGGGTATAGCCATAAAAATTGAGGGCCGCGAGATTGGCATCAACCACCTGGCCGTCCCGGGCAGGATCGATTAACAACATGGGCGCACTGTTGGTCTGGAAGAAACGGGCGTAGAACCCCTGTTTTTTGCGCTGGTAGGTGCCAGAGCTGGTGGCTTTGAGGCCCGTTACCGCCTGGCGGGCAATGCCCTCAAAAATAATGACCTCGCCGCAGGTGTCGAAAACGGCCAGCGAAAGCCGACAGCTGAGGCTAATCGGCTGGTTATTTACCTGCACGCTCCAGATTTCAATAATTTCTTGTGGGGTTTTTAAATCGGGTACATACATCGCAAGCGTAGCCTGGGCACGTGCCGAGCAGACGCCTTTACGCAGATCATTCAGCGTCGCGTCCTGCATGATCTTTTTTGCTGCCTTATTGGCGAACAGAATATCCTCCGAAACCGGGGATACGACCCAGACGGGCGTTTTAAGCATATCCAGCGCAGCAAACCCTGAAAGCGACATAGGCCAGTCTCAGTTATCAGCACGTGAGGTGCCTGAGATCCACGACGGAGCGGCACGCGTGGGCTTCTTTGAAACATACTCTACTTCATAGGGTCAGGCAGGTTTTTTTTGTGATATTCGTATGAAATTCGTATTAATTTTACCAACTGGAATAGTTTTATTCTTCGCTGGCGCGACAGGAATTATTAAATCAACTCTGCGATCCGGTCAGAGATAAGGAAAAGCTGTTTTAATAGAAAATATGGTTAGTATCGGATTTACGTTGAAAAACATGAGTCTTTTTTTTAATAAAGCCTGAAAAACATTTTCACTATTGAGCGGTTTAAGCCCAGCTAAACAATACCCTTTAAGAGTGGGTTTACGGCTTAACTATAAAATTTATGATGGCAACGGTTTTTCATTGCGTCAGGGGTTTAATCGTGTTTTTATCAGCCGTAATACATGATGGTTTCACACTAATCAGGCATTAACACCTCCTTAAGCTAAATTATAAACTCTTTAACGCAAATGAATTGTCTCTACGAAATGAGGGTGAAAAATTAAAAACGGAATGCTATATATTTCCTATCATCTGAAAATACCGTTGTGGGATATATTATGCTCAAGAATATTAGCGTAAGGACTTTTATTCTTTCTTATCTGGTGGTTGTATTTCTATTAACTGATGGGCTGGTCATTTTTTTGGCACCGCAAGCCATTCTGTTAATTCTACTTAATAGTTTATTTGTCATCGCGTTTCTGTTCTTGCTCCTTTACATGACTCAATACCTGGTCGTCCCCATCAATACGGTAAAAAGAAGCATTGAAGAGGTCGTCTCCGGCAATCTGGGCGTCACGATCCCCGAATTTGGTGATAACTGCGCGGGGCGACTGATCCCGGGAATCAACACGCTATCGAGCAATATTGCCACCCTGGTCCGTGAGATCCGCTCCTCCTCAGCCACGGCAATGAGCCTTTCTGAACAGCTGGCCGCCCGCAGTTCGGCGCTGGCGGCAAAAACCGAGCTGCAGTCCGCGTCGCTGATCCAGACCTCAGCCAGCATGGAGCAGATGGCCGCCACGACCAAAAACACCGCTGATAACACCCGTCTCGCCAACGAGAAAGCCAGCGTGGCGACCCGACAGGCACAAAAGGGCGGCGAGCTGATGGGGCAGGTTGCCAACAACATGCACTCCATTACCGAATGTGCCCAGCAGATGACCGAGATTATCACCATGATTGACGGTATCGCCTTTCAGACCAATATCCTGGCGCTCAATGCTGCGGTCGAAGCAGCTCGTGCCGGCGATCATGGCAAAGGTTTCTCGGTGGTGGCCGGGGAAGTGCGCAGCCTGGCGCATCGCAGTGCCGAAGCGGCAAAAAGCATCAAGTCCCTGATCGCCGTTACCAGCAGCAACGTCAGCCAGGGGGCGATGATAGTCGCTGAAGCCGAAAAAAACATGCAGGAGATCGTCAGCGGCTCCGGGCAGGTCAGCCGGCTGATGGATGAAATTTCCACCTCGACCTATGAACAGGAGAAGGGCATCGCGCAAATTACCCAGGCGCTGTCCGATCTGGAAAACGTCACCCAGAGTAACGTGGGGATGGTGGAAGAGCTGTCCGGCTCCTCGGCGGTGTTGAAAAATCAGGTAGTTGAACTGCAGACCCGCACGCGAAACTTCCATCTGGAACCATTATCCTCTGCGACTTTATACCACGGGCAACCCTATCCCGCGCGTGCCTGACCGGAAAAGTCTCTTTTATGTGCAAATTCAGCGCGATGGCGGGTTAAATGGTTGCTTAAGCTGCCTGGGTGGCTAGACTGACAGCAAAGAACAGCTACTGGCGGAGGCGCTGTGGAAGGCATAAAAGGATCGGAAGTTAACGTTCCTGACGCAGTATTTGCGTGGTTACTCGACGGTAAAGGCGGGGCTAGACCGCTTACCAACAACGATATTATCGATCAGCAACATCCCTGCTGGCTGCATCTGAACTATACCCAGCCGGAGAGTGCCAACTGGCTGGCCTCAACCCCATTATTACCCAACAACGTGCGCGATGCGCTGGCCGGGGAAAGCCTGCGCCCGCGCGTGTCCCGCATGGGGGAGGGGACGCTCATTACCCTGCGCTGTATTAATGGCAGCACCGATGAGCGGCCGGATCAGCTGGTGGCTATGCGCCTCTATATGGATGAGCGGTTGATTGTCTCTACCCGGCAGCGAAAGGTGCTGGCGCTGGACGATGTCGTCGGGGATTTAAAAGAGGGCACTGGCCCGGAAGATTGCGGGGGCTGGCTGGTGGATGTCTGCGATGCGCTCACCGATCACGCCAGCGAGTTTATCGAAGAGCTGCACGACAAGATCATCGATCTGGAAGATAACCTGATCGATCAGGTTATTCCGCCTCGCGGATTTCTGGCGCTGCTGCGCAAACAGCTGATCGTGATGCGCCGCTACATGGCTCCGCAGCGCGATGTGTATGCACGTCTGGCGAGTGAACGGCTCCCCTGGATGAATGACGATCAACGTCGAAGAATGCAGGATATTGCTGACCGACTCGGACGCGGGCTCGATGAAATTGACGCCTGTATTGCCCGCACGGCGATCCTGACCGACGAAATCGCCCAGGTGATGCAGGAGTCGCTCTCCCGCAGAACCTATACCATGTCCCTGATGGCAATGGTGTTTCTGCCCAGCACCTTCCTGACCGGACTGTTCGGCGTCAACCTTGGGGGGATCCCCGGTGGAGAGTTCCGCTTTGGTTTCTCACTATTCTGCATCATGTTAGTGGTTTTAATCGGTGGTGTTGCGTGGTGGTTACATCGCAGTAAATGGTTGTAAATTTGCACTATTTTGGCTTTCTGACGCACCTGAAACGCTATTTTAATTGAGCGAAGTCAATAAACCGTTTACCCATAAGGTGCACTATCTCTCCCGCAGGTGAATGCAACGTCAAGCGATGGGCGTTGCGCTCCATATTGTCTTACTTCCTTTTTTGAATTACTGCATAGCAAAATTGATTCGTACGACGCCGACTTAAATAAGTCGGCTTTTTTTTGCCTGCAACCCAGCAGCGACTACCCTAAAAGAGACAACCCGATCCCCTGGAGGGTAATATGGCCATGCTCTTAACGCTGCTGCTGCAAACGCGGCAATCTGACCCGGTACCTACCGATCCGGTGCCTGTTCCCGAACCGATCCCACGTCCCCAGCCGATGCCGGATCCGCCGCCGGACGAAGTGCCGATTAAAATGTCGCATCAGAGGCGGAGATCTGCGAGGATACGCGCCTGCTGACTGTGAGTTTTTTACCGCGAGAATAACTGTGACTGCTTTTTCAACGCTGAACGTACTGCCTGCCGCCCAACTCGATAACCTCAACGAGTTGGGTTATCTGACGATGACCCCTGTACAAGCTGCCGCGCTGCCGGCGATCCTGGAAGGACGCGATGTCCGCGTGCAGGCCAAAACCGGCAGTGGCAAAACGGCGACCTTCGGCCTTGGGCTGTTACAGCATATTGACGCTAGCCTCTATAAAACGCAGTCGCTGGTGCTGTGCCCGACGCGCGAGCTGGCGGATCAGGTGGCGGCGGAGCTGCGTCGTCTGGCGCGTTTTCTGCCGAACACCAAAATTTTAACCCTCTGCGGGGGCCAACCGTTCGGTGCCCAGCGTGACTCTTTGCAGCATGCGCCGCATATTATCGTTGCCACTCCTGGACGTCTGCTCGACCACCTGCAGAAAGGGACTGTCTCCCTCGATGCGCTGCAGACCCTGGTGCTGGACGAAGCCGATCGGATGCTGGATATGGGCTTTAGCGAGGCCATCGACGAGGTGACCCGTTTTGCGCCGCCGTCGCGCCAGACCATGCTCTTTTCTGCTACCTGGCCAGAGGCGATTGCCGCCATCAGCGGCCGCGTGCAGCAAAACCCGATTGCCATTGAAATTGACACCGTCGACGCACTGCCAGCGATTGAGCAGCAGTTCTTCGATACCACCCAGCGAGGCAAAATCCCGCTGCTGCAGAAGCTGCTGAGCGTCCACCAGCCAGCATCCTGCGTGGTGTTCTGTAATACCAAAAAAGATTGTCAGGCGGTGTGCGATGCCCTGGCCGAGGCCGGACAGAGCGCGCTGTCGCTGCATGGCGACCTCGAGCAGCGCGATCGCGATCAAACCCTGGTGCGTTTTGCCAACGGCAGCGCCCGTGTGCTGGTGGCCACCGACGTCGCCGCCCGTGGTCTGGACATCAAATCCCTGGAGCTGGTGGTGAACTACGAGCTGGCCTGGGATCCGGAAGTGCATGTTCACCGCATCGGTCGTACCGCTCGTGCCGGTAACAGCGGTCTGGCGATCAGTTTTTGCGCGCCGGAAGAGGCGCAGCGCGCCAACATTCTGGCAGAAATGCTGCAAATCAAGCTTAACTGGGTGGATGCCCCGGCCAACGTCAGCATTGTGCCGCTGGCTGCCGAGATGGCGACGCTCTGTATCGACGGCGGTAAAAAAGCCAAAATGCGACCGGGTGATGTGCTGGGCGCGCTGACCGGTGATATTGGTCTGGACGGTGCTGATATCGGTAAAATCGCGGTGCATCCGGCGCACGTGTACGTGGCTGTGCGTCAGTCGGTGGCGCAAAAAGCGTGGAAACAGCTGCAAAACGGCAAGATTAAAGGCAAAACCTGCAAGGTTCGTCTGCTGAAATAAGCGGGCGGGAGAGCGTCTCAGCGGCATCGCTGAGACGCTTAAAGATTACTTCACTTCAATAACGTTCAGACGCATCTCGTCCAGTTGAGCGTCATCTTCTTCCGGCTGCCAGCCCGCGGGTTGCATCGGGATCTCTTCGCGATCGAAGGCCAGATCGCCGCCGTTCACCACTTCCGACCCGTGTTTAATCCCTTTGAAATCAAACAGGTTGATATCGCTCAGGTGCGAAGGCACCACGTTCTGCATCGCGCTAAACATAGTCTCGATGCGGCCCGGGTAGCGTTTGTCCCAGTCGCGTAGCATATCGCCAATCACCTGACGCTGCAGGTTCGGCTGGGAACCGCACAGGTTGCACGGAATGATCGGGAAAGCTTTCGCCTCGGAAAAACGCTCAATGTCCTTCTCGCGGCAGTAGGCGAGGGGACGGATCACGATGTGCTTCCCGTCGTCGCTCATCAGCTTCGGTGGCATGCCTTTCATTTTGCCGCCGTAGAACATGTTCAGGAACAGGGTCTGCAAAATGTCATCGCGGTGGTGACCGAGGGCAATTTTGGTTGCGCCCAGTTCGGTGGCCGTGCGGTAGAGAATGCCGCGACGCAGGCGGGAGCAGAGCGAGCAGGTGGTTTTCCCTTCCGGGATCTTCTCTTTAACGATGCCGTAGGTATTCTCTTCGACAATTTTGTATTCAACGCCCAGCTTCTCGAGGTATTCCGGCAGAATATGTGCCGGGAAGCCCGGCTGCTTCTGATCCAGGTTGACGGCCACTAACGAAAAATTGACCGGCGCGCTTTGCTGAAGATTGCGCAGGATTTCGAGCAGGGTGTAGCTATCTTTGCCGCCAGAAAGGCAGACCATGATGCGGTCGCCTTCTTCAATCATGTTGAAATCCGCAATGGCTTCACCGACGTTACGGCGCAGACGCTTTTGCAGTTTGTTGAGGTTGTACTGATCTTTCTTGGTAATTTCTTGATTTTGCGACATTTAATAGTGGCTCAATTCGTTTGTGGCTAAAGCCGCCCAGGCGGCCCACCGTTAAGATGGGGGGCAGCAGGTCAACATGAAAAAGTATGGCGTGTATGGTACGGATTACGGCGGTGAATGTCAGCACGTTTTACAGCAAACGCCTGCCGCCTGGCTGGTTTTAAGCAACAAAGGCTATAGTTGTAGTCCATCCATAAAAACGGGAGGTAGTCATGCAGTATGTTGAGAAAGATGACCCGCGCGAGGCCCCGGAGTCGGGCGATAAAAAGCCCCAACCCGTGAAAAAATAGCTGACCGTGCGTCATGCCCACGCCACCGGCATTTGCTGGTGGCTTTTTCATGCCTTCCCACCGGTTCGCTCCCCCCTAACGGCGCCCCTCCCGGGCTCAGTAAGTAGTGCTGTATCGGCCTTGCGCACTCATCAAAAAGGCGCATGGGTTGTTGAAGATCAATTGGGTACGATTGAGAAGAGACAGGTACTGAAGACGATGGTCAGCAAAAACCCGACTGATACGATGAGGTGCTAACGATGAGTAAACAGTGGCAATTACTGGTGGGTATGTTTGTTTTAATGGCAGTGTTTTCATCCGCAAAGGCAAATACCACGGCGATGGGTCTGACGTTAGGTAAAACCACGCTGCAGCAGTTTATTAAAGCCTACCCCTCCGCCCAGCACGAGGGGCGCAGTAAGTGGAGTGACGGCGATATTTTCTCTATTCCGAATAACGAGCTGGGATTAGAGGGTGCCAAAAATAACGCGGTGATCTTCAATAAGTCGGGAAAGATCACCGCCATTATGCTTGAGCTGGATAAGAATCGTTTTGATGAAGTTCAGAGCATGCTGGAACATAAATATGTGGCGGTGAAGAAGCAGATCTCATTTGCCGGGGATAAATACGCCAAATACCAAAATGAAAATGATTTAATTGAGCTTGATGCTCCGTATTTAGCGCCCGTCATGAAACTCACCTACTCGGAACAACTCTTTCAGGAAGCCTGGCTGAAAAAGAGTGCAGAGGAATTTAGCCGCAGAGGGGGAGGCTGAATTACACTTAGCCGGTACGCGGCGTGCTGACACGCCGCCCGAGTGGGTCATGCTTATCGGAAAGGAGCCTGTTATGGCGAACAAAGTTTCTGCCCAGTGTCACTGCGGTGCGGTCAGGTTTACCGTTGAACTCTCGGACGGGTTCAGCACCATCCGGCGCTGCAACTGCTCATTTTGCCGGATGCGTGGGGCAATAGCGGTTTCCGCGCCCTTATCCGGGATCGACATTATTCAGGGCAAATCATTGCTGACCGAATACCGTTTTAATACCCAGGCGGCGGTACACTATTTTTGTTCGGTTTGCGGGATTTACACCTTCCACCAGCGGCGTTCCAGGCCGGATCAATACGGCGTCAACGTCGCCTGCATTGAAGGCGTCTCGCCGTTTGATTTCCCGGAGGTGCTGGTGATGGAGGGAAGACATCATCCCAATGATGGGGGCGGCGGCGTGGCCGGTGTGCTGAGCTATCGTGCTACGGGAACATCAGAGGATTAATCTTTATCCAGGATCAGCAGGACGTCACCAAGATGGCCGACGATGTTGGCGACATCAAAAATAAGGGCGAACCACAGGCAGGTCAGGAGCGCCAAAGCAAAGAGCGCGAAACGATTGATCATGGGTTTAACTCCGTCGTTGCATGGGCACAGGGGATGTGCGCTCAGGCAATTTT
This sequence comes from Leclercia adecarboxylata, assembly GCA_002360945.1. Lineage (GTDB taxonomy): Bacteria > Pseudomonadota > Gammaproteobacteria > Enterobacterales > Enterobacteriaceae > Enterobacter > Enterobacter adecarboxylatus_B. The sequence goes on along the minus strand of DERO01000007.1, from coordinate 195,959 downwards.
TCTCTCTTTGAATTTGCCTTTCACCACGCCGTCATAGAAACGTCCTTTAGAAACCACATTCAGGAAATCGTTAAAAATTCGCACAGGTACGGGGTGATATTGCCAGGCGCTGCGATCCCGAAAACGGACTTCCAGCGTTTCGTTGTATTTATCGTAGGCAATCGAGGCGATGCGAGAAGATTTAACAACATGATGGTTCATAATAGCGAGTCCTCTACAGCCCGTCAGACATGAGATTTATCTTGTATCAGAAAGGCAGAGCGGTGCAACAAAATTTGAACGCAATGTTGAAAGGGATATAAAGCGTTAGCCCGCGCCGTAACGCGGGCTAATTTGATCAGAACTGGTAAACCAGACCGACCGCAACGATGTCATCAGTGCCGATGCCATTGTCTTTGTAGAACTGATCGTCTTCGTCCAGCAGGTTGATTTTATAATCAACGTAAGTGGACATATTTTTGTTGAAGTAGTAAACCGCACCCACTTCAGCATATTTAACCAGATCCTGATCGTCCTGACCGTTGCCCAGGTCTTTACCTTTAGACTGCAGATAAGAGACCACCGGACGCAGACCGGAATCGAATTGGTACTGAGCCGTCACTTCAAAGTTCTGGGTTTTGTTCGCTACCGCATGTTCGTCGTTGCCGTATGGCGTCATGTTGCGGGTTTCAGAGTACATAGCCGCCAGGTAGATATTGTTGGCGTCATACTTCAGACCGGTAGTCCAGGCGTCAGCTTTGTCGCCGCCTGCAGTGGTTTCGTTCTGCTGGGCGTTGGTGCGGTCAGAAGAGGTGTAAGCCGCGGCAGCGCTGATACCCATCCCGAAGTCGTAAGAGGTAGAGATACCGAAGCCGTCACCGTTCTCATGACGCACGTCACGGCCGTTGTTGGTGCCTTCATTACCGTTACCGCTGCCTTCGTTATTACCCTGGTACTGAAGGGCAAAGTCCAGACCTTCAACCATGCCGAAGAAATCGGTGTTACGGTAGGTCGCCACGCCGTTCGCACGGCCGGTCATGAAGTTATCGGCTTTGGTGTAGGAGTCGCCGCCGAACTCTGGCAGCATATCGGTCCAGGCTTCCACGTCGTACAGCACGCCGTAGTTACGGCCATAATCGAATGAGCCGTACTGGTCGAATTTCAGACCGGCAAACGCCAGACGGGTCCAGGACTGGTTGGAAGAACCTTCGGTGTTATTGGCCTGGATGTTATATTCCCACTGACCGTAACCGGTTAGCGTATTGTTAATCTGGGTTTCGCCTTTAAAGCCGATACGCATATAAGTCTGGTCGCCGTCAGCGCCGCTGTCGTCGGAGAAATAGTGCAGACCGTCGATTTTACCGTACAGATCTAATTTGTTGCCGTCCTTATTATAAATTTCGGCTGCATTTGCCACGCCTGCCATTAACAGGGCAGGGATCATCAGAGCCAGTACTTTTCTTTGCATTGTGACTATTCCTTATGCTGTTTTTTATATTTAATATTTTTAAACTTTCCATGGAACTTTCTGCTGTGGAAAGTGGTCACATGCTAAATCACTCTCTTCCCCAGCGAAAAAGCATAATTGTTACCAATTAAGTGAAATCTCAAGGATTTGCTGCCAAAGAAATAGTCATAAGTTCAGTGAATATATTAATTAAATCCATACAAAACAAAAATTACTCATTTCTTAATAAAATCAGTAGACTCAGCCTCGTTATATGCCTGTAGTATTTTTATCCGCTTATTTAATTACCCGTTTTTTAATTCGTAACAGTTATTTTTTACGGAACAGGATTGCCCGCCAGTACATTACTGGCGGGTTTTTTTATGGCCAAAGAAAAGCCCGGACATACCGGGCCTGGATGATTACTCGCTGACTGATTTTTCAGCTTTTCCTGCTAGCTGCGCCAGGAAGTCGTAGCGTTTTTGCAAATCGGCGGCGGCATCCTTCCACAGCTGCTCTGCCACTTCAGGCTGCTGGGCGTTGAGACGACGGAAGCGTTGCTCCTGCATCAGCGTCTCTGCCAGCGCATCCGACGGTGGACGGGAATCCAGCGCCAGCGGCAGCTTACCTTCATCGGCACGACGCGGGTCGAAGCGGTACAGCGGCCAGAACCCGGTGGCTGTCAGCTGGCGCATCTGATCGTGACTCAGCGCCAGATCGTAACCATGCTCCTCGCAAGGGCTGTAAGCGATGATCAGCGACGGGCCTGGATAAGCTTCCGCCTCCTGAATCGCCTTCACCGTCTGGTTCAGCTGCGCCCCCAGTGAGATCTGCGCCACATAAACATGACCGTACATCATCATGCTGACGCCCAAATCTTTGCGCGCCTTGCGTTTGCCGTGCTCGCCAAACTTGGTTACCGCCCCCAGTGGGGTCGCTTTCGAGGCCTGGCCGCCGGTATTGGAGTAACACTGGGTATCCAGCACCAGAATATTGACATTCTCGGTCAGGCTGAGGACGTGATCGAGACCGCCAAAGCCGATGTCATACGCCCAGCCGTCACCGCCGATCAGCCAGATCGATTTCTCGACCAGCGCATCGGCATCGGTTAACAGCTGTTCTGCTCCTTCAACGCCCGTCAGATGCTGACGCAGCTCCGCCACCTGCTGACGACGCACGTCCGGTGTGGCCTCGCTGTGCAGAGCGCTGTTCAGCTCTGCCGGGATCTTATCGGCAAACTGCTTCAGCAGGCGCATCACGCGCACCCGGTGCTGATCCACCGTTAAGCGGAAGCCCAGACCAAACTCGGCGTTATCCTCGAACAGCGAGTTCGCCCACGCCGGGCCGCGTCCGTTGGCGTCGGTGGTGTACGGCGTGGACGGCAGGTTACCGCCATAAATCGACGAACAGCCGGTGGCGTTGGCGATCAGCATCCGGTCGCCGTACAGCTGGGTCAGCAGCTTGATGTACGGCGTTTCGCCGCAGCCGGAACAGGCCCCGGAGTATTCGAACAGCGGGGTGATCAGCTGGGAGGTACGGATATCAATACGCTCGAGGCTGTTGCGATCGATTTCCGGCATGTCGAGGAAGAAGTCGTAATTCACTTTCTCCTCTTCAACATGCTCAAGGCGCGACATCATATTGATAGCCTTGATCTCCGGATTCTGGCGATCCTTCGCCGGGCAGACCTCTACGCAGAGGTTACAGCCGGTGCAGTCTTCCGGTGCTACCTGCAGAACATATTTCTGGCCGCGCATGTCGCGGGATTTCACATCCAGCGAGTGCAGGCTGGCAGGGGCGTTCTCCATCGCCTCTGGAGAGACAACTTTGGCGCGGATCGCGGAGTGCGGGCAGGCGGCTACGCAGTGGTTACACTGGGTGCACAGCTCCTCTTTCCAGATTGGGATCGCTTCGGCAATATTGCGTTTTTCCCAGCGGGTGGTGCCCATCGGCCAGGTCCCGTCCGGCGGCAATGCGGAGACGGGCAGGGCATCTCCCAGACCGGCCAGCATTGCCGCGGTCACGGTTTTGACAAAGTCCGGCGCCGCATCGGAGACTACCGGCGGGCGGTTCGGGCTGTGGGCATTCACCGGCTGCAACGGCACTTCTGCCAGCGATTCCCGGGCCAGCGCCAGCGCCTGCCAGTTGCGTTCCACCAGCTCCTGACCTTTGCTGCTGTAGCTTTTGGCGATCGCCCCCTGCAGCTCCATCAGGGCGCTGTCGCCCGGCAGGATCTGCGTCAGATGGAAGAACGCCATCTGCATGACGGTGTTGATGCGTGCAGCAAGGCCGCATTCGCGAGCGATTTTCGCCGCGTTAACAATATAGAACTTCGCTTTTTTCTGATTCAGCACCGCCTGCACTTCCTGCGGCAGACGCCCCCAGACCTCATCGGCGCTGTACGGGGTGTTGAGCAGGAAAATCCCGCCCGGCTTCAGGCGCTCGGCCATCTGGTATTTGTCGATAAACTGCAGCTGGTGGCAGCCGACGAAATCGGCCTGCGACACCAGATACGCCGAGCGGATCGGCTGCTCACTGACGCGCAGGTGGGATACCGTCAGACCACCGGCTTTTTTCGAGTCATAGACGAAATAGCCCTGGGCATACCACGGCGTGGAGTTACCGATGATCTTAATGTTGTTCTTGGTGGCCGACACGCTGCCGTCGCTGCCCAGGCCGTAAAACAGGGCTTCCAGCTTGGCGGTGGAGGGCAGGGTATTTTCCGGCAACGACAGCGACAGATTGGTGACATCGTCATAGATGCCAACGGTGAAGCGCGGCTTCGGCTTCGCGGCGCTGAGCTCGTTGAAGATGGCCAGCACGCATTCGGGGCCAAACTCTTTGGAGGAGAGGCCATAGCGTCCGCCAATCACCCGCGGCAGCGTTTCGCGCTCGCCGCCGTTAAAGGCCTCGGCCAGGGCGGTCATCACGTCCAGATAGAGCGGCTCGGCCTGGGCGCCGGGCTCTTTGGTACGATCCAGCACCGCCACCGACCGCGCGCTCTCTGGCAATACCGCCAGCAGATGCTTCGCGGAGAACGGGCGGTAGAGGCGCACTTTCAGCACGCCCACTTTCTCGCCGCGGCTCAGCAGTTCATCCACCACCTCTTCACAGGTGCCGATGGCGGAACCCATGATCACAATCACGCGCTCTGCCTGCGGATGGCCGTAGTACTCGAACGGTTTGTACTCGCGTCCGGTGGCGTCGGCAAAATCGGCCATCGCCTGCTCGACGTGGTCATAGACCGCGTTGTACCACGGGTTAGTGGCCTCGCGGGACTGGAAGTAGGTATCCGGGTTAGCGGAGGTGCCGCGGATCACCGGATGTTCCGGGTTCAGCGCGCGGGCGCGGTGGGCGTCGATCTCCGCCTGCGGGAGCAGGCTGCGGATGGTGTCATCGGAAACCGGCACAATCTTATTAATTTCGTGCGAGGTGCGGAAACCGTCAAAGAAGTGGATAAACGGCACCCGGCTTTTCAGGGTCGCCATATGGGAGATCAGGGCAAAATCCTGCGCCTCCTGCACGCTGGCGGAGCAGAGCATTGCGCAGCCGGTCTGGCGCACGGCCATCACGTCAGAGTGATCGCCAAAAATCGACAGGGCGTGGGTGGCGATGGTACGCGCCGCGACGTGCAGTACGAACGGAGTGAGTTGTCCCGCCAGCTTGTACAGCGTCGGGATCATCAGCAGCAGCCCCTGCGACGAGGTAAAGGAGGTGGACAGCGCCCCGGTCTGCAGCGCGCCGTGAACGGTAGCAATCGCCCCGGCTTCAGACTGCATTTCGACCACGCGAGGGACATCGCCCCAGACGTTTTTCAGCCCGTTTCCGGCCCAGGCATCAGCCTGTTCAGCCATCGTCGAGCTGGGTGTGATGGGATAGATGGCGATCACTTCACTGGTGCGAAACGCGACGGACGCGACAGCGCCATTCCCGTCAATAGTTTGCATATGACACCCTTACATTGCGCAAAGAAAGAGGGACCCGTAACACCTCGACGAGTCCTGTAGTTATCTTTTTATTTTAGCAAAGGGTCGCTGAAACGATTTTCGCTTTTGTGTCCTGCTTATTAATGCCATCAATGGTTTGATCAAACTTTTGCCTGAAAATAGTCTGCAAATATTTTGACAGCGCAGAAAACCGTTCTTCGGCCCTCGACGGCAGGACGTGGGATGCCTATTATGCATAGGTTTTGCAATTCAACATGGGGAGAGATTATGCGCGCAGCATTTTGGGTTGGGTGTGCCGCTTTGTTACTGTCGGCCTGCAGCAATGAACCTGTTCAGCAGGCTACCGCCGCGCACGTCGCGCCGGGGATAAGGGCGGCGATGTCCAGTTCCGGGCAGGCAAATTGCGCCATGGTTGGCGGGTCGCTGTCCGTTGCGCGTCAGCTGGATGGCTCGGCCATCGGCATGTGCGCGCTGCCTAACGGCAAACGCTGCAGTGAACAGTCGCTCGCCGTCGGGTCCTGCGGCGCTTACTGATTACTCTGCACGTTTAAAGACCAGCGTCGTCTCAGCCGTCGCCAGAGTTAATACGTCTTCCGTCAGGTCGACCTGCGTCCCGTTACGCAGCATGGTGCCGATGGCGTGATCCAGGTCATTGAGCTGTGGCTCGGTACACAGCTTACGCGTCATGGCGAGCGCTTTCACCTTGAGCTCGCCATCAGACAGCTTGCCCTGGCCGCTGAAGCGGTTACACATCACGCCTGATACCGCCAGATCTTCACCAAAGGCAATCTCTGGTGGCGTAGTGGCCGGGTTAATGGCGGTGCCATTCATACTCTGCAGCACAAAGCGGTGCTGCTGAAGCTGTTCTTCCTGAACAGAGGCTTTCCCTGGATTGACACAGCCTGCCAGCGCCATGCTGAGGATCGTTACTGCGACGAGCGTTTTCATGGTTCTTCTCAATATATTCACTTCATAAATAGCTAATGCATAGTCTATTGCGCTGGCGGGAATTGTCTTGCGGGATAATCTGAAAACAGGGTGGGCTTTATTCCCTCTCCCATGAGGGAGAGGGGGAATGTTCACTCAGAACAGCGCGTTCGGGCTCGCTTCGCCTTTCTCGAGCTGGCTCAGGTTACCCAGCGTGGTCTCGGAGATGCTGATCAGCGCCTCGGCGGTCAGGAACGCCTGATGGCCTGTAAACAGTACGTTGTGGCAGGCGGACAGGCGACGGAACACGTCATCCTGAATTACGTCGTTAGACTTATCTTCAAAGAACAGATCGCGTTCGTTCTCGTACACGTCCATCCCCAGCGCACCGATTTTTTGCGTTTTCAGGGCTTCAATCGCCGCCTGGGAATCCACCAGGCCACCGCGACTGGTGTTGACGATCATTACGCCATCTTTCATCTGATCGAACGCGCTCTGGTTCAGCAGGTGGTAATTATCTGCGGTCAGCGGGCAGTGCAGGGAGATCACGTCTGACTCAGCGTACAGGGTCTTCAGATCGACATACTCCACACCCAGCTCCAGCGCGGCGGCGCTTGGATACGGGTCAAATGCCAGAAGGCGCATGCCAAAGCCCTTCAGGATCCGCAGCGCCGCGATGCCGATTTTACCGGTGCCGATCACCCCAGCGGTTTTGCCGTACATCGTAAAGCCGGTCAGCCCTTCCAGCGAGAAGTTGGCATCACGGGTGCGTTGATAAGCACGGTGAATACGACGGTTCAGCGACATCATCAGGCCGATGGCATGTTCCGCCACCGCTTCCGGGGAGTAGGCGGGAACGCGTACCACCTGCAGACCCAGCTCTTTAGCCGCGTCGAGATCCACATTGTTGAAGCCCGCGCAGCGCAGAGCGATGTACTTCACGCCCTGTTTTTTAAGCTCTTCCAGCACTGGACGACTGCCGTCATCGTTAACGAAAATACAGACCGCATCAAAGCCGTGCGCGGTTTTGGCTGTTTTTTCGTTAAGCAGAAAGTCGAAAAATTCAAGTTCGAATCCATATCCCTCGTTAACATGTTGCAGATACTTTTTGTCGTACTGCTTTGTGCTATATACCGCGAGTTTCATAAGACTTTCTCCAGTGGTTTTGAAACTACGTTAGCATGATTAAAATAATCATACAAATTATAAAAAATTATTGAATTCAATAAGTTCTGATAATGATTTTACACCATCCTGCCTCCCGGAGGGAGACAGAGAAAGCGCGCTTTTCATCTCGCAACAAACCTATATAAAACATCAGTATAAAAATAATCTGTTGCCGTCCCGCTCGATATAACTATAAGCGTAACTTATAGTTTCACAGTGGCGATGTGCTGCATCTACAACTGGAGTTTCAAAATGAAATCCACCGTACAACATGTCTCTAAAGAGCAACCTAAGCAGCCGCAAAAGAATCAAGATGAGAAGAGCAAACAGAAACCGGGTAAATCGAAATAACCTCTCTTAACACAGTTTGACGGAGGCTTTATGGCTGATCGTCCAGATTACATTGATCCCATTCCTGATGACGAACCGCTTCCTGGTGGCAGCGATCCCCTGCCAGGTGACACCGATCCACTTCTCCCTGGCGATGACATACCTGATGTGAATGACCCGCTGGATCCTGATGACCCTGACGTGATCAGAAGATAGGGTTAGAACGCCTTTTTTAAACCGCCTGCGGGCGGTTTTTTGTTGCCCTGAAAGAGATTGAGCAAACAATAAAAACGCTTACATTCAGGGGCATCGCATCTATCCTTAAACAGGCCTTCGCTTCACCTGCCTGACGAAACATGCCACAATATTCGATACTGTCGGCTAATTTTTTCGCTAAATCAGGATATTAACTGCCCATGAGGGGTAAATACAAAGCCGCAATCGCGCTACTGCTGCTGATCGTTCTTTTGCCGCTGACGCTGCTGCTGACCCTTGCGCAGTGGGTTCCCACGCTTGCCGGTATCTGGCTGCCCGCGGGCACCCGGATCGCCTTCGAAAAAAGTCCGCGCCTGACGCGCAACGCCCTGGTGATCGCCGATCTGCGCTATCTGGTTGACGACTGCGAAATCGCCCGCGTGGAAGACGCCACGCTCAGCCACCCGAGCCGCTGGAAAATCGACATCGCCGGGCTGGATCTCAATAGCGCCTGCCTGAGTAAAATCCCTGCCAGCGAGTCCACGCCCGCCGCGCCGCGTACCCTGGCCGAGTGGCAGTCGCTGCTGCCCAATACCTGGCTGACCATCGATCGCCTGACGCTCTCTCCCTGGCAGCAGTGGCAGGGGAAATTAACCGCCTCGCTGACGCCGTCGCGCCAGGATATCACTTACCATGGGGATCAGTTTAGCCTGCGCGGCACACTTCGGGGACGTTCCCTGACCGTCAGCGACGTCACGCTCAATCTGCCCGATAACCCGCAGCCGGTGACGCTGGTGGGGGACTTTACCCTGCCGCTGGTGCCGGACGGCCTGCCGGTGCAGGGGCATGCGGTGGCGACCTTCTCGGTACCGCAGATCCCGTCGCTGGTGGATGCCGATCTGGCGTGGCAGGACAATCAGGGCCAGCTGGTGCTGGTTGAGCGGGAGAGCCGCGAGCCGCTGCTGGATCTCCCCTGGCAGATCACCTCTGAACAGCTGACCATCAGCGACGGGCGCTGGCGCTGGGATCAGGCCGGTATTCCCCTGAGCGGACGCCTGGGGCTGAAGATCGAAAACTGGCAGCAGGGCACGGAGAAGGCCGTTATCAGCGGACGGATGAACGTTCTGACTCAGGGCGATGCCGGAAAAGGCAACGCGGTGCTCACCTTTGGTCCCGGCAAGCTCAGCGTGGATAACAGCGCCATGCCGATGCAGCTTACCGGCGTGGCCAAACAGAATGATCTTATTCTGTATGCAAAGCTTCCCGCGATGTTGACCGGCAGCCTTGCTGAGCCCCGTCTGGCGTTCGCGCCCGGGGCGCTGCTGCGTTCCCGTGGGCGGATCATTGATTCTCTCAATATTGACGAGGTGCGCTGGCCGCTGGCCGGCGTGGCGCTGACCCGCAACGGCATCGACGGTCGTCTACAGGCGATATTAAAGGCCCATGAAAAGGAGATGGGGGATTTCACCCTGCATCTCGACGGCCGGGCCAGTGACTTCCTGCCGGATCGCGGCCTGTGGCAGTGGCGCTACTGGGGCGAGGGCAACTTCACCCCGATGCAGGCCCGCTGGGACGTGGCGGGCAGGGGCGAGTGGCGCGACAGCGTGATTGAACTCAGCGAACTCTCGACCGGGTTCGATCAGCTGAAGTACGGCACTATGCATGCCAGCACGCCGCGCATGGTGCTGGACAGCCCGATCCGCTGGCAGCGCGATCCCGCCCGACCACATTTTAGCGGCGCATTATCTTTTGACGCCGGAGAAACCACCTTCACCGGCGGCAGCGTATTACCGCCCTCGACGGTTAAATTCAGCGTCGAGGGCAGCGATCCGACCCTGTTCCAGTTCAAAGGTACCCTCAACGCTAAAGCGATCGGCCCGGTGCAGCTAAACGGCCGCTGGGACGGGGAGCGTCTGCGCGGCCAGGCCTGGTGGCCGAAGCAATCCCTGACCGTCTTCCAGCCGCTGGTCCCGCCGGACTGGAAAATGACCCTGCGCGAAGGGGAGCTGTATGCCCAGGTGGCGTTCTCCGCGGCGGCCGATCAGGGCTTTGAGGCCGGAGGCCACGGGGTTGTGAAAAGCGGCAGCGTTTGGATGCCGGATAACAAAGTGAACGGCGTTGATTTTGTTCTGCCGTTCCGCTTCAGCCAGGGCACCTGGTCGCTGGGCACCCATGGCCCGGTAACGCTGCGCATTGGCGAAGTGATCAATCAGGTCACGGCCCGCAATATCACCGCCGATCTGCAGGGGGACTACCCCTGGAGCGAGGCGAATCCGCTGCTGCTGACCAATGTCAGTGTCGATCTGCTGGGCGGCGAAGTGACCATGCAGCAACTGCGGATGCCGCAGCACGACGCGGCCCTGCTGCGGGTCAGCAATATCTCCTCCAGCGAGCTCATTAGCGCCGTCAATCCGAAACAGTTTGCCCTGTCCGGGCCGTTCAGCGGGGCGCTGCCGTTCTGGCTGGACAACGACAGGTGGATCATCAAAGATGGCTGGCTGACTAACGCCGGGCCGATGACCCTGCGCCTCGACAAAGACACCGCCGATGCGCTGGCCAAAGAGAACGGGTCGGCGGCGGGGGCGATTAACTGGCTTCGCTATATGGAAATTTCGCAGTCGTGGACGACACTCAATGTAGATAACCTGGGTGAACTCACTCTGGCATCGACCCTCCGTGGCGCCAGCCGCGTTGAGGACCAGACGCAAGCCGTCAACCTCAACTATACCCATCAGGAGAACCTGTTCACCCTCTGGCGCAGCCTGCGTTTTGGCGACAATCTGCAGACCTGGCTGGAGCAACATGCAGCATTACCGGATAACCGCTGCCCGACAGGCAAGGAATGTAAGGAACAACCATGAAAAAGCTGGCCGGTGGGTTCACCGCGATTGTGATACTGACCCTGACAGGCTGCACGCCAAGGATCGAAGTGGCGGCGTCGAAGGAGCCGATCACCATCAACATGAACGTCAAAATTGAACATGAAATCCACATCAAAGTGGATAAAGACGTAGAGACGCTGCTGAAATCACGCAGCGATCTGTTCTGAGGCTGCCATGATAAAACGCATTTCGCTGATGATATTAACCCTGATGCTCTGCGCCCCCGCGCTGGCGCTGACTCTCAACGAGGCCCGCAGTACCGGGCGGGTGGGCGAAACTCTGAGCGGCTATATTGCGCCGCGCAGTCAGGATCGCGAGACGCTGGCGCTGGTCGAGCAGATTAATAAGGCCCGCACCGACAGCTATCAGAAGCTGGCCGACAGCAATAACATTCCGGTGGATGAAGTGGCAAAAATGGCCGGGACGAAACTGGTCGCGCGCGCCAACCCCGGGGAGTATGTCCAGGGGATCAACGGCAAATGGATGCAGAAGTGATCAGCGGTGGCGTTTGCGGTATTCGCCTGGCGACACGCCAAAGCGCTGTTTAAAGGCCGTGGAGAAGTGGCTGTGATCGGTAAATCCCCAGCTGTAGCCTATGCCCGCCAGTTTTTCATCGTCGCGGGTGCCGCGCAGCATCTGCGCGCACAGATCCAGACGACGATTTTTAATGTACTGCGCCACCACCAGCCCTTTTTCGGCAAACATCCGGTACAGGCTACGCACTGACATCCCGCACTCCGAGGCGATCCACTCGGGGCGCAGGTGTTCGGCCTGAATATGGTCGTCGATCAGGGTCAGCACGTTGGTAAACTGGCGCGCCTTGCGCGGCTGCACGCTTTCCCGCTGCTGCAACACCGGGCGCAGCAGGCACACCATCGCCTCCAGCGCCGCTTCGCTTTCGGTTTCGCTTAACGCCGGGTTGTTCATGCTGTCCTGCAGCAGGCGATAGCTGAGCTGAACGGTGGGCAGGCTGTGGGAGAGCTTCTGCGCGCAGGTCACTTCCTGGAAACGAAACTGCTGCTCGAGGATCTGACGCGGCAGCAGGAGCGAGATCTGGCGTGATTTTTCCGGCCAGTAGATCGAACAGGGACGGGAGGCGTCAATTAGGGTGATATCCCCGGCGTTCAGCACAATCTGGCGATCGTCCTGCTCCAGACCCGCTTCGCCTTCCAGCTGAAACACGGTGTAGAACCAGGCGTCGTTGCTGGTTTTGATCTCCTGGCGAGTGCGAAACAGGTTCACGCCGCCGGCGGTGACGGTGCTCAGTTTCAGGTTGCCGGTCCAGGTCGATTCCAGCTCGCCATAAAACTCGCCGCTCATCGGCCGCGCGGCAAAACTGCCGCACACCTGATTAATCTGCGCCAGCCAGTGCTGGTATTTGTCCTGTTCGTTTGCACATGCCATCGTCTTACCCGCTACGTCGTCAATGTTTAAACATTGTTGCATTTATGTTGCCAATTACCCGTGACCTGGGGCGAAATCCCGGAAAAAACTCCGCCATACAACTGAGCGAAACGGCGTTATTGTCGCGTTTTGCGGTGCCTGTCACAGCGGGCAAAGCGAATGTCACAGAGATAAAAGCGTATTCGGCAAAGCCATCTTAGACTGCGTTGACACCCTGCGAATAATAAGGAATCGCTATGTCTGATACACAGGTCGCCGTACTGCACAGCGTGCAGCAATTTCTGGATCGCCAACATGGCCTCTGGATTGAGGGACGCCAGTCCGCCTCCGACAGCGAAAAGCGTCTGGAGATCTTTAACCCGGCTACCGGCCAGGTGATTGCCTCGACGGCCGATGCCAGCGCGCAGGATGTGGATCGCGCGGTAATGTCCGGCTGGCGCGCCTTTGTTGCCCGCAGCTGGTCAGGCAAACTGCCTGCGGAACGTGAACGTATTCTGCTGCGTTTCGCCGATCTGGTGGAGCAGCACACCGAGGAGTTGGCCCAGCTCGAAACCCTGGAGCAGGGTAAATCCATTAACATCTCCCGCGCCTTTGAAGTGGGCTGCACCCTGAACTGGATGCGCTATACCGCCGGGCTGACCACTAAAATTTCCGGTAAGACGCTGGATCTCTCCATTCCGATGCCGCAGGGTGCCCGCTATCAGGCCTGGACCCGCAAAGAGCCGATTGGCGTGGTGGCCGGGATCGTGCCGTGGAACTTCCCGCTGCTGATCGGCATGTGGAAAGTAATGCCTGCTCTGGCCGCGGGCTGCTCTATCGTGATCAAACCGTCGGAAACCACGCCGCTGACCCTGCTGCGGGTGGCGGAGCTGGCAAGCGAAGCCGGGATCCCGGACGGTGTCTTCAACGTGGTGACCGGCAGCGGGGCGGTGTGTGGCGCCGCGCTGACCAACCATCCGCATATCGCCAAAGTGAGCTTCACCGGCTCAACCGCCACCGGGAAACAGATTGCGCGCTCTGCCGCCGACCGCCTGATGGGCGTGACCCTGGAGCTGGGCGGTAAAAACCCGGCCATCGTCCTGAAAGATGCGGATCCGGCATGGGTGATCGAAGGGCTGATGACCGGCAGCTTCCTGAATCAGGGCCAGGTCTGTGCGGCAAGCTCGCGGATTTATATCGAAGCGCCGCTGTTTGATACTGTCGTGAGCGGTTTTGAGCAGGCGGTGAAATCCCTGAGCGTCGGGCCGGGTATGTCCCAGGAGGCGCACATCAACCCGCTGGTCTCCCGCGCCCACTGCGATAAAGTGCAGACCTTCCTCGACGAGGCGCAGTCGCGTCAGGCCGAGCTGATCGTTGGTAATCGCGGGCCGAACGGCGAGGGGTACTACGTCTCGCCGACCCTGGTGGTTAACCCGGACGCCAGCCTGCGCCTGACCCGCGAAGAGGTGTTTGGCCCGGTGGTGAACCTGGTGCGCGTCGCCGACGGCGAAGAGGCCCTGCGCCTGGCAAATGACACCGAATACGGTCTGACCGCCAGCGTCTGGACGCAAAATATCAGCAAAGCGCTGGAGTATACCGATCGCCTGCAGGCGGGCACGGTGTGGATCAACAGCCACACCCTGATAGACGCCAACCTGCCGTTCGGCGGCATGAAGCAGTCCGGCACCGGCCGCGATTTCGGCCCGGACTGGCTGGACGGCTGGTGCGAAACCAAATCGGTGTGCGTGAGGTATTAGGTAAAAGCAAAACGGTCACCTCGGTGACCGTTTTTAGTATTTGCACCCTCTCCCTGTGGGAGAGGGCCGGGGTGAGGGCATCAGGCCGCACAATGCCCGTAGGCCGGGTAGGCGCAGCCGCCACCCGGCATTACGTTACGGTGTCACTATATTGAACCAGAATTCAAACTTATCCATATAACCCAGCATGGCGTCCAGTTTCGTGCCATCGCCGGTCACCTTCACCGCACCGCTGTCCTCAGCCTGTTTCAGGGTGGTCTCTTTCAGGATGATTTTGTTCAGCGTGTCGCGATTGAGGGAAATGGTAGCATCCGCATCAGTCGCTTCGGCATTGGCGGTGTGGTTCAGCACCCCGTTCTCCAGCTCCAGCTTGTATTTCCCGCCGTCGCTGCCCAGATCGATATTAAATACCGATTTCGCCGTGCCGGCTTTTTCACCGTTAATGTGTACCGCCAGATAGTCAAAGAACATCTCCGGCGTCATCGCCCGCACCGTATCCGGGCTGGCGGTGTTCGGGGTCGGGCCTTTCACCACGCCGTTACGCAGCTCCTGCGCGCCGGTGAGGTAGAAGTTACGCCACGGGCCGGATTCCGCCTGATAGCCCAGCTGCTCCAGCGCATCCGCTTCCAGGTTGCGCGCCGCCTGGTTGTTCGGATCGGCAAACACCACTTTGCTTACCACCTGCGCCACCCAGCGGTAGTTCCCCTGGTCGAAGTCGGTTTTGGCCTTCTGCAGAATGGTGTCCGCGCCGCCCATATACTCAACGAATTTCTTCGCGCCTTCTTCCGGCGGCAGCTCATCCAGGGTCGCCGGGTTGCCGTCGAACCAGCCGAGATAAAGCACGTAGGTAGCCTTCACGTCGTGGCTCACCGATCCGTAATAACCGCGGTTCGCCCAGGTGTGCGCCAGTGAATCCGGCAGCTTGAAGTTGGCGGCGATCTCATCCCGGGTCAGCCCCTGGTTCGCCATGCGTAAGGTCTGGTCGTTGATGTAACGATAGAGGTCGCGCTGGCTTTTCAGCAGATTATTGACGTTCTCTTTACCCCAGGTCGGCCAGTGGTGCTGGGCCATCAGGATCTCGGCTCTATCACCCCAGCGCACAATGGCTTCGTTGATGTATTTCGACCACGGCAGCGGCTCGCGGATCTTCGCCCCGCGCAGGGAGTAGGTGTTGTGCAGGGTGTGGGTCACGTCCTCGGCGGATTCGATCAGCTTTTTCTCTTCGATAAACCACAGCATTTCCGACGGCGCTTCCGAGCCCGGGGCCAGCATAAAGTCATAGGTCAGACCGTCGATGGTCTCCTTCTGACCGTCTTTTTCGATGATGTTGGTCGGAGCAAGCAGGGTCACGGTCCCGGCGGAGGTGGTGGTACCCAGCCCGGCACCCACCTGGCCTTTAGCATCCGGTTTCAGCAGGTTGCCGTACATGTAGCTGGCGCGGCGACTCATTACGTTACCGGCCATAATGTTCTCTGCCACCGCGGCTTCCATAAAGCCGGCCGGGGCGTAGATTTTCACCTTACCGGCTTTGACATCGGCCTCATCCACCACCCCGCGCACGCCGCCGTAATGGTCGACGTGGCTGTGGGTGTAGATCACCGCCACCACCGGCTTCTGCCCGCGGTTTTTAAAATAGAGATCCATCCCGACTTTCGCCGTTTCCGCCGATACCAGCGGGTCCACCACGGTGACGCCGGTGGTGCCTTCAATAATGGTCATGTTCGACAGATCGAGGTTGCGGATCTGATACACCCCGTCCGTCACCTCAAACAGGCCGCTGATATTAATCAGCTGCGCCTGACGCCACAGGCTGGGGTTGACGGTGTCCGGCGCTTTATCGCCCTCTTTAATAAACGCGTATTGCTGCGGATCCCAGACCACGTTGCCCTGTTCGCCTTTGATCACCTCGGCAGGAAGCGGGGCGATAAAGCCTTTGTGGGCATCGGTAAAGTCGGTGTTATCGGAGAAGGGCAGTTGACTAAAGAGGGCGTTATTGGCTTGCTGGGTAGCGGCGGCGGCGTCTTTTGGCGCTTCTGCGGCAAACGCAGGAATGCCAGCAGAAATAAAAAGCCCGGCGAGCGCAAGGCTTCTTGCTATCAAGTTGAATCTCATCCTGAAAACCTCTCAATGTGCATACAGCGGCGTAGGGGAAAACTTCGCGTGATGTCCAGAAAAACGTTTAAAGAAAGGCAACCCGAACGGCATGGGTATGAATAACTATATGCAAGGAAATCTATTCAGCAAATAAATCACTTAACCGAAATTAAATAGCAGGAGTTGGTATTTGCCCGGCGGCAAGGTAAAAGCAAAACGGTCACCGGAGGTGACCGTTTTTTATGTTTGCACCCTCTCCCTGTGGGAGAGGGCCGGGGTGAGGGCATCAGGTCGCACAGTGCCCTGGCAATGCCCGGCGGCGCTGTGCTTGCACGGGCCTACGGGTTTACTGCGCGTCTTTCTTCTTACCCAGCGACGGGGTTTCGTCGAAGAAGTTCCAGGGTTTAAGTAGGGTATGCACCCACTCGGTTGGCATAATTGGCCACTCCTCGGCACGCGCCACGTGGGTGGTGCCGGTGGTCATCCACACCACGTCATCCTGGTTATCCAGCGACTCGTTATCCTTGCTGAACTGGCCCAGACCGGTGTCCTGGGTGGAGCGGTTCGGGAATTTCCCTTCCGGGTACATCTCGTTCGGATGGTAGCGGGTCACCCAGAGCTGTTTATCCATAAAGCTCAGACGGTGATAGATCCACTCGTCCGGGGCGAATTTCGCGCCGGTCGCCACCGGATGCGTACCGCCCGCGTACGGGATGATCTGATAGGAGACCGGGTTGCCCATGCGGTTCTCTTTGCTGGTGTTGCTCAGCAGACGAATGGTGCCCGGGTCAAATTTCTGCGCCGCCTGCTGCTCGGTATCAATATTGTACTGGTTGATCTGCAGGCTACTGGTACGTGGGCCGCCGGCGGTGTTCGGCTTCACCTCCGGATCCATCGCCACCAGGCTGTTGTTAGTGCCATCCACGTCCATATCCAGACGGAAGTTATAGATGTGCTGGTGAGTGGTGCCGACGATGTTGTGGTCGATCAGGGTACCGTATTTGGTATCCTCTTTGGCGCTCGGGTCGTGCATGGTTTTCGCCGTTACGCCTTTCACCGCTTCGATACCGGTCGCCCCGGCATCGATGCCGATGGTGCCATTTTCGTGGAAGATCCAGTCAAAGATATAGTCATAGTTGCCCACGGTACTGATCCAGCGCACCACCAGTTCACGGCGTTCGGTGCTGACGTTCGGCTGATTCATCTCCTGATGCTTATACTCCGGCCCGGCGTAGCGTTCGAAAATCGCTATCGCCCGCGGGATCTCCATTGGCGCACCGGTGTAATCCGGGATGGTCTGATTCAGCAGTACGGCGTTGGACGGCACGTCTTTGCCGCGCACCAGCGGGGAGGTCAGGGTGCCCATGCCGTAGTCGCCGGAGTCCAGATAGGCCTTGAAGTACCAGCCCACGTCCGGGTCGCCGTAAGGCACGATCATCCCGCCGAGCGATCCTTCGTACATCACCTGGCGTTTTTTGCCGTTGTCGTTAAAGGTGACGGTAGAGATAATCGGCCCCACGCGCGAGTCCAGGCTCAGGTGGAAGTCCCAGTTCTGCCAGTGGATCATATTGCCGGTGATGGTGTAGTTCTTACCTTCCGGCTCGGTGATATCCAGCGGCTTATGCACGACCGGCTCGCGGTCGCGGCCGTCATAAGGGCGGGGTTCCATCGGTACCGGAACAACCGCGCCTTCTTCGATTTTAATAATCTTCTTCTCGACCAGATCCACCACCGCGACCAGGTTTTCAATCGGGTGCGCCCAGTAGTTGCCGTCGCCGGTATCCAGATAGCTCACCACTTTTAGCAGGCGGTCTTCCTGCTTCAGGCCATCTTTGCCGTCAAAGTAGCCGACGGTTAGCGGCGTGGTCATCACCTTGCTCGGGTCGTTGATACCGTGCTTTTTCAGCGCGTCGATATACTCCTGGCTGCCGATGACGATCTTCTGCACCGCCATAAAATCATCCAGCAGCACCATGCCGTGGGCGTCCTTGATCGGCTCCCAGTGCATGATTTTTTTGTCCTTCAGGTCCACCAGCGCTTCGACAACATATTTACCGTCCAGCATGGTGATACTGGCCTGACGCGGCGCATCCACCGCCGTACCGTTCAGCACGAAGTCCCACACTTTGGCTTTTTCCGGCTCGGCTAACGCGATCTGGGTAAAACGGGTGTTCGGTTTGAAGTCCGGCGAGGCTTTCACAATCTCGACGGCCTGTTTAATTTCATCTGCGGTCAGGGCGTTCAGCGGGTGCGGGGTCTTCTCCACCTGGAAGGTCTGATCAAGGCCGGACTGGAACACATCGTTGACAAAGGTATCGGAGATCCAGGCCTTATTGTCTTTCATCACCACCGGCACCTGCAGGGTCAGCGACTTGCCGTTGACGATGGCGGTTTTGGCGCCCGGCTTCACTTTGATAAAGGCCCCGTCTTTGGTGATGGTGTAGATCTGGGCGTAGTCGTCCCAGGCCACATCCGCGCCAAACTCGGTCAGGGTTTTATCCATCTCGACCATATGTGCTTCACCACCGTGAGCCAGCACCTGACCGGAAAAGAGACAAGCAACGGCCAACGCCAGCACCGTTTTACGTGGAGAAAAGATTGAGGAGCTTCCCATGATTAACCTCTGTTGTATGTGTTGTTATCCACTCGGGACCGCTGTTCTGCGCGCGGTTTATTCATTGCCAACATAGCAATAACGCTGTGCGTACCGTTTGCCTGCATTTGCCAGATGTTTTGTCAGATGTGCCAGAAGCCGGGTAACGTGCGCGACGTTACCCGGAGGGAAGGGGCTCAGGCGTCAAAATCGCCGTGCTGACGGGAGACGAGGGTCAGGATCGAGTAGAGGGCCACCGGCTGCTGGTGCTGGTTGAAGATCTCAACCGACCACTCCACCACGCCGGTCGGTTTCTCTTCCGCCGTGCGCTGTTTCTTCAGCGTCTTGCGCTTACAGGTCAGACGCACCTGGATGGTATCGCCCGGTTTGACCGGCTCGATAAAGCGCAGGTTCTCCATGCCGTAGTTGGCGATCACCGGCCCGACGCCCGCATCGACGAACAGCCCGGCGGCAGCGGAGATCAGGAAGTAACCGTGCACCACGCGCTCGCCAAAAATCGACTCCGCCGCGCCAATCTTGTCCATGTGGGCGTAGAAATGATCCCCGCTCAGGCAGGCAAAGTTGACGATGTCGGTCTCGGTCAGGGTACGGCGCGGGGTCAGCAGGCTGTCGCCCGGCTGCAGCTCCTCGAAATATTTGCGGAACGGATGGACGCGATCCTCCTGGACCTGCGCGCCGCGCACCCACTGCTGGCTGATGGCGGCCAGCATGCTCGGGCTGCCCTGGATCGCCGTACGTTGCAGGTAGTGTTTCACCGCCCGCAGGCCGCCCAGCTCTTCACCGCCCCCGGCGCGGCCCGGACCGCCGTGCACCAGCTGCGGCAGCGGGGAGCCGTGGCCGGTAGACTCTTTGGCCGACTCTTCGTTAAGGATCTGGATACGCCCATGGGCACGCGCGGCGCCGGCGATAAACTGACGCGCCAGACGCAGATCGGCGGTGACCAGCGTCCCGGCGAGGCTACCTTCCCCGGCGCGGGCCAGGGCCATGGCGTGTTCGCGGGTCTGATACGGCATTAAGGTGGCCACCGGGCCAAAGGCTTCGGTGGCGTGGACGGCCGGGGTTTCGTCCGGCTGCGGGCAGAACAGCAGCGTCGGTGGGAAGAAAGCCCCGGCGGCGTTCAGGTCGGCTTTCCCGCCCAGACGGACCTGGCAGCCCGCGGTCACTAAAGCATCCACCTTCTCCTGCACGTCGGCACGCTGTTCGGCGTTGACCAGCGAACCCATCTTGATCCCTTCCTGGCTCGGGTCGCCGTACGGCACTTTTTCCAGCCGGGCGATCAGGGCCTGGCTGACGGCCTCCACCTGCGCCTGCGGCACAATGATGCGGCGGATGGCGGTACATTTTTGTCCGGCTTTGGCCGTCATCTCCCGCACCACTTCGCGGATGAACAGGGCAAACTCCGGCTGTTCCGGGGTGACATCATCCCCCAGCACGCAGCAGTTCAGGGAGTCGGCCTCCATGGTAAACGGAATCGATCGGGCGACGATGTTCGGGTGGACGCGCAGCATCTGGCCGGTGACGGCGGAGCCGGTAAAGGTCACCACGTCCTGGCTGTCGAGTTGGTCGAGCAGATCCCCTGCGCCGCCGCAGATCAGGCTGATAGCGCCGTCCGGCACCAGGCCGCTGTCGACAATGGCTTTCACCATCGCCTGGGTCACCTGGGCGGTGGCGGTGGCCGGTTTGATGATTGCCGGCATCCCCGCCAGCCAGGTCGGGGCCAGTTTTTCCAGCATCCCCNNTTCCGGCCACAGGGTGTCGTCTGGCAGCTCGCGGCTGCCGAGGCTGGCGAAGGTGAAGAGGGTGCCAATCCCGCCCTCGATATCCACCCAGCTGTCGGCGCGGGTCGCCCCGGTCTGGGCGGAGAGGGCATAGAACGCCTCTTTCTGACTCAACAGATGCTTTGCCACCGCTTTCAGCATCGCGGCGCGCTCGATGAAGGTCATAGCGTGAAGTGATTCACCGCCTTTCTCAATGGCGTAACGACGCGCGGCGGCCATATCCAGCCCTTCGCTGGTGACCTGCCAGAGGGTTTCGCCGCTGATGGCGTGCTGAATAGTGCGCTCACGGCCCCGGCCAGACTGCCAGGTGCCGGACAAGAAGCTGGCTAACTGCTGCATTTCTCTCTCCAGGTGGTTCGTGATTTCACTATAGATAGTTCGTTTGTGAATCATAAAAAGCAAGTTTCTTGTTAATGATTTATTAACATTGTGATCTCGCTTTATCTTCTCACCCACGGCAGCCCGCGCCGTTGCTGGTCTTCAGAAATGTCTTGCGAGCCACATCACAAAATAAACAAACACTCCTTGGGGTTATATTTAACCTTTGTGTAACTTTTATGAAACGAAGTGATTCAGTATTGAACGAAACTTACCAGTTAAACGAATCATAAGGGTGATGACGTGACGGAAGAACAACGCTTTGAACAGCGAATCGCGCAAGAGACGGCCATCGAGCCGCAGGACTGGATGCCTGACGCGTACCGCAAGACGCTGATCCGCCAGATTGGTCAGCACGCCCACTCCGAAATTGTCGGCATGCTGCCGGAAGGCAACTGGATCACCCGCGCCCCGACGCTGCGCCGCAAGGCCATCCTGCTGGCGAAAGTGCAGGATGAAGCCGGACACGGCCTTTACCTCTACAGCGCGGCGGAGACGCTGGGCTGCGCCCGGGAAGACATCTACCAGAAGATGCTCGACGGCAAGATGAAATACTCCTCCATCTTTAACTACCCGACCCTGAGCTGGGCCGATATCGGCGTGATTGGTTGGCTGGTGGACGGCGCGGCCATCGTTAACCAGGTGGCGTTGTGCCGTACCTCCTACGGCCCCTATGCCCGGGCGATGGTGAAAATCTGTAAAGAAGAGAGCTTCCACCAGCGTCAGGGCTTTGAAGCCTGCATGGCGCTGGCCCAGGGCAGCGAGGCCCAGCGCCAGATGCTGCAGGACGCCATCAACCGTTTCTGGTGGCCGGCATTGATGATGTTTGGCCCGAACGACGACAACTCTCCGAACAGCGCCCGAAGCCTGGCCTGGAAGATCAAACGCTTTGGCAACGACGAGCTGCGCCAGCGCTTCGTCGACAACACCGTGCCGCAGGTGGAGATGCTGGGCATGACCGTCCCGGATGCCGATCTGCACTTCGATGCCGAAAGCGGTCACTACCGTTTTGGCGAGATCGACTGGCAGGAGTTTGACGACGTTATCAATGGCCGCGGCGTCTGCAATCACGAGCGTCTGGCCGCCAAGAATAAAGCCTGGGAAGAGGGGACGTGGGTGCGCGAAGCCGCCCTGGCGCACGCAGAAAAACAACACGCCCGCAAAGTCGCGTAAGGGGAATCACAATGAGCAAAACATACTGGCCGTTATACGAAGTCTTTGTCCGCAGCAAACAGGGGCTGTCCCACCGTCACGTCGGCAGCCTGCACGCCGCCGATGACCGCATGGCGCTGGAAAACGCCCGCGACGCCTATACCCGTCGCAGCGAAGGCTGCTCCATCTGGGTGGTGAAGGCGAGCGAAATCGTCGCCTCGCAGCCGGAAGAGCGCGGTGAGTTTTTCGATCCGGCGGAGAGCAAGGTCTACCGTCACCCGACTTTCTACACCATCCCTGATGGCATCGAGCACATGTGAGGTCGGGGATGAAAACGTTAACGCACTATGTTCTGCGCCTGGGTGATAACGGCCTGGTGCTCTCCCAGCGTCTGGGGGCCTGGTGTGGTCATGCTCCGGAGCTGGAGATTGACCTCGCGCTGGCCAATATCGGCCTCGACCTGCTGGGCCAGGCGCGCAATTTCTTAACCTACGCTTCCGAGCTGGAAGGCGCGGGCGATGAAGACACGCTGGCCTTTCAGCGCGACGAACGCCAGTTCAGCAACCTGCTGCTGGTGGAGCAGCCGAACGGCAACTTCGCCGACACCATCGCCCGTCAGTACTTTATCGACGCCTGGCACGTGGCGCTGTTTACCCGTCTGACTCAGAGCCGCGATGCGCAGCTTGCCGCCATCGCCGCCAAATCCATTAAAGAGGCCCGCTACCACCTGCGCTTCAGCCGCGGCTGGCTGGAGCGCCTGGGTAACGGCACCGCCGTCTCGGCGCAGAAAATGCAGCAGGCGGTCAACGACCTGTGGCGCTTCACCGCCGAACTGTTCGAGGCCGACGAGATCGATCTGGCCCTGGTGGCCGAGGGTATCGCCGTCGATCCGCGC
Organism: Leclercia adecarboxylata; assembly: GCA_002360945.1. Classification (GTDB taxonomy): domain Bacteria; phylum Pseudomonadota; class Gammaproteobacteria; order Enterobacterales; family Enterobacteriaceae; genus Enterobacter; species Enterobacter adecarboxylatus_B. The sequence continues at coordinate 173,034 of DERO01000007.1, read as the reverse complement.
AGCCTGCGCGAAGAGTGGGAAGCGGAAGTCTTTGCCGGGCTGAACGCGGCGACGCTGAGCGTGCCCGAGGAAGCAGCCTACCGCAGCGGCGGCCGTAAAGGGCTGCACACTGAACATCTGGGACCGATGCTGGCAGAGATGCAGTATCTGCAGCGCGTTTATCCCGGGCAGCAGTGGTAACGCAGGAGAGCACCATGCAACACGTCGAACTCGCACCCGCCGCCGTCCCGCAGATCTGGTCTTTGTTAAGCCAGATCCCGGACCCGGAGATCCCGGTGCTGACCATTACCGACTTAGGTATGGTGCGCAGCGTTACCCCGCAGGGTGAAGGCTGGGCTATCGGCTTTACGCCGACCTATTCCGGCTGTCCGGCCACCGACCATCTGATGGGGGCGATCCGCGACACGCTGACCGCCCACGGCTATGCCCCGGTGCAGATCACCATCCAGCTCGATCCGGCGTGGACCACCGACTGGATGACCCCGGACGCCCGGAAGCGTCTGCGCCAGTACGGCATCAGCCCTCCGGCCGGCCACAGCTGCCATGCGCATCTGCCCGCCGAGGTGACCTGTCCACGCTGCGCCAGCACCCGTACCACGATGATCAGTGAATTTGGTTCCACGGCCTGCAAAGCGCTTTACCGCTGCGACAGCTGCCGGGAACCCTTCGACTATTTCAAATGTATCTGAGGTCGCCATGACAACGTTTCATTCCTTAACGGTGGCAAAAGTGGAACCCGAAACCCGCGATGCGGTGACCATCACCTTCGCGGTTCCCCAGGCTTTGCAGGAGGCGTATCGCTTCCGTCCGGGCCAGCATCTGACCCTGAAAGTCCGTCTCGCGGGCGAAGAGCTGCGCCGCTGCTACTCCATCTGCCGCAGCGTACAGCCGGGCGAGATCAGCGTGGCGGTAAAAGCCATCGACGGCGGCCGCTTCTCGCGCTATGCCCGGGATGAGATCAAACAGGGGATGGCCCTGGAGGTGATGGTGCCGCAAGGGCACTTTGGCTATCAGCCGCTGGCCGAGCGGGAAGGCTGCTACCTGGCGATTGCCGCCGGTTCAGGCATCACCCCGATGCTGGCCATCATCTCCAGCACCCTGAAAACCGAACCCAATAGCCAGTTCACCCTGATTTACGGCAACCGCAGCAGCCAGAGCATGATGTTCCGCCAGGCGCTGGCCGATCTGAAGGACAGCTATCCGACCCGCCTGCAGGTGGTCAATATTTTCAGCCAGGAGACGCTGGACAGCGAACTGCTGCACGGGCGTATCGACGGCGAAAAGCTGCAGGCGCTCGGGAAACACCTGATCGACTTCAGCCAGTTCGACGAAGCCTTTATCTGCGGCCCGGCGGCAATGATGGATGAAGCCGAGCTAACCCTGAAAGCGCTGGGCATGCCGGAAAAAGCCCTGCATCTGGAGCGCTTTAACACCCCGGGCACCAGCGTGAAACGCGCCCACAGCGTGCAGGTGGAAGGGCAGAAAGTGACGGTGCGCCAGGACGGACGTGACCGCGAGATCACCCTCACCGCCGATGACGAGAGCATTCTCGACGCCGCCCTGCGTCAGGGGGCGGATCTGCCCTACGCCTGCAAGGGCGGGGTGTGCGCCACCTGCAAATGCAAAGTGCTGCGCGGAAAGGTAGACATGGCGACCAACTACAGCCTGGAGCCGGACGAACTGGCGGCGGGCTACGTTCTGAGCTGCCAGGCCCTGCCGCTGACCGGCGACGTGGTGGTGGACTTTGACGCGAAGGGGATGGCATGAGCGACCTGATTGTCACCCGTCAGGGGCGGGTACTGCTCCTGACCCTCAACCGCCCGGCGGCCCGCAACGCCCTCAACAATGCCCTGCTGAGCGAGCTGGCGACCACGCTGGAAGCCGCGGCAACCGATAGCGAGGTTTCGGTGTGCGTGATCGCCGGCAACGAGCGTTTCTTTGCCGCCGGGGCCGATCTCAACGAGATGGCCGAAAAAGATCTGGCCGCCACCCTCAATGACATTCGTCCCCAGCTGTGGGCGCGGATCAACGCTTTCAGCAAACCGCTGATTGCCGCCGTCAACGGCTACGCGCTGGGCGCGGGCTGCGAGCTGGCGCTGCTGTGCGATGTAACGATCGCCGGGGAGAACGCCCGCTTTGGCCTGCCCGAAATCACTTTAGGCATTATGCCGGGCGCGGGCGGCACTCAACGCCTGATCCGCAGCGTGGGTAAATCGCTGGCCAGCAAAATGGTGCTGACCGGCGAAAGCATCACCGCCCGTCAGGCGCTGGCCGCGGGCCTGGTGAGCGACGTTTATCCCGAATCCCTGACTCTGGAATATGCCCTCCAGCAGGCCGCGCTGATGGCGCGCCACTCGCCGCTGGCCCTGCAGGCGGCGAAGCAGGCGTTACGCCAGTCTCAGGAGGTGGCCCTGCAGGCCGGGCTGGCCCAGGAGCGTCAGCTATTTACCCTGCTGGCGGCCACCGAGGATCGCCGCGAGGGCATTGATGCCTTCCTGCAAAAACGCACCCCCGACTTTAAAGGACGCTAACCATGGATTTCATTCTGAGTCACGTTGAGCAGGGGGTCATGACGATCACCCTGAACCGCCCGGAGCGTCTCAACAGCTTTAACGAGGAGATGCATCTGCAGCTGGCCGAGTGCCTGAAGCAGGCCGAGCGCGACGACAGCGTGCGTTGCCTGCTGGTGACCGGGGCCGGACGCGGGTTTTGCGCCGGGCAGGATCTCAACGACCGCAACGTCGACCCGAACAGCCCCGCGCCGGATCTGGGGATGTCGGTGGAAAAATTCTATAACCCGCTGGTTAAGCGCCTGGCAAAACTGCCGAAGCCGGTGATCTGCGCGGTCAACGGCGTGGCTGCCGGAGCCGGTGCCACCCTGGCGCTGGGCTGCGACATCGTCATTGCCGCCCGCTCGGTGAACTTCGTGATGGCCTTCAGCAAGCTGGGTCTGGTGCCGGACTCCGGCGGAACCTGGCTGCTGCCGCGCCTCACCGGCCGCGCCCGGGCGATGGGCCTTGCCCTGCTGGGGGAGAAGATCGGCGCCGAGCAGGCTCACGCCTGGGGGATGATCTGGCAAGTGGTGGATGATGCCGAGCTGACCGACACCGCCCGCCAGCTGGCCGTGCATCTGGCCTCGCAGCCGACCTTTGGCCTGGGGCTGATCAAGCAGGCGATCAACGCTGCAGAAACCAACACCCTCGAGGCCCAGCTGGATCTGGAGCGCGACTATCAGCGCCTGGCCGGTCGCAGCGCCGACTACCGCGAAGGCGTCAGCGCCTTCCTCAACAAACGCGCGCCGCAGTTCACGGGGAAATAAGATGACGACAATTCATACCGTGGCGGTGATTGGCAGCGGCATCATGGGGTCCGGGATCGCCGAAGTGGCGGCCAGCCACGGGCATCCGGTGCTGGTGTATGACATTAATGCCAACGCGATTTCCCGCGCCATCGACGGGATCCGCACCCGTCTCGAATCCCGCGTGGCGCGGGGCAAGCTGAGCGCGCAGGCCTGCGAGCAGACGCTCCAGCGCCTGATACCGGTGACCGACATTCACGCCCTGGCGGCGGCCGACCTGGTTATCGAAGCCGCCTCCGAGCAGATGGCGGTCAAAAAAGCGCTGTTTGCCGAACTGGCTGAGATCTGCCCGGCCAACACGCTGCTGACCAGCAATACCTCTTCTATCTCCATTACCGCCATTGCCGCCGATGTGAAACACCCCGAGCGCGTGGCCGGGCTGCACTTCTTTAATCCGGCCCCGGTGATGAAACTGGTGGAAGTGGTGAGCGGGCTGGCGACCTCCGGGGAAGTGGTGGAACAGCTGAGCGAGCTGGCGATGAACTGGGGTAAACAGCCGGTGCGCTGCCAGTCCACGCCGGGCTTTATCGTTAACCGCGTGGCGCGTCCTTACTACGCCGAAGCCTGGCGCGCGCTGGAAGAGCAGGTGGCCGCCCCGGAAGTTATCGACGCCGCGCTGCGCGACGGTGCGGGCTTCCCGATGGGGCCGCTGGAGCTGACCGACATGATCGGCCAGGACGTCAACTTCGCCGTCACCTGTTCGGTATTTAACGCCTTCTGGCAGGAGCGCCGCTTCCTGCCGTCGCTGGTGCAGCAGGAGCTGGTGCTGGCCGGGCGCTTCGGCAAGAAGAGCGGCCAGGGCGTCTATAACTGGCGCAGCGACAAGCCTGCCGTGAACTGGCTGGAGCCCGTTGGTGACACGTACAGCGCCATGAGCGTGCAGAGAAAAAGTGACGGTGTCACTGAAATTGACGGCCTGCTGCTGATCGAAACCCAGGGCGAGACTGCCCAGGCGCTGGCGAACCGTTACGGTCAGCCGGTGGTGGTCGTGGATCGGCAGGAAGGGGATGTGGCAGTGATCGCCCCGGCGGCCAGCAATCCGGCCTCCGCCACCCTGAAAGCGGTCTGGCACCTGCAGCAGCAGGGCAAGCGCGTCCTGCAGGTGGCCGATTATCCCGGCCTGCTGATCTGGCGCACGGTGGCGATGATCGTCAACGAAGCCCTCGATGCCCTGCAAAAAGGGGTCGCCAGCGAACAGGATATCGATACCGCCATGCGCCTCGGGGTCAACTACCCGCGCGGCCCGCTGGCCTGGGGAGAACAGCTTGGCTGGCAGCGTTTGCTGATCCTGCTGGAAAACCTGCAACGCCACTACGGCGAAGAACGCTATCGCCCGTCATCCCTGCTGCGCCAGCGCGCGCTTCTGGAGAGTAGCTATGAGTCATAACGCCTGGCGCAACGCCCGCGCCATGTATGAAAACGATGCCTGTGCCCAGGCCTATGGCATCGACATTATTGAGATGGACGAGGGTGTCGCCGTGCTGACCATGACCGTCACGCCGCAGATGCTCAACGGCCACAAAAGCTGCCACGGTGGCCAGCTGTTTACGCTGGCCGACACCGCCTTCGCCTACGCCTGCAACAGCCAGGGGCTGGCGGCGGTAGCCTCGGGCTGCACCATTGATTTTGTTCGTCCGGCCTTTGCCCACGACAAGCTCACCGCCACCGCGCAGGTGCGCCATCAGGGGAAACAGACCGGCGTGTACGACATTGAAATTGTTAACCAACAGCAAAAAACCGTTGCCCTGTTCCGTGGGAAATCCCACCGCATCGGCGGCACTATTACAGGAGAAGCATAATGCGTGACGCCTTTATTTGTGACGGGATCCGTACCCCTATTGGCCGCTATGCCGGGGCCTTATCCGGCGTACGCGCGGACGATTTGGGGGCTATCCCGCTGCGCGAGCTGCTGGTGCGTAACCCGGGTCTGGATGCGGAACGCATTGATGACGTGATTTTTGGCTGCGCCAACCAGGCGGGGGAAGACAACCGCAACGTGGCGCGCATGTCCCTGCTGCTGGCCGGGCTGCCGCAGACCGTCTCCGGCACCACCCTGAACCGCCTGTGCGGTTCCGGCCTCGATGCGCTGGGCTTTGCCGCCCGCGCTATCCGCGCCGGTGATGGCGACCTGATGATCGCCGGTGGCGTGGAGTCGATGTCCCGCGCCCCCTTCGTGATGGGCAAGGCCACCAGCGCCTTCCAGCGCCAGAACGAAATTTTTGATACCACCATCGGCTGGCGTTTTGTGAACCCGCTCATGGCCCAGCAATTTGGTTCTGACAGCATGCCGGAAACGGCAGAGAATGTAGCGGAATTGTTAAAGATTTCCCGCGAAGACCAGGACGCCTTTGCGTTCCGCAGCCAGCAGCGTACCGCCAAGGCCCAGGCCAGCGGCATTCTGGCCCAGGAGATCGTCCCGGTAATGATTAAAGGTAAAAAAGGGGCGGTGACCGAAGTGGTGCATGACGAGCATCTGCGCCCGGACACCACCCTCGAGATGCTGGCCGGGCTGAAAGCGCCGTTCCGCGCCGGTGGCGTGGTCACCGCGGGTAATGCCTCCGGCGTGAATGACGGTGCCGCGGCGCTGATTATCGCCAGCGAAGAGATGGCGGCAGCGCAGGGCTTAACCCCGCGTACCCGCATCGTAGCGATGGCGACCGCCGGTGTTGAACCGCGTCTGATGGGGCTGGGCCCGGTGCCTGCCACCCGCCGCGTGCTGGAGCGTGCCGGTCTGAGCATTAACGATATGGACGTTATCGAACTGAATGAAGCCTTTGCTTCGCAGGCGCTGGGCGTGCTGCGCGAGCTGGGGCTGCCGGACGATGCTCCGCATGTGAACCCCAACGGGGGAGCCATTGCCTTAGGCCATCCGCTGGGCATGAGCGGAGCCCGCCTGGCGCTGGCCGCCAGCAACGAGCTGCATCGTCGGAAAGGGCGCTATGCGCTCTGCACGATGTGCATTGGTGTCGGTCAGGGCATTGCCATGATCCTTGAGCGTGTCTGAACAATTATAAAAATGTGAGTACCCTACAATGACAACAACGACAACTAAGCTGGATCCCATCGAAACCGCGTCCCTGGATGAGCTGCAGGCCCTGCAAACCCAGCGCATGAAGTGGACGTTAGAACACGCCTATAACAACGTCCCGATGTACAAACGTAAGTTTGATGCTGCGGGCGTCCACCCTGACGATTTCAAAGAGTTAGCGGATATCCGCAAGTTCCCGTGCACCACCAAACAGGATCTGCGCGACAACTATCCGTTTGACACATTCGCGGTGCCAATGGAGCAGGTGGTGCGTATTCACGCTTCTTCAGGAACCACCGGGAAACCGACCGTGGTCGGCTACACGCAAAACGACATTGATAACTGGGCCAACATTGTGGCCCGCTCCCTGCGCGCCGCCGGCGGCAGCGCGAAGGACAAAATTCACGTCGCCTACGGCTACGGCCTGTTCACCGGCGGGCTGGGTGCCCACTACGGTGCCGAGCGTTTAGGCGCGACGGTGATCCCGATGTCCGGCGGCCAGACCGAGAAACAGGCTCAGCTGATCCGCGATTTCCAGCCGGACATGATCATGGTGACGCCGTCCTACTGCCTGAACCTGATCGAAGAGCTGGAGCGCCAGATGGGCGGCGATGCCAGTAAATGCTCCCTGCGCGTCGGCGTCTTTGGTGCCGAGCCCTGGACCCTGGCGATGCGCCGTGAAATCGAGAAACGCCTCGGTATCACCGCCCTGGACATTTACGGCCTGTCCGAAGTGATGGGTCCGGGCGTGGCGATGGAGTGTATCGAAACCGCCGACGGCCCGACCATCTGGGAAGATCACTTCTACCCGGAGATCGTCAACCCGAACGACGGTACGCCGCTCAATGACGGCGAGCAGGGCGAACTGCTGTTCACCACCCTGACCAAAGAGGCGCTGCCGGTGATCCGCTACCGCACCCGCGACCTGACCCGCCTGCTGCCGGGCACCGCCCGCACCATGCGCAGAATGGATCGCATCAGCGGTCGCAGCGATGACATGCTGATCATCCGCGGCGTGAACGTCTTCCCGTCCCAGTTGGAAGAGGAGATCGTCAAGTTTGAGCACCTGTCGCCGCACTACCAGCTGGAGGTGAACCGTCGGGGCCATCTTGATTCGCTTTCAGTGAAAGTGGAGCTGAAAGAGAGCAGCTTAACCCTGACCCACGAGCAGCGTTGCCATGTGTGCCATGAGCTGCGCCACCGCATCAAATCGATGGTGGGGATCTCCACCGACGTCACTATCGTGAACTGCGGCAGTATCCCGCGTTCCGAAGGCAAAGCCTGCCGCGTCTTCGACCTGCGTAAGGTCGCCGCCAACGGCTAATCCCTGTCTGCTGATCCTCTCCGTATTGGGGAGGGTCAGGTTTTGAGCGCTATGCTATGATTCATCCGGAAGAATAATCACAACAGAATGAATCACATGAGTAAACTCGACGCCTTTATTCAGCACGCGGTCAGCTCCGTTCCCGTCAGCGGTACCTCGTTGATCTCCTCTCTGTACGGCGATGCGCTCTCCCATCGCGGGGGCGAAGTCTGGCTGGGTAGCCTGGCGGCGCTGCTGGAAGGGATGGGATTTGGCGAACGCTTCGTGCGTACCGCGCTGTTTCGCCTGAACAAGGAAGGCTGGCTGGATGTGGTGCGCATCGGCAGACGCAGCTTTTACCGGCTGAGCGACAAAGGGCTGCGCTTAACCCGTCGCGCAGAGGCGAAAATTTACCGCGCGGAGCTTCCGGCCTGGGACGGAAAATGGCTGCTGCTGTTGTCCGAAGGGATGGACAAAACCACGCTGGCGGATGTGAAAAAACAGCTGATCTGGCAGGGCTTCGGCACCCTGGCCCCCAGCCTGATGGCCTCGCCGTCGCAGCAGCTGGCGGACGTCCAGACTCTGCTGCACGAAGCGGGTGTGGCCGAGAACGTCATCTGCTTTGAGGCGCATTCGCCGCTGGCGCTCTCCCGCGCCGCGCTGCGTGCCCGGGTCGAGGAGTGCTGGCAGCTCAGCGAGCAGAACGTCATGTACGAAACCTTTATCGACTCGTTCCGGCCGCTGCTACCGCTGCTGCGTGAAGCCGCCCCGGAGGAGCTGACCCCGGAACGCTGCTTCCAGATCCAGCTTTTGCTAATCCATTTTTATCGCCGGGTGGTGCTTAAGGATCCGCTCCTGCCGGAAGAGTTACTCCCGTCGCACTGGGCAGGCCAGACGGCCCGCCAGCTGTGCATCAACATTTATCAGCGCGTCGCGCCGGGTGCGCTGGCGTTTGTCAGTGAAAAAGGGGAGACCTCCGTCGGCGAGCTGCCGTCGCCGGGCTCCTCCTACTGGCAACGCTTCGGCGGCCTGACGCCTGCGTAAAGGAGGTAATGTGCCTGTATATCAAATCGATGGGATGACCCCGGTTGTTCCACCAGAAAGTTATGTTCACCCGACCGCGGTGCTGATTGGCGATGTGATCCTCGGTAAGGGGGTTTATGTGGGGCCCAATGCCAGCCTGCGCGGCGATTTTGGCCGTATCGTGGTGAAAGACGGGGCCAACATTCAGGATAACTGCATCATGCACGGTTTCCCCGAGCAGGATACGGTGGTGGAAGAGGAGGGCCATATCGGTCACGGCGCCATTCTGCATGGCTGCATCATCCGCCGCAATGCGCTGGTGGGGATGAATGCGGTGATCATCGACGGGGCGGTTATTGGCGAAAACAGCATTGTCGGCGCGGCCGCGTTTGTGAAAGCGAAAGCGGAAATGCCCGCCGACCATCTGATTATCGGCAGCCCGGCCAAAGCGATCCGCGTGCTGAGCGAGCAGGAAAAAGCGTGGAAGCAGCAGGGGACCCGGGAGTATCAGACGCTGGTGGAACGCTGCAAGCAGACGATGCATCAGGTCGAGCCGCTGCACGAAGTAGAGACCGATCGTAAGCGACTGGTGTTTGATGAGAATCTGCGGCCAAAGTCCTCCAGCTAAGCGGCAAAACCTCTAAAAACGCGATCGCGATCACGTAATTATCTGTTTTCATGATATTAAACAATAAAATATAACAGTGCCTGATTCGAGGGTTGACAGTGCGTCTATAATGAGTAAATTAGAACTCAGCACCACAGAGAAATAAATGTTTCACGGTGCGGTAATAATGCAGTAACGAGATGCGATAAAGGCCACGAAGTAGTGTAGTTTGGGTCCTGGTAATAAGTAAACGCCAGTGTGAACACGCTTTCAGGCCATGCAGTAAATCAGTACAATCGCATGATGGGGAAGTAAACGCGATGATGTAAGGCCTTGTTTCAAAGAGTAATGGTCGCGATCCGGAGACGTAAGTATGGCGTTAAGACTATCTCGACGCAATTAAGGCAACGCATCAAAGAGTATATATCGCGTGGGTGATGTACACGACAGGAAATGATGTTATTTCACATACTTATCAAAGGAGGTAGCGTTAACTTGTTTTATCGGTAATCCTGTGAGAATACGTACATCTTAGAAGTTGTAGTGTAATTAAGTTGATGAATGTTAAATATTAATTTGGTAGTACCCTAAAAGCCCCGGCAAAATATATTGCTGGGGCTTTTTCATTTCCGCTGTTCGCTTCGTTAAAACGACCATTTAATGCGCAGCCAGTTCGTAAAAAAGAAATACTGATTCTACGAGGCGTCTCGTAAAGCTGTGGGATAAGGCAGGGGAATAAAAAACGCCCCCCGGGAGGGGGGCGTCGGAAATCTTATGCAGCTACCAGGCTGTCGATCGCGGCTTTCGCGTCGGTCTGCGCTTTGGTCGCCACTTCCGGACCGTAAGCGATACCTTCAGCGAACACGAAGTTCACGTCGGTGATGCCGATGAAGCCCAGGAACAGGGTCAGGTACGGCGCCACCAGGTCGGTTGGGGTATCTTTATGAATACCGCCACGGCTGGAGAGCACGATCGCACGTTTACCGGTCACCAGACCTTCAGGGCCTTTCTCGGTGTAGCGGAAGGTTACGCCAGCGCGTGCTACCAGGTCGAAGTAGTTTTTCAGCTGGGTTGGGATGTTGAAGTTGTACATTGGGGCGTTAATCACGATCACGTCGTGCGCCTGCAGCTCGGCAATCAGCTCATCGGACAGCGCCAGCGCTTCCTGCTGACGTGGGGTCAGTGGCGCATCGCTCGGACGCAGGGCACCAACCAGCTCACCATCCAGTACCGGGATTGGCTGCGCAGCCAGATCGCGGACGGTGATTTCGTCACCGCTGTGCTGTTCACGCCACTGCTCAACGAAATAATCAGACAGCTGACCAGACTGAGAGTACCCTGCCAGAATACTGGATTTGAGAACTAATACTTTGCTCATGGGTGATTCCTTTTATGTATTTGATGAGGGGGGTTGCCCCGTTGCTTGCTGACACTCTATTCACAATCCTGTCGCAGGGATAGCGCAATATATCGAAGCCTATGTTCGAAATTTTTGAATAAGGCGCAAAAACCGCCAATGTGGTACTCTATATCAATCATTAAAAAGAGATTTTATCCGGCAGTGCACTGCCCGTTAACGCTATGACAGAACAACGAAAATTAACCTTCCCGATGCTCCTGCAACAGCTGGATCCGCTGATGCTGCGTGACAAACAGCGCTTTGCCCGCCGTCTGCATGGGGTGAAGAAGGTTAAAAATCCTGATGCACAACAGGCCATCTACCAGGAGATGGCAAAAGAGATTGAGCAGGCAGCGGGTAAGGTCGTGCTGCGCGAAGCCGCGCGTCCGGCCATCACCTACCCGGAAAACCTGCCCGTCAGCCAGAAGAAACAGGAAATTCTTGAAGCCGTGCGCGATCACCAGGTGGTGATCGTGGCGGGAGAGACCGGCTCCGGTAAAACCACCCAGCTGCCGAAAATCTGTATGGAGCTGGGGCGTGGGATCAAAGGCCTGATCGGCCACACCCAGCCGAGGCGTCTGGCGGCGCGTACCGTGGCGAACCGTATTGCCGAAGAGCTGCAAACCGAGCCGGGCGGCTGTATCGGTTATAAGGTGCGCTTCAGCGATCACGTCAGCGACAACACCATGGTCAAACTGATGACCGACGGGATCCTGCTGGCCGAAATTCAGCAGGACCGTCTGCTGATGCAGTACGACACCATCATTATCGATGAAGCGCACGAGCGCAGCCTGAACATCGACTTCCTGCTGGGCTATCTGCGGGAGCTGCTGCCGCGTCGTCCGGATCTGAAAGTGATCATCACCTCGGCGACCATCGACCCGGAACGTTTTTCGCGCCACTTTAACAATGCGCCGATTATCGAGGTTTCGGGCCGTACTTACCCGGTAGAAGTGCGTTACCGTCCGATGGTGGAAGACGCCGACGACACCGAGCGCGATCAGCTCCAGGCCATCTTCGACGCGGTGGACGAGCTGGGCAATGAAAGCCCGGGCGATATCCTGATCTTTATGAGCGGTGAGCGCGAGATCCGCGATACCGCCGACGCGCTCAGCAAGCGCGACCTGCGCCATACCGAAATTTTGCCGCTGTACGCACGTCTCTCCAACAGCGAGCAGAACCGCGTGTTCCAGTCGCACAGCGGCCGCCGCATCGTGCTGGCGACCAACGTGGCGGAAACCTCTCTGACCGTACCGGGCATTAAATACGTCATTGACCCCGGCACGGCGCGCATCAGCCGCTACAGCTACCGCACCAAGGTGCAGCGTCTGCCGATTGAGCCGGTGTCCCAGGCCTCGGCCAACCAGCGTAAGGGCCGCTGCGGACGCGTCTCGGAAGGGATCTGTATTCGTCTCTATTCGGAAGACGATTTCCTGTCGCGTCCGGAATTTACCGACCCGGAAATTCTGCGCACCAACCTGGCGTCGGTTATTCTGCAGATGACCGCCCTCGGGCTGGGCGACATCGCGGCGTTCCCGTTTGTTGAAGCGCCGGACAAACGCAACATTCAGGACGGCGTACGTCTGCTGGAAGAGCTGGGGGCGATCACCACCGACGAGCAGGCCACCGCCTACAAGCTGACCCCGCAGGGCCGTCAGCTCAGCCAGCTGCCGGTGGATCCGCGTCTGGCGCGGATGGTGCTGGAGGCGCAAAAACACGGCTGCGTGCGCGAGGCGATGATCATCACCTCGGCGCTCTCCATTCAGGATCCGCGCGAGCGCCCGATGGACAAGCAGCAGGCCTCCGACGAGAAACACCGCCGCTTCCACGATAAAGAGTCCGATTTCCTCGCCTTTGTGAACCTGTGGAACTACATCGGGGAGCAGCAGAAAGCGCTCTCCTCGAACCAGTTCCGCCGCCAGTGCAAGCTGGATTTCCTCAACTATCTGCGAGTGCGCGAGTGGCAGGATATCTACACCCAGCTGCGTCAGGTGGTGAAAGAGCTGGGCATTCCGGTGAACAGCGAACCGGCGGAGTACCGCGAAATTCATATCGCGCTGCTGACCGGTCTGCTGTCGCATATCGGGATGAAAGATGCCGATAAGCAGGAGTTTACCGGCGCGCGTAACGCCCGCTTCTCCATCTTCCCGGGCTCTGGTTTGTTCAAGAAGCCGCCGAAGTGGACGATGGTGGCCGAGCTGGTAGAGACCAGCCGCCTGTGGGGCCGCATTGCCGCGCGTATCGATCCGGAGTGGGTCGAGCCGGTGGCGCAACATCTGCTGAAACGCTCTTACAGTGAGCCGCACTGGGAGCGGGCGCAGGGCGCGGTGATGGCGACCGAAAAGGTTACCGTTTACGGCCTGCCGGTCGTCGCCGCGCGTAAGGTTAACTACAGCCAGATCGACCCGGCGCTTTCCCGCGAGCTGTTTATCCGCCACGCGCTGGTGGAGGGCGACTGGCAGACCCGCCACGCCTTCTTCCGGGAAAACCTGAAGCTGCGCAGCGAAGTGGAAGAGCTGGAGCACAAAACCCGTCGCCGCGACATTCTGGTGGATGACGAGACGCTGTTTGAGTTTTACGACCAGCGTATCAGCCACGAAGTGGTCTCGGCCCGCCACTTCGACAGCTGGTGGAAAAAGGTCAGTCGCGACACCCCGGATCTGCTCAACTTTGAAAAGAGCATGTTGATCAAAGAGGGGGCGGAGCAGGTCAGCAAGCTCGATTACCCGAACTTCTGGCATCAGGGCAACCTCAAGCTGCGCCTGAGCTACCAGTTTGAACCGGGCACCGATGCCGACGGCGTCACCGTTCACATCCCGCTGCCGCTGCTGAATCAGGTGGAGGAGAGCGGTTTCGAGTGGCAAATTCCCGGCCTGCGTCGTGAGCTGATTATCGCCCTGATCAAATCTCTGCCGAAGCCGGTGCGTCGCAACTTTGTGCCCGCCCCGAACTACGCCGAGGCGTTCTTAGGCCGCGTGACGCCGCTGGAGCTGCCGCTGCTGGATTCGCTGGAGCGCGAACTGCGCCGGATGACGGGCGTGACCATTGACCGGGAAGACTGGCACTGGGATCAGGTGCCCGATCACCTGAAAATTAGCTTCCGCGTCGTCGACGAGAAGAATAAGAAATTGCAGGAGGGCCGTTCCCTCACCGAGCTGAAAGACGCGCTGAAAGGCAAAGTGCAAGAGACCCTCTCCGCCGTGGCCGACGACGGGATCGAGCAGAGCGGGCTGCATATCTGGAGCTTTGGTCAGCTGCCAGAAAGCTACGAGCAGAAGCGCGGCAACTACAAGGTGAAAGCCTGGCCGGCGCTGGTGGACGAGCGCGACAGCGTGGCGATCAAGCTGTTCGATAACCCGCAGGAGCAGCAGCAGGCGATGTGGCGCGGGCTGCGCCGTTTACTGCTGCTGAACATCCCGTCGCCGATCAAATATCTGCACGAGAAGCTGCCGAACAAAGCCAAGCTGGGGCTCTACTTTAACCCGTACGGCAAGGTGCTGGATCTGATCGACGACTGCATCTCCTGCGGCGTGGATCAGCTGATCAACGCCGCAGGCGGCCCGGTGTGGACCGAAGAGGGCTTTGCGAAGCTGCACGACAAGGTGCGCGCCGAGCTTAACGAGACGGTGGTCAACATTGCGAAGCAGGTGGAGCAGATCCTTACCGCAGTGTTCAATATCAACAAGCGCCTGAAAGGGCGGGTGGATATGACCATGGCGCTGGGGCTGTCGGACGTAAAAGCCCAGATGGCGGGGCTGGTCTATCGCGGGTTTGTCACCGGCAACGGCTACAAGCGTTTAGGCGATACGCTGCGCTATCTGCAGGCGATTGAAAAACGTCTCGAGAAGATGGCCATCGATCCACACCGCGACCGGGCGCAGATGCTGAAGGTAGAGAGCGTGCAACAGCGCTGGCAGCAGTGGCTCAACAAGCTGCCGCCGGCCCGCCGCGATGACGAAGACGTGCAGGAGATCCGCTGGATGATCGAAGAGTTGCGCGTCAGTTTCTTTGCGCAGCAGCTGGGGACGCCGTATCCGATCTCCGACAAGCGTATCTTGCAGGCGATGGAGCAGATTTCGGCCTAAAAAACGCCGGGCGGCGCATGCGCTTGCCCGGCCTACGGAGTCCTCCCTCTCCCTGTGGGAGAGGGTCGGGGTGAGGGCATCAGGCCGCACATTTCCTCAGCCGTTGACCACCGCCAACGTAAACCCATCCCACCCCTTCACGCCCACCGTCTGCAGCGCCGTGGCGGTCAGGCGCGGGTTATCGCCAATCATCTCAATAAACCGCCGCACGCCGTGCACCCGGGCATCGTCGCTCTGGCCGTTAATCACCTCCCCGTCACGCACCACGTTGTCACCGATAATCAACGTTCCCGGCCGGGAGTAGTGCAGGGCCCACTCCAGATAGCCCGGATTATTCGGCTTGTCGGCATCAATAAAGATCAAATCAAACGGCGGGACCTCGCCAAGCTGTTCGAGGGAGAGCAGCGCCGGACCTTCAATCAGCTCAATACGCGAATCCAGCCCGGCCAGATGGATATTCTGGCGCGCGACCTTCGCGTGAACGGGATCGGCCTCAAGGGTAATCAGTTGTCCGTCCGGCGGCAGGGCACGCGCCATCCAGATGCTGCTGTAGGCCCCCAGGGTGCCAATCTCCAGAATGCGCCTGGCCTGAGTCATGCGCACAAACAGCGCCAGCAGCTGACCCTGATTGGCAGCGACGTCGTGCGCCGGTAAACCGGCGCGCTGGTTATTATCTAGCACCTGCTGGAGCACCTCATCCTGAGGAATAAGCTCGGAAATCATGTAATTATCGACGGCAGACCACTGTTGTTGCATAGATTGACCCCTTAGTGAGAGCGTTGCCCGGCGGCGCTACGCTTGCACGGGCCTACGGTTTTCTCCCTCTCCCTGTGGGAGAGGGTCGGGGTGAGGGCATCAGGCCGCACAGCCCCGGCATATTATGCCGACCATCCACCACCGAGCGCCTTATACAGATCGATCTGCGCCAGCAGCAGGTTATTTTTCGCCTGCACCACGCTGGTCTGCACCGAGAACAGCGTCCGCTGGGCATCCAGCACGTCCAGATAGGACGAATAGCCGTTGTTATAGCGGTTTTGGGCGATGCGCAATGTCTCCTGGGCGACCTCCTGCTGGGCCACCAGCTCGGTCAGCTGCTCGCCGTAACGGGTGATGGCATCGAGGCTGTCGTTGACCTCTTTGAAAGCGTTGCGCACGGTTTTTTCATAACTGTAGAGCGCCTGGTTGCGCTGCGACTGGCCGATGTCCACCTGGGCGTTCAGCGCCTGCCGGTTCAGCAGAGGAGCCAGAATACTGCCGCCGATGCTCCACAGCTCCAGCGGGTTGTCCAGCAGGCCGGGCAGGGTGCGATCCTGGATCGATCCGGTCGCGGTCAGGTTGATCGACGGCAGCAGGCTGGCGCGCGCGGACGCCAGCGAGGCATCGGCGGCGATCAGCTGGCGTTCCGCCTGCACAATGTCCGGGCGGCGATTAAGCAGCGACGAAGGCAATTGCGACGGGATGCGCAGCGGGGTCAGGGTGTCGAAATCCGCGCTGCGGGCAATCGCCCCCGGGTTGCCCCCCAGCAGCAGGGTCAGGGCATTCTCCTGACGGGCAATCTGATTCTGTACCTGCGGGATCTGCGCCCGCGTCGAGCGCAGTTCGGAGTCGGACTGCATCAGCTCCAGGCGCGAGCTGTATCCGGTCTGATACTGCCGCTGCGCCAGCTTAAAGGCCTCTTCCCGCGCCTTGAGGGTTGATTGCGTTACCCGGAGCTGCTCGTCCAGCGCCAGCAGGGTGACGTATCCTGAAGCCACCGAGGAGGCCACGGTCAGATCCGCGGCCGCAGCGGCGGCCTTTTGCGCCTCGAGGCTTGCCTGAGCGGCATCGGTGGTGCGGCGGTTCACGCCCCAGATGTCCACGTCATAGCTGGCGGTCAGGCTGCCTTTGTACAGCGCGCCGTAGGTGGGCAAGCCGGTGGCCGCCGACTGGGAGCGGGCGCGACCCGCATTCAGGTTGGCATCCAGCGTCGGAAACAGATTGCCCTCGCTGGCATAGACCCGCGCCTGATACTCGTTGATCCGCTCCCGGGCGATCAGCACGTCGCTGTTGTTGCGCAGGGCCTGATCGACATAGTGGTTGAGCTGATTGTCGTGAAAGTTGCGCCACCACAGCTGTTCTGCCGGGCTGGCAGGGCCGGTGCTGGCCCGCCACTGGGCGGGGATCTGCAATGTCGGTTTTGCCGGGGCGACATCCACCGACTGGCAGGCGCTCAGGGCGCTGGCAATCAGCAGAGCGGTAAGCGGGCGGCGGGTCATTCTGCCTCCCGGGTATCAATCGTTACCTGCACCGACATCCCCGGGCGCAGTCGCGCCGCGTCCTCTGCCTTGCCAAGCACCTCAATGCGCACCGGAATACGCTGGGCGATCTTGACGAAGTTACCGGTGGCGTTATCCGGGGTAATGGCGCTGAACTCCACCCCGGTGGCGGGGGAGATGCTCTGCACCCGGCCTTCATAGGCTTTGTCGTTCAGGGCATCGACGGTGAACTTCACCGGCTGGCCGACGCGCAGGTCCGCCAGCTGGGTCTCTTTGATATTGGCGATCACCCAGTGCTGCGGCGGCACCAGGGTGGTGAGGTGCGTCCCGGCGGTCACGTAGGCGCCCAGTCGAACGGCTATCTGCCCGAGCTGGCCGTCGCGCGGAGCCACGATGCGGGTGTTCTGCAGGTCGATCTGCGCCAGCTCAAGGGCCGCCTTCGCGTTTTCGACGTCGGCCTCCAGCGCGGCGCGGTTGACGATGGTGGTCTGCAGATCCTGGCGCGACATTTCCAGCGTGGCTTTCGCCTGGTCGATGTCGGCGCTGCCCTGGGCGGCGCTCGCCAGGGCGGCATCCCGCTCGCGGATCGACAGCGAGCCGTCGGCGGTTAAGTCTTTAACGCGCTTCAGGTCGGCCTGAGTTTTCTGGCTCTGGGCGCGGGCGTTTTTCAGCGCCGCGTCGTTACGCTGGATCACCGCTTCGGCGCTTTTACGCTGTTGCAGGTTGTTGTTCAGGGCGGCAATTTTCATCGACAGCTGTGCCTCGGCCTGGTGCACCCGCTGGCGGTAGATGCGATCGTCGATCTGCAGCAGCAGGTCGCCTTTCTTCACCTGTTCAAAATCCTGCACCTTCACCTCGGTGATATAGCCGTTCACCTGGGGGCTGATAAAGGTGGTCTGGCCGCGCACGTAGGCGTTATCGGTGAACTGGACGTGGCGGGTAAAAGGCGGCAGTTGCCAGGCGTAGAGGATCACCAGCACGCCAACGATGCCGATCGCGGCGGCGGCGAATATTGACACCACGCGCAGATTATTACGGGTATTGGCCTGCTCTTTAGCGGCATCCTGCTGACTCATAACTTCTCCAGAAACATCATTAATTTTTATCCATTACTGACTGCCGGTGGCCTTTTTCAGTGCCAGACGGGCAGTGATGCGCAGGCGCAGCAAGCGCCATAAAATCCAGACCAGCGTGGCGGTGGCAATGCCCGCCGTCAGAAGGTAAGTATCGTTGTAAGCGAGAATATTTGCCTGCAGCGTGCTGGCCGTCTGCAGTTGCAGCGCCGACTGGGTGCTCAGCAGGGTGCTGTCGCCAATCTGACTCTGGTACATCTGGCTGTAGAGCTGCAAGCGTTCATTTACCAGCGGGTTGAGGCTGGTGAGCTGTTCGGCCAGCAGGCCGGAGTGGTACTTCTCGCGCCAGGTCTGAAAGGTGCCCAGAATAGCGGAACCCAGCAGGCCGCCGATGTTCTGGCTCATGCCGAACAGCACCGAAAAGCTCACGAGGTTACGCGGGTCGGCAATCACGCCGCCAATCCCGGCCAGCATCGCCGGGGCGAGGAAGAAGGCGCTGCCGAACCCGAGCAGGAACTGGCTTAGCATCAGCTGATCCGGGCGGGTGAGGCTGGTGGACTGGCTGTCGAGCAGCGAGGCGATAATCATCAGCACCAGCGAGGTGATAATCGGCCAGGCAAGTTTAGTGGGTTTGATGGTCAGGCAGCTGGCGGCGATGCCGCAGAGGATCCCGGCAAAAATCGCCCACGCCAGATGGGTCATCTGTTCGTTCTGCAGGCCGACATACTGCAGCCAGCCGATGACCCCGGTGTTCTGCTCTGCCAGCACGATGCGGATCAGCAGCATGATCAGCCCCAGGCGCAGGATACTGCCACTGGAGAGCCAGCGGGTATTCAGCAGCGGGTTGCTGCGGTTGTGCTCAAAGACCACCGCCGAGACAATCAGCACCAGCGAACCCGCCAGCGCCCAGCCGATCCAGGGCGCTTCAAACCACCAGTCGAGCCGTCCGAGCGACAGCACCGCACACAGCAGCGCCATCCCCGGGGCCAGCAGGATAAATGTCAGGAAATCTTTCTTCTCGAATACCTTGCGCCGGTCGCCAGGGGGCAGCTTGAGGGCGATCACGCAGCCCAGCGAGATCAGCGCCAGCCCCAGCTCAAAGAGGTAGAGCCCGCGCCACTCGTCCAGCTGCAGCAGTTCGGTGGAAAACAGCCGCGCAATGGGGATCGCCAGCGACGAACCGGTGATGCCGATGGTCAGGGCCTTCAGGCGATGTTTCGCCGGCCAGGCCTGGATCTGATAGTAGATCCCTAGCGAGCTGAGCGCCGCGGCGACCATGCCGTGGGCGGCGCGCACCATCAGGGCCGAGCTGAGATCGTTGACGAACAGGTGAAAGAAAGTCACCAGCACATACAGCACCAGAAAGCCTTCGGTGAAAGCGCGCAGGCCAAACTGCTGGCGAAACTTCACCAGCAGCAGGTTGATCGACACGTTGGTCATCACGTAGACCGCAGGCAGCCAGGCGATCTCGGTGGACCAGGCGGCGAAGGTGCCCTGCAAATTTTGCAGGTTGGCCGCGACCATCGCATTGCCCAGCGCCCCCGTCAGGCAGACCAGTAAACCCACTACCCCGTAGGCGATGCGTTTCGGGGTGCTGTGCACTGGCGTGGACGGGGAGCCTAACAGCATCGGCTTTTCGTGAGGCTGCCAGTCGCGAGGGGCATAGGGGTCGCGTTGGGGCAGTCGCATAGCGGTCATTACCTATTGAATTAATGAATAGTTAGAGGGCTAATGATTCTACGTCTGACGCAAAGCCCGTATCAAGTGAATATGATAATAGCGGGTTAAGCAAATGTGAGGGGTCAGTATGATAGCGGCCAGCGATGCTGGCCGCCTGGGGATCAGAGTTCGTTGGTTTGTGCGTTGACGACCGGGGCGCGTTTAATCCGGCTGGCGCAGAAGATGGCAATCAGGGAGATGGTTACCGTCACCGCCAGATACCAGGCCACCGGCACCCAGTCGCCGTTATATTTTGCCAGCAGGCCGGTGGCGATCAGCGGCGCGGTGCCGCCCGCCAGGGCAGCGCCCAGCTGATAGCCGAGGGTGATGCCGGTGTAGCGCACGTTGGCGGTGAAAATTTCTGAACAGAGGGTGCCGAGCACCGCGGTGACCGGCGCCCAGAGCACGCCGAAGGCGATCACCGTCGCCAGCACGATGCCCCAGGTGGTGCCGGTGTTGAGCAACATAAACCAGGGCACGATAAACAGGCCGAGGACAAAAACGCTGACGGCATACATCCGCTGGCGACCGACCTTATCCGACAGCAGCCCCATCAGCGGGATCATGATGGTCGCCACCAGCGCCCCAAGGGTCACCGCCTCCAGCGCCTGCGATTTTTGATAGCTGAGCGTGGTGGTGGCGTAGCTGACCACAAAGGTGGAGAAGATATAGAAGGGCGCGGTCTCAACCACCTTCAGTCCGGCGGCGATCAGCACTTCACGCCAGTGGTATTTCAGGGTATCGCGCAGCGGGGCTTTCGCCACCTTGCCGGAGGCTTTGACCTTTTTAAACTCCGGTGTTTCGTCGATATCCTTGCGGATCCACAGGCCCAGCAGCACCAGCACCGAACTCAGCAGGAACGGAATACGCCAGCCCCAGGAGAGGAAATCCTCTTCGCTGAACAGGGTCATCAGCGAGACGATAAAGGTCGCCATCAGCATACCGATGGTGACACCTGCCTGCGGAATACTGCCGAAGAAGCCTTTGCGCTTCTCCGGCGCGTACTCATAGGCCAGCAGCAGGGCGCCGCCCCATTCGCCGCCGATCCCCATCCCCTGAATAATGCGCATCAGGATCAGCAGAGCCGGGGCCCAGAGGCCAATCTGCTCATAGGTGGGTAACAGCCCAATCATCACGGTTGCACCCCCCATCAGCGACAGGGTTAACACCAGCGTTTTTTTGCGCCCGATACGGTCCCCGATGTGGGCGAACAGCACGCCACCAATGGGGCGAATAAAGAAGGTTAATGAGAACGAGAGATACGACAAAATCAGGCCGATAACCGGGTCGACCATCGGGAAGAAGATCTTATTAAAAACCAGCGCAGCGGCGGTGCCGTAGAGAAAATAGTCAAACCATTCAATGGCGCTGCCGGTGAGGCTGGCGACCAGCACCTTCTTATTTTTGCGTAAAACTGCGGTACTGCTTTCGTGTTGTTGTGTCATACCCGTGATCCCGCCCAGTGGATGATGAAGCGGGTGACACCCGGCGCGCTTCGGGTGCAACCCAGAAATGAAAAAGGTTGTCGAATTGTTAAGAAACTTAGGGAGGGCTGTTACTTTTGGCAAGCGGGAGCAGGTGAAAACTGGTCAGATCACGCTGAAATAAGCAGCAATCGCTGCTTTTGAGGGGGATTTTCCTGGCACTTAATTTTTTTAATGGCTTAAATTGCAGCATATAATGCAGGTGCAACCGCCTGATTTTTGGACGTTTCTGGTTATTTCAGTTTAATGACTATTCTTATAAGGTAACTGCCGATTTGGCTTTCAGAGGGATCCTCTGTTAACCGCCGGCCCGCGCGTTACCCTGAACGTCATTGCTGGAAGGAGGTAACGATGAGTCTCACAATCTTCCCGTCTCTGCCCGATAAAACGCTGGCCGCGGTCAATACCGTCGGGGCCTGGCTCGCTGAAGATAATTTGCCCTACAATCCGCCCGCGCTGCAGGCGGATCTGGTCGTGCTTGCCGGTAATGCGGTGATCCCCTCTATCGACGCGGCCTGTCGTCTGGCGTCGGCGCTCGCTATCCCTTTGCTGATCAGCGGCGGCATCGGCCATTCAACCACCTTTTTATACGCCGCCATTGCCCAACATCCGCGCTACAACCAGGTGCGAACCACCGGCAAAGCCGAAGCAACCATCCTGGCGGAAATCGCCCGGGAGTTCTGGCATATTCCGCCTGAGCGCCTGCTGGTGGAAGATCAGTCCACCAACTGCGGCGAAAATGCCCGCTTCAGCGCCGCGACGCTCCTTCATCATCAGCTGCGGGTGAAGCGCGGGATTGTGGTGCAGGATCCGACCATGCAGCGCCGCACCATGGCGACCTTTGCCCGGGTCTGGCGCGATAAGCCGGATGCCCCGGCGTGGACCAGTCATCCAGGCATCGTCCCGCAGCTGCAAAACAGCGATGACGGGCTGGTGTTCCGCGGCGGCGGCGAGGGGCTCTGGCCGGTGGAACGCTATCTGTCGCTGGTGCTAGGGGAGCTCCCGCGCCTGCGCGATGACATTAACGGCTATGGCCCGCGCGGCCGCGATTTCATCAATCACGTCGATATTCCTGCCGAGGTGGAGGCCGCCTGGCAGATCCTGCGTAACGACGCCATCCTCACCGAGGCGCTGACCAGCCGCTCCCTGCTGTAGCCCATTGCCCGTTTGCGATGACTTTCCCGCAAACGGGCACTCTTTGTTGTCGGATTGTAATTATTTCCTCCTGCTGACCCGTTTCTTTTATGAGATATCTCACAAATACAGCGCGATAGGCTGGGATTGCGGATCGGGAACTGTAGTTTTTAACAATAATTTTACTTGTTAAAAACAGTGCAATTACAGGAGCAGGTCATGACAGTACCCGTACAACATCCTATGTATATCGATGGACAGTTTGTAGCCTGGCAGGGTGATGCCTGGATTGATGTCATCAATCCGGCCACCGAAGAGGTCATTTCCCGTATTCCCGACGGTAGCGCCGAAGAGGCCCGCAAGGCCATCGACGCCGCCGAGCGCGCCCAGGCCGACTGGGAGGCGCTGCCCGCCATCCAGCGTGCGGGCTGGCTGCGCAAAATTGCCGCCGGTATTCGTGAGCGCGCCAGTGAAATCAGCGCCCTGATCGTGGCCGAAGGCGGCAAGATCCAGCAGCTCGCCGAGGTGGAAGTGGCGTTCACTGCCGACTATCTCGACTATATGGCCGAGTGGGCGCGTCGCTACGAAGGCGAAATTATCCAGAGCGATCGCCCGGGCGAAAACATCCTGCTGTTCAAACGCGCTCTCGGCGTGACTACCGGCATTCTGCCGTGGAACTTCCCGTTCTTCCTGATTGCCCGCAAGCTGGGCCCGGCGCTGCTGACCGGCAACACCATCGTCATTAAGCCGAGCGAGTTCACGCCGAACAACGCCATTGCTTTTGCCAAAATCGTCGACGAGATCGGCCTGCCGAAAGGGGTCTTTAACCTGGTGCTGGGCCGCGGCGAAACCGTGGGTCAGGAGCTGGCGGGCAACCCGAAAGTGGCCCTGGTCAGCATGACCGGCAGCGTGGGCGCGGGTGAGAAGATCATGGCCGCGGCGGCGAAGAACATCACCAAAGTGTGCCTGGAGCTGGGCGGTAAAGCCCCGGCCATCGTGATGGACGATGCGGATCTGGAGCTGGCGGTAAAAGCCATTGTCGACTCCCGGGTGATCAACACCGGGCAGGTCTGTAACTGCGCCGAGCGCGTATATGTGCAGAAGGGCATTTACGACCGCTTTGTGAACCGTCTGGGTGAAGCGATGAAGGCGGTGCAGTTTGGCAACCCAGCCGAGCGCAACGACATCGCCATGGGGCCGCTGATCAACGCGGCGGCGCTGGAGCGCGTGGAGCAGAAAGTGGCTCTGGCGGTGCAGCAGGGGGCGAAAGTGGTGCTGGGCGGTAAGGCGGCCGAGGGGAAAGGGTATTACTATCCGCCGACGCTGCTGCTCGACGTGCGTCAGGATATGACCATCATGCACGAAGAGACCTTCGGGCCGGTGCTGCCGGTGGCGGTGTTTGACACCCTGGAGGAGGCGCTGAAGATGGCCAATGACAGCGACTATGGCCTGACGTCCTCCATCTATACCCGGGATCTGAACGTGGCGATGAAAGCCATCAAAGGGTTGAAGTTCGGTGAAACCTACATCAACCGCGAGAACTTTGAGGCGATGCAGGGCTTCCACGCCGGCTGGCGTAAATCGGGGATCGGCGGGGCGGATGGCAAGCACGGCCTGCATGAGTACCTGCAGACCCAGGTGGTTTATTTGCAGTCCTGAACCAGCATTGGTTTTCTCCCTCTCCCTGTGGGAGAGGGCTGGGGTGAGGGCATCAGGCCGCACATCCGCCTGCTTGCCGGGTGGCGCTGCGCTTACCCGGCCTACAAAAACCCAAACCGGTGCCGTAGGCCGGGTAAGGCGTAGCCGCCACCCGGCGTTACAGGCTACGCCTTTGTCGCAATCCAGTTCATCATCAATTCCGGCCAGACGGCCACCGGCAACCCCTGGGCATCGCGAATGCCAAATCCGTGCTTTCCACGCTCGAAGATATGCATCTCAACCGGCACCCCCAGGCAGCGCAGGGCGGTGAACATCGCCAGGCTGTTCTCAACTTTTACGGCCGGGTCGTCGGCGGCATGCAGCAGGAAGGTTGGCGGTGCGTCGCGGGTAGCGCGCTCCTCCAGCGAGTAGTGGCGGATCTGCACGTCTGTCGGGTTATCCCCGATCAGCTCATGGCGCGAACCCGAATGATGATGCGCATCCCCCATGGTGATCACCGGATAGACCAGCGCCATAAAGGCCGGACGGGCAGGGAACTCGTCAGCGGCATCCACCGGGGCATACACGGCTTCATCGTGCCGGGTGCCGAGGCTCGCTGCCACGTGTCCGCCGGCGGAGAAACCCAGCACCCCAATGCGGGCCGGATCCAGCTTCCACTCGGCTGCACCGGCGCGGATCACGCGCATCGCCCGCTGAACGTCGGCCAGCGGCGCGTCGGCACCTTCTTCGTGACCATCCCCCGGCATGCGGTAGGTCATCACAAACAGGGTATAGCCGCGGGCATTAAAGAACGAGGCCAGCGCGCTGCCCTCTTTATCCAGCACCACCCGACGATAAGAGCCGCCCGGTGCCACCAGAATACCCACGCCGTTAGGGCGGGCAGGGGCGTAAACGGCGATCTCCGGCGCGCGGATGCCGGTGACGGCGCGATCGTAGTCGGAGGTGCCCGTGTGGCGGGGTTCGGGGGTGAAGACGGCGTCGCTGGTGCGTGCGCCAGGGGCTTCACGATCGGGCCAGATGGTAAAGGTGGTCGAACGGCCAACGGCTTGCGCCATATGTTGCTCTAATGTTTCGCGGCTCAGTGCTTCCATATTAACGCTCCCTCTCTGGAAAGCGTTTGTTATAACAGAGTTAATAAAATCAAAACCTGCCCCGATTCACAGGTTGCGGACAGCAGGGCTGTCCGCGGTGTCATTACAGAGCAGCGAACTTATCCAGGGTGCGCACCAGTTGGGTAACGAACCCGTACTCGTTATCGTACCAGGCCACGGTTTTCACCAGCTGGACGTCGCCCGCGTCGGTGACTTCCGTCTGGGTGGCATCGAAGACCGAACCAAAGTGCGAGCCGATCACATCCGATGAGACAATCTCTTCATCGGTATAGCCAAAGGACTCATTGCCCTCGGTGGCCTTTTTCAGCGCCTGGTGGATCTCATCCACGCTTACTTTTTTCTCCAGAATCGACACCAGCTCGGTCACGGAGCCGGTTTTGACCGGCACGCGCTGGGCGTGGCCCTTCAGCTTGCCGCTCAGCGCGGGGATCACCAGCCCGATGGCCTTCGCCGCGCCGGTGGTGTGCGGGATGATGTTTTCCGCTGCGGCCCGCGAGGCACGCAGATCTTTACCGCGCGGGCCATCCACCAGCGCCTGGGTGCCGGTATAGGCATGGATGGTGGTCATGGTGCCCGCCTTGATGCCAAACGAATCGTGCAGCACCTTCGCCAGCGGTGCCAGGCAGTTGGTGGTGCAGGAGGCGACGGAGATAATGGTGTCGCTGGCGTCGATGGTGTCGTCATTGACGTTAAAGACGATGGTTTTCATCTCCCCGGCCGGGGCGGAGATCAGCACCTTTTTCGCTCCGGCGTCCAGATGCGCCTGCGACTTCTCCTGCGAGGTGTAGAAGCCGGTGCACTCCACTACCAGATCCACCCCGGCGGCTTTCCACGGGATATGTTTTGCCTCTTTTTCGGCATACACCGAAATGGATTTACCGTCGACGATCAGGGCGTCTTCCGTGAAGTCCACGCTCCAGGGGAAGGGCCCGTAGTTGGTGTCGTGTTTTAACAGGTAGGCCAGCACTTTCGGTGAGGTTAAATCGTTGATTGCTACCACACTATTACTGTCCTGAGTTTCCAGCAACCGACGCAGAACCAGTCGGCCAATACGACCAAAGCCGTTAATGCCAATCTTACTCATGCTCTTCTCCTGTGTGATGTACGGGACGTTAAACTCATCCAGGCTTAGACCATGAAGCCCAGCGAGGCAATTGAAGATGCCTCATCTGCGCGGAAGTTTTTGAAAAGTCTGGGACAAAAGTTAATGAATTTTTAAGGAAAGCTGGTTATTTTAAATTTTTTTAGCTTCTATCAGGAAAGACTATGCGCAATAAATACACCGGCCTGCAAATTGCTATTCACTGGCTGGTTTTTCTGCTGGTGATCGTGGCCTACTGCGCCATGGAGTTTCGCGGCTTTTTCCCCCGCAGCGATCGCCCGCTGATCAACATGATCCACGTCTCCTGCGGTATTTCAATTCTGGTGTTGATGGTCACGCGTCTGCTGGTGCGCCTTAAGTATCCCGCGCCGCCGATTGTGCCTAAGCCAAAACCGATGTATATCGGCTTATCCCATTTAGGCCACCTGGCTATTTACCTGCTGTTTATTGCGCTGCCGCTGATTGGCCTGGTGATGATGTATAATCGGGGCAATACCTGGTTTGCCTTTGGTCTGGGGATGCCGCACGCCGCCGAGGGCAATTTCGACCTGGTGGATACGCTGAAAGCCTGGCACGTCACCCTGGCGAACCTCGGTTACTTTATCATCGGCATTCACGCCTTTGCTGCGCTGCTTCATCACTACTTCTGGAAAGACAATACCCTGCTGCGCATGATGCCGAAGAAGCGTTAAGGGCAGCTCGTGTCCCGCAAACTGCGTAAGGTGCTGCTCGCCACCGGCATCGGCCATTTTGTCGAATGGTTCGATTTCGGGCTCTACGGTACCCTGGCGACCATTATCGGCATGCAGTTCTTTCAGGCTGACGACCCGGCCACGGCGCTGCTCTCCTCATTCGCGGTGTTTGGTGCCGGGTTTGTGATACGGCCGCTCGGCGGGCTGTGGTTTGGATCCCGCGGCGACAGAATCGGACGGCGCAAGGTGCTGGCGACCGTGATCCTGCTGACCTCCGGTGCCACCTTTTCCATCGGGTTACTGCCGACGTACGCGCAGGCCGGGTTGCTCGCCACGGTGCTGCTGGTGCTGGTACGGATGATCCAGGGGTTTGCCGCCGGGGGCGAAAGCGCAGGGGCCACCACCTTTCTGGCCGAATATGCCCCCGCCGATCGTCGGGGCTACTTCACCTGCTGGACCGACAGCTTCGGCTTTATGGCCTTTGTGGCCGGATCGGGCCTGGTGCTGCTGCTGACCGCCGTACTGGGGGAGACGGCGATGAACGACTGGGGCTGGCGCATTCCGTTTCTGTTAGCCGGGCCGCTGGGCTGGATTGGCCTTTATCTGCGTAACAATCTTCAGGATTCCCCCGAATTTCAGGCGCTGGTGAACAGCCGTCAAACGGAACCTGCGCCGCTGCACAGCGCCGTGACCACCGGCAGGCGGGCGCTGGGCTTCTGCATCGGGTTTGTGGCGATCAAGGCAGTGGTGCACTGGATGCTGCAAACCTTTATTCCTGCTTATCTGGTGGCGGCGCTGCACTACCCGGCGCTGGATGCCTATACCATCACCACCCTCGGGCTGTTGGCCGTCGCCGTACTGGTGCCTTTTATGGGCTATCTGTCGGACAGGATTGGCCGTAAGCCGCTGATGCTGGTGGGGTGTCTGGGATTGATCCTCGTCGCCTGGCCGGCCATGAAATTGATGGCGAGCGGGGAGGTGGTCTTTGCCGGGCTGGGCCTGTTGCTGGTAGGGCTGTGCATCGCCGCCTTTGACGGTGCCAGCAACGCGGCGATGGCGGAGCTGTTCCCCACCCGCATCCGCTATGGCAGCATGGCGATTGCCTATAATCTTGCGGTGGCGCTCTTTGGCGGGGTAACGCCGTGGCTGCTGGCCTGGCTGCTGACCGCGACTGGCAATCCGCTGTCACCGGCGCTGTACGTCATGGTGGCGGCGCTGATTACCCTCCTGACGGTGCTGCGTGCCAGAGAGACCGCCGGGCTGCCGCTGCGGACATAAAAAAACCCGGCGGGGAAGGCCGGGCAAATAACAAAGCACAACAAGTTTGCATCACTTAACAGCTGCTTACTTCAGATCGCGGTGCGCCATAGCGTTGACCAGATACGACTGACGCTGGCTGAGCCTCACCTCACTGCTGGCGCCATCTTCTCTTCTCAGCTGGAGTGCCGGGCCACTGTCCGGCGAACGGGTACGCTCTGCGTCTCCCGGAATAATCCAGCCGACATCATCACTGGTGCGATGATTATTACGTGCGTTGCGAACTCTTCTTCTCAAATGCAGCATATAACCTCCGCATAATTAATTGAACTGCCTGTAAATGGCACGGGATTTATACCGTTCTCGCCGTTTCAAATATATTGTCTGACAAAAGTGGATCAGACAGAGAATATATTATAGAACTTACGCCGCGGGTTTGCGGCCGCCGCCCCGGCTGTTCTGTCCGCCTTTTTTCCCGGCTTCAGATGCACGCTGCGGGTCATTTTTAAAATTCCCGCCGCTGCTCTGCCCACCTTTGCGGCCCGCCTGGGATGCACGCTCCCGGTCTTCTGCGAAATTGCCGGAACCGCCTCGATGTTTAGTCATAACATGTCTCCAGTGTTTCGTTGAGAATATTCGTTGAGAGAAAATTAACCTCTTCAAATGTGTGCAGAAATAAATGTAGACAGAACGGCAGAAACTTCAATAAGCCTTTCGGCGCGTTTTTGTGCTCCGTCTGAATATATTTTAGGTATTTTTGTGGGTGAAGGAGAATATATCGACGCTAATAAATAAGTTAGCAAAAGTTACATGTCGCCCGAATTATTTCGCGGGGGATATTTACTGTGATCAAGCGCCAGAAAAATTGCCTTTCCTGGCTAATTTAAGACGAGTCTTAATCAGCGATTCGGCTTAACGGCTCTGCTCCAGTTCCATCGCCGCTCTGACCTGCCCTAACGCCTGGCGTAAATTATCGATCGTGACCGACCCGAGGGCGATGCGGATCGCCTGCGGCACCGTGCCGGAGGTGGAGAACGGCTCCGCGGTTGAGACGGAGATATTGTTATCCATCAGTATCTTAACGACCCGATCGGCTCTGGATTCGTCTGCGAGGGGCAGCCAGGCAAAGTACGAATCGGGATGGGTGATACAGGGCAGATCTCCCAGCACTTCTTTCAGGACGGCCTGTCGCTGGCGGGCGTCGCGTCTTTTCAGCGTTTCAAAGCGGGTTACGGTGCCGTCCTGGATCCAGTGACACACCATGGCGGTCATCACCGACGGCGTATTCCAGGTAGTGGCCCGGATGGCCCTCTCGAGGGCCAGACGCAGATCCGGCGGGCAGACCACCGCTCCGACCCGCAGCCCGGTCGCGATATTTTTCGAAAATCCGGTGACATACACCGTGCGTTCCGGGGCAAAGCTGGCGACGGGAGGGGGCGGACGGCGGATCAGCCAGCCGTAGGCGGTGTCTTCGATGACCAGAAGATCGTGTTGCCGGGCAATCTCCGCCAGGGTTCTGCGCTGCTTGTGGTTCAGGACCCAGCCGAGCGGGTTGTGCAGGGTCGGCATGGTGTAAACCGCCCGCACGTGACGCCGCTGGCAGAGCTGGCGTAACGCCGTCAGATCCGGGCCGGTTGCCGTGCAGGGGATGGCGAGCAGCTCCAGGTGATAGAGCGTCGCCAGGGCCTTGAAGCCCGGGTAGGTGAGGGCGTCCACCGCCACTACGTCGCCGGGCCGGAGCAGCCCCATCACTGCGACGGTCAGGCCATGCTGGGCGCCGTTCACGATCAGCACGTTATCCGCCGAGGGTTGAAAATGCGGCCCCGCGAGGTGTGCGGCGACAATCTCCCGCTCGATCTGTCTGCCCGCATGCGGCTGATAGCGCAGGTGCGATTCGATATCACCTCCGGCGGCGACCTGCCTGAGCGCCTCCCGCAGCAGCTCCCCCTGGCCCGGCAGGGCGGGATAATTGAAGTTGAGATCCAGTACATCGGTGGCGACCGCCTGCTGATCGATCCCCTGGCCCGAGGGCAACAGGATCTCCCTGACGAAGGTGCCGCGCCCGGTTTCGCCGCTGACCAGCCCCATCTTCTCCAGCTCGGCATAGACCCGCGTCGCGGTGGCGAGGGAGATATGTTCCTGGGCGGCGAGCGTGCGGTGCGTGGGCAGGCGTGTGCCTGCCGGGATGCCGGCAGATCGAATCAACGCAGCGTAGCGATCCACGATCCCTTTGTAGCGGGCTTTCATCAAATGTATCCATGACAATAATTTGATTGTATTAGATTGGCGAGACTACCATCCGCGCAACACAGGCTCAAGATCGGGAAGGTAACGGGAATGGATGTTGCGGTAGATAAAAACGCGTTGTCAGGCTGGCTCAACGGCCTGCTGGGGGTAGTGATTTTCAGCGGCTCCTTGCCCGCCACCCGGATTGCGGTGCAGGATTTTGATCCCTTTTTCCTGACCTTTGCCCGGGCCTCCCTTGCCGGGGGGCTGGCCCTGATGCTGATCCTCGGGTTAAAGGAAAAACGCCCGCCAGCCGCGCGGATTGTGCCGCTGATGATGGTCTCGCTGGGTGTGGTGGTCGGCTTTCCATTGCTGACCGCTCTGGCATTGCAGCACGTCACCGCCGCCCATTCGATTGTGTTTCTCGGGCTGCTGCCGCTGATGACCGCCATTTTCGCCGTGCTGCGCGGCAAGGAGCGTCCGGCCCGGGCATTCTGGATCTTCTCGGTGCTGGGCAGCCTGCTGGTGGTGGGGTTTGCGCTCTCGCAAGGCGCGGCGCTGTCTTTGACCGGCGATCTACTGATGCTCGCGGCGGTGATCGTCTGCGGCCTGGGCTATGCCGAAGGGGCGGCGATCACCCGCGAGACAGGCGGCTGGCAGGTGATCAGCTGGGCGTTGATCCTGGCGCTGCCTTTTATGGTGCTGGCCTCCCTGCTGACGATGCCGGCCTCCTTCAGCGGCATCGGGTTTTCGGCCTGGAGCGCACTTGGCTATGTGTCGCTGTTCAGCATGCTGATCGGGTTTATCTTCTGGTACAAAGGGCTGGCCCAGGGCGGGATTGCTGCTGTGGGGCAACTGCAGCTGCTACAGCCCTTTTTGGGGCTGGCGCTGTCCGCCACGCTGCTGCATGAGAGGGTCAGTCCGCTGATGATGTTGATTACGTTGGGGGTGATTTTGTGTGTGGTTGGCTCGCGGAAATATGGCCAGTGAAGGCAGAGGATTTGCACGAACTGTTCCCTCTCCCTTGAGGGAGAGGGTTAGGGTGAGGGGGAACATGCGAGCAAACTGTTTTGCGAGGCGCCATCCGGGAATGAATTTATCGGTTTGTCACCTCGATCTTCCCGCCATAGGAACGCATAAGTAATATGATGCAGTAGACGCGGATACGATTGACCTGGAGTAAACGATGAATATTAAACCTATCCGAACTGAACAAGATTATGAAGCGGCCCTTCAAGCGGTCGAACCGATGTTCGAAAATGAACCTGCACTGGATACACCAGAAGGTGATTATTTTGAAGTGATGTGCCTTTTAATCGAAGATTATGAGAAAAAGCACTATCCGATTGAACCACCTTCGCCGGTTGAGGCCATTAAGTTCCGCATGGAACAGCAAGGTCTGAGTGCTAAAGATCTCGAGCCGGCCATCGGTAAGTCAAATCGTGTTTACGAAATTTTGAACGGAACGCGGACTCTCACTTTACCAATGATCCGCCGTTTACATGCTCAACTTGGTATTCCTCTCGAAAGCCTGGTTGGCGTGTAACAGCGCAGTAGAAGCAATAAACTAAAGCGAATGGAGCCGTCCCGTTCACTCAAGTGAGAGGGGGCCGTCCATGCAACGCCCTGAAATATTTACAAAATCAATATTCCCAAACACATTAATCACTTATAAGCGAAGCGGTTAAGCAATAAACAGCTGCCGCTGCACCGTGACTTGCCTGCGCTCCTCGCTACGACTACTGTATATAAAAACAGTATTCGAGGAACGAATCATGGTGTTTTACCAACTTGCAGCACTGCGCGAGGTGATCGCGCTACCCCTTTTCAGCGATGTCGTGCAGTGCGGCTTCCCCAGTCCGGCGCAGGACTACGTGGAACAGCGTATCGACCTGAACAAATTGCTGATCCAGCACCCCAGCTCGACCTATTTCGTGAAAGCGGCGGGGGATTCAATGATTGATGCCGGGATCGGCGACGGCGATCTGCTGATTGTCGACAGCGCCAGAACGGCGCAGCACGGAGATATTGTCATCGCCGCGGTGGAGGGGGAATTTACGGTAAAGCGCCTCCAGCTCAGACCGCGAGTGCAGCTTAACCCGATGAACAGCGCCTATTCGCCGATCCTCGTGGGCAGCGAAGATTCACTCGATATCTTTGGCGTGGTGACCTATATCGTTAAGTCGGCGGATTAGCCAGCATGCGCCGGTTAGTGCATAACATGCCGGGAACAAGGTAACCTGTCGCCCACAAAATAATGAAGAGGCAAAAACATGACCACCCCGGTATTCCGCCACGCAACCCCAACTGACGTCGATCGCTGCTATGAAATTGAAATAACGTCCTACGAAGGAGATGAAGCGGCAACGCGCGAAAAAATTGCTACCCGCATTGACCGCTATCCGGAAGGCTTCCTTTGCATGGAGCTGGAGGGCAACGTTATCGGTTTTATCAATGCGGGCTGTGCGTGGGAAGTGGTGATGTCCGACGAAGCATTTAAAGAGCTGGTGGGCCACGATCCGGATGCGCCAAACGCGGTGATCATGTCGGTGGTGGTACACCCGGATTTCCAGGGGAAAGGCTATTCGTCACTGCTGATGCGTGAGTTCGTGTCACGCCTGAAGGCGATGAACAAAAAGACCATCCACCTGATGTGCAAAGATCGCCACGTCGACCTGTACGCCCATTTTGGCTACCGCTATATCAAGCCGTCGGCATCCGATCACGGCGGGATGGCGTGGCATGAAATGATGATGACGCTCTGACTTAAACCGTTGGAGACGGCGCGCTCCTGGTCAGCACATCCTTCACCAGCCAGTCATGAAAAATCTTTACTTCGCTGCGCATCACGGACTGCCGGGGGGTGACTACGTAATAGGACCATTTCAGCGGCCAGCGATGGTCAGGGTGCAGCTGGACGAGTTGTCCGGTCTCAATCAGTTGTTCTACGAGAGCGCGACGAACAATGGCGACGCCGCGTCCGCTGAGGGCCGCCAGTATCACTGCGGAAGTTGAATTAATATGCAACCGGCTTTCACTGACGTCGGGAGCCTTCACCGCGCTCAGCACCGCCTCCCAGGAGGGAAAATCGGCGCCGGGGTGAGGCGTGTCGTCATGGATTAATTTTTGCGTGGCGAGCCACTCCCCGCAGGCGACTTTCCCGGGGGGCACCAGACGCGGGCTGCAGACCAGCACGGCTTCTTCATCCATCAGCCAGGTTTTGTTCACACCGGGCCAGTCTCCCTGACCACAGCGGATGCCGATATCGGCTTCGCCGTGGGCAACATCCATCAGCTTTTCGGTCACGTTAAGCCGCAGATCGATCGTTTCATGGCTTTCCGCAAAGCGGTTGAGGCGAACCATCAGCCAGTTCATCACCAGCACCTGTGATGCGGTCAGCACCACCACTGAACGCGCCCGGCGGCCTCGCAGCTTATTTAACCCCATTTCCAGCTTATCCAGCCCCTGCGTAATGTCCTGCAGCGCCTCCTGAGCGTCGTCCACCAGGGTAAGCCGTTCCTTACCCGTGCGGGTGCGGTTTAGCAGCGGGTGTCCGACCCAGGCTTCAAGCGAGCGGACAAGCTGCCCTACGGCGGCTGGCGTCACGCCCAGCTCCTGCGCAGCACCGGTAAAACTGCCATGTCGCGCGGTGGCCTCAAAGGCGTGCAACCATTTCAGTCGGTTAAGCGATCGCATTTTTAAAATCCTCTTAGCGTGAAAGCCCGGTCAGTATACGCCAGTAAGATAGATTTTCTTTCTCGTCTCGCAATTTCTTCTGAGTCGTCAACCCCGATGCGCGCTGGCATTCTGCTGCCACAGTTTCCTTATTCATTACATCATTTCAAAGAGGTTAGCGATGAACGCATCTTTTGCCGGTAAAAAACTGTTAGTGGTCGGTGGTACAAGCGGTATGGGGTATGAAACCGCGAAAAAGATTCTGAAAAACGGCGGCAGCGTGGTGCTGGTGGGCAACCGTCAGGACAAAGCTGAACAGGCGCGCCAGGCGCTGGCGGCTGATGGCGAGGTGTCGCTGATCGTGGCCGATCTGATGACCGAAGCCGGCATGAAGCACGTCACTGAGGCGATTAACGCCGACCATAAAGACATCAACCTGCTGGTGAATGCGGCCGGGGTGTTCTTCCCGAAACCCTTCACCGAACATGAAATGGCTGACTACGATCTCTATATGAGCCTGAACCGCGCGACCTTCTTTATCACCCGCGATGTGGTGCGCAATATGGTTGAAGCGGGGATCAAAGGCGCCATCGTTAACATCGGCTCCATGTGGGCGCAGCAGGCCATCGGGGCGACACCATCGTCCGCCTATTCCATGGCGAAAGCGGGCCTGCACGCGTTGACCAAAAACCTGGCGATCGAGCTTGGCGGCAAAGGTATCCGCGTGAATGCTGTCTCTCCGGCGGTGGTGCATACCCCGATCTACGAAGGCTTTATTCCAAAAGACGACGTAAAAGAGGTGATGAACAGCTTCGACAGTTTCCATCCGATCGGCCGCGTCGGTACGCCGGAAGATATCGCGGAAACCGTGGCCTTCCTGCTTTCGGACAAGGCGGGCTGGGTCACCGGGGCCATCTGGGATATCGACGGTGGGGTGATGGCGGGTCGTCACGCCTGATAATGTCGCCGCACGGGGTAAACCGCGTGCGGCATTCGGGAAATGTTAACGTCGTTAACGCCAGGAGATCGCGCATTACATGACCACAGAGCAGGCTCTTTCCGTCCCTGAACAGAATAACAATATCATGCGCCTGGCGGCGGCTCAGGCCCTTGCCGGGGCCAACTCCGTAGTTTTTTACGCCACCGGGGCGATTGTCGGTAACGCCATCGCGCCCAGCGCATCGCTCTCCACGCTGCCTGTCACTATGTTTGTGCTGGGGATGGCGGCCTGCATTTTGCCCTTCGGCGCGCTGGCGAGAAAGCACGGACGAAAAGCGGCCTTTATGGCCGGTACCGGGGCAGGGGTGATTACCGGCCTGATAGCCGCGCTGGCGGTGGTTATCGGTTCATTTATGCTGTTTTGTCTCGCTGCGTTTCTTGGCGGCGCCTATGCCGCGGTGGCGCTCAGCTTCCGCTTTGCCGCCACGGACGGGGTCGCGCCTGAACGGCGGGCCCGGGCGCTGTCGCTGGTGATGGGTGGCGGTGTGGTGGCGGGCGTTATCGGCCCGATGCTGGTGACCAGCACCATGAACCTCTGTCCGCCTTACACCTTTGCCATCACCTTTCTCGGCCAGGCGCTGGTGGCGGCGATCTCCGCGTTTATTCTGAAGGGGGTGATCCCGGCAGAGCCCGCGGCGGCGGTCACCCCTTCCGCCGGGCGGCCTCTGGGGGAGATCGTGCGTCAGCCCGGCTTCCTGAGAACGGTATTCAGCGCCGCCGTGACTTATATGGTGATGAACTTCTTGATGACCGCCGCGCCCTTGTCGATGCACATGCACGGCATTTCGCAGCAGGCCTCGAATCTGGGGATCCAGTGGCATGTGATCGCCATGTACGGGCCGGGATTTTTTACCGGCAAGCTGATCGACCGTTTTGGGGCCATGCGGGTGGCAGTCGCAGGCCTGCTGATTTCTGCCGGATCGGTTGTCGCCGGACTCGGCGGCACGGAGATCGTCCATTACTGGCTGTCGCTGATTTTACTGGGGATCGGCTGGAATTTCGGCTTTATTGGTGCATCGGCCAAAATCATTGAGTATCACCGGCCGGAGGAGAAGACCCGGGTCCAGTCCCTGAATGATTTTGTCGTCTTTGGGGTGATGATGCTGGGGTCGTTTTCGTCAGGGGTACTGCTGAATCTGTACGGCTGGAACGCCGTGCTGTGGGGCTCTCTGGTGCCGTTAACCCTGGCCCTGCTGGTGGTGATGATTCCGGGACGTGGGGCTTTGACAGGATCGCATTAACGTCTGACCCGGTCCCGGAGGCGTGTTATTTCAGTTCCAGATCGCTGATCACCCGGGCAATTTCCGCGATATCGTCCGCTGGCAGCGGCAACAGCGGGCGGGGCAGACAGTCGATATCGGTCAGCCCCAGCACGCCTGCGGCGGCCGCCATCACCCGGATGCTTCTGCCATGCTTACGGAAAAGCGCCCATAAGGGTTCCAGACGGGCGCTCAGGGCGGTGACACGGACAGGATCGTTCATCGCTGCGGCCTGGGTGATCTGTTTGGCCGTCTCCGGGAACAACCCGCCGCAGACGGAATACCACACTTCGCAGCCGGCATTTAATCCCAGCCCGGCAAACGCGTCCCCGCTGATCCCAATCGTCACGTCAGGGCGAAGATGGTGACGTAACGTCGCGACGCGATCGACGGCAGCGGCTGGCGTATCCGGGACGCCCGGAATTTTGATCGAACGCACGCCATCCAGCGATGACAGGCGGCCGTGCAGTTCATCCGTAAAGGTAAAATGGGTGGTGCCGGGATTGTCATAGACGCAGACCGGGACCGAGGCATGCCGGGTAACGGTTTCAAAGAGGCCAAACACCTCGTCCTCCGTGAGCGGCTGGTAACTGACCGCCGGAAGGAGCAGGGCATCCGCACCTGCCGCCTGCGCATCCTCAGCCAGACGCAACACGGCATCGGTGCTGACCGCGCCCACGCAGACCATCATCGGAATATCGCCGGCATGCTGCTTTGCCAGGGTGGCAACACGCTGGCGCTGCTCCCGGGTCAGGTAAGCGTAGCTTCCGGTAGAACCCAGAATGCCCAGCGAATCCACCCGAGCTGCCGTCAGGCGGGCCAGAATTTTACTGAATCCCACTTCATCAATGCCGCTGGCAGTGAAGGGGGTTAACGGGAAAGCACACAAGCCGGTGAACATGTTGTTTCTCCTGAATGATATAGCGCCCGTAGGCCGGGCAATCAACGCGCTGCCCGGCAACGATATCACTGAATGCCGCCCCCGAGCGACTGCCACAGGGTGATGCGGTTTTCCAGGTCGGTTTGTTGTAGCGCGATCAAGGATTCTTTAGCCGACCACAGCGAGCGTTGCGCGGTCAGGACCGTCAGATAATCCCCCGCGCCCGCCTGATAGCTGCGGGTCGCCACGTCCAGCGTTTTTTGCTCCGCCGCCACGTATTCGCGCTGGGCATCCAGCTGCTCGCTGAGCGTTTCCCGGCGCGCCAGCGCGTCGGCCACGTCCTTAAACGCGCTCTGGATGGCTTTTTCGTAGGTCGCGATTAACCCTTTTTTCTCGGCTTCTGCATAACGCAGCTGCGCAAGATTGTTGCCGCCGCTAAACAGCGGCAGGGTGATGGACGGCGCAAACGACCAGACCTTCATCCCATGGCTGAACAGGGATGACAGCGAATCGCTGCCGACGCCCGCGCTGGCGGTAAGCGAGATGGTCGGGAAGAAGTTGGCGCGCGCGGCACCGATGTTCGCGTTGGCGCTCAGCAGATTGTGCTCGGCCTCCTGAATGTCCGGGCGACGCAGCAGCGCGCTGGAGCTGACGCCCGCCGGGATCAGGGTGATGGCGTTATCGCTCAGGCTCTCCAGGGTGCCAGGCAGCAGGTTGTCCGGCACCGTGTCGCCCGCCAGCAGGTTGAGGGCGTTTTTGTCCTGCATCACCAGCGTCTGGTAGCTCGCCACGCTGGCGCGCGCCTGCTGGTACACCGCCATCGCTTCGCTGACGTCCGTTGCCGCCGCCACGCCAACCGCCTGCTGGCGCTTCACGATCTTGAGGGAGTTCGCTGCGCTCTCCATCGTCGATTTCGCCAGCGCCAGGTTGCTGTTGTCTGCGGCCAGGGTGACCCAGGCGGTGGTTAGCTCGCTGACCATCGTCAGGCGCGTGTTCTGCGCGGTGAACTCGCTGGCGAGCCAGGTTTCACGCGCCGCGCGCGACAGGCTCTGGTTACGGCCAAACAGATCCAACTCGAAGCTGGAGACCGCGCCATTGGCTTCATCGCTGGCGGCCACCCCGCTGGCCAGCGTGCGGCTGCGGGTGTGGCTCAACTCCGCATCCACCGTCGGGAACAGGGACGAGCGCGTTTCGCCGTACTGGGCGCGGGCGGCGTCGATATCGGCAATCGCTTTTTGAACGTCGCGGTTGCTGGTGAGCGCCATCGTCACCACGCCTTTCAGGCGCGCATCGTTCATCACCTGCTGCCACTGGATCACCACGGCGGTGGCTTCGCCGTGTGCGCCGGGCAGGGTCGCCGGGACGGGGGCGTCCGGGCGCTGATACGTGGGATCTAACGACACGCAGCCTGCGCTCAGCAGGGCTAAGACTAAAACGGATACACGAAACATTATGACCTCCGGTTAATGTGCTTACCGGAGAACAGACGTTTCACCAGTACAAAGAATAAGGGAACGAAGAAGATTGCCAGCAGCGTAGCCGCCAGGGTCCCGCCGATGATGCCGGTACCGATGGCCACACGGCTGTTGGCCCCGGCGCCGGTGGCAATTGCCAGCGGCGTCACGCCTGCGATAAACGCCAGCGAGGTCATGATGATCGGGCGCAGACGCGTCTGGGCGGCACGCAATGCAGCGCGCGTCAGGGAGTAACCTTCTGCGACTTTGGCCTCGGCAAACTCCACAATCAAAATGGCGTTCTTCGACGACAGGCCGATGGTGGTCAGCAGCGCCACCTGGAAGTAGACGTCATTGCTCAGGCCGCGCAGGGAGGCGGCCAGCGCCGCGCCCAGCACGCCAAGCGGGATCACCAGAATGACGGAAATCGGCACCGACCAGCTCTCATACAGCGCCGCCAGACAGAGGAACACCACCAGGATCGAGAGAGCGTACAGGCTCATCGCCTGACCGCTCGCCAGTTTTTCCTGTAAGGACAAACCGCTCCACGCCCAGGTGCTGCCCCCTGGCAGGTTATTCGCCAGCTGCTCCATTTTGCTCATCGCCGTGCCGGAGCTGGTGCCGCTGGCGTTTTCGCCCTGAATCTCATACGCCGCCGAGCCGTTGTAGCGTACCAGGCTTTCCGGGCCGTACTCCCAGCGGGTGGTGGCGAAGGCGGAGAACGGCGTCATGGTGCTGTCGCTGCCGCGCACGTACCATTTGTTCAGATCCGACGGCACGGCGCGGGTGTCGCTGTCGCCCTGGATATAGACCTTTTTCACGCGACCGCGGTCGATAAAGTCGTTCACGTAGGTGCCGCCCCAGGCGCTGGAGAGGGTGCTGGTAACGTCGCTCAGGGAGAGCCCCAGCGACACGGCTTTGTTGTTATCGATATCCACCTGCAGCTGCGGCATCTGCGGCAGATCGTTGGCGCGCACGGCGTGCAGCGAGCTGTCCTGGTTGGCCTCAGCAATCAGCTGATTGCGCATCCTGAGCAGCGTGTCGCGGTCGGTGCCGCCGCTGGCCATCAGCTCGAAGGTAAAGCCGTTGCTCTGGCCCAGGCCGTCCACCGCCGGCGGCGTCATGGCAAAGAGGGTGGCATCGCGGAGGGTGCTCAGCTCCTGGGTGGCACGCAGGGCGATGGCTTGGGCGGTGTTTTCATCGCCCTTACGTTCGGACCAGTTTTTCAGGGAGACAAATGCCATCCCGGCGTTCTGGCCGCTGCCGCTAAAGCTGAAGCCCTCAA
This sequence comes from Leclercia adecarboxylata, assembly GCA_002360945.1. Classification (GTDB taxonomy): domain Bacteria; phylum Pseudomonadota; class Gammaproteobacteria; order Enterobacterales; family Enterobacteriaceae; genus Enterobacter; species Enterobacter adecarboxylatus_B. The sequence goes on along the minus strand of DERO01000007.1, from coordinate 132,966 downwards.
CGGTGAAGATCACGTCGGTGTTGGCCTTCTCTTTGTTCAGGAACCACTCGCGCACCTGGCGGCTGACCTCAGCGGTACGCACCGCCGTTGCACCTGCCGGTAGGGTGTACTGCACCATGATTTCGCCCTGATCTTCCGTGGGCAGGAAGCTGCCCGGCAGTTTCAGCATGGCGAACCCCATCGCCCCGCAGAGCAGGGCGTAGATGACCAGCATGCCGCCGGAGCGGCGCAGGGCGCGCAGCACCTTGTTCTGATAGCCATGCTCGGTCCTGCTGTAGAAGCGGTTAAACGCGCCGAAGAAGCCTTTCTTGTGCGGTGCCGTGTGGCTCAGAATCGAGCCGCAGAGCGCAGGCGTCAGGGTCAGGGCCACCACCACCGAGAGGAACATCGCCGAGATAATGGTGACCGAGAACTGACGGTAAATCACCCCGGTGGAGCCGCCGAAGAAGGCCATCGGCAGGAACACTGCGGAGAGCACCAGCGCAATGGCAATCAGCGCCCCGGAGATTTCGCCCATCGATTTTTCGGTGGCCTCCCGGGCGGGCAGCCCTTCGTCGCGCATAATACGCTCGACGTTTTCCACCACCACGATGGCGTCATCCACCAGCAGGCCGATGGCCAGCACCATCGCAAACAGCGTCAGGGTGTTAATGGAATAGCCGAACAGCGCCAGCACACCGAAAGTGCCTAAAAGAACTACCGGCACCGCCAGCGCCGGGATCAGCGTGGCGCGAATGTTTTGCAGGAACAGATACATCACCACCACCACGAGGATAATGGCTTCGAACAGGGTCTGAATCACGTCCTCAACCGAGATTTTGATGAACTCGGTGCTGTCTTTCGGGTAGGCCACGTCGTAGCCTTCCGGCATCGACTTTTTGAACTCGGCGGTTTTATCCTTCACCGCCGTAGCGGTATTGAGCGCGTTTGCCCCCGGGGAGAGCATCACCGCCATACCCGCCGCCGGGTGACCGTTCAGCTTCGCGGTGGCGGTATAATCTTCACTGCCCATCTCCACCCGAGCCACGTCGCCGATGTGAACGACTGCGCCGCTGGACTGGCTCTTCACGATGATGTTTTTAAACTGATCCACCGTCTGCAGGCGCGACTGGGCGCGCACGGTGGCCGTCAGCTGTTGCGCGTTCGATGAGGGTAACGCGCCGATTTTACCGGCAGAGACCTGCACGTTCTGCGCCTCAATAGCGCTCTGCACGTCGGACGGCATCAGCGCGTAGGAGGCCAGCTTCGCCGGATCGAGCCAGATGCGCATGGCGTATTCCGCCCCGAACACCTGCAGGCTGCCGACGCCTTCCACGCGCGCCAGCGGATCCTGCATATTACTCACCAGCCAGTCGGCGATATCGGAACTGCTGGCCTGGTCGGTTTTGTCGTACACGCCCATGATCAGCAGGAAGTTGCTCTGTGATTTTTCCACCGTGATCCCGGACTGCTGCACCTCGGTCGGCAGGCGCGACTCCGCCTGCTGGACTTTGTTCTGCACCTGCACCTGGGCGGTGTCCGGGTCGGTTCCCTGTTCAAAGGTGACGTTAATGCTCACCGAACCGTCCGAGCTGCTGGTGGAGCTGAAGTAGAGCAGGTTGTCCAGCCCGGTCAGCTGCTGTTCGATGACCTGGGTGACGCTGTTTTCCAGCGTCTGCGCGGAGGCCCCGGTGTAGGTGGCGGAGATTTTAATCGACGGCGGGGCGACGTCCGGATACTGCGCCACCGGCAGCGTGCGGATGGCCAGCATCCCGGCGAGCATGATCAGGATGGCGATCACCCAGGCAAACACCGGGCGACGCACAAAGAAGCGGGAAAACATCAGGCGTTCCCTCCGCTGGTTTTCATCTCTTCAGCCTTCACCTGCTGGCCGGCGGTGACTTTGTCGGTACCTTCCACAATCAGCCTGTCGCCCGCCTTCAGCCCGCTCAGCACCAGCCATTTGTCGCCGTAGGTGTCGCCCGTTTCGAGCTGACGCTGCTCCACCTTGTTGCTGGCGTTCACCACCAGCGCGGTGGCCGTGCCTTTGGCATCGCGGGTGATGCCCTGCTGAGGGGCCAGGATCGCGTCATCCATGATGCCCTCATCCACTCTGGCGCGGACGAACATCCCCGGCAGAAGCTGATGCTGCGGATTGGGAAAGACGGCGCGCAGCGTGACGGAGCCGGTCGATTCATCCACCGCCACTTCGGTTAGCGCCAGGCGGCCTTTTTCGCTGTAGGTGCTGCCGTCTTCCAGGGTTAATGCCACGCTGAGCGTATCGCTGTTGGTGGCGAGGGTTTGTTTGCGTAATCGCAGCAGATCGGCGCTGGAACGCGTGAGATCGACGTAGATGCTGTCCAGCCCACGAATCGTGGCCAGGGCGGTGTCCTGCTGGGCGGTGACCAGTGCGCCAGGCGTAACGGAAGAGATCCCGATGCGTCCGGCAATCGGTGCGGTGACCGTGGTCCAGTTGAGGTTAATGCGGGCGCTCTCCTGCGCGGCTTTCTTTGACTCGACGCTGGCTTTGTCCTGCGCACAGGTGGATTTGGCATCTTCCGCGTCCTGACGCGATACGCCGTCGTCTTTCACCAGCTGCGCATAGCGCTGGGCTTTCTGGCAGTCGGCCTGCACCAGCGCCTGGGCCTGCTTCAGCGCCGCAGCGGCTTCGTTGTACGCGGCGCGGTAGCTGGAGGGATCGATCTGATACAGCGCCTGTCCGGCTTTAACGCTATCGCCTTCGGTGAAAAGCCTTTTTTGAATAATGCCCCCCACCTGCGGGCGCACTTCGGCGCTCATGGCGGCGGTGGTGCGGCCGGTCAGTTCGCTGACCACGGGCACCGGCTGGCTCATCAGGGTGACAATCCCCACTTCCGGAAGAGGACGCTGGGGGGCAGATGTTTGCGCATTATCGCACCCCGTCAGGAGGAGTAATGCTGCGATGGCGGTGATTCTGGTTTTCATAATCTTTTTCCAGGGTGAACGATGCCCGCCCTGTTAATGGCTTAACAGGGAGGAGGGCGATTTAAAGGCACAGCGATGCCGCATTTCCGGCAGCGCCGGAAATGATGAAAAGGGAAATCACTTATTCCCGTTAATTATTCACATGCGATTACTTCGCAGAGAAAAGCAGTTTTAGAATATTCTGATAAATGGGCTCTAATTGTTCTGAGGGAACTTTTAACGGTGTGAGTCGACGGTAAATAGTCCCCTCGATCATCACCGCGGTAATTTCCACGCAGCAGCGAATATGTTCATCGCTCAGGTGGGGAAACTGCTTTTTCAGATGTTCACAGGCGTTGGTAAACATGCGGGCTTCCGCTTCGATCAGCATGGCGGCCACCTGCGGGTTGCGCGTCGCCTCGGCGGACATCTCAAGCATCAGCGCGTCATCGTCTTCGCTGAGGGTCTGTCGCCAGGCGAGCGCCTGCGGCATCCCTTCCACCAGGGTTTTGCCCTGCATCTCCTCGATGCGCGAGTCGATGATGCGGCGGATCATCTCTTCGATAATGGCGTCTTTGTTACTGAAATAACGATAGATTTGCCCGACACTCAGCTTCGCCTTGCCGGCGATTTGCGACATGCTGGCGGCATGAAATCCGCTGGCGCGAAAGCAGCGGCGCGCGGCTGTGACGATCTCGTCCTGGCGCTGTCTCTGTCGTTCTTCCAGTTTTGTGCTCATCGAAGGCTGTCCTGTAAAAGTGAGAATGATCGTTCTCATTATGCATTTTAGGAGTGTATTGGAAAGGCTTTTTTTATTTACATATTGAATGAATATTTCCGGATGTGAAAAATGGAAGGAATAAGGAGTTTTTATGGAGTTCAGGCGAGGATGGATAACAATAATGAGCAAATAAAGGGGAAAGAATAAATATACCGCCAGCCCTGTTCGGGGCTGACGGTATAAGGGGAGAACTATTTTAACGAGAAACCGCGCTGGATAACCGTTTCACGCAACGCCTTTCTGCCGCCTAAATAATCCATGCTGGTCGCTGATTCAACCACGGCGCCCGCCCATGTTTTCTCACTCATATTCTGACGCTTACGGAACGTCTGATAAGCCGCTTCGTAATCGCTAAGCCAGGCACCATCAGGATCCTGTTGGTACTGGTTATAATGCAACACCGCAGGCTGAGCAGGCCGTGGGCGAATACTGCTGCTCCGTGCGGGATCGGGCACGCCTGCCGCCATGCCAAAGGTGATAAAGCTGTGCTGAGGCAGGTTTACCATCTCCGCCAGCTCTTTCGCAATGTTACGCATCACGCCGAGATAGACGATCCCAAGACCGAGCGATTCTGCTGCCACGGCGGCATTCTGGGCTGCAAGCGCGGCGTCAATGGAGGCCATCAGGAAGGAGTCGAGGTAGTCGAGCACCACCGGCTCTTTCCCGGCATCCTGTGTGATTTCGGCACCACGCGACAGGTCCGCCACCCAGAGTAATAACGCGGGGGCCTCTTCAATCCACGGAATACGCGCCACCGGTACCGAACGCGCTACCCGGTCTGCGATTTGCTGTTTTAGCGCCGGATCCGTTACTGCCACCAGGCTCCACTGGTTCAGGGAAGAGGAGTTGGATGCTGACTGCGCCGCAGCGACCATCGTCTCAATGGCTCCCTCGGGAAGCGCTTCAGGCAGAAATGACCTGACGGATTTGTGGCTCAGCAGGGCTTCGACCTGCGGCGTCCAGAGCATATTCTCGGGTTTCTGCTGTTCTGCTCCGTAGCGTGCCTCGAGCAACGCCTGCTGTGTCGGGGTAGGGGTGGTCATCGTTTTGTGCTCCTGTTGCCTGATTGATGAGCGCAGGATAACGGGCTTATCGACTCAGATAATCCCCTGAATTGCGGCTTCAGTATTCATAGCTGTGCACAATCGGCTGGCATCTTATAGAATGGCTTTATGGATCATCTGTTAGCTATACGCACATTTCAGCGCATCGTTGAGACGCACTCTTTCACAAAGGCCGCAGCACACCTCGGATTGCCGCGCTCCACTGTCAGCAAAATGCTCAGGGAACTGGAAGCACATCTGGGCATAAAGCTTCTGCAACGTACGACCCGTTCGATCACCTTAACGACCGAGGGGGCCGAGTATTACCGCAAGGTCAGCAAAATTGTCGCGAAGCTGGATGAGACCGAGGGTGCCCTGCGGGATATGGGGGCCGCAGCGAAAGGCAGGCTGCGAATCGATCTTCACTCCTCATTGGCCAACTTTGTCCTGCTCCCCATCCTGGAGGAGTTTCGCGAGCGTTATCCCCGGATCCAGCTGGCGCTGGGGATAGGCGATCGCCCGGTAAACCTCATCGAGGAAGGTGTTGACTGCGTGATTCGTGCCGGTGAACTGGCGGATTCGTCATTGGTAGCGCGAACCTTATATAAAGATCGCTTACTGACCTGCGCCAGCCCCGGCTACCTTAAGCAGTATGGCGTCCCCGAAAACCTGTCTGAGCTTGAAAAGGGGCACAGGATCGTCGGGTATTTCAGCGCCGCTACAGGTGAGGCCTGGCCTCTGCGTTTCCGCGGTCGGGGAGGGGATAGCCTGATCGCCCGCTTCGATATTGCCGCAAATGACAGCGCCACGCTGACAGGTATGCTGCTTCACGGCATGGGGATCGGACAAACACATGCTTCCGTCGCCAGACGCTTTGTGGAATCAGGCGAGCTTGTACCCATTCTTGAAAACATAACCAGCACGCAATTTCCGGTCTCACTGATCTACCCCCCGACCAAACAGCTCAATGCGCGCCTGCGATTATTCATTGACTGGATGGTGGAGCGGTTCTCCGGCGATCGGCCCAACTAACCGCTAACGTTATGCGCGGTTAGCATTCATAACAGAGGAGTTAATAGCAATGGCCTTAATAAGGGCGGCAGCGTTAAACGATATTCCCTCTCTGCAAACGCTTTTTCTGCAGTTGGGCTACCAGACAGAGCCTGAGAATCTGCAACGACACATTACTGAAGCAAATACCGGTTTCAACGTGTTAGTGGGTGAAGCAGAACAGGGCGTTTGCGGTGTGATTGTGGTGAACTTTATCCCCCCTGTGCATGAGAATGGCCTGTGGGCATTGATCTCCGCCCTGGTGATCGATGAGTCTGCCAGAGGAACAGGGATAGGCCAGAAACTCCTTATCGCCGCTGAGCAGCTCGCCCTTGATAAAGGCTGTACGCAGATGGAGCTTTCAAGCAGTGAAAGACGCGTCAGGGCGCACCATTTTTATGAAAATAACGGTTATCAGGAGGTCAGGAAGCGCTTCGTTAAGCGCCTCGCCGATCCTCCTGCTGTGTGATCCCGGATGATTACGCGCCAAACGCGCCGTCGATGGTGTGCATTGCTCCGGTCACGAAAGAGGCCTCCGGGCCAGCCAGCCAGGAAACCATGCCCGCTACCTCTTCCGGACGCCCGTGCCGTTTGATGGCCATAAAGCTGTGCATCAGCTCCTTCATGGGACCACTCTCCGGATTGGCATCGGTGTCGATGGGGCCAGGTTGCACGACGTTGACCGTAATGCCGCGCGGACCAAAGTCACGTGCCAGACCGCGCGCCAGTCCCTGCAGGGCGGATTTGCTCACCGCATAGGAGGCCATCCCCGGGACGGGCATGCGGTCGCCATTCACGGAACCGATGACAATAATCCGTCCGCCGTCCGGCATTTGCCGGGCCGCCTCGACCGCCGCATGGTAAGGGGCATGGATGTTGATGCGGAACAGACGATCGACGGCATCGCTGTCCAGCTCCAGGGCATCACCGAACAGAGCGATCCCCGCATTGACGATCAGCACATCCAGCGGCCCGCTGCCATGCACCAGTTTGATCACCGCATCCCGGTCGGCGCTGTCGGTCTGTATCGCCACGCTTGCGGTTTCAGCGGCCAGCTGCGCGGCGGCGTCTGGCGACCCGGCGTAGCTGAAAACCACCGACGCGCCATCTGCAGCAAAGCGCCGGACAATAGCCGCGCCTATCCCACGACTCCCGCCTAAAACCAGTACTGATTTCTTCTGTAATGCAGCCATAATCTGTTCCTCATGATATTGTAGTGAGAATTACAATATTCGTCGGCAACGCGTGCCGTCAAGGAGTAATGTAGTGGTCACTACAAAAAATAATCGTACCCCAGGGCGGCCTCGTCGGTTTGATCCTGAGCAGGCCGTTGAAACGGCACAATATCTCTTTCATTCCCGCGGGTATGACGCGGTCAGTATTGCGGACCTGACAAAGGCGTTCGGCATCAATCCGCCGAGTTTTTATGCGGCCTTTGGCAGTAAATTCGGGCTCTATACCCGCGTCCTTGAGCGTTATAACCACACCAGCGCGATCCCCTTTACGTCGCTTTTGCGTCACGATCGTCCGGTAGCTGACTGTCTGATAGATGTGCTGAACGAGGCGGCCAGGCGCTATGTTGCCGATCCGACCGCTGCCGGGTGCCTGGTGCTGGAAGGGACCCACTGCAACGATCCCGAGGCGCGCGAGGCGGCGTGCAGTTTGCATACTGCGGCTGAAAACAGCATTCGGGCTTTTATTGCCGAACAGCACCCGCAGGAGGCCGTTCGGCTGACTGACTTTATCAGTACGCTGATGTCGGGTCTGTCCGCGAAAGCGCGGGCGGGGGATAGCCTGGAACGTTTGCAGGAAACCGTGCGGCTGGCAGGTCTGGCGCTACAGCAGCTGCTTCCGCGCTGAGCGGGCGCTGGCAACCTCTGCCGACTGGGCGTTTAACCGGTAGGGTTTATCCCCGGCACCACGACGGTGGTGCCGGGCAGAATGGCTATCGGGAGGATAATAGTGGCGCGTAATCCATTTTCTCCAAATCCTCCAGCAGGCCGGGGCCGGAGGGATGCCAGCCCAACTGTTGCCGTGTCCAGGTGGAGGAGGCGCGCAGGTTCAGGCCAGCAAAAATGGTGAACCAGCCAAAATGCGCTTCCGCTTCTGAAGCCGGGATCGCTATCAGCGGCAGATTGAGCTTGCGGGCAACGATTTCTGCGATCTGTCGCAGGGGAACCCCTTCTTCGGCAACGGCATGGTAGCGCTTACCGCTTTCGCCATCCTCCAGCACCCGCCGGTACAGCGCGGCGACATCGCTGACGTGCGCCGCCGACCAGCAGTTATCGCCGTCACCGATACAGGCCACCACGCCTTTTTCAATCGCGTGTTGAATGTAATAAGTGATAAGCCCCTGACGCAGGATGTCATGAACCTGTGGTAGACGCACAACCCGGACATCAATGCCTTCCGCGAGCAGCGTATTGCCCGCCAGTTCGGTTGCCACCCGGGGATTATGATTTCCGGCTTTAAATTGATTCTCCTGAGCAATGGCCGTAGCAACGTCATCGCCGATACCGGTGCCTGAGGTAATGATCAACGGACGATCGCTGCCTTTCAGCGCCTGGCCCAGGGCGTGGATAACCCGCCGGTCCTTTTCACAATTCTCGACGAAACGGTGAAAATCATGATCAAAAGCCGTATGGATCACCGCATCAGCACGCTCCGCGCCTGCGGCCAGGGTATCGGGATCGTCCAGCGTGCCGCGATGAACGCTGACTCCCGCGTTGTTAAGCGCCTGGGCGCTGCTCTCCGAGCGGGCGAGGCCGGTGACCTGATGCCCGGCCGCCAGCAGTTCAGTGAGGATCCGGGAGCCAATAAAGCCACTTGCGCCGGTAAGGAAAACTCGCATGACATACCTCCATATTAGGGTTCCGGAACAGAGTAGCGCTATAGTCAGACGAGAAAAGTAGAGACATTATCAGGGTATAAACCTTAACAGGATAACGGCAATGCAAACGGCAATGCAGTCACTGGGCGATTTCCTGCGGGCACGGCGTTTGCGCCTCGATCCCGCTGCGTTTGGCTTTATGGCGGGCAGGCGGCGAACGCCCGGATTGCGTCGTGAAGAGGTGGCTCAGCTCGCCAGTATCAGCCCGGCCTGGTATACCTGGCTTGAGCAGGGGCGCGGCGGTGCGCCGTCGCGGGAGGTGCTTAACCGTATCGCCAGCGGGCTGCGCCTGACCTCACCGGAACGCGAGCACCTGTTTATTCTGGCGTTCGGGCATCCACCCGAGACGCAGTTCACCGTGTCTGCCGATATCACGCCGCGTTTGCAGCGGGTTCTGGATGCCTTCAGCATCCCGGCGATGGTCAAAACCATCACCTGGGATGTGATCGCCTGGAATCGCGCTGCCGCATGCGTGTTAACCGATTATTCGCGGTTGCCCGCGGCGGAGCGTAATGTTCTGCGCCGGTTATTCACCGATCCGCAAATGCGCCGGGCGCAGGATGACTGGCAGGCGATCGCGCGGCTGGTGGTGAATGCATTTCGCGCTGACGTGGCGCGAGCGGGAACATCGCCGGAGACCGACAACCTGATTGCCGAGCTGTCCCGCCAGAGCCCTGAATTCGATGTCTGGTGGCGCAGTAATGATGTCGCCAGTCATGGTGAGGGCGTAAAACGTATTTATCATCCGCAGGCCGGGGCGATAGACCTTGAGTTTTCGACCTTTGCGGTGGAGGGGCGACCGGATCTGGCGATGCTGGTGTTTAACCCGGCGACCGAGGAGAGCCGGCAAAAAATTGATGCTCAGGTCCGACAATCCCTGCTCTGTGGCTAACTTACGTCTGCCAGTTCGCCATTTTTTACCGCCGCGCGATGCTGCGCATATTTCCCCGGGGGAACACCGACATAGCGGGTAAAGGCCACGCTGAAGGCGCTGGCTGAGCCGTAACCAATCCGCTCTGCGACCTGCGCGACCGTGACGCCGCTATGGCAAAGCTGCTGCATGGCGAGCGTCATGCGCCATGAGAGGAGGTAGCCCATCGGCGTAACGCCGGTCAGCTCCGTAAAGCGCTCAAACAGCGTCGAGCGTGATAACGCGCAGCTGCTGGCCAGCGCGTTCACCGTCCACCGCCTGGCAGGATCCTGATGTATCAGCCGTATCGCCTGGCCGATACGCGGATCGGCCAGGCCGCGCACCAGCCCGGGCGTGGCGAGGGGAGTGGCAGAGCGGATGGCCTCAATAAACAGCAGTTCAATGATGCGCGCCAGAACGAACGCTTTTCCGGCGCGCTGCGCCTGGGCTTCATCTTTCAGTAACCCGACAAACAGCGAAAGACGCTTTTCATCACGCACAACAACAAACTCCGGCAGCAGGGATACCAGCAGCCCCGCATCGGGCGATTCAGACATGCAGTGGCCGACCAGCGCCAGCATTTCCGGGGCAGCTTGCGTATCGCCAAGCCTGAAATTCCGGTCTGTGATTTCGATGGGCGTGGTGTTTACCTCCGGCGACGCAGGCGGAACTAAGCTCGTCAAGGCAAAGTGATACGCAGCGGGGATCAAAATGAAATCACCGGCATGAAGCGTGAGGGGATCGTGGCCTTCCAGCTCAAGCCGACACCCACCTTCAAGCACCGCGCAGTAGAATGACAGCCCGGCGTCTGAACGGCGCACCCGCCAGCTGCCCGCGCCGGTCACCGTTTTGGTCAGCACGGCTTTAAGCTTCAACATGGCGATGGCTTCGGCTAACGGGTCGTTCATTCCCGGACTCCTGCTAATGAATAATGGATTTTTGAATATAGTTCGTCCGGATAAAGCTGTCTATTATTTGCTCAGGTCAACCCCCCATCAGGAGTGAATATGAAAACGGTTATGATTACTGGCTGTTCATCCGGTTTTGGTCTGGAAACTGCGCGTTACTTTCTTGAGCAGGGCTGGAAAGTGATTGCGACAATGCGCACCCCGCAGGAGGGGCTCATCCCGCAAAACGATCGTTTGCGCCTCTTAGCGCTCGACGTCACCTCTCAGCAGAGTATCGATCGGGCTGTCTCAGACGGTGGCGATATCGATGTTCTGGTCAACAATGCTGGGGTCGGCATGTTAAACACGCTGGAAGGCGTCTCCCCGGAGGCGGTGAGGGAGGTTTTTGAAACCAACACCCTTGGCACCATCGCCATGACCCGGGCGGTACTCCCGCAGTTCAGGCAACGACGTTCTGGCGCGATCGTCAATGTCACGTCCGCTGTCACCCTGAAACCGCTGCCGCTGCTGGCGGTTTATAGCGCCAGTAAGGTGGCGGTTAATGCGTTCACCGAGTCGCTGGCGCTTGAGCTTGCGCCCTTTAATATCCGCGTGGGCCTGGTCCTGCCCGGACGCTCGCCCGAAACCCGTTTCGGCGAAAATGCGCAACGCGTCATGGGGGAGATCCCCGAGGCGTATGCCGCGTTTAGCCAGCAAATCTTTCACGGTATGCAGGATGCGCATGCGAAGGTAACCCGCTCCGGGGAGGTGGCTCAGGCCATCTGGCAGATGGCAAACGATCCGGATACGCCAATCCGTCTGCCCGCCGGAGAGGATGCGTGGGAGATGGCAGGGAACCGCGTTTAACGACCTGCCCGGCACATTCAACGGTTATCCGACATACTGATCCTATTCCCGGTCATGTTATTGCAGGAGACCATCATCAGCGGCTTTCTCTCTGTGGCAGTCATGCTGACAACATTACTGCTCTTTAGCGTTCACGAGCCTGCGCACGCCGCGGACAGGATGGTGATGGCCGCGGCCTTTTTGCAGGGTTCTGCTTCCTCCGATCCTGTTGCGCGCGCCCTGCAACGTTTTGCCCAACTGCCGTCTTACCAGGTGATGGTGCGTTCCGTCTCCTCGCAGGATGAAACCAAAGTCATTCGCTATAGCTACCGTAAACCGGGTTATGTGCGGATGGATTTTTCCACGCCTCATGCCGGGGCGGTGCTTATCTATAATCCGGCCAACGGCAAAGTCAAGCTGTGGCCCTTTGGCGCGGGAACCTTTCCGGTGCTGAACCTGTCGCCGACGGATTCACTGATCACGGATGAAAATGGTCATCGGGTGGATCAATCCGACATTGGCGTGCTGCTGAATAATATTCGTCGACTGCAGCAGGGGGGCACCACCACCACTTCCGGGGAAGAAACCGTTGCCGGGAAACCGACGATACATCTGTCGGTGGTCGGGCCGGAAGGTAAGGCCGTCGATGCGGTTCATCGCTATGAGGTGTGGTTCGATAAGCAATCCGGATTGCCTGCCAAAGTGGTCAGCTATGGGCCGGGGGGCAAATTAGTGGAAACCGTGCTGATGGAGGCCATGACGATCAACGTGCGTTTCCCTCCGGATTTTTTCGCACCCTGACGGGAGACGAGCGCTATGGCTGATTATCGGTTTTCCACCATCTGGCGGGTTGAGGCGTCTGTCCAGGAGGTCTGGGAGATCCTGTCCCATCCGGATTTATGGCCCGAATGGTGGGGAAGTCTGGTGCAGGTTATCGAAATCAAGAAAGGCGATGTGCGGGGGATTGGTGCCCTGCATCGCTATACCTGGAAGGGCGCGCTCCCGTATCGCATCACCTTTGATATCCATGTTTTAACGATCCAGCCGCTATGCCTGCTGGAAGGGGAGGCCAGCGGCGAGGTGGAAGGGCGTGGCCTGTGGTCTTTGACCGAACGGGGGCGGGAGACCATTGTTCGCTATGACTGGGACATCCGCACCAATACCCGCTGGATGAACCTTCTTGCACCGCTGGCAGGGCCCGTTTTTCGCTGGAACCACGACAGGGTGATGCGCGACGGCGCAAAAGGGTTAGCCCGGAGATTAGGGGCGCGGGTAAGGGTGTGTGGCGGTTAAAAGAGCTGGGCGCGACCAACGAATCAAAGGCCGAATACAGCCTCAATTTCAATGGAGAGATCCGGAGAGAAGAGGCGACTCACTTCCACGAGCGAACTGGCAGGTAGGTGTTCGCCGTAATTTTGGTACAACACTTTACGTAGCGCGTCGATCTCCGCAAAAGAGGTGATGAAGATCGTCACTTTAATCAGGCTGGAAAAATCAGTGCCTTCTGCGCTGACGATTTTCCTGATTTGGCTGAATATTTCTTCAGCCTGCTCAGTAATACCCTGATGCTGAGCCGCGGTGCCAAAGGCAGTAAGACCGGAAATATAGAGCGTGTTGCCATGCTTTACTGAATGGACATAAGGTGCCTTTACTTCACCTAATTCAGGATAGTTCGTTCTTATTACATTACTCATGCCGCAGGCCTTCTTTAAAGTGAATAAGCCACCAACTGAAATAGTGACGATTCGGTTGCATTATGGAAATGGCATAACCCTCGTTTGTACGGGGTAGCCAATACTTAAGCAGGCCTGCGTATATTAAGCTCATATACCACACATGGCACATCGTAATGCTGCTCTATTGCTTTGTAGGTCATACCTAACCTCTGCATCACACGCTGCGAAGGGATATTTTCAGGATCGGCAACAGCAACCAGATACGTTGCTCCTACCTGTTCCGCCGCGTAATTAACGATCGCTTTAGCTGCCTCTGTTGCATAGCCCTTGCCATTGTGTTCCGGGACGAGACGCCAGCCAATCTCTAATGGTGCGCCATCCACGTTTGCCAGGTGCTGGAGGCATGCTGCACCAACGATCGCGCCAGAGGACTTCTCTTTGATAGCCCACCATGAGAAGTTGTACTTATCCCAACGAGCCTGGACTCTTCTGATACCCTCCCAGGTTTCTTCAGGCGTTTTAACGATACCGCCGGTGATATAACGCATCACACCGGCATCACTATCCATTACCCTCAAGCCTTCGTAATGAGAGTCATCATAGGGTTCAAGTTTTAAACGGGGTGTTTCTAAATCCATCTGCTGTTCCTCTTACGTGAAGATTAAAGAAATGCTTTCAACTCATCTGCATTTACATTCGAGAGCATTGAAGAGCGCAGATGGGGTGTCGTTGCAATATATCTGGAAACCAGATTAAACCCTGCGGTATACCCTAACCACTGTGGCAAATCACCCGTACCGAAAAACCACCTGTTGTGATCGTAATCGGTACGGTCCCAGAATGCTTTGAATTGTGAATTGTAGCTTTGAACAATATCTGAATTAATGTTTTCCCAGGGTTCCGGTTCACCGCCAAAAAGCTCAAGAACAAAATGTCCTGCCAGGCCCTCAGAGACCATAGCCTCGCCTAAGGTTACGCCATATCCAGGCCCAGCCCATCTTGCCGCATGGTGCAGTTCATGAGCAAACATGCGTTCAAAAGACTTAGCAGCATTTTTTCTCAAGGCAGGGTTTTCAGGATCAACAGTTAAATACACCAGTCCGGGCTCGGGACAATATCCAAGATGCCCTTTTTCCGGAATGACAAATTTTCCCGTTTTTACCACCACATCAAGTGGAGGGATTTGCATTACTCTTTTTGCTTGTTCGTGAGTAGCAGTCAGGGAGGTATGAAGCCACTGACTGTGAGCGGTGAGTTTCTTCTGAGCATCCAGAATATGCAGGATCATTTGAGACAAAAGCTTCCTCCCGACGTGTAAGAAAATAACATCATTTTAACATTGCAAGACGCAGTGTCATGACATTATTAGCCATAACCACACATGTCCGCTTCATGCACGATGACTGAGTTGAGGTCCTTTATGAGCGAAAAGCGGACGTTGGTACTTTTGCACCCACAAGAGTGGTAAGTAATACTATAATTTTGAATAAGTTAAACTAAGCATGATGCATAAAACATGAAGCTAAGGAACAGACATGACAGCATATTCCAATTCTGATGCGGCAAGGGACTTACGCCCGGCTTTAGACAAGGCTCCCGCTGGCGCTGTGAACGGAGAATGGTTTTTTATCACCGCACAGGCAGGCGTCTCCTCACAAACCGGAGGCTACATGTATGCAGACGGGAGTCACATTGCAGAGGGTAACCACGCCATTCAGAAGGTCCGGGAGATTGTCGAGAAACTCGAAGCATCACAGGTGCAGCCCTTTAATAAGGTTATCGTTTACTGGACAAGGTCTAAAATACCGTTGATACGGGGGCGCGTTACGGTTGAGACACTCTTCGATGAGACAATTGTGCCGCGTGGCCCTCAGGATCCAATTTATGAGGCTGCGTCTGTAGCAAGGCGAGCCTTTTGGGAAAAGTATGGCCGCGTCTCAGAAGGTTTTATGGCTGAGCGAGATGACTCGAACGTACACAACCAGACGAAATGGTTCGGGCCCCATCGCCGGTTGCTTAACGCTAAGAACAACACCACATTAACGCTGGCCACTGATGGCCTCTCGACACCCTGGGCCGGCATTGCAGACCCGGAAAATGGCGTAGGATGCGAACTTTTCATGGAGTTCGACGTTTCGAATATTACCAGCCACCAGATTGATGACTGGGCTCATCTCTTGATTAACCTGGGGGATCTCGTTGCCGATGGGTATCAGGTTGCTGCCGATGTTGAAAAATATGGCGCAATCCTGTTCTGCACTCTTACAGACGAATATAACCCAATGACCCGAATCATCCTCAGCCGTGATAGCCGCAGGATTGATAACTTGCCTTTCGGTTCGGTTTCGCTCATCCGTGTCACGCCGATAGCAGAGTCAGAGATTGAACACCTTGACCAATCCGATGAATGGGCATCAAGCGCAGCAAGACATGCTCTCGCGGAACGGCAGATAGAAACATAGACAATTATCACGCAGTTATTCACGCCCCCTATGAGGCAGAGTGAGTTCAGTCGCCTTCCTTAAAGGAAGAACAGCATCAAATGATTGAACCTGGTTTCGCTGTGAGCGAGGAGCGGACGGCCATAATCGTTATTGCTTGTGCCGCAACCTTAAAATTCCAACCGCATCCCTACGCGCCGCGCCGGATCGAAACCCTTTTCAATTTCCTCTTCTTTCTGTCTTATCAGGTGAAGCGGGCACGATTCGCCTTCCACTATTTCAAAACCCAGCGATGCGTAAAAATTTGCATTAAAGGCGACCATCTTATCTGTTGTCAAAGTGGCGCCAGCCAGGCCACGCTTCCGACCGGAAGAGAGCATAGCCTGCATTAACAATCTGCCGATCCCCTTGCACTGCCAGTCTGGGTGCACATCAATTTCGGCAATGTGCATCCATCTATTTTCGAATGTACCGGCTATAAATCCTACGGGGGTAGAATCTGCAGTAAACGCTGCAAGCAGCAAACCGTCGCGGCTGAAGTCACAAAAATCTTTTAGGCTATTTGCAATAGCCTGACCGGTCAGCGCCCCTGCTCCACGTAATGTCTCAAAAGCAGCCAATTCAATGGCGCGTAGTGCATCAAAATGTTCAAACTGCGCATTGCTGATAGTGATTTCCAATACCGAACTCTTCATGTGAATATCTCCACTCAATAACGCAAAATTATGCCGGTTTGCTTTGACACATAGCGGACGAGCAAACCGAACTAAAGGTCTGCTCTGAGCGAACTGCAGACATTCTGCATTTAGAGACCATTGTAACACTGGGACTCTCTGTGGCTGTGTAATGTATCCTTAGGTTGCTAAGGATGTATCGCTCAAATTCTGCTCTATGTATTCAATAAGCGCTCGTGTTTTAGCTGGCAAATAACGCCTGTCTGAATAAAGTGCGAACAATTGAAGTGGGGCTGGCGGTTGTTCCAACTTAGTCTCGATCAGCCGTCCATCGTCGATGTAGGGTTGGCAGGCCTGTTTCGAAAGAATAGCGAAACCAACACCCGCTACCGCTGCGCGTCCTGCCATCTCTCCACTGTTTACCCGGTAATGGCTTTTAACCTTTATAGTCTCGAATCCCCCCTTTTTATTCACAAACTGCCAGGGAGCACCTTTAAGTGCATTCACCGTGGTAATACAGGGTAATTCTTCAAATTGCTGTATACGAGAAGGTATGCCATAACGCTGAATGACGGAGGGGGCTGCAACGATAGTGCAAGGGATCGTCACCAGATGACGGGCTATGTAATCACCGTCATCCATCTGGCCACGGCTCACAATGATGGCTAAATCCAGATCGTCTCTCAGGGATTCAAGACCAGACAAATTTGTGACACAGCTTATTTCCAGATCCGGGTGCTGGCAGGCGAAATCAGCGATTACAGAACCCAGCAGTGCAGGACCTATTTCATTGGGAATACAGATACGGAGTGGCCCCTTGAGCTGCATCTGCTGCAACGTTAATTCTGTTTCAGTCTGCTCAAGTGCATCCATTAATGGCTTCGCCCGGGAATAGAGCAGGTGCCCCGCTTGTGTGAGTTTCATATGTCGGGTGCTGCGCTCAATGAGCTGAAGATTCAGTCTGTCCTCTAACTGAGAAATACAACGACTCACGTTTGATGTCGGCATTTCAAGGACTTTAGATGCCCCAACAAAACTTTCTCTTTCAACCACCGCAATGAAAACTTTCAGGGTATTAAAATCAAGAGCTGGCCGCATCGACTGTCCCACAAATGATAACAATAAATGCCATTTTTACCATCTACTGAACAAAATTGATAGCAATTAAACTCGGATATCTTTTATCCACAGGTCGCTTGCTATGTCATTAGTCACAACAACGTTTAATCATAAAGCCCTTATCCGGATAGCGGTTGTCATGGCTTTTATCCAGTTCACAAATGCACTGGAATATATGATGTTCAATCCTGTTTTTGCTTTTATGGCGGCAGACTTCGCCGTTCCCGTATCATTCTCAGGCTACGTATCCGGCATGTACACCTCCGGGGCGGTCCTGTCGGGAATTATCGCCTTTTACTGGATTGGTCGTTTCAATAAGAAACGTTTTTTAATCGCCAATATGGCACTACTCGGCCTACTGACACTTTTGACGACATTTACCTCCAGTTTTAGCCTTCTGCTTACATTACGATTCTGTGCCGGATTGGTTGGAGGCACAACTATGGGGGTGAGTATCAGTATATTGATAAATCTCGCACCAACTAACTTGCGAGGAAAAATGTTGGCGACGGTAATTGCATCATTTTCGATGGTAAGCATTGTCGGAATGCCCACGATACTATTTTTGTGTGCTCATTACGGCTGGCATGTCGCTTTGTGGCTAATCAGTACGCTGTGTTTGTTGGCATTGCCACTGATTGTTTCTATCATCCCTCAGGATCCAGTCTCTTTCGACACACCCCACGCACTGCCTCTCGACTTTAATACTTTACTGTTCGCTTCCAGTAATGCGCTGGTACAGTTTAGCCCGATGCTGGTCATTCCTGTTTTGGTACCATTAATGACCCAACAGCTGGGGGGCTCTCAATACCTGCTGCCATGGCTGTTTTTCGCCGGGGGCGTTGCAGGATACCTGTCAACAAAAATGACAGGCGCGTTAATTCCGCATTTTTCTGCTGTGAGTCTGGCTACAGCGTCAACTTTCGTTTTTTTACTCGCTTTGCTAATACCTGTTATGGGCTATTCGAATCCGGCGATATTTATTATTTTATTTCTCGGTGCATCTTACAGTCGTCTGGTTTCCTCCTCGGCGGTGAGCATTCAGTTTCCTGATGACATGCAACGAGCGGGATTCTCTTCATTGCAGTCATCAATAATGTACCTGAGCACAACAGTCGCATTTTTTCTGTCTGCTTTTCTATTACGTGGGCACGCCATAGCACCACAAAATATGAACACGTTGCTGGGGGTATGTGCAATTTCCGCATCAGGGTTCCCCATCATCGTTATTATTTTGCAAAAGAAACTGGCTAAACGTACGCTCCAACCAAATCATCTCATCAATGATTAGCATAATGTCCGCTTCTGGCACAAAGCGGCCTGAAATGGCCGCCCGGAACGTCTACGAGTCTGTCGCGCCTCTACCAGCTCGTCGCCTGCATATCAATGACAAAGCGATACTTCACATTCCCCTTAAGCATACGGGCGAAGGCAGTTTCGATATCCTCGCCGGCGATGGTTTCAATATCGGCGGTAATATTGTGCTCGCCGCAGAAGTTCAACATCTCCTGGGTTTCCTGAATGCTGCCAATCGACGAACCGCTGATGCTTAAACGTCGGAACACCATCGGCGTAATATTCGGCGCGTCGTGCGGCTGGTCCGGAATGCCTACCAGCACCAGGCGGCCATTGGTTTTCAGCGTGGCCAGATAAGGATCCAGATCGTGCGGTGCCGCTACGCAGTCAATGATAAAATCCAGCGAGATCTGGCAGGCAGCCATTTGAGCGGCATCGCGCGATACCACGACCTGTTTTGCCCCCAGGCGACGGGCATCTTTTCCCTTCTCCGGGGAGGTCGTAAACAGCGTCACGTCTGCCCCCATCGCACTGGCAAGCTTCACTGCCATATGGCCTAATCCACCCAGCCCCACAACACCCACACGGTCGCCTGCTTTGACGTTGAAATGGCGCAGCGGCGACCAGACAGTGACGCCCGCACACAACAGCGGTGCAACCCCGGCAAGCGGCAGGTTTTGCGGTACAGAAACAACAAAATCTTGATCGACAATCACGCTCTGCGCATAGCCGCCCCGTGTTCTTTCACCGGTATATTTATCCATGCCGTTGTAGGTCGCCGTAAAACCCGCCTCACAGTACTGCTCTTCGTGATGCTTGCAGAAATGGCACTCGCGGCAGGAGTCGACCATCACGCCCACTCCGACGATATCACCGGGCTTAAAACGGGTGGCCTCGTCCCCAACGTCCACGACGCGTCCGACTATTTCATGTCCCGGCACCAGGGGATACTGGCTCACCGCCCATTCGTTACGCGCCATATGGAGATCGGAGTGGCACACGCCGCAAAAGAGGATCTCGATTTTGACATCCTGCTTTTGTAACGCGCGCAGTGAAATCTGGCCCGATGTTAAGGGTTGTGCCGCGTCATGGGCGACTAATGCGTTGATTTTCATCTTACCTCAGGAATGTGCTGGTTCTGGCTAACTCAAGGAGGCAGACTATAGTCAACAGGATCCCATATTGATAGTAGTTACCATTTGGTGACCATAAGCAGAGGACAGAACAATGCCAGCCTGGGTTGAGGGTAAACTCTTTTTCTATGCGGACTCGCCGCCGCGCCGCCTGATGGAACTCTTTTCAGTTAAGTGGAGCACGATGGTACTGCATGCGCTGTATCACTGGCCGGATGAACGCGCCCGCACGGGTGAGTTACAGCGTAGCCTGCAGGGGATTTCCAAAAAAATGCTGTTCCAGACGCTGAAAGAGCTGGAGATGCGAGGGTTGATTGCCCGCCATGTGTATGACGTGATCCCACCCAAAGTCGATTACCGGCTGACCCCACTTGGCCGAACCTTTGCCGAACCCATTGAGCAAATGTATCAGTGGGGGTTAGATAATCAGTCCGCGCTGGATGAAATGGAGGCCTGTTATCAGGCGGCGTCGCCTGAATCCGTTGTGGATCCCTGCCTGCAACCAAAAAAGCCGTAAGCAGTTTCCCGCTTACGGCGACAGTAGCGGTTGAAAGGGAACCTGTGACAAGGGGGAATCAACCACTCTGGTTGGCATTACTTTACAAATTGCCGCTTGCCCGTAGCCGGGTCGCTCACTATTCTCATTGCCCATGACTATCCTGACAGGTCCGACTCATCATAAAAACAGGCAACTGAAAGCGATCGTGCTTCTGGTGGTTGCCTGTTTTGTCATGCTGATCTGTCTGACCCAGCGGGCCAGTATTTTGCATCATATGCAGGTCAAAGCCGCAACGCTCTCTTTGACGGCTGACAACAGCCCGCAGGAACTTACGTCGCCAGGGTTGTCCCCCTGTGAGCTCAGTGCCCACTCGCTGCTTACCGCGCAGCCCCTTCATTTCGATACCGTCCTGCTTTTACCCGGTCTGCTGGTTCTGCTGTTAGCGGTGCTGATCAACATCAGCGTCCTGCCGAGACCGGTGATCCTTTTTCGACCCCCTTTACTGCGAATACACCTTAAAAACTGCGTTTTCCGTGAATGACTGAACAGGACGTTCCTGTTTAGTTAATTTTTCACGGAGAAAATATATGAAAACCTTTTTCAGGAGCCTGTGGTTCCTGTTATTCAGCCTGTCTGCGGCCTCAGCTGCGGTACCGGGCTGGTCGATGAAACCTGAAAATTTCCATGCTCAGGTTCATGTCTGGCATGATGCGCCCGCAGAGGGGAAAGTTCGCCTGCTGCTGGATGTGACCCCCAATGAAGGGTGGAAAACCTACTGGCGAACCCCCGGTGACGGCGGCTTTCGGCCAACCATCGCGTGGGAACCGCAGGCAAAAACGCAGTGGCACTGGCCCCGACCGATCCGGTTTGATTCCGCCGGCTTCAGCTCAGTCGGCTACGATCGCCGCGTCGTGTTTCCGCTGGAAGTGACCACCGGTCAGCTGCAGCGATTGCGCGGAAAACTGACGCTTTCACTGTGCAGCAATCTCTGCGTGGTCAATACCTTCCCGCTGGATATCAACCTGGCCTCCGGTCCGTCAGCCCACTTTGCCGAGGCCTGGGACAACGCGATGCGCGCTGTTCCGCCAGATAACGGCACTGTGGCTATCAAATCTGTCACCGCTGACAATGACACGCTGACCGTCAAACTGACCTCGCCGGAGGGCTGGTCTCAGCCCGATCTCTTTCCTGACAACCCGAGCGGGGTGAATCTGTCGCCGCCGCAGACCGAGATCCTGGGTGACACGCTGGCCGCCCGGTTTAGCGTCAGCGATAAGCAGGGCAAACCGCTGGAGGCCTCCCGGTTGCAGCAGCTTTCTCTGCTGGTCAGCAATGGTGCGCAGAGTCAGCAGCTTAGGGTTGAGATCAGCCCGTCCACGATGCTATGGCAGATCATGGCCGTGGCGTTAGCGGGTGGCCTTATCCTCAACCTGATGCCCTGTGTTCTGCCTGTACTCGGGATAAAACTCGCATCACTGATGACTCTGGCAGAGAGTAGCCGCCGTCAGACGCGGCTGCGTTTTCTGGCAACGGCAGCTGGGATCATTTTCTCGTTTCTGGTGCTGGCGGCGGTCATTACCGGCCTGCGACTGTCCGGTGCCTGGATTGGCTGGGGCTTCCAGTTCCAGAGCCCGTGGTTCATTGCCACTATGGTGCTGGTGACGTGGATTTTTTGTTTCAGCCTGGCCGGCCTGCTTGAGATCCGTCTCCCTTCCGGTCTGTCCACCCGGCTGGCTACCGCCGGTGGGAACGGCATCGGCGGGAGTTTTCTTGAAGGCGCGTTTGCGACCCTGCTTGCCACGCCTTGCACGGCGCCATTCCTTGGCACTGCCGTGACGTTCGCGTTAGCGGCGCCCGTGCATCAGTTGTGGCTCATCTTTTTTGCGTTGGGTGTCGGAATGAGTCTTCCCTGGCTGGCAATCAGTATTTTTCCCGGCGTGGCGCGCTGGTTGCCTAAACCCGGCCCCTGGATGGGAAAACTGCGTCTGGGGCTGGTGCTCCTGATGCTGGGCTCCTGTCTCTGGCTGATGTCGCTGCTGGTGAAAGAGTGGGGCGCACGCTATGTGCTGATCGGCGGCGGTCTGATGGTGGCGTTTTTCCTTTTCCGCTGCGCGAAGGCCATGCCGAACTACCGGGAGAATCTGCGCAGTCTGGTGTTTGGCGTGCTGTTTGGTGCGGGACTGTATGCATTTCTGGCTCCCCAGCCTCAGGGGAAGGACGACTCCCCCCTGAACTGGCAACCGCTCAGTGAAGCGGCGCTCAGTGAGGCGCTGGATGCCAGAAAACGCGTGCTGGTGGATATTACCGCCGACTGGTGCCTGAACTGCCGGGTTAATGAAGTGCTGGTGCTTCATCGCCCCGAGGTGGTTGCTGCCTTAAACCGCGACGACGTTGTGCTGCTGCAGGGTAACTGGAGTCAGCCTTCTGCTGAAATCGAGCAATTTCTGCGCCGCTACGGCGCAAGCGGCATCCCTTTTAACGCCATTTTTGGCCCTGCAATTCCGCAGGGGCATGTTTTGCCCTCCCTTCTTAACAAAGACGCGCTGCTGACCACCCTGATGAGTGCGAGTGCGGCCACGTCACCTGATTTCACTGAGGAAAAATAATGAACAAGATCCTGTCACTGTTAATGCTGCTGATGAGCGCCACCACTCAGGCGCAGACCGCTGATTTACCCGAACCGGTTAAACAAATGGAGAAGCAGGGCATTGAAAT
Organism: Leclercia adecarboxylata; assembly: GCA_002360945.1. Lineage (GTDB taxonomy): Bacteria > Pseudomonadota > Gammaproteobacteria > Enterobacterales > Enterobacteriaceae > Enterobacter > Enterobacter adecarboxylatus_B. Next base: position 110,084 of record DERO01000007.1, on the reverse strand, counting down.
TATTAAGCCGTTCAGCGCACCTGGCGGTGTGGAAGGGTGGTTGGGTAAATATCAGGACATGGGCGTCACGCTTTATCTCACGCCGGATAAAAAGCATGTGATTTCAGGCTATATGTATGATGCCGAGGGAAATAACCTGAGCGAGAAAATCATTAATGATGAGATTTATATTCCTGCCGGGCGCGAGATGTGGAAGCAGCTCACCGCCGCGCCAGGGATCGCCGAAGGCGGCGCGGACGCGAAGTGCCAGGTGGTTGTATTTGCCGATCCCTTCTGCCCCTACTGCAATAAGTTCTGGCACCAGGCCCAGCCTTTTATCAAAGATAAAAGCATCAGTACCAAAACGTTGCTGGTTGGCGTGATCCGCCCGGACAGTGCGCAGTATGCGGCGGCAATCCTCTCCGCGAAGGATCCGGCTAAAGTCTGGTATGACCTTGAGAGTAGCGACGGAAAAACAAAGCCGGCGCTGCAAGGTAGCACCCCGCCTGCCGTATTTAAGCAGATACAGCATAATCAGCAGCTTATGGAGCAGACAGGAGCCAGCGGTACGCCTGCCATTTATTACCTGAATAAGGCGCGTGCTTTGCAACAAATCATCGGCTTGCCTGATGCTGAGCAAATGGCCGATCTGGTTGCCTGTAAATAAGCCACTCTGGCCATACGTCCTGTCCGCGCCAGAAGAAAGGTTGCGGGCAGGACCTTGATTTATCCATTAATTCATGAATACTGTATATATATACAGTTAAATGGATTTGATATTATGCAACTCATCCTCCCGCGCCGTACCGCGCCTGTTAGCGAGCGCCAATAATCATGTTTGCGCTTGTCGATGTGAACAGCTTCTATGCCTCCTGCGAAACCGTGTTTCGCCCGGATCTGAAGGGGCGTCCGGTGGTGGTGCTGTCGAATAACGACGGCTGCGTCATCGCCCGCAGCGCCGAAGCGAAAGGACTGGTGACCATGGGGGCGCCGTATTTCAAACAGAGAGACATTTTCCGCCGCCACGGTATTGTGACTTTCAGCAGTAATTACGAACTCTACGCCGATATGAGCAACCGGGTGATGACCACCCTGGAGGAGATCGCTCCGCGGGTAGAGATCTACTCCATCGATGAGGCCTTCTGCGATCTCACTGGCGTCAGCAACTGCCTTAATCTGGAGGCCTTTGGCCGCGAAATTCGGCAAACGCTGCTGCAACGTACGCACCTGACCGTGGGGGTCGGTATTGCTCCCACTAAAACCCTCGCCAAGCTGGCGAATTTCGCGGCGAAAAAATGGCAGCGGCAGACCGGCGGCGTGCTCGATTTATCCAGCGTCGAGCGGCAGCGTAAACTGATGGCGGCGCTGCCCGTCGAAGAGGTGTGGGGCGTCGGGCGGCGGTTGAGTAAAAGGCTCGATGCGATGGGCATTAAAACCGTGCTGGATCTGGCTGACACCCACACCGCCGTTATCCGCAAACATTTCAGCGTGGTGCTGGAGCGCACCGTGCGGGAGTTGCGCGGTGAGCCTTGCCTCGGTTTTGAGGAATATCCGCCGCATAAGCAGGAGATTATCTGCTCCCGCTCGTTCGGCGAGCGGATCGGCGATTATGAGTCGATGCGCCAGGCCATCTGCAGCTATGCCGCCCGTGCTGCCGAAAAAATGCGGACCGAGCACCAGTACTGCCGGTTTATCTCCGCCTTTGTGAAGACCTCGCCGTTCGCGCTGAACGAGCCTTACTACGGCAACAGCGCCTCAGTCAAACTGCTGACGCCCACCGAGGACAGCCGGGATATTATTAACGCGGCAACGCGCTGTCTGGATGCCATCTGGAGGGAAGGGCTGCGCTATCAGAAGGCCGGGGTGATGCTGGGGGATTTTTTCAGTCTTGGCGTCGCGCAGCTCAATCTGTTTGATGAAAACCCTCCCCGGCGCAACAGCGCAGAGCTGATGGCGGTCATCGACGAGCTCAATAAAAAAGAAGGACGCGGCACCCTCTGGTTTGCCGGGCAGGGCATCGAACAGCAATGGCAAATGAAAAGAGATATGCTATCTCCCCGATATACCACACGTTTTTCTGATTTATTACGGGTGAGATAAATCTTTATCGCTGAAATATTCTGGTTATAGAAAAGAAATATAGGCGAAATGGGGTGTTTTTATACGATATATCCCTGGTCGATGGATATTTACGTTAAGGTGGTGGTTCTACTCACCTGCCCGGAGGGGCTATTCCCAACCTAAAATTTGAGTGCCCGGTTTGCACAAGTAAGCGATTTCGTTTTACCACGTTTAACCTGACGCAAACCCAACCTCATGGTGCTGTTTGTTCCGTCTGCGGAACTCGTCTCACCACCCACTCATGCGTGCCACTCCCGAAAAGGAGACGCTGGCCAAAACAGGTTGTTTAAGTGTAAAGCGGGGGGGGGGCCGATTTGGTCCTCCTGAATATTATTTGCCGCTTCGCTTACGACACTTTTTTATATTTGTAGGGTGTTAGTAAATTCCAGTAAATAATGGTCATCAATCGCATCGGCTTTATTTTACGCGCCGCTGATTTCATCAATCAATTCTGGCCCCTGATTTTTCACATTCCCCACCGCCTTTTTTCACGGCATGCCAGTGGAACTGGTCTGCGAGCAGCCTCGCATTCTGATCATGGGCTTTGTTTACTTGTCACCTTCGAGAATTTAACCTGTTTGCACAATTTGGCATTTAGGTTAATCTTATGGAAAAGAGAACGCCGCATACTCGCTTACATATCGTCAAGACGATGGTACGAGCTGGATTGACGGCAATAACCCATTCTGCATTGGTCGGCGCAGCCCAGATGGTTTTTTGCTCCAGACAGGAGATTTTTGATGTGATCCTTGCCCTGGAATCCGCTGATTTTTACAAAAGCATGACCGCCTATCATGATCATACGTGCTGGCATGATGTGTACCGAACGGTCTACAACGGTCAGCAGATTTACATGAAGTTTATTGTGACCGATGGCGTACTGGTGGTGTCATTTAAGGAGCTATGAAGATGAAATGTCCTGTTTGCGGTGGCGCGGAGTTACAACATGAAAGCCGCGATATTGCTTATGAATACAAAGGCCAGAAAACGATCTTTCATGCCGTTAAAGGGCAGTTTTGCGATGCATGTGGCGAAATTATTTTCGGCAATGGGGAAGGCGATGAGTACTTTGCCGGCATGCTGGCATTTAACCGTAAGGTCAATGCCGAAGAAGTGGATCCCACTTTCATCGCTAAGGTGCGCAAACGCCTGAACCTGGACCAACGTCAGGCGGCTGAAATTTTTGGCGGCGGGGTCAACGCCTTTAGCCGTTATGAAACAGGGCGTGTGGCGCCGCCACGGCCATTAGTGTTGTTGTTTAAAGCGCTGGATAAACATCCTGAACTTCTGGACGAACTGAAGCAGGCTTAACCGGTCACGCCTGGCCAGAAACGATTCACTTAAGATGCGCTGATTTCATCAATCAATTCTGGCCCCTGATTTTTCACATTCCCCACCGCCTTTGTCACGGCATGCCACTGGAACTGGTCTGCAGGTACTGCGCCGGTTCTGGCGATCTCTTCTGCTTCCTGACCGCTCACCGTCTCGCGCAGCCATTCCCGCGCCGCCTCGGGCGTTAATACCAGTGGTCGCCGATCGTGAATATCCACCAGCCCTTTATCCGCCGCGGCGGTGACGATCAGGAACCCTTCAGCCTCATCCCCGCGTTCAAACGGCGCGCTGCCGATGGCGGCCATGAAAATGGGTTGCCCGTCGGCGCGATAGAGAAAGTACGGCTGCTTTTTATCTCCCTCTTTTTTCCACTCAAACCAGCCGTCGGCAAAGACAATCGCCCGGCCATGGTTCCACAGCGGTTTGAACATCCGGCTGCTGGCGGCGGTCTCCTGACGGGCGTTGATCAGCGGCGGCTTGTCCCACCAGCCCGGGGCGTAACCCCAGAAGACCGGGTCGAGATGCAACAGATCTTCGCGCTCGCTGAGCAGCAATACTTTGGTGCCGGGCGCGACGTTATAGCGCCCGATAGGTTGCGGGTCGTAAGGGATGTTGCACTCCGCTTCATCGGCCAGAAAGGCAAGATACTCTTCCCGGGTCTGCGCCTGGGCAAAACGTCCACACATAGTTACCTCCGGTGGTTGATCTAAAGAGTATAGGTTGTGTAAGTTCCGGACACGGGCAGGTTGCACTTGTGAGAGAGGGTATGACAGGAAAAATAATGCTCACCATGCTGGCGTTTGCCGCGAACTCCGTCTTGTGCCGGGTGGCGCTGACCGGCGGATACATCGATCCGGCGACCTTCGGCGATGTGCGGATCGTCAGCGGTGCGCTGTTCCTGGTTTTTCTAATGCGCGTCAGAAAAAAGCCGGCATCAAAAATCCATTATGACTGGCGCAGCGGCCTGGCCCTGACGCTGTATGTGCTGGCGATGTCCTGGTCCTATCTGCAGATCGATACCGGGACGGGAGCACTGCTGCTGTTCGGCACCGTTCAGACGGCCATGGTTATCTACGGCTGGCGGCAGGGAGAAAAAATCGGTCTGCTGAAGGGGGCGGGGCTGTTGCTTGCTGTTGCCGGAACCGTGCTGCTCCTGCTCCCCGGCGCGCATGCCCCGGAACCGACCAGCGCGCTGATGATGATCGGCTCCGGGCTGGCCTGGGCATACTACTCGATAAAAGGGAAAAGCATGCCGGAGGCCATCCCGGCGACGACGGGGAATTTTATTCTCGCCGTGCCTTTCACTCTCATTCTCTCTCTTTTGCCGTCCGTGGACAGATTTGCCAGCGCGCCCGGCCTGCTGTTCGCCATGACGTCCGGGGCGCTGGCCTCAGGCGCGGCCTACGCCCTGTGGTATACGCTGCTGCCAAAGATGAAAGCCATGACCGCCAGCACGGTGCAGCTGAGCGTTCCCTGTCTTGCGACCCTGGGCGGGGTGGTGCTGCTTGGCGAAACCTTCAGCCTGCGCATGCTGGTGTCGATGTGTGCCGTGCTGCTCGGCATCATGATGGTCATTCGGGCCCGCGATGCTCGCTGATAGCCTGCGCCGCGCAGATCAAGGCGAGATGGCTCAGGCCCTGGGGCATGTTGCCGACCCATGCGCCGGTGCGGGTATCAAACATCTCATTGAAGGTTTCAACGTTGCCGCGGTGGCACAACGTTTTGAGTATTTCATCCATGCGCTCTGCGGCGATCTCCGGTTCGCCTATCGATGCCCAGGCCTCTGCCAGCCAGAATGAGCAGGCAATGAAGGTGCTCTCTTCCTGCTCAACGCCGCTGTAGCGGTAGACCATTGCGCTGTTATGGCCCAGCTGCTGGTGGATCGCCTGATAGGTCAGCTTCATGCGTTTCGGGTTCACCTTCATGCCGTAGCGTGAAACCAGCCCCAGCGAGGCGTCCAACTGTCCGCCGTCACCGACGTAGAAGCAGTAGGATTGATGGGCTTCCGACCAGCAGTGCTCCTCAACCCAGTCGCGGATGCGGTCCCGCTCGCGTTTCCAGCGCGCCTTCCATGTGGGTTCGATATGGCTGTGCTCCGCCAGCACCACGGCGCAGTCCAGCGCCAGCCAGCAGCACATTTTCGAGTGGGTGTAATGACGCTCTTCCGGCAGCTCCCAGATCCCCGAGTCCTTCATGCGCCAGCGGTCGGCGCACTGATTGGCCAGGTGCCCGAGGAAGCGCGAGGTGCCCGTATCCAGGATATGGCCCGCTTCGACGAACAGCTTTGCCACCCCAAGCATATCGGCATACATGCTCAGCTGACGCTGGTTGCGGGCGTTATTGCCCACCCGCACCGGCTGCGAATCCCGGTAGCCCTGGAGTTCAATGTACTTCTCTTCCGGTACGAGTTCGCCTTCGAGGGTGTAGCAGGCCTGCATCTCCGGGCCGTGCTTGATAATGGTTTTCGACAGCCAGGAAAACGCCGCCTTACACTCTTCAAGGGTGCCCAGATAGGTAAAGGCTTTGATGATCAGGCAGGCATCTCTCACCCAGGCAAAGCGGTAGTCGTAGTTTTTCTTGCCGCCAATCCCCTCCGGCAGGGAGGTCGTGGCCGCCGCGGCCAGCGCGCCGGTTGGCGAATACCAGAGAAACTTCAGCGCCAGCGCGGAGCGGATGACGTGATCTTTATAGAGGCCATCGTATTTGAGCCCCTGCACCCAGTCCCGCCAGGCGGCATGGCTGGTTTCGATGCGGTTATCAATCGCCTGAATGTCCGGCACCGCCAGCGGTTCGCTCTGGGTGACGAGCAGGGCGACAACCTCCCGGCTGCCCTTTTTAAGGACGATCTCCGCCTCGATCTCTTCGTCATCGGCGTGGGTGATAACGACGTTTTCGCTGGTGTGCAGCATCGCCATTAGATCGCCGATATGGTAAACGCTGCCCTTGAAGGTGTCGGACCGCCATGGCGAGCGCGTTTCAACCATCGTCCCGAAGCGCAGATGGAGCCGGAAAGTCACCGTGCCGCGCACCCCTTCCAGTCGTCGCGCCAGCTCGCTCCAGGGCAGACGCCCCGCCAGGGTGCTGTTGATCGATTCGGTTAACAGCACCGTGCCTTCATCCGTCTCATAACGGGTTTCCAGCACGTTGCTGTCCTCGCGATAGGCGCGTGAGACGGTATAGTCCACCCCAGGCGTCAGGCTGAAAAATCCGCCGATCTTCGGGTCAAGCAACCGGTCGAAAAGGGGCGGAGAGTCGAGATTGGGCGCGCTCCACCAGTCAATCGAGCCATCCGGGGCGATGAGCGCAACGGATCGACCCTCGCCGATAGCGGCATAATCCCCCAGACCAATGAATCCTTCCTCGCGTGAGGGCATCGTATATTTAGCATTTTTCAAATGAGTCATCCCTTTAGTCTGGCGCAGCAGGCCGCGTTGTCTTCTCGTTACGGATAATTAAAGCGTCCCGTTGCCACCATCTGCACACCAGACCTGACCCGAGCAATAGCTGCTCTCATCCGAGGCCAGAGTCACATAAAGCGAGGCGATTTCTACCGGCTGCCCCGGGCGTGCCATCGGCGTGCCGGAGCCCATGCTGACAATCTTCTCCTGCGGCTGGCCGCCGCTTACCTGCAGCGGCGTCCAGTAGGGGCCGGGTGCCACGGCATTAACGCGAATGCCTTCGCTGGCCAACTGTTTTGCCAGCGATTTGGTAAAGGCCACGATGGCGGCTTTGGTCTGGGCATAGTCCAGCACGATGGCGTCTGGATCGAACGCCTGCACGGACGAGGTGTTAACGATCGCGGCGCCCGTTGAAAGATGGTTGAGGGCGGCGCGGGTGATCCAGAACATGGCATAAACGTTGGTTTTGAAGGTGGCATCAAAGTCGGCGGTAGAGAGGTTGCGAATCGAGGTGGAGAACTGCTGACGCCCGGCATTGTTCACCAGGATATCAAGCCCCCCCAGCTCCGAGGCCGCGCGTTCCACCAGGGTTTCGCAGAAGGACTCGGTGCGAATATCGCCGGGGATCGCGACGGCGTTACGGCCTTCCGCCTGGATAAGTTTGATCACTTCTGCCGCGTCGCTCTCCTCTTCAGGCAGATAGCTGATGGCCACGTCTGCACCTTCACGCGCGTAGGCGATCGCCACGGCCCGACCAATCCCCGAATCGCCGCCGGTGATAAGCGCTTTGCGGCCTGCGAGCCTGCCGGTGCCGCGATAGCTGGTCTCGCCATGATCGGCCTGGGGTGTCATCTGCGAGGCGAGCCCCGGCCAGGGTTGAAGCTGCTCAGGGAAGGGAGGGCGAGGGTACTGATCCGGTGAGTTGTTATGCGACATATCAGGCTCCTTATATTTCGGTGATGAATATAAAGCCTGGCATAATGTGACGGGTATCGCGCTTTCAGGCGGAATATTTGAGAAATCAGCCCGTTAACGGGCTGATGTGCAGGCAGGTTTAACGCGTCACCACGACGTCGCTAAAGGTAAAGCGTTTCGGTTGAAAATTGTCCTGATAGCCGATACGAATAAACACCCGCAGCGCTTCAAACCAGGCGTAGTCACTGCTGGCTTCTTTTCCGTCACCGCGATCCTCTTTACAGATGTACTCCAGATAGCGCCCGGGCAGGTTGGGGTGAATATCGGCGGCGTTGTGCCACGCTTTGCCCGCCACACAGGTCTGGCTGAGGGTTTTATCCTGTTGCGGCTTGTCCCGGTTGGCAACCTGGTTGAACCAGGAGAAGGCCTTGCCCGGCTGCAAGGGAAGCGTAATCCAGTTATCCAGTCTGGTGCTGACCCACGGCGCTTCGGACATGGTTTCCCATTTCTTCACATCCACAATGTTGAACAGGCGCTGGTACTGCGAATAAACCACGGCATTGCCGATAGCCATCCTGACGATGGTTAAGGTTGTGCCGTCTGGCTGGGCATCCACTCTGGCTGTCAGCCCGGGTCCCTCTGTTTCCGGGCCGCTCTGGGTGTAGCGGAGAGAGCGGAAGGCCGGTTGATACTGCGGATCGGAGAAGGTTTTGTTGATCACAGCAGTGACCTCCGTCGGCAGCGCAAAACGCTGCAACGCGGCCGGGGTATTGTGTTCTAAATCCGGTTGGACAGGGGCCGTATCGGCCAGGCCTTTATTACGCAATGTCAGAGTGCCGGTCCCTTTAAAGTGCGCAAGATCGGGACTTGCGCAGAGCGTTTTTGTCGCTCCCGTCATCTCAGGCGACAGCCCGGCCGCGGCCCCGGTGTCAGTCACCCGGCCCTGGGTATCCAGAGAGAAGGTGTTAAGTACGCGGCCCTGGGCTGTTTCACAGTTGAGCTCTACGTCCTGGATTTTAATCGAGTAAGGCGCGCCGTATTTCTCATCGTGATGGACTTTGTCGAAATCCGTCGCCAGACGCGCTTTTAACATCGTCCCTTCGCGCAGGCTGCTGTTCAGGTCAATAAACTGCTTATCTCCCTGCTTCTCTGGTGAGGAGAGGCCTGCCCACTTCGGCTCAGGGATACTCTGCTTACAGAGATCCAGCCCGGGGGTGGTCATAAATGGGCTGTCAGCCTCAGGTTCGAACGGCGTGCCCGGCGTGAAGCGATCGATGGAGTCGGTACTGTAGACGCGCAGCCCCTTACCCGGCAGGGTGTTGATAAACAACAGCGTTTTGTCCTGGGTCTGGCAGTCGGTGTGGATCCAGATCTCACTGGACTGGCCCGTCATCGTCGTCACGCGATAAGCCGCGTTGATGCCCTGCCCAATAAGTACGGTACTGGCTGGCAGCCATTCGATGCTTTTAACGGGAGCCGGGGGAGGCATATCGATAGCGAGGGCCGGTGCGGCGAAGAGCAATCCGAAAGAAAAGGCGACGAGCTGTTTCATCTTAATTCCGTTGTTAATCATTCCTTAAAGTGAGGCAACGATAGCGCAAAACGGCGGTGCCTGTAACACCAGAATCAGGGGTGTAGGAGGAGGAGACAGCATGCGCCCTTACAGTAACAGAAGGGATCCTTCGTAATGTTAGCGCCATGCTGCCTGACGGCAGTCCGGGTCGCAGGACCCTGTGACCACCGAACAACCTGTTATTTATCTGCTGGCATCTTCATCTGCTCAGCCGACTTCAGGTGCTGCTCAACGACCGGCGTGTGCGCATCGGCCAGAGCCTTCACATCGGGATCCTTGATGTTTTTGGCATCACTCTGCAGTTTCGACAACACCATTCTGTGATCTTTGGTGCCGGCATTTTCCATATACATCTTGTCAAATGCGTCACCGCTCTCTTTTTCCAGCTTGTCGGCCATGGCCTTGTGTTGAGCGTCCGGCTCGGTCGGCAATGTCACATCCTTCTGCTTAGCGACCGTCTGGACTTTGGTCAGGGCATCGCCGTGGTCATCGACCATCTTCTGGGCAAAGGCTTTGACTTCGCTGCTCTTGGCCTTGCTCAGGGCGATCTTCGCGGCGGCAACTTCGTTGATATTGGCCTGCGCCATATCTTTTAACGCTTTTTCGTCGCCGGAGCTGAGCTTAGCCATCGATCCGGTCGAACTGGTCTGGGCTGAGGCGTCACTCTGCGCGGCGCTTGTTGACTGGGCCTGCACGCCGACAGTGCTGAACATCGCTGCTACTGCTGATGCAAGCAGCAGTACTTTCAGGTTGTTACGCTTTTGCATGTTGTTCTCCTGATGGTCATGGGTAGGGTAGGTGTCCGGTCATTAACTGTGCATATCCTGCTGACTAAAATACAACTGCAATGGTCAGTATAGTGGATGGGCGGGCTACGGCAGCAGATTAAGCTATTGTCCTGGAGGAAGAGCGGCAGGAAATGATGCAGGGAAAGAGCCAGAAACAAAAGTGAGTGGAGTACCTTGGTATGTTGCTGATATGATAGAAAAATGTATAGAAGAGGTGGCGTATGAGTACAGACAAGATAGCTACGTTATTTAGATATAAGCGCTGGATAGACAGTGAAACTTTACAAGCGATTAAAAGAGTTGATGTTTCTGCTAATGCAGAAAAGCGCCATCTGACGCTCAGATTGATGAATCACATCTATGTCGTTGATATGATCTTTCGAGCTAACATTACTGGTCAGAAGCACGACTACACTGCCCTGAATACGCCAGAAACCCCCTCTGCAGATGAACTTTTGACAAAGATGACTGAATGCACAGAGTGGTATATTCAACATGTCGCTTCAATGATTCCCGCTGACCTTGAAGAAACCATAAAATTCCAGTTTGTCGATGGCGGACAGGGAGAAATGAAAGCTGTCGATATGCTCAATCATGTGCTGTTTCATGGAACATATCATCGGGGGGCGGTGGGCTGGCTGCTTTCAGAAAGTGGCATCACCCCACCTAAGGATGTACTGACCGTTTTTCTCAGAGATCATAACCACGATTAAAAGAGACGTTAAGTATCGCTCTGTCATCGATATGCAGACTACGCTCTCTTACGGGTAGCAATGCGGCCTGGCCGGTGCCGCATTGACAACAGATAACATAGCCGCCTTCAATGCAAAATTTTACGCCACGCTGGGTTTTGATGTAGTGGAAGGCGAATCGTGCCCGCTTCACCTGAGAAGCCAGAAAGAAGAGGAAGTTGAAATGGGTTTCGATCCGGCGCGGCGCGTAGGGATGCGGTTGGACTTTTAAGGTGGCGGGAGGGGCTTAGGGTAAGAAATGGATTTACCCGACCAGCCGTAGCCCTTTCGCAACCACGCTTTTAAATTCTTCACAATCGGTATGCTCTGGCTGCGTACACTGCGCAACATGCTTAAGCCCACGGCTTAACAGCTGCAGTTTGCGAATGGTCGCGTCAATCTCCCTCGAACGTTGGTTAAGTCGATCGCGATCCAACGCTATCTTACCTTCCGTCCCGAACATCGAGGCAATTTCCTCCAGAGTGAACCCCGCTGCCTGTCCCAACGCGATCAGTTGCAGTTTACTGAGCACATTTTCATGGTACTGCCGTCTCAGACCATTACGGCCAACAGGTTTGATTAAGCCTTTCTTTTCGTAATACCGCAACGCTGAAGGTTTAACTCCGGACAGATCCGCTATTTCTCCGATATCCAGTTCTTTCATCATTGACTTAAACCGCGCTTTAAGTTGCACACTGGCGTCCAGCTTATCATTTCACTGAAAAAAGGGAGCAGGTATTGGACGTGATAATTATTTTTAAAACTGTCATAACGGGCATTGGCGCAACGCTGGTGATGGATGTGTGGTCATGGTGTCAAAAACATGTCCTCAGGGTGCCACCACTGAACTATGCCCTGGTGGGGCGCTGGATATTAAGTTGGCCCGGGGGAAAGTTTTACCATCATACGATTATCTCGACGCCGCGAATGCCGGGAGAGTTATTTGCAGGCTGGGTATTCCATTATCTGATCGGGATCATTTTTGCGTTTATACCGCTTTTGCTGAACGGGACTGCCTGGCTCAGTGAACCCTCATTTTCAGCAGGCCTGCTGGCGGGTCTGTTAACGTTATTGGCACCTTTCATGATCCTGCAGCCGGCGTTTGGTTTTGGCATTGCCGCGTCACGCACACCCCACCCGTGGCGGGCTCGCCTGCTGAGTCTGCTCACGCACATGGCGTATGGATTCGGGCTTTATGTCGCTGCCTTGGCGATCGCTGCCTGACTATTCGGGGGAAAAGCCGGGAGCGCTTCGCTTGCCCGGCCTGGGTATGTGCTAAACCTTATAGCTCTCTGCGGATAATCTCTGCCCCGGCGCTTAAGGCATTGAGCTTGCCGTTGGCAACCTGACGGGATAACGGTGCCATCCCACAGTTGGTTGAAGGGTAGAGCTTGTCGGCATCAACGAACTGCAGCGCTTTGCGTAAGGTACTGGCCACTTCTTCCGGCGTCTCGATGGTGTTGGTCGCCACGTCGATAGCGCCCACCATCACTTTTTTACCGCGGATCAGCTCCAGCAGATCCATCGGCACGCGGGAGTTATGGCATTCCAGCGAGATGATATCGATATTCGAGGTCTGCAGTTTAGGGAAAGCCTCTTCATATTGCCGCCACTCTGAGCCCAGCGTCTTTTTCCAGTCGGTATTGGCTTTGATGCCATAGCCGTAGCAGATATGCACCGCCGTTTCGCATTTCAGCCCTTCGATGGCGCGCTCTAAGGCGGCAATGCCCCAGTCATTCACCTCATCGAAGAACACGTTAAAGGCAGGTTCATCAAACTGGATAATATCCACACCCGCCGCCTCTAACTCTCTGGCTTCCTGGTTGAGGATTTTGGCGAACTCCCAGGCCAGCTTTTCGCGGCTCTTATAGTGGTTGTCATAGAGCGTATCGATCATCGTCATCGGGCCAGGCAGTGCCCATTTGATCGGCTGGGTGGTGAGCTGACGGAGATATTTAGCATCTTCAACAAACACCGGCTTCTGGCGGGCAACGGCGCCCACGACGGTCGGCACGCTGGCATCATAGCGATTACGGATTTTAACGACTTCGCGTTTTTCAAAATCGACACCGCTGAGGTGCTCGATAAAGGTGGTGACGAAATGCTGACGCGTTTGCTCACCATCGCTGACGATATCAATGCCCGCCCGCAGCTGATCGTCGAGGGATAAACGCAGCGCATCCTGCTTGCCGGCGAGTAATTCCTCATTTTCCAGCTTCCAGGGAGACCACAGGGTCTCAGGTTGCGCGAGCCAGGACGGTTTAGGCAAGCTGCCGGCCGTGGAGGTGGGGAGCAATGTTTTCATAACAGGTGACCTTATATTTTTAATGAATCAACGCGCGTACTGAGCAGACCATTGCTCAAGAATATTCTTGTACGGTTTGATGAAATGTTTCTCAGTAAACTTTCCCTGCTCAATGGCTAACTGGCTACGTTCTTCACGGTCGTAAACAATTTTGGTCAGGGAGTGATCCTGGTTGGTCAGGCTGGGCTGATACTGTTGCCCGGCGACCGAGTTAGCGTTGTAAATTTCAGGGCGATAAATTTTCTGGAACGTCTCCATCGTACTGATGGTGCCGATCAGCTCAATAAAGCTGTAATCGTTCAGCAAATCGCCGATGAAAAAGAACGCCAGCGGCGCGGCGCTGTTTGGCGGCATAAAATAGCGCACCTGCAGGCCCATTTTTTTGAAGTAGGCTTCGGTCAACGACGAACCCTGCTGCTGGTATTCGATGCCTAATACCGGATGCTCATTCCCGATACGCTGATAGACATTTTTATTGGAGACGCTGAGGCAGATTACCGGCGGCTTGCTGAAGTTCTGCTGGTACTCGTCGGAGTTCACAAAATGCTTAAAGATATTGCCGTGTAACGCGCCAAAATCCTGCGGAATGCTGAACTCCGCCTGATGTTTATTATGATCCGGCAACAATACGCTGAAATCATAATCCCGCACGTATGAAGAGAAGTTATTCCCGACAATACCTTCGATACGCTCGTTGGTATGTTTATCAACAATATTGGTTTTCAGTATTTCAATAGCCGGGAAGGTAAAGCGATTATCTTCCGCATCAATATTCATCTCGACAGAGATAATATCCAGCTCGACGGTATAACGATCGCCTTTAGGGTTATCCCAGTGCGCTAACGCGTTAAACCGATTGTCGATCATCAATAACGTATTACGCAGGTTCTGCTGGCGGTTATCGCCGCGGGCCAGATTGGCAAAGTTAGTGGTAATACGCGTGTTTTCCGAGGGGTTATAATTCTCATCGAAACGACTGCGTTTAATCGTAAAGGTGAAGTCTTTATTCATCGTCATCTCACTTCCTGAGCTCTGGCATAAAAACTGAAGCGTTATCATTTCAGTCTTTATGTTGCTGATACGTTAATGCATCTTTTATGCCAGAGCCCCTGAAGGAGTGAAAGCGACTAAATTTCACTACAACATGAGCTATCTTCATGATCGACGAACCGATCAGTCAATTTTCTCCGCACGCTGCTCCAGATCCAGCGCGCTGGCGCTGGCCGGGTCGAAGAGTGAAAGACTTTCAATTTGATCCAGCATAATCACCTTTCGGAAGGCCATTGCGCTTCGGGGCTGGGAGTCGAGGGTGATGTCATGGTCGGCATACCACTTGCTGTAGTTATGCTCAATGCACAGGTTCAACGTCGTACCGTCGCGATAGCCGCTGAGCATCGGGATCAACACGATATTGGCGGTCTTTTCATATTCCAGAGTCGCGGTATGGATCATGCCGACATAGATGCGGCGCGACTTCAGAGTCACCAGCGCCAGCTCGCCTTCCTCCATACACTGATACAGCAACTGTTCAATACCGCTGGATTGCGACAGGCGCTTGTACAGCTGTTTGCGGCCTTCACCGTCCAGCCTGGCGCTACCCGCCCAGTTAGAGCGATAGAGGCAAAACAGGATCGCGAAGGCCAGCATCACCACCACCGGTGCCTGGATGCCCAGAAAGCTCCAGTTCATAAAATCCACTTGCCAGTTGGCGTTGGCCTGAGCGGTCAAGTGGAACGTATTGGCAACATAAGAGCACCCGAGCAGCAGCAGCCAGAGCAGGCCGGTGGCGATCACCCCCTGCAGCACGAAGATACAGCCGTACAGCGCCACCAGAAAATAGACATCCCAGCCGAAGGATCGCTTGATTTTAAACCGGGTGGAGAGGTCGCGGCTGGTGTACCAGTATCCGCTCACCATTAGCACCATAAATATCGCCGTTCCCATATCAGGCCCTCTTCAGCGCGTTAACATGGCGCAGAAAGTCCTGTCGCACCTCTTTGCTTTTGTAATTGACCGAGGCGTTACCATCCTGATCGATAATAATGCGGTCCCCGTCCTCAACGGCTTCAATAATTTCCTGCTGACTCATCACCTGCAGCAACGACTCCGGACTGGAGAAGATCGACATAACCAGACGTCTCATCGTTTGGCATCCTTATAAACAAAAAGGTTAAGTCTGGCCGATCCGCGCAGGCGCTGCCTTAAGGTTATGCTGAAAATGTTTCGCTTAGGGGCACACAGAGGAGGGCGAATTAACCTGCTACGACGCACAAAACCCACCATAATTAGTAGGGTTAAACAACGCCAGGTGACAATCATGAAGGTGAATATCGAAGAATTTAAAACGCACTTCCAGGGGGAAGTGCTGCTTCCGGACGATGCCAGCTACGACGAGGTGCGCCAGATCTGGAACGCCATGATCGACCGCAAACCCGCGTTAATCGCACGCTGCACCTCCACGGAAGATGTTATTCAGGCCATCCAGTTTGGTCGCACGCAAAATCTCCTTATTTCGGTCCGCGGGGGCGGACATAACATCGCCGGCAACGCCGTCTGCGACGACGGCCTGATGATCGACCTCTCCCTGATGAAGGACGTGCAGGTGGATCTCGCCACCCGAACCGCCAGCGTCGGGCCAGGCTGTACGCTGGCCGATTTTGATCGGGTCGCGCAGGCCCATGGCCTCGCCACGCCGCTGGGCATCAATTCGACCACCGGGGTGGCGGGCCTGACCCTCGGCGGCGGCTTTGGCTGGCTGAGTCGCAAATACGGCATGACCATCGACAATCTGCTCTCCGCCGAAGTCATTACGGCAGACGGCCAGCAGCTGAACGCCAGCGAATCGGAAAATGCGGACCTCTTCTGGGGGCTGCGGGGCGGCGGCGGCAACTTCGGGGTGGTGACGCGCTTTGACTTCCAGCTCCATCCCGTCGGGCCAGACGTGCTGAGCGGGCTTATCGTCTTTCCGTTTGAGCAGGCGAAAGTGGTGATCTCGCAGTTCGCCCGCTTCACCGAGACCATGCCGGAGGAGCTCAACGTCTGGATGGTGACCCGCAAGGCGCCGCCGCTGCCGTTCCTGCCCGCAGAGGTTCACGGCAGAGAGATGATCGCGCTGGCCCTGTGCTATGTGGGCGACCCGGAAGAGGGGGAAAGGCTTATCGCACCGCTGCGGGAGTTCGGCACGGTGCTGGGCGAGCACGTCGGCGTACAGCCCTATACGGCCTGGCAGCAGGCCTTCGATCCGCTGCTGGCAAAAGGTGCCCGCAACTACTGGAAGTCGCACAATTTTGCGCAAATCAGCGACGGCGTAATTGATGCCATCGTCGAATACGCGGCCAGACTGCCGTCGCCGCACTGTGAAATATTCATCGGGACGATTGGCGGCCAGACGACCCGCGTCGCGCCCGAGGCGATGGCCTACTCCAGCCGGGATGCGAATTACGTGATGAACGTGCACGGCCGCTGGGAAACCCCCGCCGAGGATGAGCGCTGCATCGCCTGGGCGCGGGAGTTCTTCGCCAGGTCACAGCCCTTTGCCAGCAGCGGGGCCTATATCAACTTCCTCACCCAGGAGGAGACCGACCGCATCGCCTTTGCGTATGGGGCGACCTGGAACCAGCTGGTGGAGCTGAAGAGCAAGTACGACCCGACAAATCTGTTCCGGATGAATCAGAATATTAAGCCGGTATAAGGCTCGGGGTTGCGCCTGATAACAGTATGTCGTCACAGACTGCGGCGGCTAAACGTCAGGCGCAATTCGGCAGCGATTTTATTATTAAGGCAGTTTATGAATGCCTGGTTTCAGGCAGATTTCCCTAAATTGTGGATATTACTTAAGCGTAACTAATGAACGGCTTTTAGAGAATATATCCGTAAATTTAAAGAATATATTTTTAATTTAACTCATTGTTATTTAACAGTTAGTTAAAAATATCACTCAGGCGCCTATTTAATTTTCACAAAGTTGTACAATCGTGGTGTACAACTATCAAAAATTAGTATATTTTTTTAGCATCTGTTTAACCCCTAAATATCAACACGGAGCACCCATGCGAGGTAACAGTTCGCGCCAAAGTTCAGCTCAGGCAATTACCGCCTATTTCAATAAAGCCAGTATGCGTAGCCAGCAGGAGACGCTGGGTTTAATTGTGGGTGAGATACTGAGTGAAGGACGTCATCTGAGTCGACTGGCTATCTGTACAAAGTTATTACGGCGGGTGGAACAGACGGAAGATGAAGCAGAAATAGCGCACTATAACGAGCTAATAAGCCTTTTTTTTGAACGATAACAAGTCACGCGCTGCTTTAGCTCAACAGCAATGTGAGAAAAGTTATGCATAGAACGAGATGTGAAAAGCTAAAAGACGATCTTATTGGTGAGGCTGTGTTATTAATTTTGAAAGACAACGGTCCCATAAATTTTAAGTCTCTTGCCGTTAAACTGAAAATTATGGCCAGTACAGAACGTGATGTTGAAAGACGAAGCGCGCTGTCGTCGGCGGTCGCAGAGGTTGAACAAAAGGTTAAATCCAGCGGAGGCATGCATTCAGACGTCAGAAAAAATTGTCATATCAACAGCATGCACCATTTTGTGGTGAACACGACACAGCATAAATACGATAAAAAACATTAATCTTAGAGTGAATGATATGAAACCCAATATCTCTCAGCACACACAGCATTTCAATGCACTCCAGGATCAGGCGCTGGCATCGTACTTCCGTTCCGCTGGCGGTGCTTTATCCGTTGAGTCTGCCGTATTAGGTTCCGCAATAAGATGTATAATTCTCAGTGGAGATAATCTGACCAACAAAGAAATTATTCTGCAGTTAATTTATGCGCTTGAACAAACATCGGATCAAGAAGCTGCCGAGGTGATCCGAAATACGCTTGAAATTGTTGTCGGTTTTACGCGGGATGATATTTAAGCCTTAATGTTCGCGCAAACTGCCCTTAACAAGGGCAGTGACCCTTCCTGACGAGTCTTCAAACCTGCCTTCCAGTAACACCCCCATAAACATTACCGTTTACAGGCCTCTGTGAAATACCATAGTATACCCCCCTACAGTATCAAGAGGCCCCTCCCATGCCACATTCACCTGAAGATAAAAAACGTGTCCTGACGCGCGTGCGCCGCATTCGCGGGCAGGTCGATGCCCTGGAGCGGGCGCTCGAATCCGGCGAACCCTGTCTCGCCATCCTGCAGCAGATCGCCGCAGTGCGCGGGGCGGCTAACGGATTAATGGGCGAGATGGTTGAGATTCACCTCAAAGATGAGCTGGTGACGGGCGAGACCACCGCCGATCAGCGGGCCGTCAGAATGGCAGAAGTCGGCCATTTGCTGCGCTCTTATCTAAAATAAAAACCTGACATCACTAAAAGGAAAGCAAGATGAAATCACGTGCTGCTGTTGCATTTGGCCCAGGCCAGCCGCTGAAAATCGTTGAGATTGATGTGGCACCACCGAAGAAAGGTGAAGTGCTGGTCAAAATCACCCATACCGGCGTGTGCCACACCGATGCGTTTACCCTGTCGGGTGACGATCCGGAAGGCGTTTTCCCGGCGGTGCTCGGCCATGAAGGCGGCGGCGTGGTGGTGGAAGTGGGTGAGGGCGTCACCAGCCTGCAGCCGGGCGATCACGTCATCCCGCTGTACACCGCAGAGTGTCGCGAGTGTAAGTTCTGTAAATCCGGTAAAACCAACCTCTGCCAGGCGGTTCGCGCGACTCAGGGCAAAGGCCTGATGCCTGACGGCACCACCCGTTTCTCTTACAACGGTGAGCCGATCTATCACTACATGGGCACCAGCACCTTCAGCGAATACACCGTCTGCGCCGAAATCTCGCTGGCGAAAGTGAACCCACAGGCCCCGCTGGATAAGGTCTGTCTGCTGGGCTGCGGCGTCACCACCGGCATTGGCGCGGTACACAACACCGCCAAAGTGAAAGAGGGCGATACCGTGGCGGTATTCGGCCTGGGCGGGATCGGCCTGGCGGTTATTCAGGGTGCGGTGCAGGCGAAAGCCGGACGTATTCTGGCGGTGGACACCAACCCGGAAAAATTCAAACTGGCCGGCGAAATGGGCGCGACCGATTTCATCAACCCGAACGACTACGACAAACCGGTGCAGGACGTGATCGTTGAACTCACCGACGGCGGCGTCGACTTCAGCTTCGAGTGTATCGGTAATGTCAACGTAATGCGTGCGGCGCTGGAGTGCTGCCACAAGGGTTGGGGCGAAAGCGTGATCATCGGCGTCGCCGGAGCCGGACAGGAGATCAAAACCCGTCCGTTCCAGCTGGTCACCGGTCGCGTCTGGCGTGGTTCCGCCTTTGGCGGCGTGAAAGGCCGCACCCAGCTGCCGGGCATGGTAGAGGACGCAATGGCGGGCAAAATTCAGCTCGATCCGTTCATTACTCACCGTCTGCCGCTGGAGCAGATCAACGACGCCTTCGACCTCATGCACGAAGGGAAATCCATCCGCACCGTTATCCATTTCGGCGATAACTAACAGACCCTCTCACTCCCGCTGCGCCTTTATGGGCAGCGGGACGCCATTTCGTTGAAAATCATTACGAAAGTGTGACCAGTGTTGCGATTTTAGCCGTAATCAAATCCAGTGTAGTGCCGATGACTATTTTACAGGCGTGTTTCCACGCATCTTACCTATGAGAGAGTCAACGGCTATGGACAAAACAACAACAGTTCGGGCGCAACATAAGCTGGGCTTCCTGCATCACATCAGGCTGCTTCCGCTTATCTCCTCGATTTTGGGTGGTATTATTCTGCTGTTTGCCCTGAGCGCCGGGCTGGCAGGCTATTTTCTGTTGCAGGCGGATAACGATCTGCAGGATGTGACCGCTGAAATTCAGGTGCGTACCGGGTTATCAAACAGTTCCAACCATCTGCGCACGGCGCGTATCAACATGATCCACGCGGGCGCCGCCAGCCGTATTGCCGAGATGGACGCGATGAAAAAGAACATCGCGGAAGCCGAACAGCGTATCAAACAGTCTCAGGACAGCTTCGCCATTTATATGAGCCGTAACGTTCGTACTCCGGCGGATGAAGCGCTGGATGGCGAGCTGAAATCCAGCTACCAGGCCTACATTGATGGCATGCAGCCGATGCTGAAATATGCCAAAAACGGCATGTTCGAAGCCATCATCAACCACGAAAACGAAAACGCGCGTCCGCTGGATGACGCCTACAACGAGGTCTTGCTGAAGGCGATCAAGATCCGTACCGACCGCGCCAATATGCTGACCGAGCAGGCGCATACCCGCACCCAGATGGGGCTGATGTTTATGATCGGTGCCTTTGGTCTGGCTCTGGTCCTGACGGTCATCACCTTTATCGTGCTGCGTCGCACGGTGATTAACCCGCTGCAGCGCGCGGCAAATCGTATCGCCCATATCGCCAAAGGCGACCTGACCCTGGCCGAAGACCTGACCGGGCGCAGCGAAATTGGCCGTCTGACCCACGACCTGCAAACCATGCAGCGCTCGCTGGTGGGTACCGTAGGCACCGTGCGTCAGGGGGCGGAAGAGATCTATCGCGGCACCAGCGAAATCTCTGCCGGTAACACCGATCTCTCATCCCGTACCGAACAGCAGGCCGCCGCCATTGAGCAGACGGCTGCCAGCATGGAACAGCTGACCGCGACCGTGAAGCAGAACGCCGATAATGCCCATCACGCCAGCAAACTGGCGGAAGATGCCTCCGGTAAAGCCAGCCGAGGCGGCCAGATGGTCTCCGGCGTGGTGAAAACCATGGGCAATATCTCCAGCAGCTCGAAGAAAATTTCTGAAATTACTGCAGTGATCAACAGCATCGCCTTCCAGACTAACATCCTGGCGCTGAACGCCGCGGTGGAAGCGGCGCGTGCCGGTGAGCAGGGCCGTGGGTTTGCCGTGGTCGCCAGCGAAGTGCGTACTCTGGCCAGCCGCAGCGCCAATGCTGCGAAAGAGATTGAAGGCTTGATCAGCGAATCGGTATCGCTCATTGACCAGGGCTCCGGCGAAGTAGTTGCGGCCGGTAATACCATGAGCGAGATCGTGGAAGCGGTGAAACGCGTTACCGACATCATGCTGGAGATCGCCGCCGCCTCCGACGAGCAGAGCCGTGGCATCGTACAGGTGAGCCAGGCGATCTCGGAGATGGATAAAGTGACCCAGCAGAACGCCTCGCTGGTGGAAGAAGCCTCCGCGGCGGCGGCCTCGCTGGAAGATCAGGCTGCCCGTCTGACCGAAGCGGTTGGTACCTTCCGTCTGCACGGTATGACCCAGACCCGCAGCAGCAACAAAACCGCTCCAGCCACGCCTGGCGCACCGCTGCGTCCGGCGGTTGTTGATGGTGATAACTGGGAAACCTTCTGATGGTGTGATCCGTGCGACGGGTTTTGCCCGGCGGCGCTTCGCTTGCACGGGCCTACGGGTCCGGTGTTGGTTGGGGTTTTCGTAGGCCGGGTAAGCGCAGCGCCACCCGGCAGAAATGCGCTCAAGGGTTCATGTTTCGACATGAACCCTTTTTTATTCCCCGCTATGCTGGTTGTAAGGGCTGAAGAGGAACAGGGTTATGAAACAATTGATGCAGGTGGTATGCGCCGCAGGGTTACTGGCTGGCTGTGCTTCCGGCGGCAGCGTGGGGGTCGGCGGTGTGGGCATAGGCGGGGGCGGTGGCAGCGGCGGCGTGGGGGTCGGCTTGTCGTTTCCGGTGGGCGGCACCACCTCGACCACGGAGAGCGGGCAGACAGACTGCGAAGGTGACGTTTACCGTGTACAGCCGCGCTATCCCGAGCAGGCGGCGGCGCAGAACTACTCCGGCAGGGTGACGGTCTCGTTTAACGTCAAGCTCAATGGGCGGGCGGCGGAGTACGAGGCGGCAGGGGATAAACCCTTCTTCGAAGAGACAAAACGAGCGGTAATGCGCAGCTGTTGGCCAGCCGGCGTCAGACAGAGTTGGGTAATCAATTACCAGGGCGGCAAAACGGCGACCTGGATGCAGAATTCCTTGTCAGGCACGCCATAAAGATAAAAAAACCGGCCACACGAGGTGGCCGGCTGGAGCATTAATTCTTATCAGGCAAGGCGTACGCGATGATGTAATCCCCGCGATCCGGTGACTGACGTGCGCCACCCGCATTGATGATGATGTACTGCTTCCCGGTTTTCGGTGACACGTAGGTCATCGGGCCGGACTGACTGCCCACCGGCAGACGGTCTTTCCAGATCTCTTTCCCGTTGGCGGTATCGAACGCGCGCAGGTAGAAGTCCTGAGTACCGGCGAAGAACAGCAGGCCGGACTGCGTGGAGAGTGACGCGCCCAGGGTCGGCATGCCGATTGGGATTGGCATATGCATGCGGATCCCCAGCGGGCCGGTATCTTCCACGGTGCCCACCGGTACCTGCCACACCAGTTTGCCGGACTTCAGATCCACGGCGGACATAGTGCCGAACGGCGGTTTCTGGCAGGGAATACCCAGCGGCGACAGGAAACGCTCGCGCATCGCGCCGAACGGCGTACCGTCCATCGGCACGATCCCCATCTCAATCCCGCTGGCGTTTTTAGCCACATTGGCGCGCGGCACCATATAGTTCGCCAGTCCCAGACGCATATCGTTAACGAACATCAGGCTGTTGTTCGGGTCAACCGAGACGCTGCCCCAGTTCATCCCACCCAGCGAGCCCGGGAACTGCAGGGAGCGGTCCAGACCCGGTGGGGTAAAGACGCCCTGGTGGCGCATCTCTTTGAACTGGATGCGGCACAGCAGCAGGTCAACCGGCGTCGCGCCCCACATGTCCGACTCTTTCAGGGTCTGGTTGCCAATCATCGGCATACCGACCGAGTACGGCTGGGTAGGCGAGTAACGCTCGCCCTCGACGTTCCCGGCAGGCACCGGACGCTCTTCTACTTTCGCGACCGGCTCGCCGGTTTCGCGGTTGAGCATGAAGATCATGCCCTGTTTGCTGGTCTGCACCAGCACCGGGGTGGTACCGCCTTTATCATCCGGGAGATCGTACAGCAGCGGCTGAGAAGGCAGGTCGAAGTCCCACAGATCGTGGTGGGTGGTCTGGTAATGCCAGCGTACCTGTCCGGTCGCGGCATCGACCGCCACAATCGAGGAGCTGTATTTATCGTCCAGTTCGGTACGTTCACCGGCCCAGAAGTCCGGGGTGGCGTTACCGGTCGGGAGGTAGATCAGGTTCAGCTTTGCGTCATAGGACATCGCTGACCAGACGTTCGGCGTCCCGCGGGTGTAGGTCTGGCCTTCCGGCGGCAGGCCGGTCAGGTTCGGGTTGCCCGGATCCCAGGCCCAGGCCAGCTTCCCGGTATGCACATCATAGGCACGCACCACGCCCGGCGGTTCACCGGTGGAGAAGTTATCCGCCACGCGACCGCCCACCACAACCACGTTACCTGCCACCAGCGGGGTGGAGGTCTGCTGATAGTAGCCCGGCTTCACTTCGCCCATGCCTACGCTCAGGTCAACCACGCCGTGGTCGCCAAAGTCTTCGCACAGCTTGCCGTTATCGGCGTTAAGGGCGATCAGACGAGCGTCGGTGGTCGGCAGGAACAGACGGCGCGCACAGGCGGCAGGCTGTGTTTCTGTCGTTGACGTTGTCACATTGGTGGTGTCTTCGAAGTAGCCCAGACCGCGGCAGCGCTGCCAGTTTGGCGCAGTGGCTTTTGAATCGTAACGCCACTTCTCTTTCCCGGAGTCCACGTCCAGCGCCAGTACCTTGCTGTACGGGGTACAGACATACAGGGTGTCGCCAATCTGCAGCGGGGTGTTCTGGTCTTCTGCGCCGGAGCCGTTACTCTGCGGGATGTCGCCGGTATGGGCAACCCAGGCGACCTTCAGATCGTTCACGTTCTGCTTGTTTATCTGATCGAGGGCGGCAAAACGGTCGCCGTGGGTGGTGTTACCCCAGTGCTCCCAGTTCTTCTGCTGCTGGCCTTCGGCGACCGGTTTAACCGGGACGGGTTCGTTAGCGGCAACCAGCGTCTGCGGCTTAAACATCCAGCCAAAGCTCACCAGCATGGCGATCGCCAGCACCGCTGCAATGCCGAACGCCGGGGCTTTATTCACCGGCTGACCCGCACCACGCAGGAATGGCCAGACGAGGGCGGCGAGGAACGCCAGCACCGCAAAGGTGAACAGGCGCGAGAACAGCGGCCAAAAATCCCAGCCCGCGTCGCTGACGGCCCAGATCGCAGAGGCGATAAACGCCACCGCGTAGAGTACGATGCCGCTGGCGCGGTGACGCGCAATGAGGAACGCGGCGATCAGCATCACCACGCCCATGATCAGGAAGTACCAGCTTCCTCCTACGGTGGCGAGCTTAAAGCCCAGCCCACCAACGGCCAGCCCGATGAGCGTCATCAGACCAACCAGCAGCCACAGCAGGATCCGGGGGAACCCACGTAGCGAATTACCTCTAGTCATTTCTATCTCCTGAAATAATCTTGTCTTCACTGGACAGGCAGAGTCAGGCCTGAACCAAATGGGTAACAGAAGAAAAGATCCATGATGAAAAAGTCGGACATGACGCCGTTACAGCGCCAGAGAATTCACCGCTGCGTTATTTGAATGAACCATTTGGTGAATTCGGCGGGTATGATAAATCTGTTAAATTGTTTAGCGCAATTGTTAATGAATGATTTCGCATTATTTGAGTAACGGAAACAAAAAGCCCGTCTTCAAGACGGGCATAGAGGAAGTGTGATCACACCGGCATGGATTTACGGATCGCGCTGAGCAGCGTCTGGGTGGCGGTGGAGAGCGGGGCTTCCACGCGGGTTAATACCCCAATCGGTTCGCCGGGGCTGGAGGTGGTCACCGGCAGTGCCACCAGCGTGCCCTGGCGCAGATCTTCTTTTACCGCACCGGAAGGGACAAACCAGACATAGTCATAATCCACCGTCAGCTGGCGCGACAGGGAGGCTGACAGGGTTTCGATACAGCCCGCCGGCAGTTTACATCCCTGCGCCTGCAGCAGCGTTTCGGCAGTCTGGCGCGGCACGGTGCCTTTCGGGGAGACCACCACCGGCCACTCCATCACCCGGCTGAGGGTCACGGTATCGTTGAGGATCGGATGACGCGGGCGCACCACCAGCTTCAGGGATTCAAGGAACAGCAGCTCATAGTTGAGGCCGCTCATTAGCTCCGGGTCCGACATTCTGCCGATCCCGATATCCAGCTCACCGGACTTCAGCCCCGCCAGCAGCATGGTGTTATTCATGGTGGCGACCTGCAGGGTGATGTTGCGCTGCTGCTTGTGGAACTGGCCAATGACCGCAGGCAGAATGCCCAGCGCCGCGGTAGGCAGCGCACCGATGCGCACCACATCGCCCGGCACGTCGGTACGCTTCGTCAGGGACTGGCCTGCGGTATTAAGGGCATCGAGAACTTTGACCGCGTGGGTCAGGAATTGCTCGCCCACCAGGGTGAGTTGCGCACCCAGTCGTCCACGGTCGAACAGGCGAGTACCGGTCAGTTGCTCCAGCTCGTTCAGCGTTTTTGAGAGCGCAGGCTGGCTCAGATTGAGTGTTTCAGCCGCGCGCCCCAGCGTTCCCTGTTGAGCGACGGCCACAAAAGTGTGCAGATGGCGCAGACGAATGCGCTGACTAAACAAACCATTTTTTTCCATAGGCGATGTTAAAAACAGAGATAGCGAAGTGACAAGTAAAGTTGTTTAATTTTGATAACCTGCTAGCAAATTATTATTAACATTCAATCTAATTGAGTAACAAGCAAATTTTGGACATGTCCGGAAAAAGTTGTGCAGGTGCCTGAATGGCTTTAATTCGCTACTAGTCAGGAAATGAGCACCTCTCCACCTGGATCACAATTCGTAAATTCTTCCAGACGGCCGCAATGGCCTTCTCTACACTCCAGGTAATATTCACTGGAGGCATTACATCATGGCGAACAACATCACGGCTGATGATATTCGGGAAAACTTTTCACAAGCGATGTCGGCAATGTATCAGCAGGAAGTTCCGCAATACGGGACGTTGCTGGAGCTGGTCGCGGATGTGAATCTGGCGGTACTGGAAAATAACCCGAAGCTGCATGAACAACTGGCCAACGCGGATGAACTGGCTCGCCTTAACCTCGAACGCCACGGGGCGATCCGCGTCGGCACGGCCATGGAACTGGCTACCCTGCGGCGGATGTTCGCCATCATGGGGATGTTCCCGGTCAGCTATTACGATCTCTCCCAGGCCGGGGTGCCGGTCCACTCCACCGCGTTTCGTCCGGTTGACGATGCCGCCCTGTGCCGCAACCCGTTTCGCATCTTCACCTCGCTGCTGCGCCTGGATCTGATTGATAACGTTCCCCTGCGCGAGCAGGCGGCGGCGATCCTCGCCCGCCGCAACATCTTCACATCCCGCTGTCTGGAGCTGATTGACCTGCACGACGCGGAAGGGGCGTTCACCCCGGCGCAGGCCGAGGAGTTTGTCCAGGAGGCGCTGGAGACCTTCCGCTGGCATCGCCATGCCACGGTCGATCATGAAACATATCAGGCGCTGCACAACGAACACCGGCTGATCGCCGACGTGGTCTGCTTCCCGGGCTGTCACATCAACCACCTGACGCCGCGCACCCTGGATATCGACCGGGTGCAGTCCTTGATGCCGGAGTACGGCATTGAGCCGAAGATGGTGATTGAAGGGCCGCCGCGCCGGGAGGTGCCGCTCCTGCTGCGCCAGACCAGCTTTAAGGCGCTGGAAGAGCCGGTCCTGTTTGCCGGTGAGCAGCGCGGGACCCATACCGCGCGCTTCGGCGAAATCGAACAGCGCGGGGTGGCCTTAACCCCGAAAGGGCGCGAGCTGTACGATCGCCTGCTTAACGAGGCCGGAACGGGCAAAGACAACCTGACTCACCAGCTGCATCTACAGGAGGTGTTCAGGGAATTTCCCGACAGCGACATCTTCCTGCGCCGTCAGGGGCTGGCATGGTTCCGCTACCGCCTGACCCCGGCCGGGGAGTCGCACCGTCACTCCTTTGGCCCGGGCGACGATCCGCAGCCGCTGATTGAGCGCGGCTGGGTGGTGGCCCAGCCCATCACCTATGAAGATTTCCTCCCGGTGAGCGCCGCCGGGATCTTCCAGTCGAACCTCGGCAACGAGACCCAGGCCCGCACCCACGGCAACGCCAGCCGCGATGCCTTTGAGGCGGCGCTGGGCTGTCCGGTGCTGGATGAGTTCACCCTCTATCGGGAGGCGGAAGAGCGCAGCAAGCGGCGTTGCGGTTTGCTCTGAAAACGGTACTCTGCGGGGATGTGTCATTAATTTAAGGTCAGTATGGAAAACGACTTATCCCCGATAATCACCACGCGCCAGGGGGCGCTGAGCGGCATCACGGAGGGTGAGGTGCAGGTCTGGCGCGCCATTCCCTACGCCGCGCCGCCGGTGGGCCCGCTGCGCTGGCGTTCACCGCAGCCGGTTGAAAGTTGGCAGGGCGTGCGGCAGGCCAATGCCTTTTCGCCGTCGAGCTGGCAGAGCAGCGAGTACTGCCAGCAGCTGGGTGGGGGCGATCCGGGGCGTTTCTCGGAAGATTGCCTCTACCTGAACGTCTGGTCACCGGTTCAGCGCCCGGAACCCCTCCCGGTGATGGTCTGGCTGCACGGTGGCGGCTTTACCCTCGGCGCGGGCGGGTTGCCCCCCTATGACGGGAAGGCGCTGGCACAGCGCGGGGCGATCCTGGTGACTCTGAACTACCGGCTGGGCCATCTGGGCTTTTTTGCCCACCCGGC
This sequence comes from Leclercia adecarboxylata, assembly GCA_002360945.1. Lineage (GTDB taxonomy): Bacteria > Pseudomonadota > Gammaproteobacteria > Enterobacterales > Enterobacteriaceae > Enterobacter > Enterobacter adecarboxylatus_B. The sequence continues at coordinate 82,178 of DERO01000007.1, read as the reverse complement.
GCTGGCAGAAGAAGAAGATCGGATCGTACATAACTTTGCTTTGCTCGATCAGATTGCCGCCCTGGAGTGGGTGCGGGACAACATCGCGCAGGTTGGCGGGGATCCGAACAACATCACCCTGTTTGGTGAATCCGCCGGGGCGCGCAGCGTGCTGTCGCTGCTGGCCTCACCGCTGGCAAAAGGGCTGTTTCATAAGGCGATTATCCAGAGTGGATACACCCTGCCGGACACGCCCCGGGAGCAGGCCCTCAAAAAAGGCGAGGCGCTGGCGACCCACTTTGGGCTGCAGGACGCCACCGCGGAGCAGCTGCGGGCGATCCCACCCGAGGCGCTCTGGCCGCTGACGGCCCCGCTGAACGTCGCCCCTGCGCCCATCGCCGGGGATTGCGTGCTACCTGAGCCGATGCTGGAGGTCTTTTTCGCCGCCCGCCACCATCCGTTGCCGATCATGGTGGGCTCCAATAGCGACGAAGCCAGCGTGATGGCGGTGTTTGGTATCGATCTCGCGGGGCAGATCCAGAAGCTGCGTCGGGAGCGACGTCTGGGACTGGGATTGATCAAGCTGCTCTATCCCGGCATCAAAGACGATACCGAGCTGGGACGGCAGGTGTGCCGGGATATGGCCTTCACCACCCTGGGGTTTGTGGTGATGCAGGCCCAGCGGCGGGTAGGGCAGCCGTGCTGGCGCTACTGGTTCGACTACGTGGCAGAGGCCGAGCACGCAACCTACGTCAACGGGGCCTGGCATGGCAACGAGGTGCCGTACGTGTTTGATACCCTGACGCTCGCCGAGCCCGCCCGGCGCTACGTGAATGACAACGACCTGGCCTTCTCCGCCCAGGTTGCCGACTACTGGGTCAACTTCGCCCGCCATGCCAGCCGGCAGTGCGACGCGTTAGATGGCCCGACGCGCTGGCCTGCCTGTCACCACGGGCGGGACGTACTGTTGCGTATCGGAGTGAATAAACATGCGGGATTTAAGCTTGAAAACCGCTTTATGCGCGCCCGCATGGCGCTGTTTAAGCGGGTGATGAAGCACCACGTCAGTCTGGATTAAGCAGGCACTGGCGAAAGGCGGCCAGCCCGGCCGCTTTACCGCGCGACTCCCGCAGCACCAGCCGGTAGCTGGCGCCGGTTCTGACGCTGCTGGCATAAGGCCGCACCAGCCGCCCGGCGCGGATATCTTCCGCCACCAGCGTCTCGTCGGCAATGGCCACCCCGAGCCCCTGAATGGCGGCGGTGATCGCCAGATCCATAGTGTCGAAGTGTTGATTTTTGTGCATGACAGGTGGCTGCGCGGTCTGTTTTTCCAGCCATAGCGACCAGTCGGTCTTATCCCGGGTCGGGTGCAGGAAGGTAAGTGACTCCACCGCTGAGCCCTGGCGTAAGGGGCTGACCACCGGGGTTAACGCCTCCTCAAACAGCAGATCCCCGGCGCTGAGTTGGGTGCCAAACACAATGGCGGCGTCATAGGATTCGGTTTTGAAATTGACGCTGTGCTCGTTGGTAGCGGTCAGGGCAATCTGCAGCTCGGGCTGTTCCCGCTCCACCTGCAGCAGCCGCGGCACCAGCCAGCGCATGGCGCAGGTGGGAACTTTGAGACGCACCACGGTTTGCTGCGCCCGGGCCTGGTCTGCCACCGTCAAAAAGTGTTCCCATGAGGCGCGCAGATCCGGCAGCAGGGCGCTGCCCTGGGAGGAGAGCCGCAGCCCGCGGGCGTGGCGCTCAAATAGTGGAAAGCCGAACCAGCTTTCGAGAGCGGCGATCTTGCGGCTCACTGCCCCCTGAGTGAGGCACAACTCTTTGGCGGCATGGGTCAGATTCAGATGCCGCGCGGTGACGATAAAGGCCTCAACGGCGGTAAGGGGGAACGAACGACGCGACACGGAACCTCCAGGTATGATTTTTTGTCATGGCTATTATGACAACAATTCGATTGTCGCCACAATAGCGTTCGGGTTGAATAGTTATGCACTCTCTACCAGAGGATTTTCCGATGACGCTGCGTACTCCGATACAACCCCGTTCCAAACTGCCCGACGTTGGCACCACGATTTTTACCGTTATCGGTCAGCTTTCCGCTGAGCACAATGCCATCAACCTTTCTCAGGGTGCGCCGAATTTCGGGTGCGATCCGGCGCTGATTGCCGGCGTACACCGGGCGATGCAGGCGGGTCATAACCAGTATGCGTCGATGACCGGGCTGGCACCGCTGAAAGCGCGTATCGCCGATAAAATCGCCTCGCTGTATGGCACCCAATACGATGCCGCCAGCGAAGTGCTGATCACCGCCAGCGCCAGCGAAGGGCTCTACTCGGCCATCAGCGGGCTGGTGCATCCTGGCGACGAGGTGATCTACTTTGAACCCTCGTTCGACAGCTACGCGCCGATTGTGCGTCTGCAGGGCGCGACGCCGGTCGCCATCAAGCTGACGGTGCCGGATTTCGCGGTGAACTGGGATGAAGTTCGCGCTGCCATTAGCTCGCGCACGCGGATGATCATCATCAACACGCCCCATAACCCGAGCGGGCAGGTCTTCTCGGCCGCCGATCTCGAGCAGCTGGCGGCCATTACCCGCAACACGGATATCATTATTCTCTCTGACGAAGTGTACGAGCACGTGGTGTTTGACGAGGTGCCGCACCACGGTATGGCGACCCATCCCGGGCTGGCGGAGCGCAGCGTGATCGTCTCGTCATTTGGTAAAACCTACCACGTTACCGGCTGGCGCGTTGGCTACTGCGTGGCCCCGGCGGAATTGATGGACGAGATCTGCAAGATCCATCAGTTTTTAATGTTTTCTGCCGATACGCCTATGCAGTACGCTTTTGCCGAGCACATGGCCGATCCGCAAACCTGGCTGTCGCTGGCGGCGTTTTACCAGCGCAAGCGCGATCTGCTGGTCAGCCTGATGGCCGATTCACCCTTCCGTCTGCTGCCGAGCGCAGGCTCGTTCTTCCTGCTGGCCGATTACAGCCACTTCAGTGATGAGCGCGACAGCGAGCTGGTGAAACGGCTGATCGTTGACTACGGTGTGGCCACCATCCCGCTCTCGGCGTTCTACACCGACGGGACAGATAACAAATTAATCCGTCTCTCTTTTGCGAAAGATGAGGCAACATTACGGGCAGGTGCGCAGGCCCTGTGTCGGGTAACACCACGCTAAGGAGTTGAGTCATGAAATTAAAAGCCTTCGTTGTCGGCCTGGGATTGCTGTGTTCGTTTTCTTCCTTTGCGGCAACAGAGTTACGTTACGGCGTTGAAGCAGAGTACCCGCCATTTGAGAGCCGCAACGCCTCGGGTGAGCTGGAAGGGTTTGATATTGAGCTCGGCAATGCAATCTGCGCCGCCGCAGCGCTGAAATGCAGCTGGGTTGAAACCTCATTTGATGCGCTGATCCCGGGGCTGGTGGCGAAGAAATTCGACGCCATCAACTCGGCGATGAACATCACCGACCAGCGTCGTCAGAGCATCGACTTCACCCAGCCGATCTACCGTATTCCGTCCCAGCTGGTGGGCAAAACCGGCAGCGCGGTAGATGCCACGCCGGAAGGACTGAAGGGCAAGACCATTGGCGTGTTGCAGGGCTCCATTCAGGAGACCTACGCCAAGGAGCACTGGGAAAAACAGGGCGTCACCGTGGTGTCGTATAAAGATCAGAATATGGCCTGGGGCGATCTGCTCAATGGCCGTATCGACGCCTCGCTGGTGATGTCTGCCGCCGGGCAGGCGGGCTTCCTCAGCAAGCCGCCGGGGAAAGGCTTCGGCTTTATCGGTAAGCCGGTGTCGGATGACACTATCCTCGGCAGCGGGATCGGCTATGGCCTGCGTAAAGGCGATGAGGCCACCAAAAAGCAGCTTGATGCCGCCATTGATAAAGTTCGCGCTGACGGCACTATTGATAAGCTGGCGAAGAAGTACTTCCCGGGTATCGATGTCAGCGTAAAATAACAACAATCTGACCTTTTAGCCCTTGCCGCTGATGTCCGGCAGGGGCTTTTTTATACTTTTCTTTACCTGCCTTTCGGGCAAATCTCCTCGACATGAAAATCTTTCTCCCTTTGCGCATATTCTCGTCTGTCAATAATTGGATTCTTAACCATTTTTGTTTAGGCTGTGCCCTCTTAATGATGTTCTTTCTTGCCGTTGTTTCGCCCTAAGCGAAACCCACCACCCCACGACCATAAGGACGTTTTTCCAGGCATGAATCGCAGACGTTTTTTAAAAGGCTCCCTGGCCGTTGCCGCACTGAGCGGGACTTCCGGACTCGCCGCGCTCTTTTCCCGGGCGGCCAGTGCGGCTGAATCGGATATTGCGGACGGTTCGAGCCGTCGTTTCGACTTTTCTGTGCTGCAGTCCATGGCGCACGACCTGGCGCAAACACCGTGGGGCGGGGCGCCGCGTCCGCTGCCGGATACTCTGGCTACGCTGACGCCGCAGGCCTATAACAGCATTCAGTACGATGCGAAGCAGTCGCTGTGGAACAACATCGAAAACCGCCAGCTCGACGTGCAGTTCTTCCACGTCGGGATGGGTTTCCGCCGCCGGGTGCGCATGTTCTCGCTGGACAGCCAGACCTCGCAGGCGCGTGAGATCCACTTCCGCCCGGAGCTGTTCAACTACCACGACGCGGGCGTCGACACGAAGCAGCTGGAAGGGCAGAGCGACTTAGGCTTTGCCGGTTTCCGCGCCTTTAAATCGCCGGAGCTGGCGCGTCGCGACATCGTCTCCTTCCTCGGCGCGAGCTACTTCCGCGCGGTGGATGATACTTACCAGTACGGACTCTCCGCTCGTGGTCTGGCGCTGAACACCTATGCCGACAGCACAGAAGAGTTCCCGGACTTCACCTCGTTCTGGTTTGAAACCGTCAAACCGGGCGCGACCAGCTTTACCGTCTATACCCTGCTCGACAGCCCGAGCATCACCGGGGCCTATAAGTTCGTGATCCACTGCGAGAAGACCCAGGTGATCATGGACGTCGAAAACCATCTGTATGCCCGCAAGGACATTCAGCAGCTGGGGATCGCCCCGATGACCAGCATGTTCGCCTGCGGCAACAACGAGCGCCGCGTGTGCGACACCATCCACCCGCAGATCCATGACTCCGATCGTCTGGCGATGTGGCGCGGCAACGGCGAGTGGGTCTGCCGTCCGCTGAATAACCCGCAGAAGCTGCAGTTCAACGCTTATACCGACAAGAACCCGAAAGGCTTTGGTCTGTTGCAGCTCGATCGCGATTTTTCGCACTATCAGGACATCATGGGCTGGTACAACAAACGCCCAAGCCTGTGGGTCGAGCCGCGCAACCAGTGGGGGAAAGGTACCGTGGGGCTGATGGAGATCCCGACCACCGGCGAAACCCTGGATAACGTGGTCTGCTTCTGGCAGCCAGAAAAACCGGTGAAAGCGGGCGATAAGCTGGACTTCCAGTACCGTCTTTACTGGAGCGCGAAGCCGCCGGTCCGCTCTCCACTGGCGAACGTGCTGGCGACCCGTACCGGGATGGGCGGCTTCCCGGAAGGCTGGGCCCCGGGCGAGAACTACCCGAAGGTGTGGGCGCGCCGTTTCGCGGTTGATTTTGTGGGCGGCGATCTCAAAGCGGCTGCGCCGAAAGGAATCGAGCCAGTGATCACCCTCTCCAGCGGCGAAGCGAAGCAGATCGAGATCCTCTACGTGGAGCCGTTCGACGGGTATCGCATCCTGTTTGACTGGTATCCGACCAGCGACTCCACCGATACGGTGGATATGCGGATGTTCCTGCGCTGCCAGGGCGAGGCGATCAGCGAAACCTGGCTATATCACTACTTCCCACCGGCAGCGGATAAACGTCAGTACGTGGATGACCGCGTCATGCGTTAAGCCTTTTGCTCCCTCTCCCTTGAGGGAGAGGGCTGGGGTGAGGGGGAGCATGCAGCACCGGTATGACATTGCCGGGTGGCGGCTACGCCTTACCCGGCCTACAAAGGCTGACCGATGAACACCATTACCGAAGAAGAAATTATCCCCGTCAATGCGCATCTCGAACTACGCGCTACCGACGAGCGTTACACCACCGAGTTGCACAATCTGGTGGTCAAAAACCGGGCGTATCTGCAGGACTACCTTAACTGGCCGCAGTTTGTTGGCACCGAAGATGATACCCGCCAGAACATCCTGAGCAACCAGATGCTGCACCAGCGCGGTTACGCCAAAATGTTCCTCATCTTCCACGACAACGCCCTGGTGGGCGTACTGTCGTTCAATTCCATCGAGCCGCTAAATAAAACCGGTTATATCGGCTACTGGCTGGATGAAGCGCATCAGGGGCAGGGGATTTTGTCTCAGGCGCTGGAGGCCTTTATCCGTTATTACGCCGGACGCGGAGAGATACGACGCTTCGTGATCAAGTGCCGCGTCGACAACGCCGCCAGTAACCAGGTGGCGCTGCGTAACGGCTTCCTGCTGGAAGGGTGCCTGAAAGAGGCCGAATTCCTCAACGGGGGCTATGACGACCAGAATATCTACGCCCGGATCTGCACCTCATAATGCCCCGAGTAACGGCGTGCGGGTAATGTGCTGCGCGCCGTTAATCATCTTCTCGCCGCGCAGGTGAATCACTTCGCCCTCAGACGCTTCAATTACCGCGTCATCGGTGATCTCAATATGATGCTCGATCAGCACTTCGCCACGAATGCGCGCCCGGCCCTGAATCACCACTTTGTCATCGATCAGGATCGGCCCGCCGCGCAGCCAGGCGTCGCCGCCAATCAGAACATGATGTTTGATCACGCAGTTGCCCTCCACCAGGGCATTTTCCGCCACCTGGGAGCTGTAGCGCAGGGTGGGGATGGCATCCTCTTCCAGCCCGGCGAGCAGGCGGGCATTGCCGTACACTTTGGCGCAGTCGCACACCCAGACGTTATTCACCTCATTGCCTTCGAGCAGCGCATTCTCGAACACTTCGGCGCGATGCTCGACGAAGGCGTAATTGACGATGGCGTTGCCGTAGATCTGCGCCTGATGCACCACCCGCGACTGGCTGACCGTCGCCTCGCCGAAGATGCGCAGGATCTGGTTCGGGTCCGGGGTTAAACCTTTGGCGGCGATCACCATGCTGTTGTGCAGAATGCGGGCGTTGTCGAACAGATGGCACTCGCCGCGCACCACCGAGGACTGCACCGTGACGTTGTCACTGACTCGCGCGCCGTAACCGATCTGCGCCCCGTCGACCCAGACGTTATCGCTCACGGAAGCCTGATGGCTGATGACGCAGGGCCGGGTGAGGCGCGCGTTACCGCTGACCTGCGCCCCCTCGAAAACCACGCTGTTTTCATCGTAGATCCAGCAGTCATGCTCATGCGACAGCGCCGATTCGTCGTCGATCCAGCCACCCCGGGTACCGCTCTTCACATCACTGAAATCACGCTCGGCGATAATCTGCCGCACCTTTACCGCTGTTTTCGTCTCGCCGTCCTGCCAGTGGTGCAGACGACTCTCATCGCTAAGTCGATATTTTTTCATCACTGTGCCCGCAGTTGTCCTCTCCACTAAACGTAGCAAACTTTAGCGTGATCGAAACAGTGGCATCGGCAAATGAAACGCCTTAAACTAGCATTTCAAATATAATTTATAGATTAAAAATTATGTATAAAACCCAAGCAACTGAACGCGTTCTTAATTTACCCGCGGGCTACTACGGTATGGTGCTGGGGACCATTGGGATGGGCTTCGCCTGGCGTTACGCCAGCACCCTCTGGCCGGTAACCCGCTGGCCGGGCGAAATCCTGGTGACGCTGGCGGTGGTGATGTGGCTCCTGCTGACCGTTGCGTTTCTCACCCGCGCGGTGCGGTTTCCGCGCAGCCTGCTGGCGGAGATGCGTCATCCGGTAATGAGCAGCTTCGTTAGCCTGTTTCCGGCGACGACCATGCTGGTGGCGATTGGCTTTGTGCCCTGGTATCGCCCGCTGGCGCTGGTCCTGTTTGCCGTCGGGGTGGTGGTGCAACTGAGCTATGCGGCGTGGCAGTCTGCCGGACTGTGGCGCGGCAAACACCCGGAGGAGGCGACCACCCCCGGCCTCTATCTGCCCACGGTGGCGAATAACTTTATCAGCGCCATGGCCTGCGGCGCGCTCGGGTTTCATGATGCCGGGCTGGTGTTTCTCGGCGCGGGCGTTTTCTCCTGGCTGAGCCTGGAGCCGGTGATTTTGCAACGTCTGCGCAGCGCGGGCGAACTGCCCCCGGCGATGCGTACCTCGCTCGGGATCCAGCTGGCACCCGCGCTGGTAGCCTGCAGCGCCTGGTTCAGCGTCAACGGCGGCGAGGCTGATACCTTCGCCAAAATGCTGTTCGGCTACGGCCTGCTACAGCTGCTCTTTACCCTGCGCCTGATGCCCTGGTATCTGTCGCAGCCGTTTAATGCGTCGTTCTGGAGTTTTTCGTTCGGCGTCTCGGCGCTGGCCACTACCGGCCTGCATCTGGGGCAGAGTAGCCCGTCCGGTTTGTTCCATGCTATCGCCATCCCGCTGTTTATTTTTACCAACGCCATCATTGCGCTATTACTGGTGCGCACGTTTATCCTGCTAATGCAGGGGAAATTGTTGGTCCGTGCAGACAAAGCAACGCTTATGCAAGCTGAGGAAAGAGAATGACTGTGTTTGATGAGAACTACTTTACCGAAAAATATGGCATGACCCGCACCCACTCCGAAGTGGTATACAGCGCAGGGATTGTTAAACCGGGCAAAACCCTGGATCTCGGCTGCGGCAACGGGCGCAACAGCCTCTACCTGGCGGCGAACGGTTTTGATGTCACCGCCTGGGATAAGAATGCGGCAAGCATCGATAACATCGAGAGCATCAAGGCCAAAGAGGGGATCGCTAACCTGCGGACCGCGATTAAGGATCTCAACAGCCTGCGCTTTGACGGTGAATACGATTTTATCCTGTCGACCGTGGTGCTGATGTTCCTGCAGGCGGAGACCATTCCGAGCCTGATAGACAATATGCAGCGCTGCACCAAACCGGGCGGCTATAATCTGATCGTCGCGGCGATGGATACCGAAGACTATCCATGCAACGTCGGCTTCCCGTTTGCGTTTAAAACCGGAGAGCTGAGCGGCTACTATGCGGGCTGGGAACAGCTGAAATACAACGAGGACGTCGGCGAACTACACCGTACCGACGCCCAGGGGAATCGCATTAAATTGCGTTTTGCCACGCTGCTGGCGCGTAAACCGGCTTAACTCTCTTTGCTCTCTCTCCCTTTGGGAGAGGGTTGGGGTGAGGGCACCAGACCGCACCGAATCCTCTGCGGTGTGATTGCCCGGCGGCGCTTCGCTTGCACGGGCCTACAAGGTCACTACGTAGGCCGGGTAAGGCGAAGCCGCCACCCGGCATAAATGCGGGCACAGGTTAATACAGGTTCGTTATCAGACTCAGACCGGATATTCCCGGCCTTTTTTATTTACATCAATGAAATTGCAGATTGTTTTTTATCCACGTAGTTAAGACATTGACGGGTTGTATTTTGGTCTATAGCTTGAGGTTGCACGTAAGTGTTTAACTTATAAGTATTTTCTTAGATGGAGTTTAACCAAAATGGCAATCCCCGCATATTTATGGCTTAAAGACGATGGTGGTGCGGATATAAAAGGCTCAGTCGATGTCCGTGGGCGCGAGGGCAGCATTGAGATCATCGGCCTTAACCATGGCGTAATGCAACCTACCGACAAGCACAACGGCAAGGCAACCAGCCTGCGTGTACATTCTCCTTATTCATTCGATAAAGAGGTCGATGCCTCCAGACAGCTGGAACGACCGTAAGACGGCATAAGGAGAGGATCATGGGATGGAAGTATGAGCAGTCGACCGGCAAAATGTATAAAGATGGCAAGCTAATAGAATCCGGCTATTCCGGCGCACTTACCAATAAAAATAACCCCGATTGTCAGCATGTAAAAGGACTGGGTCCTCTACCGAGAGGGATCTATAAAATCGCGGGACATTCGAATTCTAAAGGGCCTGTGACCATTATTCTTGAGCAGACCACCGGCGAAACTTTTGGTCGCTCAGCGTTTCGTATACATGGCGAGCGCATAGAAGGTCCCGCAGGGTTCGCATCTGCAGGCTGTATTATTCTTTCGCTGTCGACCCGTCGGCAGATACTCCGCGATGGCGGCGATCTGGAGGTGGTGCGATGAAGTGCCTGACCGTTTTGCTGCTGTCTGCTGCCTCATTTTCGGCAACGGCTGGAGGAACAGATTGGCCTGCTGCTCTGCGTGGCGTGGCTACTGGCGAGGCTCAGTGGATTGAACAGACCCCGACGCTGGCTGCTATTGCCGACGTTAGGCAGGCGCAGCAACTGGAAGACGCTATGGCCTCAGCTCTGTCAACCAACACCGTCGCTACTCTCAGAGCGTTACGAGCTATTGACGCAGGAAAATGGCCGCATATGATTGGCAGCGATATTGTCTGTACCCCACCGAGCGAGACATCACCGACCGAGGTCGAGGCGTTCTACCAACGTACTCGCAAAGCGTTGTTAGCGACAATCGATGGTGCTCAGTGTCTGTGGATACTTGAAGCATCCTGGGAAGAACTAAACGCCGATAAATCGCGTCAGGTTAAGTAAAATAAATAACCCGGTCATTCTATGACCGGGTTATTCCAGTTAACGTGCCGCCAACAGGCAAAGCTGCAGCGCCGTATTATACGAAGCCTCGAACGATTTCAGCGGTAAAAACTCAAACTTCGAGTGGAAGTTATGGGCACCGGTGAAGAAGTTCGGGGTTAACAGCCCTTTCGCCGAGAGGGCTGCACCGTCGGTGCCGCCGCGCATCGGCGTCGGTTTCGGTGTAATGCCTAAACTTTCCATCGCCTCAAACATCAGGTCGATCGCGCGACGATCTTCTCCCACCGCATTGCTGATGTTGCTGTAGGTATCTTCGATATGCCAGCTCACCTTCGCGGTAGGGTGCTGGGCAGCGATTTTCTCCGCTACGTCGCCAATCTGCGCCTTACGCGCGGCAAAGCTGTCACGATCAAAATCACGAATATTGGCCTTCAGCACGGCCTCGTTCTGCCCGGCCTGGATGCCGTTAAACCAGATATAGCCTTCGCGACCTTCGGTGTGCTCCGGGGTTTGCAGACGATCGAAGTGGCTGATGTAATCGGTGGCCATCAGCAGCGGGTTCACCAGCACGCCTTTCGCCGACATCGGGTGTGCCGTCACGCCGGTAAAGCGAATTTCCGCCGCCGCCGCGTTGAAGTTCTCATAAACAATCTCCCCCAGCTCGCAGCAGTCGATGGTCCAGGCAAAATCGACGTCAAAACGGGCCAGATCCAGCGCTTTTGCCCCGCACAGGCCGATCTCTTCATCCGGCACAAAGGCCACCACGATATCGCCATGCTGATGTTCGGCGGTGAGGTTCTCCAGCAGGGTCATCACCACAGTCACTGCCGATTTGTTGTCAGCGCCCAGCACGCTGGTACCGTCGCTGAAGATGATCTCTTCGTTGGGGTAGGCCAGAATTTCCGGGTGCTCGCTGACGCGCAGCCAGATATCTTTTTCGGCGTTGAGGCACAGATCATCTCCGGTAAAAGTGAGGATCTGCGGATAAATATCCGGTGACAATCCGACGTCGACGGTATCGATATGGGTGATAAAACCGATGCGCGGCGCGCCGGGGACATTGCCCTTTTTGACGGCGGTGACGGTGGCAAACTCGTCGATGACAATATCGTCCAGACCCAGCGTTTGCAGTTCCATCGCCAGCGCCCGCGCCATCTCATGTTGGCCAGGGGTGGAGGGCAGGGTTTTCACCTTCGGATCGCTCTGGCTGGTGATGGCCAGGTAGCGGAAGAAGCGTTGGGTTAATTGTCTGGCGAGGGCTGAAGCCATGGTGGATCCTTCTTTATTTGAGTTATCAGGTGTTTGCAAAATCACTTTAGTGTTATTTATGGTTTGGCACGACAAAAATTCATTAGCCGTCAAATTAAAAGACAGGAAAACGCGATGAAAAGCAACCTCACAACGTTGGCTCTGACCGTAGCCGCGCTGACGGTCAGTTCCACCGTTGCCGCGAAAACGCTGGTCTATTGTTCGGAAGGATCGCCGGAGAACTTTAACCCGCAACTGTATACCTCGGGCACCAGCGTGGATGCCAGCGCCGTACCGGTGTATAACCGGCTGGTGGATTTTACCCCGGGCACTACCCATCTGGTGCCGAGCCTGGCCGAAAGCTGGGACGTCAGCGAGGATGGCAAGATCTATACCTTCCATCTGCGCAAAGGGGTGAAGTTCCAGAGCAACAAGTTGTTCACGCCGACGCGAGACTTTAACGCCGATGATGTGATCTTCTCGTTTATGCGTCAGAAAGATGCCAGTCATCCTTATCACAACGTCTCCAACGGCAACTACTCCAACTTCGAGAGCCTGGAGTTCGGCAAGCTGATCACCGCTATCGATAAAGTGGATGACCATACGGTGCGCTTCACCCTGGCTCACCCGGAAGCACCCTTCGTGGCCGATCTGGGCTGGTATTTCGCCTCGATCCTGTCTGCAGAATATGCCGATGCGATGCTGAAAGCCGGCACCCCGGAGAAGGTAGACATGGAGCCGATCGGCACCGGGCCGTTTAAGCTGGCGAAATACCAGAAGGACTCACGTATTCTGTTTACCGCGTTCCCGGAGTACTGGCAGGGCAAAGCCAAACTGGATCGCCTGGTGTTCACCATCGTTCCGGATGCCTCGGTGCGCTTCGCCAAGCTGGAGAAAAACGAGTGCCAGGTGATGCCGTTCCCGAACCCCGCCGATCTGCCGCGGATGAAGGCCAACAAAGATCTCAACCTGATGAGCAAGGCGGGTCTTAATACCGGTTTCCTGTCGTTCAACACGCAAAAACCGCCGCTGGATAACGTCAAGGTGCGCCAGGCGCTGGCGATGGCGATCAACAAACCGGCGATTATTGAGGCGGTCTTCCAGGGCACCGGCACCGCCGCGAAAAACCTGCTGCCGCCTGGCGTCTGGAGCGCCGACAGTGAGTTGAAAGACTACGATTACGATCCGGAAAAAGCCAAAGCCCTGCTGAAAGAGGCCGGTTTTGCTAACGGGATGACTATCGACCTGTGGGCCATGCCGGTGCAGCGCCCCTATAACCCTAATGCCAAACGGATGGCCGAGATGATCCAGGCCGACTGGGCGAAAGTCGGCGTGCAGACCAAAGTCGTCACTTACGAGTGGGGGGAATACCTCAAGCGGGTGAAAGGCGGCGAGCATCAGGCGGCGTTGATGGGCTGGACCACGGCAACGGGCGACCCGGATAACTTCTTTGGCCCGCTCTTTACCTGCACCTCGGCCAACGGAGGGTCTAATTCCGCGAAATGGTGTTATCCGCCATTTGATAAAATTATTGCTGAGGCGAAATCAATTACCGATCAGAATAAAAGGATTGCGTTATATAAACAGGCGCAGCAAATGATGCACGATCAAATGCCGGCAGTAATGATTGCGCACTCAACTATTTTTGAGCCTGTGCGCAAGGAAGTAACAGGTTACGAAATTGACCCGTTCGGTAAACATTTATTCTGGCAAGTGGATATAAAATAAACGTTTAACGCTGCCCGCCATCATGGCGGGCAGTTTTTTTTCAATTTGTGCTGTCTTCATCATTTTTTGTCACTTTTCTTTCAGCCAACATTTGCTATAACTTCAATTGCATATTTGCACTTAACAGGGACACACCCATTATGCGTACTAATACTTTATTTAAAGTTGCCGCGCTCTCCGGCCTGTTGCTTCTCGCTGGCTGTGCTTCAAAAGTGGCTGCGCCTGATCAATATTCAGGTTTTTTAAAAGACTACTCTGGGCTGAAAGAAACCACCTCTGCATCGGGTAAGCCGACACTGCGCTGGGTTGACCCGTCTTATAACGAAGCAAACTACGACAGCATTGTCTGGAATAATATCACCTATTATCCGACACCAAAGCCAACCACCCAGATCGGTCAACGCACGCTGGATGAACTGTTAAACTATACCAACACCAAAATGAAAACCGCTGTCGGCCAGCGTAAGCCGATTGTCGCGTCTCCTGGTCCACGCAGCCTGATCTTCCGCGGTGCTATCACCGGTGTTAGCTCGCAGAAAGAGGGCCTGCAGTTCTATGAAGTTGTCCCTGTTGCTCTGGTCGTTGCCGGCACGCAGATGGCCACCGGTCACCGTACCATGGATACCCACCTGTACTTTGAAGGCGAGCTGATTGACTCCAAAACCAATAAGCCGGTTATCAAAGTCGTCCGTAAGGGTGAAGGTAAAGAGCTGAATAACGAAAGTACGCCAATGACCTTCGCGACCCTGAAGCAGGTTGTTGATGATATGGCGACAGATGCCACCATGTTTGATGTAAATAAAACCAAATAACAACAGACCGGCCTGCATCGCGCAGGCCGGTTTTTTTTTACGCCACTCTCAGCCGTTTAAACCAGTTCTCCGGTCGGGCAAACATCACCAGATTCCCTGTTAAGATCAGCAGTAACCCGGCAATCCCGTTGCTGTGCCAGACATACCCTTCGTACACCGTCGAAAATGAAAGCGCCACCAGCGGGAACAGCAGAGTACTGTACGCCGCTTTGCCTGCGCCAATCCGTCCGACCAGCGTAAAGTAAGCGCCAAAGGCAATCACTGAGCCAAACAGCGCCAGATAGAGCAGGGCACCCATATAGCTTACCGACCAGACCGGCGTGAAGTCATCCCCGCGGATCAGCGCAATCGCCCCCATCACCAGCGTGCCGTACAGCATCGCCCAGGCGTTGGTGGTCATGGTCTCCAGCCCGTTACGCTGGTGGCGCAGGCTGATCATATTCCCGAGTGAGAAGCCGTAGGTACCCAGCGCCGAAAGGGCAATGCCAAACAGCAGACCGGCGCTCCAGCCGCTGGCGAGCAGATCGTTCCAGAACAGGGTGATAATGCCGAGCAGGCCCAGCGCCGCCGCCAGATAGAAGCGTGCCGGCGGGCGCTGGCCAAAGAACAGGAAGCTGTTCAGGGCGTTATACAGCACCGCCATCGAAAAAATCACCGATTCGAGGCCGGTATTGATATATGCCGCTGCTGTGTAAAAGCACCAGAAGTTGAAACAGAAGACGCAGCAGCCCTGCAGGCCGCAAAACAGATGGTCGCGCAGGGCGAGCGGGCGCAGACGTCGTAATAGTAAAAGCACCGTCATGATGGTGGCGGTGGCGACGGCAAAGCGCCAGAAAATCGAGACCGGAGCAGGTACCGGCCCCTGTTGTAAGAAGATGGCTATCCATGTGGTTCCCCAGATCACCACTACCAGCGCGTATAATAATGCGTTCATCGTTATTTCTCTTTTCAGCAAAGTCTGGACTCAGTATGGCGACAGAAAGAATGGCCTTCTTTCACAGACTTGCGGCGGACTTGCATATTCTTGCGCTTTTTTCCCGACGGAGAGTGAACAGGACTGGCACTGAATGGCAGATCTTTTTAGACTTGTTGATTCTTATTCATCAGTGTGTGAGTGATTATGGCTGAGATGTACGGTGCCTTTGAAAATCTGCGCAGACATAAAGCGGTGCTGCACAATGCCGTGGCGTTGAATTCAGGGATCCAACTGGCGGCCTGGTCAAATAAACGCGACACCATTACGCAATATTGCGATCACCACACCCTGAGCCTCTATATTGCCGACGGCTACGAGAGTTATCACAAAACCAGCGCAGGCTGGAAAAACGGCGGCGGCCCGGACCGTTTCTGCCTGATGCCGAAAGAGAGCGAGTCCAGCTGGGATATCCGTGACGACCTGTCGTTTATTCACCTGTACTGTACCGACGATCACCTGCGCAACGTTGGGGAGCAGATCTGGGACAAGAGCCCCTACAGCCTGACCCTCGACGAAAATCTGTTTGGCGACGACGCCAGCATAACCGCCCTGTATCGCCATTTTATCCTCGGCTGCGACTGGCAGCAGTCGGCCAATCAGCTCACGCTCAGTACCGCCTCCACGCTGCTGCTGACCCATCTGGTGCAGCATTACAGCAACGTGCAGTGGGCGCTGCCCACGGTAACGGGCGGCCTGTCGCCGTTCGTGCTGCGTAACCTGCTGGGGTTTATCGAGGAGAATCTGGCCCAGCCGCTGACCCTGGCAGATCTTGCTGCGCAGGCGAGCTTAAGCGAGTTTCATTTTGCCCGCATGTTCCGTCAGTCTATGCAGATGGCGCCGCACCAGTATGTGATGCAGCGGCGCATGGAGAAGGCCAAAAACCTGGTGCGACACACCCGCCAGCCGCTGACCGAGATCGCCCTGGCCTGCGGGTTCAGCTCCGCCAGCCACTTCAGTAACCGCTTTCGCGCCGCCACCGGGCTGACGCCGTCCCAGCTACGCGCGTCGGGTGCGTAGCAGCAGGGCGTAGCACACGCCGCCCGCCACTAATCCCCAGAATGCTGAGCCGATCCCGGCCAGGGTCGTGCCGCTGGCGGTGAGCAGAAAGGTCACGACAGCAGCATCGCGTTCGGTCTCATTGTGCAGCGCCTGATGCAGGCTGCCGCCGATGGTGCCCAGCAGCGCCAGTCCCGCCAGGGTCTGGATCCAGCTTAGCGGCAGGGCGGCCATTAGCCCGCTAATCGAGCCGCCGAAAATCCCCGCCAGCAGATAAAAAACACCCGCTGCCGCGGCGGCCAGCCAGCGCTTATCGGCATCCGGGTGCGCATCCGGGCTCTGGCAGATGGCAGCGGTGATCGCCGCAATGCAGATCGAATACACCCCGAACGGCGACAGCAGCAGCGCCAGCCCGCCGGTAAAGACGATCAGCGGCGAGACGGCCACCGGATAGCCGGAGGCTTTAAGCGTGGCGAACCCCGGCGCATTCTGCGAGGCCATGGTCACCAGGAAGAAGGGCAGACCGATGCTGATCAGCGTAGTCAGATTAAAGGTCGGAGTAATAAATTCCGGCATCACCACCGCGAAGCTGAGTTGTTCAGTGACAACGTCACCTTTCAGCGCCGCCACCGCGCCGCCCACCAGCAGGGTCGCCACGATGGCATAGCGTGGGGCAAAGGCTTTGGTCAGCAGCCAGGCCAGCAGCATACTCCCGCAAAGCAGCAGATGCCCCTCCATGTTGCTGAAGGCCTGCAGGCCAAAGCGCAGCAGGACGCCTGCCAGCATCGCCGCCGCCAGCGAATGGGGGATGATTTTCATCAGCCGGGCAAACAGGCCGCTCACGCCGCAAATCAGGATCAGGGCATTGGCAAAGATAAAGATGCCGACGGTCTCTGACAGCGTTACCCCCTGCAGGCTGGTCGCCAGCAGGGCAGCACCGGGCGTCGACCAGGCAGTGAGCACCGGGGCTTTATACCACCACGACAGCGCCAGGGTGCTGATCCCCATGCCGATCCCCAGCGACGTCATCCAGCCGGCGATCTGCGGGGCCGTCGCACCTGCCGCCGCAGCGGCCTGCCAGATGGCGGCGGCAGAGCTGGCGTAACCCACCAGCACGGCAACAAAACCCGCTAACAGGGTGGGAAAAGTGAGCGAAGATGGGCGCATGGGAACTCCGTTGTGCGTTATAACAGCCGCAAATGTAGCACTGTGCGTTATAGCATACAAGTGCTACACTCGCGGCAACGGGAGGGCCCATGGACATCACTCAACATCTTGCCATCACATTGAAAACGCTGCGTCAGGCGCGCGGCTGGAGCCTGTCAAAGCTAGCCGAAGAGACCGGCGTGTCGAAAGCGATGCTCGGTCAGGTAGAGCGCAACGAATCCAGCCCGACGGTCTCAACGCTGTGGAAAATTGCCACCGGGCTGAACGTGCCGTTCTCGACCTTTATCACGCCCGAAGCGGAGAGCCCGCCGGTATTCGACCCACAGCAGCAGGCGATGGTGGTCAAACCGCTGTTCCCCTGGGACGAGACGCTGAAGTATGACCACTTCTCGATAACCCTCGCGCCGGGCACGATCAGCGAGTCCACGCCGCACGAAGCCGGGGTGATTGAGCACGTGGTGGTGATCAGCGGGGAACTGGAGATGCAGATCGACGGCGTGTGGCAGACGCTGGCCCCCGATACCGGCCTGCGTTTTGCCGGGGATAAACCGCACGCCTACCGCAACAGCAGCGGCCAAACGGTGCACTTTCACTCACTTATCCATTATCCCCGCTAAAGGCGCGCAAAACTGTTTCACTGGCCCATACTTCTGACTACAATAGCCGCCATTTTGACCATAACGGATAACGACGAAGTATGCGCCTGCCATCCCATCATCTTGAACTCTTAAGCCCGGCTCGTGACGCCGCCATTGCCCGTGAAGCGATCCTTCACGGTGCCGATGCGGTCTATATCGGCGGCCCTGGCTTTGGCGCCCGCCATAATGCCAGCAACAGCCTGCGCGATATCGCCGATCTGGTGCCGTTCGCCCACCGTTTCGGGGCGAAGGTGTTCGTGACCCTGAACACCATTCTTCATGATGATGAACTGGAGCCCGCACAGCGTCTGATCACCGACCTGTACCAGACCGGCGTCGACGCGCTGATCGTGCAGGATATGGGTGTCCTCGAGATGGAAATCCCGCCGATTGAGCTGCACGCCAGTACCCAGTGCGACATCCGCAGCGTGGAGAAAGCGAAGTTTCTCTCCGATGCCGGTTTCACCCAGATCGTGCTGGCGCGCGAGCTGAACCTCAATCAGATCCGCGATATCCGCCAGGCGACCGACGCCACCATCGAGTTCTTTATTCACGGCGCCCTGTGCGTGGCCTATTCCGGGCAGTGCAATATCTCTCACGCCCAGACCGGGCGCAGCGCCAACCGCGGCGACTGCTCTCAGGCCTGCCGACTGCCGTATACCCTGAAAGACGATCAGGGCCGCGTGGTAGCCTTTGAAAAACACCTGCTGTCGATGAAAGACAACGACCAGACCGCCAACCTGGGCGCGCTGATCGATGCGGGCGTGCAATCCTTCAAGATTGAAGGGCGCTACAAAGATATGAGCTACGTGAAGAACATCACCGCCCATTATCGTCAGATGCTCGATGCCATCATTGAGGATCGCGGTGGCCTGGCGCGCAGCTCAGCCGGGCGCACCGAGCACTTCTTTATTCCGTCTACCGATAAGACCTTCCACCGCGGCAGCACCGACTACTTTGTGAATGCGCGTAAAGACGACATCGGTGCCTTCGATTCACCGAAATTTATCGGCCTGCCGGTGGGTGAAGTGCTCAAGGTGACGAAAGAGTATCTCGACGTAGAAGTGACCGAACCGCTGGCGAACGGCGATGGCCTGAACGTGATGATCAAGCGTGAAGTGGTGGGCTTCCGCGCCAATACGGTTGAGAAAACTGCTGAAAATCGCTACCGCGTCTGGCCGAACGAGATGCCGGCCGACCTCTATAAAGCGCGTCCGCATGCGGCCCTGAACCGCAACCTCGACCACAACTGGCAGCAGGCGCTGCTGAAAACCTCCAGCGAACGTCGCATTGCGGTGGATATCGAGCTGGGCGGCTGGGAAGAGCAGCTGATCCTCACCATGACCTGTGAAGATGGCATCAGCGTAACTCATACCCTCGACGGGATGTTTGAAGTAGCTAATAACACCGAAAAAGCGCTGAACAGCCTGAAGGATGGCGTGGCAAAACTCGGTCAGACGATCTATTACGCCCGCGATATTCAGGTCAATCTGGCGGATGCGCTGTTCATTCCGAACAGCCTGTTGAATCAGTTCCGTCGTGAAACGGCAGAGATGCTGGACGCGGCGCGACTGGCAAACTACCCGCGCGGCAGCCGCAAAGCGGTGTCTGTGCCGCCGCCGGTCTACCCGGATACGCATCTGAGTTTCCTGGCGAACGTCTACAACCACAAGGCGCGGGCGTTCTATCAGCGCTACGGCGTCGAGCTGATCGATGCCGCCTATGAAGCGCACGAAGAGAAGGGCGACGTGCCGGTGATGATCACCAAGCACTGCCTGCGCTTCGCCTTTAACCTCTGTCCGAAGCAGGCGAAGGGCAGCATCAAGAGCTGGAAGGCCACCCCGATGCAGCTGGTGAACGGCGATGAGGTGTTAACCCTGAAGTTCGACTGCCGTCCGTGTGAGATGCACGTCATCGGCAAGATGAAAAACCACATCTTCAAAATGCCGCAGCCGGGCAGCATTGTGGCCTCCGTCAGCCCTGACGATCTGCTGAAAACGTTGCCGAAGCGTAAAGGCAGTTAATCAAAGAAAGTGAGTATCGGGTTTGCGCGACTTCTGCCAGTGGTGGTGTTCGCGCAAGCCTTCTGCTGACTCCTCCGCCACGGCGCGCAGCTCATCGCTGTCGGCTTCGTGGCGCAGTTGCTGATCCACATTTTTCACCCAAAAAAATTCATGTCCTTTATGTCCTGCCATCAGCTGACCGGAAAATAACGCACAGGTCAGTAACACTATCGATAACGCTTTCGTAAACATTCTGCCACCACCCGGTTACGTTGAGCGGTCATCATGCCGATAGTTTCGTTGGGTTATTATTCGCTTTTTCAAAGGCAGGAAAGGTTTTGTCAGATTTTGTAGGTAATAAGAAATTCTTTTTGTTTGAGGAAGGGATTATGGTTTTCTTATTCTTAAAGCAATACAGCAATATAAGGAAATTAAGAGCTTACAGCGGCTCCCTGGTCCGGCTGAAAATCGCTGAGGCGTTTCCTGTAGGCCGGGGCGAGGCGCAGGGACGCGCCGAGAGGGCATAGCCTGCATGGATGCAGGCTGGTGCCCGACCCGATAGCCGAAGGGAATAAGCCGAAGGGACCGCGAAGCGGCGATTTTCTTTGCCGGGAGCCGGGGTAGCCAGGGGGGAGGCGGCGAGCCCCCCTGGCACGTTCACCGTTTTGGCGTATCAGACAAGCAAGGAACGTGAGGTGAACGGAACCACCTCCTCAGCCGCATGTGCACCCTCACCCCAACCCTCTCCCTAAGGGAGAGGGAGCCGTATTAATGCGACTTAAACCCCGCTGCACTCATCAGCACCCGGAAGAACATCCCCACCAGCGCCAGCGCCAGTACGCTGCCGCCCCAGATAATCACCATCCACATCAGACGTTTCCAGACAGGTTGATTCATCAGTGATAGCCCTCCCCAGGCTGGACTTTGCCGCGAAATACGTAATAGCTCCAGAAAGTGTAGACAAGGATGATCGGGATAATGAATAGCGCTCCCACTAACATAAAGCCCTGACTCTGGGCTGGCGCAGCGGCCTGCCATAAGGTAATCGATGGCGGAATGATATGCGGCCAGATGCTGATCCCCAGCCCGCTAAAGCCAAGGAAGATCAACCCGAGGGTCAACACGAACGGCAGATGGTGGCTGTGCGGGTTATTGAGGCTGCGCCACTGCCACAGGCCCAACACCACCACCAGCACCGGGACCGGCAGCAGGAAGAACAGATTCGGCAGGCTGAACCAACGGTCGGCGATGGCGGGCTGGGAGAGCGGCGTCCAGATGCTGATAACCGCGATAATCCCCAGCAGCGCCAGCAGCAGACGTTTCGAGACCTGACGCATCCGCCCCTGCAGCGGGTTTTCACTTTTCATCACCAGCCAGGTGGCACCTAAAAAGGCATACGCCACCACCAGCCCGAGGCCGCAGAACAGGTTAAACGGGGTGAACCAGTCGAACGGACCGCCGGCAAAGGCGCGGCCGCTGACCGCAAAGCCATTAATCACCGCACCCACCACCATGCCCTGAGTAAAGGTGGCCAGCACCGAGCCGCCAATAAAGGCCTTATCCCAGAAGGGGCGGTGCGCAGGCGTCGCCTTGAAGCGGAACTCAAACGCCACGCCGCGGAAAATCAGGCCGATCAGCATCAGGGTCAGCGGGATGGTCAGGGCATCGATGATCACCGCATAGGCCAGCGGAAAGGCACCGAACAGCGCGGCCCCGCCCAGCACCAGCCAGGTTTCGTTCCCGTCCCACACCGGGGCGACGCTGTTAACCATCACGTCACGGTCGTCGGCGTCCTGGATGGCGGGAAACAGAATGCCAATCCCCAGATCAAACCCGTCCATCACGATATACATCAGGGTGGCGAAGACAATAATCACAAACCAGATCAGGGAGAGATCGATACCCATTATGGTGTCTCCTTGGTAGTAAATTCAGTGCTCGCCGCCGAGAGCGGGCGCGCCGGACGACCATCGTGTTCGGTCGGGAAGGACTCTGCTTCCTGTGGCCCCTTTTTAATCAGGCGCACCATATAGCTGTAGCCGACGCCAAACACCGAGGTGTAGACCACAATAAAGGCCAGCAGGCTGACGCTCATGTGCAGATCGCCATGGGCCGAGACCGCATCTTTGGTTCGTTGCAGCCCGTACACTACCCACGGCTGACGACCCACTTCGGTGGTCACCCATCCGGCGAGAATGGCAATTAACCCTGACGGCCCCATCAGCAGGGCAAACCACAGGAACGGCCGGGAGTGGTAGAGCCGCTGTTTATAGCGCAGCCACAGGGCGATGGCCCCCAGCAACAGCATCAGCATTCCCAGCCCGGCCATAATGCGGAACGACCAGAAGACGATGGTGGAATTAGGTCGATCCTCTTTCGGAAACTCCTTCAGCGCAGGCACCTGCTTATCCAGACTGTGGGTGAGGATCAGGCTGCCGAGCGCGGGAATTTCGAGACCGTAGCGGGTGCGTTCCTGCTCCATATCCGGCCAGCCAAACAGCAGCAGCGGAGTCGGCTCGCCGGGCAGGTTCTCCCAGTGACCTTCAATGGCGGCAATTTTGGCCGGCTGATGCTTCAGGGTATTCAGGCCGTGCATATCCCCGACCATCGCCTGAATGGGGGCAACGATCAGGGTCATCCACAAGGCCATAGAAAACATGCGGCGAATGGCGGGGATGTTGTTGCCGCGCAGTAGGTGCCATGCCGCCGAGGCTGCGACAAATAGCGCGCTGCTGAGAAACGCGGCAATGGACATATGCAGCAGGCGATACGGGAATGAAGGGTTAAACACCACCGCAAACCAGTCTACCGGCACCACCTGGCCGTTGACGATCTCAAAGCCCTGCGGGGTCTGCATCCAGCTGTTGGAGGCGAGGATCCAGAAGGTGGAGATGATGGTGCCCAGCGCCACCATGCAGGTAGCAAAGAAGTGTAGCCCCGGCCCGACTTTGTTCCAGCCGAACAGCATCACGCCGAGAAAACCGGCTTCAAGGAAGAAGGCAGTCAGCACTTCATAGGTCAGCAGCGGGCCGGTAATGCTGCCGGCAAACTGTGAGAAACCGCTCCAGTTGGTACCAAACTGGTAGGCCATTACCAGCCCGGAGACCACGCCCATGCCAAAGTTAACGGCGAAGATCTTCGACCAGAAATGGTACAGCGAGCGCCAGACGGGGTTTTTGCTTTTCAGCCATAACCCCTCCAGCACCGCCAGATAGCTGGCGAGACCAATGGTGATCGCCGGGAAAATAATGTGGAAGGAGACAGTAAAAGCAAACTGGATCCTCGCCAGATGAAACGCATCTAAACCAAACATGCACAACCTCAAGGTCAATCGGTGTGGTTGTTATGGTAAAGAGGTGAGAAGCAGAGTATCAGAGACAGAAAAGCAGAATTTAACTATAACAGTTTAATGAAATTGGGTGAATTTATAGCCCTGTTATAGTTGCGAAACGCCGCCTTAAGGCTTTCTTAATCTTCCTGTGACCTATGGTTTCGATTCAGGATTTTTATGGAAGTAAAGTCGCAATCCACCGCATTTATTACCATTATTTAAAAACGGTAATCATATTCATTATCATTTCCATGCCGTTGTGATTTAATCCGCCCGCTGTTCACTCTGGTGTTATGTGCTCATTTCTGTGAAGGATTAACGTATGAAATATGGCTTATCGTCTTTTTGCACGCTTGCTGTGATGATTTCCTCTGTTTTGCTCACACCTATCGCCGGTGCGGCGGAGAACAGCGACGGGATCGTGGTATACAACGCACAGCATGAAAATCTGGTCAAATCCTGGGTTGACGGTTTCACCAAAGAGACCGGCATCAAAGTGACGCTGCGTAACGGCGGCGACAGTGAACTGGGCAACGCCCTGGTACAGGAGGGCAGCGCCTCACCGGCCGACGTCTTCCTGACCGAAAACTCCCCGGCCATGGTACTGGTCGATAACGCAAAACTCTTTGCCCCGCTGGATAAAGCCACCCTCGACCAGGTTGCCCCGGCGTATCGCCCGGAACATGGTCGCTGGATCGGCATCGCCGCGCGCAGCACGGTGTTTGTCTATAACCCGGCGAAACTGAATGAATCCCAACTGCCGAAATCGCTGATGGATCTGGCGAAGCCAGAGTGGAAAGGGCGCTGGGCTGCCTCCCCATCCGGGGCCGATTTCCAGGCGATCGTCAGCGCGGTGCTGGCCCTGAAAGGCGAACCAGCGACGCTGGCGTGGCTGAAAGCGATGAAGACCAACTTCGTGGCCTACAAAGGCAACAGCACGGTAATGAAAGCGGTTAACGCCGGTCAGATTGATGGCGGGGTGATCTACCACTACTACCGTTTTGTCGACCAGGCCAAAACCGGTGAAAACAGCAAAAACACCCAACTGTACTACTTCAAACACCAGGATCCAGGCGCTTTCGTTAGCATCTCCGGTGGCGGCGTGCTGGCCTCCAGCAAACATCAGCAGCAGGCTCAGGCCTTCGTGAAGTGGATCACCGGCAAAGCGGGTCAGGACAGCCTGCGCACTAACGATGCCTTTGAGTACGCGGTGGGCGTCAATGCCGAATCCAACCCGAAACTGGTGCCGCTGAAGGATCTGGACGCGCCGAAGGTTGAGCCTTCCACGCTCAACAACAAAAAAGTCATCGACCTGATGACCCAGGCCGGTCTTCTTTAATTAATGCAGTGGTGAGTGCCTGATGTCAGTGGTCAATATTACCCACACGCC
The DNA here is from genome assembly GCA_002360945.1 of Leclercia adecarboxylata. Classification (GTDB taxonomy): domain Bacteria; phylum Pseudomonadota; class Gammaproteobacteria; order Enterobacterales; family Enterobacteriaceae; genus Enterobacter; species Enterobacter adecarboxylatus_B. The sequence goes on along the minus strand of DERO01000007.1, from coordinate 57,281 downwards.
GGATGTCCGGCGGCGTGGGGTACAACGCCGCCCGGCGTTGATGATGATTTTGCTCGCGATACTGTTTTCACTGTTATCGCTGATCCCGCCGGCCTTCGTGGTGGTCATTGGTTTTGACACTGGCTGGGAAACGGTCAAGGCACTCATATTTCGCCCGCGTGTGGCTGAGCTACTCAGCAACACGCTGCTGCTGGTGGTTATCGCGGTTCCCCTCTGCGTGCTGGTGGGGGTGATGCTTGCCTGGCTCACCGAGCGCACGACCCTGGCCGGACGGCGTATCTGGTCGATCCTCGCCGTCGCGCCGCTGGCGATCCCCGCCTTTGTGCAGAGCTATGCCTGGGTCAGCGCGGTGCCGTCGATCCACGGCCTGGGCGCCGGGGTGTTTCTCTCGGTACTGGCCTATTATCCGTTTATATATCTTCCCGTCGCGGCGGTACTGCGTCGCCTCGACCCGACGCTGGAAGATGTCGCCGCCTCGTTAGGCACCCCGCCATGGGCGGTCTTTTTCCGTATCGTGATGCCACAGCTGAAGCTGGCGGTCTGGGGCGGGGCGCTGCTGGTCACCCTGCACCTGCTGGCTGAGTACGGCCTCTATGCGATGATACGTTTTGATACCTTTACCACCGCCATTTACGATCAGTTCCAGTCCACCTTCAGCGGCCCGGCGGCCAATATGCTGGCAGGGGTGCTAGCGCTGTGCTGTCTGCTGTTCCTCACCCTCGAAGGAACGACGCGCGGTAAAGCGCGTTACGCCCGGGTGGGCTCAGGCGCGCCGCGGGAGCAGCATCGCCTGCAGCTGAATCTGCCTCTGACTCTGGTCGGTCAGCTGTTCTCCCTGGCGGTGATTGCGCTGGCCTTAGTGGTGCCGCTTGGAGTACTGGGTCGCTGGCTGTGGCTGGGCGGTATCGAAAACTGGAATCAGGCCGATCTCTGGCTGTCGCTGCGTCAGACGGTGGTGCTGGCCTCCGGCGGTGCCTTGCTGATTATGCTGGCCGGCATCCCGGTCACCTGGTTAACGGTGCGTCATCCGCGTCCGTTGTTCCGGATGCTGGAAGCGTGCAACTACTTCACCAGTTCGCTGCCGGGGATCGTGGTCGCCCTGGCGCTGGTGACGGTGACGATCCACTATTTCCGTCCTCTCTATCAGACCGAGATCACCCTGTTCCTGGCCTACCTGCTGATGTTCCTGCCCCGTGGGCTGGTGAATCTACGCGCCGGGATCGCCCAGGCCCCACAGGAGTTGGAGAACGTCGCCCGCAGTTTAGGCAAAACCCAGGCCAGCGCCATCTGGGGGATCACCATGCGGCTTGCCGCCCCGGGCGCGGCAGCGGGTGCGGCACTGGTATTCCTCGGGATCACCAACGAACTCACCGCCACGCTGCTGCTCTCTCCGTTGGGGACGCGCACCCTTTCCACCGGTTTCTGGGCGTTGACCAGTGAGATCGATTATGTCGCCGCAGCGCCTTACGCCCTGTTGATGGTGCTGATCTCGCTGCCGCTGACCGGAATATTGTATGTACAGTCGCAAAAATTAGCGGGCCTGTAAGATGATTGAATTAGCGAACATTTCTAAAAAGTTTGGTCAGACCCCGGTACTGGAAGGGCTGGATCTGACGGTGATGCCGTCGTCACGGACGGTGATCGTCGGTCCCTCCGGCTCGGGCAAAACCACGCTGCTGCGTATTCTTGCCGGGTTTGAATCACCGGACAGCGGCCACATCGTTCTGAACGGTAAAACGCTGTTTGACGAGCACACCTTTATCCCGGCCCATCAGCGCGGGATCGGCTTTGTGCCGCAGGAAGGGGGGCTTTTCCCGCACATGAAGGTGGGGGATAACATTGCCTACGGCCTGAGGGGATCGCGGCAGGAAAACCGCCGCCGGGTAGCGGAGCTGATGGATCTGGTCTCGCTCAGCCATGATCTGGCAGATCACTGGCCGCACGAGATCTCCGGCGGCCAGCAACAGCGCGTGGCCCTGGCGCGCGCCCTGGCTCAGGAGCCGACGCTGATGCTACTCGACGAGCCCTTCTCGGCGCTGGACACCGGCCTGCGCGCCGCTACCCGTAAAGCCACGGCAGACCTGCTCGATCACGCGGGGGTAGCGTCGATTCTGGTGACCCACGACCAGCAGGAGGCGCTCTCCTTCGCCAGCCAGATCGCGGTGATTCGTGAAGGGCGTTTCGCCCAGGTAGGGTCCCCGGTCGAGGTCTATTCCCATCCGGTGGATGAAGCCACGGCACTGTTCCTTGGCGATGCGCTGATTTTCAGGGCTCAGGTAAGCGGCGGGGTAGCAAGCTCTTCTCTGGGCAATATCCCGGTGGATAACCCGCTGGCCAGCGGAGAGAAGCGCATCATGCTGCGACCAGAACAGGTGCAGATTATGCCTCTGGCAGCGGGCAACACTCCCGCGCAGCCGGTGATCATCACCGGGGTGGATTTTACGGGGTATCTCTCGACCCTGATGCTCTCCTCGCCGGGCTGGCCCGAGGCGCTGCAGGTGAAAACGGTCAGCCGGCAAAACTGGCAGGTGAATATGCCGGTACAGCTGGCGATAAACGGGCAGGCCTGTGTGTTAGCGGGTTAGGGCGACGGCGGTAGCGCGACATCATCAAGCGGGGCGGGCATCTGCACTTTGGCGCTGTTATGGTCGGCTTTCAGAGCCTGAACCACGGTCTGACGCATATTTTCAATATCCTGACCCATGAGTGGAGTGGGTTTGCGGCGCAGATCGTTCCCAAAGAAATTTTCCCAGTGCCCCAGCAGGACGAGTCGGGGCCGGGTGCGCTTAAGCAACTCATCCGGGTAGTTTCTGACGTTCTCCCAGCCGCCCACGCCGAGGATCTCAACATCCATAGCCGTTAGCTCACCATCAAGCGTGGCGGGGGGAAACCCGCACGGGGGTGTGGCCGGGCTGTCCTGAAAGTGAATACGGTAAACCACCTTTTGTCCCTGCGGGGTTATGTCCAGTAGCTCGATAAGCCAGGCCAATGATTGCCCCTGTTTCCAACCAAAAACGGTGGTAGGTATTTCGTTGAGCTTCGGGCTTTCACCATGCGCCACGGTAAAGCCGAGGACATGACTTGCATGCATGCTCTGAATCGGCATGACCCGTATATGTCCCCCACTGGAAGGGATCCATCCCCCCTCGGCCTGCTTCGTTGCATCTTCGCAGCCAGGGATGCTTTTCATTTGCGGCGTTGCATCGACAACCCGAACAGGTTCGACCCACGGCTCGCCTTGCGCGGTCATTTTTTGTTTATCGCTGAAAGCATGGAGAATATTTTTCACGGTTGTTGAGCCATACAGGACTGCATGGGGTGTTTTAGTGGCCATTACCCAGGGCACATCCAGCAGATGATCGTAGTGACCATGCCCAACCAGCAGCATCGTGACGTCATCTGCTGGCGGCATAAAGTTATCAATCTTCTCTTTATTAGCCGCCACCCATACGGGAGGCCAGCCTTCCAGGTTCATAAGCGCGGGATTACTGAATGAAGGCGCGATCAAAAGGCCTTCACCCTGCCAGTGAAGCAGCCAGCCGCCCACGCCGAGATACTGAATTTTGGGCTCCGGTAAGGACACCGGCTTGTATTCAGGCTGCGCCAGCAAGGGAAAAGAGAAACAGTTCAGAGCGAAGGCCAGTGTGAATAGGGGACCGAAACGGTTCCACGACATTATCAGGTTTTTTGCCATCATACTGATTTGGCTTCGCTTTCAGAATTTAAGAGGCGTCATTGACAACATGGTCAACAACATTAAACAGGTCGTTAAGCGTTTTGCTCTGCTCTTAATAGTAGTTATGTAACAGCGGGGTACAAATTCTATGAACGAAAGCATGAATTTATTCAGGCGGGTGAAGAGGAAGAAGTCGACAAAGTTGATTCTTAACCGCTACGTAGGGCGCAAACCCTACGTAGCGTATTCACATTTATTCGTCGCGCCAGCCCATCGCCGGTGCCACGTGCTTCAGAATCGACTCAATCACATGCACGTTATACTCCACGCCCAGCTGGTTTGGCACGGTCAGTAACAACGTATCCGCTTCGGCGATCGCTTCGTCCTGTTTCAGCTGGGCAATCAGCTTGTCAGGCTCGGCGGCATAGCTGCGTCCGAATATGGCGCGGGTTTTCTCATCCAGATAACCCACGCTGTCGCTTTCGTTACGGCTGGAGCCGAAGTACATCCGATCGCGATCGTCCATCAGGGCAAAAATGCTGCGGCTGACCGAGACGCGCGGCGTACGGGTATGGCCCGCTTCGGCCCAGGCTTCGCGGTAGGCGCGGATCTGTTTTGCCTGCTGGATGTGGAACGGTTCGCCGGTTTCGTCGTCCTTCAGGGTTGAGCTTTGCAGGTTCATCCCCAGCTTCGCGGCCCAGACGGCGGTGGCGTTCGAACCCGCGCCCCACCAGATGCGATCCCGCAGCCCTTCGGAGTGCGGCTCAACGCGCAGCAGGCCCGGCGGGTTAGGGAACATCGGCTGCGGATTGGGTTTGGCAAAACCTTCACCGCGCAGCGCTTCCAGCAACACTTCGGTATGGCGACGGGCCATATCCGACTCGTTTTCACCTTCGCCCGGCACATAACCAAAGTAGCGCCAGCCGTCGATCACCTGCTCCGGCGAACCGCGGCTGATGCCCAGCTGCAAACGTCCACCGGATATTAAGTCGGCTGAACCTGCATCTTCCGCCATATAGAGCGGATTTTCATAGCGCATATCAATGACGCCGGTGCCGATCTCAATCTTGCTCGTTTTGGCGCCGATCGCCGCCAGCAGTGGGAAAGGGGAGGCGAGCTGACGGGCAAAATGGTGCACGCGGAAGTAGGCACCATCTGCGCCCAACTCTTCGGCGGCGACCGCCAGATCGATGGATTGTAGCAGGGCGTCAGCGGCGGTGCGGGTGCCGGACTGCGGGGACGGCGTCCAGTGACCAAATGACAAAAATCCGATCTTTTTCATGTCGGGTTATCCTGTTTCAAATAATGAGCGTGGTCTTACTTTACGGATTGTCAGATGAATGAAAATGCCCTTTATTTCACAGAAGCCATCAAATAATTTGACCGAGACCAGGGAAAGCCGACTAAGGGACAGAATTTTTATCTATAAAAGCGCTTGCATCCTTCTCGCGGTTGTGCGTAAATGGATTTTCGGTTTGAATGCCAAAAAAATATCTGTCGCAGTCTCTTAAAGCATCTCTCAACACGTTGTGCCTCTCCGCAGCCTCTCTTGGGTTTTTTCTTTACGCTCTGAACGCTCTGATTAGTTTTGTCTCAGACCACGATCGCCTTTTAAAGGCCCAATTTAGTATTTGACGTTTTTTACGTTCAGGAGATTTACATGAGTTCTAATATCCATTTTCGTTGCCCTTGCTGTCATGGTTCGCAGTTCCGTACTTCCGCATTTGACGTGTCTGAAAAAAATCCACACGGTGCGAAGTGCATTTTCTGCAAATCATCAATGATCACCTTTGACCATTTAGCCGTGCTGAGTCATGCACAGCGGGTCCCGTTTGAGTTCCGTAAGTAAGCCAGTCGGGCGCCGTCACGCCTGCTGAAATCCTCACTACTATCTATAACAGTTTACAAATCCTGCCTTTTTTCTCCTGCTGATATACACTGTGATGCAGCAAGGAGAACTCGATGAAAAAATACCAGCGCCTGGCGCAGCAAATCATTTCGCAGATCGAACTTGGCGTCTGGCAGCCCGGCGATAAGCTACCCTCCCTGCGCGAGCAGGTCACCAGCAGCGGAATGAGCTTTATGACCGTTGGTCATGCGTATCAGATGCTGGAGAGCCAGGGGCGCATTGTGGCGCGCCCGCAGTCGGGCTACTACGTCGCGGCCCGTCCCACCGGGCAGCAGCCGATGCCGCCCGCGCAGGTGATGCGCGATGAAGCGGTGGATATCAACACCTATATCTTCGATGTGCTACAGGCCAGCCGCGATCCCTCGGTGGTGCCTTTTGCCTCGGCCTTTCCCGATCCGCGACTCTTTCCCCTGCAGCAGCTGAACCGTTCCCTGGCGAACGTCAGTAAAACCGCCACCGCCATGAGCGTGATCGAGAACCTGCCGCCCGGCAACGTCGATCTGCGTCACGCCATCGCCCGCCGCTATGCCCAGCAGGGGATGAATATCTCTCCGGATGAAATTGTCATCACCGCCGGGGCCCTTGAAGCGCTGAATCTCAGCCTGCAGGCGGTCACCGAACCAGGTGACTGGGTGATCGTCGAAAACCCCTGTTTCTACGGGGCGCTACAGGCGCTGGAACGTCTGAAGCTCAAGGCGCTGTCGGTAGCCACTGACGTGCGCGAGGGGATCGACCTTAATGCCCTGGCGCAGGCGCTGAACGATTATCCGGTGAAAGCCTGCTGGCTGATGACCAACGGCCAGAACCCGCTGGGCTTTACCCTCAGCGCCGACAAAAAGGCGCAACTTATCGCCTTGCTCAGCGAACATAACGTCACGCTGATCGAGGACGACGTCTACAGCGAGCTCTACTACGGTCGCGAAAAGCCGCTCCCGGCGAAAGCCTGGGATCGCAGCGACATGACGCTGCACTGCTCCTCTTTCTCTAAATGCCTGGTCGCCGGGTTCCGCATAGGCTGGGTGGCCGCCGGGAAACATGCCCGCCGCATCCAGCAGCTACAGCTGATGAGCACCTTATCCACCAGCTCCCCGATGCAGCTGGCGCTGGTGGATTATCTTGCTACCAAACGCTACGACGCCCACCTCAGGCGTCTGCGTCGCACCCTGGCAGAGCGCAAACAGCAGGCGTGGCAGGCGCTGCTGCGGCATCTGCCCGCCGAAGTGAAAATCCACCACAGCGACAGCGGCTACTTTTTATGGCTGGAGCTGCCCGCGCCGCTGGATGCCGGAGAACTTAGCGCTCAGGCGCTGGGGCATCACATCAGCATTGCGCCGGGCAAAATGTTCTCGACGTCCGACACCTGGACGCCGTTTTTCCGCTTTAATACCTCGTGGGCCTGGGGCGAGCGGGAGGAACAGGCGGTGATCCAGTTAGCACGAATAATTAGCGCAATGATAAAAACGCGAAAATAGGCTTTTCGCGCGATTGATCTGCGCGTCTGAATAATTATTTCTTATCCCGTTAATAACGCCGCAATTAATTTGCGGCGTTTTTTATTGTCGTTCATAGGAAATATGCATAACCCCTGCGCCCGCTAACCCCTTGTCTATAATCCAGTTACCGGGGAATGCGCCCCCGGTCACAACCTGGTGAAATTTCTGCAGCCCGCCGGGTGCGCGGCAATAGCGCGGTCTACGTTTAATTCAGGAGATATTCTTATCGGCACGGCTGCCTTCTGATTTCATTACGACAGGAGTACCAGGTATGAGCAAAAAATTTGCCCGTAGCAGCCTTTGCGCGCTCGGCATGACCGTGTTGACTGCGCAGGCGGCAGAGCCGCCAAAAGAGATCGGTCAGGGCGAAGGGCGGCTGGATATCATTGCCTGGCCGGGCTACATCGAACGCGGCGAGACCGACAAAGCCTACGACTGGGTCACCGCCTTTGAGAAAGAGACCGGCTGTAAAGTAAATGTCAAAACCGCCGCCACCTCCGACGAGATGGTCAGCCTGATGGCGAAGGGCGGTTACGACCTGGTGACCGCCTCCGGCGATGCCTCCCTGCGTCTGATTATGGGCAAACGCGTTCAGCCGATTAATCCCGATTTAATCCCCAACTGGAAAACCCTCGACCCGCGTATTGTCAAAGGGGAGTGGTTTAACGTCGACGGTAAAGCCTACGGCACGCCCTATCAGTGGGGGCCAAACCTGCTGATGTACAACACCAAAACCTTCCCGACCCCGCCTGATACCTGGGGCGTCATCTTTAAAGAACAAAACCTGCCGGACGGCAAAACCAACAAAGGACGGGTTCAGGCCTACGATGGCCCGATCTATGTTGCCGATGCGGCGCTGTACGTCAAAGCCACCCAGCCGGAGCTGGGCATCACCGACCCTTATCAGCTGACCGAAGCGCAGTACGCGGCAGTCCTGAAAGTGCTGAAAGATCAGCACGCGCTGATCCACCGCTACTGGCACGACACTACCGTGCAAATGAGTGATTTCAAAAACGAAGGGGTGGTCGCCTCCAGCGCCTGGCCGTATCAGGCTAACGCCCTGAAGGGCGAGAAGCAGCCGATTGGCACCGTCTTTCCGAAAGAGGGAGTGACGGGCTGGGCGGATACCACGATGCTGCATGCCGACGCCAAACACCCAATGTGCGCCTACAAGTGGATGAACTGGTCGCTGACGCCAAAAGTGCAGGGCGATCTCGCGGCATGGTTCGGTTCATTGCCGGTGGTGGCGGAGGGTTGCAAAGCCAGCACCCTGCTGGGCGACAAAGGCTGTGAAACCAACGGCTACACCTATTTCGACAAGATCATGTTCTGGAAAACGCCGATCGCCAACGGCGGCAAATTTGTGCCTTACAGCCGCTGGGTGCAGGACTACATCGCCATCATGGGTGGTCGTTAAGCGCCAGGGAGCGGATTATGACGTACGCAGTAGAGTTTAACGATGTCTCACGCCTGTATGGCGACGTGCGTGCGGTGGACGGGGTAACGATCCGCATTCGTGACGGCGAGTTTTTCTCGATGCTGGGGCCTTCGGGCTCCGGCAAAACCACCTGCCTGCGCCTGATTGCCGGTTTCGAGCAGCTGAGCGGGGGCTCCATCTCCATTTTTGGCAAAGACGCCAGCGAACTCCCACCCTGGGAGCGCGACGTGAATACCGTCTTTCAGGATTACGCGCTGTTTCCCCATATGTCGATCCTCGAGAACGTGGCCTACGGGCTGATGGTCAAAGGGATCAACAAACCCACCCGTCAGGCTCAGGCGCGAGAGGCGCTGGAGAAGGTCGGCCTCAGCTTCGCGGAAACCCGCAAACCCTCGCAGCTCTCCGGCGGCCAGCGTCAGCGGGTGGCGATTGCCCGGGCGCTGGTCAATCAGCCCCGGGTGCTGCTGCTGGATGAACCTCTCGGCGCGCTGGATCTGAAACTGCGCGAGCAGATGCAGTTTGAACTGAAGAAACTGCAGCAGGAGCTGGGCATCACCTTTATTTTCGTCACCCACGATCAGGGCGAAGCCCTGTCGATGTCGGACCGGGTGGCGGTGTTTAATAACGGGCGGATCGAGCAGGTGGACACCCCGCGCGAGCTCTATCTTCGCCCGCGTACGCCGTTTGTTGCCAGCTTCGTCGGCACTTCAAACGTTTTCACCGATGCCCTGGCGCAGCGCGTCTGCGGCCTGACGGGGAGCTACTCCCTGCGCCCGGAACATATCCGCCTCGATGGGGAGGGTGAAATTCAGGTGCAGGGCCGGGTGCAGGCCGTGCAGTTCCAGGGGGCGGCGACCCGTTTCGAGCTCCGTCTTGCCGAGGGGGAAAAGCTGCTGGTGAGCCAGGCGAACCTGACCGGTGCTGCTCTGGCTGCGAGCGTGGAGCCGGGGCAGATGGTGACCGCCTCGTGGGCGCGCGACGCCATGGTGCCGCTGCATGAGGAGAGGTGACATGGACATGAGCGTTGCACCCACACCGGCGCCGCACGGCCTGGCCAGTCGACTGTCGGCGCTGTTCTGGCGCAGACCGGCGCTGGGGCTGTTTTTACTCCTGCTCGGCCCGCTGATGTGGTTTGGCATTGTCTATCTCGGATCGCTGTTTGCCCTGCTGTGGCAGGGGTTCTACACCTTCGATGACTTCACCATGTCGGTGACGCCGGACCTGACCTTCGCCAACATCCGCGCGCTGTTTAACCCTGCCAACTACGACATCATCCTGCGCACCCTGACGATGGCGATTGCTGTCACTCTCGGTAGCGCGATCCTCGCCTTCCCGATGGCCTGGTATATGGCGCGCTACACCAGCGGCAAGTGGAAAGCCTTTTTCTACATTGCGGTGATGCTGCCGATGTGGGCCAGCTATATCGTCAAGGCCTACGCCTGGACACTGCTACTGGCGAAAGACGGCGTGGCGCAGTGGTTCCTCAGCCATATGGGGCTGGAGCCGGTGCTGGCCTCGCTGTTGACGGTGCCCGGCATCGGCGGCAGCACGCTCTCCACCTCCGGGCTGGGGCGTTTCCTGGTGTTCGTCTATATCTGGCTGCCGTTCATGATCCTGCCGGTACAGGCGGCGCTGGAGCGTCTGCCGGCGTCGCTGCTGCAGGCTTCAGCCGATCTGGGTGCTCGCCCGCGGCAAACGTTCCGCTATGTGGTCCTGCCGTTGGCAATACCGGGCATCGCTGCCGGGTCGATCTTCACCTTCTCCCTGACGCTGGGCGACTTTATCGTGCCGCAGCTGGTGGGACCGCCGGGGTACTTTATCGGGCAGATGGTTTACTCCCAGCAGGGGGCAATTGGCAATATGCCGATGGCGGCGGCCTTTACGCTGGTGCCCATTGTTCTTATCACTGTCTATCTGGCGTTCGTGAAGCGCCTGGGAGCCTTTGATGCACTCTGAACGCGCACCGCTGTTTCTGAAAATTGCCACCTGGGGCGGGGTGCTTTTCCTGCACTTTCCGCTGCTGATTATTGCCATCTATGCTTTTAATACCGAGGACGCGGCGTTCAGTTTTCCGCCGCAGGGGCTGACGCTGAAGTGGTTTAGCGCGGCGGCGGGGCGCAGCGACATCATCGAATCGGTGACGTTGTCACTGAAAATCGCTGCCCTGTCGACGGCGATCGCTCTGGTGCTCGGCACCCTGGCGGCCGCAGCGTTATGGCGGCGGGAGTTCTTCGGTAAGAATGCGGTGTCGCTGATGCTGATCCTGCCGATTGCTCTGCCGGGCATTATCACCGGCCTGGCGCTGCTGACGGCGTTCAAGACCATCAATCTGGAGCCCGGTTTCTTCACCATCATTCTCGGTCACGCCACATTCTGCGTGGTGGTGGTGTTCAATAATGTAATTGCCCGTTTCCGACGCACCTCGTGGAACCTGATTGAGGCTTCGATGGATCTCGGTGCCAACGGCTGGCAAACCTTCCGCTACGTGGTGCTCCCCAATCTGGGGTCGGCGCTGCTGGCGGGGGGGATGCTGGCCTTCGCCCTGTCGTTCGACGAGATCATCGTCACGACCTTTACCGCCGGACACGAGCGCACCCTGCCGCTGTGGCTGTTAAACCAGCTCGGTCGCCCGCGCGATGTGCCGGTGACTAACGTGGTGGCCCTGCTGGTGATGCTGGTGACCGCGATACCCATTCTGGGGGCCTGGTGGCTCACCCGCGACGGCGAAGGCATTGCCGGCAGCGGGAAATAACGTTGATTTCAACAGGACAATACTATGCAAACTCAACTGCTGATTAATGGTGAACTGGTCAACGGCGAAGGGGAAAAGCAGCCGGTCTACAACCCTGCCACCGGCGAGGTGCTGCTGGAGATCGCCGAAGCCTCTGCTGCCCAGGTCGATACCGCCGTACAGGCCGCCGACCGGGCCTTTGCCAGCTGGGGACGCACCACGCCGAAAAGCCGCGCCGAGTGCCTGCTCAAACTGGCCGATACCATCGAAGCCAATGCTGACACTCTGGCCCGGCTGGAGTCGCAAAACTGCGGCAAACCGCTGCACTGCGTGCTGGGAGATGAAATCCCGGCGATTGCCGACGTGTTTCGCTTCTTTGCCGGGGCGGCGCGCACCCTGCACGGCTCGGCGGCGGGGGAATATCTCGAGGGGCACACCTCGCTGATCCGCCGCGACCCGGTCGGCGTCGTGGCCTCGATTGCGCCCTGGAACTATCCGCTGATGATGGCGGCCTGGAAGCTGGCCCCGGCACTGGCGGCCGGGAACTGCGTGGTGCTGAAACCCTCAGAGATCACGCCGCTTACCGCCCTCAAGCTGGCGGAGCTGGCACAGGGGATCTTCCCGGCCGGGGTGCTGAACGTGCTGTTCGGGCGGGGTAAAACCGTCGGCGATCCGCTCACCGGACATGAAAAGGTGCGGATGGTGTCCCTTACAGGCTCTATCGCCACCGGGGAACACATCATCGGCCATACCGCCTCGTCCATTAAGCGCACCCACATGGAGCTGGGCGGCAAAGCGCCGGTAATCGTGTTTGATGATGCGGATCTTGACGCGGTGGTGGAGGGGGTGCGCACCTTCGGCTTCTACAATGCCGGGCAGGACTGCACCGCTGCCTGTCGCATCTACGCGCAAAAAGGCATTTATCCGGCGCTGGTGGAAAAACTGGGGGCCGCGGTCGCCAGCCTGAAGATCGGCGATCCGAACGACGAGAGCACCGAACTGGGCCCGCTAAGCTCGCAGGCGCATCTCGACCGGGTTTGTAAGGCCGTAGATGAGGCCAAAGCGCTGGGGCATGTGCAGGTGATCACCGGCGGCAGCAAGCACGACGGCAAAGGCTATTACTTCCAGCCGACCCTGCTGGCAGGCGCGAAGCAGGAGGACGCCATCGTGCAGCGGGAGGTGTTTGGCCCGGTGGTAAGCGTGACAGAATTTGACGACGAGGATCAGGTCCTGGGCTGGGCCAACGCGTCGCAGTACGGGCTGGCCTCGTCGGTCTGGACGAAAGACGTGGGCCGCGCGCACCGCCTCAGCGCTCATCTGCAGTATGGCTGCACATGGGTAAACACCCACTTTATGCTGGTAAGTGAAATGCCGCACGGCGGGATGAAAATGTCGGGCTACGGCAAAGATATGTCGGTGTACGGCCTGGAAGATTACACCGTTATTCGTCATGTGATGATTAAGCACTGATGATGCAACACCGCCGGTAAAGATATATTTTACCGGCGGCGATTTGCTGCATTGATTCAACGGATATATTAAATATTTTATTTTCCTTTTCCCGTAAGAATATATCGTCAGCTTTTTTCACCTGTTGCCCTAAATTAAATCGCCTGGCCGCCGATACCGAAGTAAATCCATAATAAAATCGCCCTGACCATGCTTGCAATTAATCATAACGAGATTGCCGGGCTCTCGCTTAAGTCCCGGAATGCTAACAGTACTCTGTTGTCTCAGACCATTGAGCGGCTCTCTTCCGGCTTGCGTATTAACAGCGCCAGGGATGATGCTGCCGGGCAGGCGATCGCCAATCGGATGTTCGCCAACATTAATGCGGACAAGGCGATCGCGCGTGGACTGGATGACGCCATCAGCCTGGCACAGACGGCTGAAGGGAGTCTGAGCGACATCAGCGCTATGCTGATCAAAGCCAAAAGCCTGGCCATTCAGGCGGCGACCGGCACCTTATCGCAGTCCGACCGGGACAGTATTAACCTGGAGTATCAGCAGATCCTCGGGACTATTACCCAGGTCTCTGAGCAAACGGAGATATTTGGTCAATATCCGCTGGCGACCGATAAACCGGTATTACCGCCGCAATTAATTGGTGATGTGGCACCGCTGAACACCAAATTCCCGGTGGCCGCAACGGATTACTCTTTCAGTTCCGGTATTATTCCGCTGGCCTATATTCCGGCCGGAGCAACGAATATCACCATTACCATTGATTCGCTGGGACTGGATGACGATATACAGTTATTTACCCGGGATGGTAAACATCTGGCGGGCACGCCGTTATCCGGGCCGGATGCGGATTATACCTGGGTCAGTCGGGGCATTACTGACGGTGCCAAAGCGACCGCATCGGTGCTGACGGCTAAAAACGGCTTCAGCAGCGGGGCGGTTTATGACGATTCGCAACTGATTTCTGGCGATACCAGTTGGAGCTACAGCGGTGAAACGCTCAACTATAACGGGATGACCATTACCTACACTGGGGATGGCGATCGTTATGAAGATAAAGCCTCTGGAGCCTGGAACGACGGTGCTAATGGCTCGAACCGTATCGAGCGCGTCACGCTGAATACCGTGACGGAAGATTTAATGGTGATGGTGGTGGGCAGCGGTTCCTTTACCAGCAGCATTACCTGGGGAACCTTGCCGACCCCGACGATTACCCCCGCAGTGCCGCCGAAGCAGAGTCGCCCCATTGAGGTGGTGACCAGCGCCAATTTCGGTGAAGAGATGCAGTCCGTGACCGTTGAGCCGACGCCGACGGATCTGAAGACGCTGCATTTGGAAAATACCGACATGATCACTGAGGCAGGGGCCAGGAAGTGCATGGGGTTACTGGATGCCGCCCTGGAGAAAGTGAGCGGCTATCGCGCGCAGTATGGCGCGACGATCAACCGCTTCGAATCCAGCAAAGCGGTGCTGTCGCAGCAGAGCATCTCCCTGCAAACCGCCCGCAGCCGTATTCAGGATGCCGACTACGCCGCCGAGGCCAGCCAGCTTGCCCGGGCGCAAATCCTGGAGCAGAGCCAGAATGCGGCCCTGAAGATGGCGAATCAGGTGCCGCAGACGGTGTTAGAACTGCTTAAAATGTAACGGGTGGCGGCTACCAGCCGCACACCTCGTGCTCATTCTCCGTGTCGTAAGCGCGGACGGTATTCACCAGGTCTTTCACCACCTGAGCGGCGACGTCCGGGATCATCAACTCCATCGGGGCGTCCGTCTCGTAATCCACCGACACGCCGTTGCTGTTATTGGTGACGGTGACGGTATAAGTTGCTTTGCCCATGATGTTACTCCTTCTCTATTTACGACTTCTCAGCACGTCGGGTTCAACGAAAAAGTCGATATTGAAATACGTATCGTCGGTCATCACTTCGATGTGGTGCCAGCGCTCCGGCGGAAACACGCCAAAATGCCCGGCTTCAATGATCAGTTCGCTATCGGGCTCGGGCGAGGTTTCGTTGGCATAGCCAAGATAACGCACCGCACCCTGCATCACGCTGAGGCGCGGATAGACGCCGGGCTGAGTGCCGGTATCCAGATGGCGTTTGAAAATCCCCGGCGGGGCGGTGTCTTTGGTCCAGAAGGGGGTGGAGCGGGTGTGAATACAACTTTGTGGAATACGCAGCATAACGTCCTCCTTGTAAAAAGTGAGGGTATTACAGCACAAATGGCTAACCTGGGTTTGCCAAAAAATGCATTTAAAATGCGACTTTAAAGTGGTACTCCTTAGTTAGGCTATACTTACTCATTCCGAAGGTCACAAAGGAGCGTCTTATGCCAGAAGTCGATAAAGACAAATCCCGCAAAGTGCCCGACTCGGGGAATAAAAAGCCTCAGCCGGTGAAGAAGTAGTCCCGGAAAGCAGGGCCGCATAGCGCGGCCCTTTTAGTTATAGAAACTACTCTATTGTTATTAACCATAGGATATATGTGGTTAATTTGTAACAAAAAACTTGATCTGTCTCAACTTTTGCCGCATATTGCGCGCGGTTAATGAACAGCAGATTGGGTGATTGGGATGACGTTGTACCAGAAGATGTTAATGTTTTACGCCGTCATGGCGGCTATCAGTGCACTTATCACCTGGTTTCTCTCCAAAGATCGTAAACGCATTCGCTTCCTGAGCGCCTTTCTGGTGGGCTCCACCTGGCCGATGAGTTTTCCGGTCGCGCTGCTGATTTCTCTCTTCTAAAAGCCGCCTCTGCGCGGCTTTTTGCCGGATGCGGTGCCAGCACCTTATCCGGCCTATAAAATCTGGCAATGGTATTCCTCTGTGATGGGCTGTATAAATACACAGTCATCTGAAAGGAGTGCTAATGAACAGCTTTTATTCGCAACAGGCTCGCTGCACGGTGCACTGGCAGGAACTGCCCGGACAGGGCGAACCACTGGTATTTATCCACGGTCTTGGCTGTGCCTCTTCTTACGAATATCCCCGTATCGTTTGCGACCCTCTGTTCGGTTCCCGTCGGGCCATTCTTATCGATCTGCCGGGCAGTGGTTACAGCGATAAACCCGAAACTTACAGCTATCAAACATCGGCGCAGGCGCAGGTGGTCATCGAGCTGCTTAATCATTTAGCCATCACCTCATTCTGGCTGTACGGGCACAGCATGGGCGGCAGTATTGCGATCGAAACGGCAGAGCTGGCCGGTCGCCGTCTGCTGGGGCTGATGGTGTCAGAACCTAATTTCCATGCCGGCGGTGGCGCGTTTAGCCGGGGCATTGCCGCCCAGACGGAAGACGCTTTTGTTCGTAGCGGTTACCCGGCCATGCTGGAGGCGGAAACTTCCCCCTGGAAAGGGTGCCTGCAAAACAGTGCCCCCTGGGCGGTATGGCGCGGTGCCTCTAGTCTGGTAAAAGGCGTACAGCCCAGCTGGAGCACGCGTTATCTGCAATTACCTTGCCCGGTATGGCTGATTTTTGGCGAGCTTTCTCAGCCCGATCCCGATCTGGAGGAGATGCGTCAGCAGGGGGTTGAGGTAAAAATCATCCCCGATGCCGGACATTCGATGTCGTGGGAGAACCCGTCGGCGCTGGCGAAGGCGTTGGCTGAATGTATCTCGCAGGGACAGGCGGGCCGGTGAGGTTGCCGTTTGGTTATCAGGCCTACGATTCACCGTAGGCCTGATAAGCGTAGCGCCATCAGGCGTCAGTGTCAGGCGAGCAAGCCCTGCAACGCCTTACGATCTTCCATGGTCATATCATGCGGATGCTGATACCCAATGTTGTCAATCGCCTGGGTGTACAGGGCCACCAGCCAGTCATACACATAAGCTGTCGCCGCATGCACCGGCTGCTCTCCCAGACGGGTTAAACGCGGGGCGCTGCTGTTGACCGTTGGCGTGACAAACACCGGCTGGCCTTTGCGGATCCGGCTGGCAGGGCGCTCAGCGGCTGGCGTCTGCGCATACCCGACCCAACCCACAAAGTTTCCCAGCGCGGCATGCAGCTGCGCGGCGCTGCTTTTATCGGTATCGACAATCTTCTTCAACTGGGCGAGCAGATTCAGACGGTAGCTGGCGATCACCAGCACATCGCCGATCTGCTGCAGCACCGCGTTATCCAGACCCAGACGGCTGGCGACGGCTTCGTCGCGACTCCACTGGCGCAGGTGATTCACCCACACCTGATGGGCGAGGCGAGCTTTGTCCGTCGGCTGCCAGATCTCATCGGCATCCTGAGCGCTGTCGGCAAACAGGTCGATAGCGTCGGTAAACAGGCCGTTAACCTGCTCTTCGCGCGGCTGTTGCACGGCGAGCAGCGTTTCAAAGGCGCGCAGCGGCGGGAGCAACCCTTCCAGCAGCTCCCCGTGACGGGCGGCGCTTCCCTGCAGGGCGCGCACCATCGCTTCGGCGGCGCTGCGCTGGGCGGCAGGATCCTGCGTCAATGGCGTCAGATACCCCTGCATCAGCTGATGCAGGTCGCGCTGATGGCGCTGGCGTAAGGCCAGCAGGCGCGTCTGGCGCTGGGATGGCAGGGTCGCCTGCGACAGCCATTCGATTACCCGCTGCATGCTGCTGCTGTCCAGCGCCTGCAGGGTGCCCCAGTACTGGCCGGGTTTGCCGAGCAGCTGCTGCACCGCTTCATCGAGGTTGGTCCGGCGGGTAAAGCGCGCATCCTGCGGGGTGATCGCCCACACCAGCCCCGGGAGGGCCGCGTCGTTGCCCGGCTGGGTCTCTTTTACCCAGTTGAGCAGCGTTCTGGCGGTCTTTGCCGTCTGGCCGTGATGCGCGGTGGCGTTGCAGATCACCAGCACGTCCGGCTGCAGATGCTGGCGATAGTGCTCCAGCAGCCACTGCTGTTTGGCCTGGGCCAGAGGCAAATCCGGCTGGGCCGACGGGGCCGGAATATCAATGATATCCACCCCGGTCAGGGCGCTGTGTTCTACCGGCAGGATCAGCTCGCGTGTCAGCAGGGCCAGCACGTCCAGCGGAATGCTGATGGCGTTCAGCAGCTCGCCGTTGTGCAGCGGATGCAGCACCGCCTGCTGCACGTCCGGCAGGGCGATATCGCCCCGGGTGAGGAAACCTTCGGTCGGCAGGCCAAAATTATCCACCAGCAGGCTCAGCGGCGCGGCCAGCTGTTGCGCATGGCTGGTCTGGTGCAGTATATGCGCCAGCTTCAGCCACTGCTGCGTCAGCTCCTGCTGCTCGCCCCACAGCAGCGACCAGACGCTGGCGCGGGTACTCAGATCCAGCGACGGCAGCAGCAGGGCAAACTGATGCCACAGGGCATCGTCCATCTGCTGGGCCGCAGCGGGCACCGTATCGCGCCAGTAGTGGGCAATGGTGCCCACGTCGGCAGCGGTGATCCCCGGTACGCTTTGAGGCTGGCGCAGGGCGCGCCACTTCTCCAGCCGGGCTTCAATCACGGTTTTGTCCACCGCCGGCAGCGTGGCGCGGGCGAGGAAGACCTGCACCAGTTCGGCCTCGGTGAGCAGGCTCAGGCGCAGCGGAAAGGCGTCGTCAGCGACCTCTGTCGCGTTAGGGCTAAAGCGCAACGCCATGTTGGTCAGGGCATGGCCGGGATTGATATGCGAAAAATAGTCAAAGGTCCGCTGGCCGACAATGACGTTCATCCGCTGGCTGTCACTGCCGCACAGGGTGGCGAGCAGGTGGGCTTTTGCCGCCTGGGAGTGACCATACAATCCGATGGTGCTCCCCGCAGTCAGCGCCCGCGCAATAGCGTGCTCGCGTGCGTCGGCCACCGCCAGTTTTGCCAGCAGGGCGTCGGCATCGTTGTCGAGGATTGGGGCATGCTGGCGCGTTGTGTTGATCCACCCGATTAACGCCTGAGTTGTGGTCGTCGTGGCTGTCATTTCAGGTATACGCTCCCGCTGTCGATCCAGTAGTGGCTGCCGCTGTGTCGGCGGTCGGCCAGGGTATTCAGTTTAAAGGTCAGGGCATCGGGCGGCACCGGCGTGCCGTCCTGTAGCCAGGCATCGCTCAGCTCAAAGGCTTCCGGGCCATCCTGTTTATTGCCGCCGCACAGCTTCAGGCGCACGTTCAGCACGCCGTCCCCGGCGATGGATTTCGCCAGCTCCGCCGAGTTAATGCTCAGCGTATAGAGCGGGGTGGCGGGCCAGCGGGCGTTCGCCAGCTGACGGAAACCGAGGGTGACGTTGCCGCGTAGCGGGAAGTGCAGGCGGGTATCCAGCTTTGCGCCCGGCTTGTCGAGGTCGATGTCCTGATACCAGACGTTCTCATCGCGCAGGGTGTTAACGGTGTTATCCAGCACGCCCAAATAGCGCACGGTGGAGTAGGCCCCGATATCCGCTGCTTTAAAGTTAAAGCGCGGCAGACGCAGATCCAGCGCCAGGCTACAGAGCATCGCCCCGACCGCCGCGGTGGATTTCGGATTGCCGATGCGCCCCTGCTGGCTGAACGGATACCACTCATGCACCCGATACTTATCCAGCCACACCATCCGGCTGACCGGCACCGGCTGCAGATGGCGGATCAGTGCCTGGACGCCCGGCAGACAGCCCGGACGCCCGGTGATCAGCAGAATATCGCAGGCGTAGTGGGAGATCGCCTCCGCCACCGCATGCAGCGGCGCGGCCAGGGTGAAGTGCCCGGCCAGCATTGCATCCTGCATCTCGCGGAAGTTGACGTGCAGCGGCACGGCGAACAGGTCGAACGGTTCTGACCCGGCAGGCAGGGCGTGTTCGATGGCCTGCTGGAGATAGTTCATCACGTTGCGCGTCGGCTTGCGGGTCAGCAGATCGCCGAAGGTGGCGTGCAGCCCGTCGAGCGGATTGTCGATATCGCTGGCTTCCCAGGCGGCGAGGATCGCGTGACCGATCGGCATAAACAGCTGCAGCGCCGTTTGCTGGCGCAGCACCGCCTGGGTGTCGATGCGCCCGGAGTCACCAAACAGCGAGGCCATCAGCAGCGAGGCGTCGGCGATGCCGGACTTCTGCAGCTGCGTTTGCAGGGCAGGCAGGACATAGCGCTGGATCACATCCAGCAGGGTGTCATCGCCCGCCACCTTAAAGCCTTCGCGGAACAGCAGTTGTGGGGTGATTTTAACGTTGCTGCCCGAGCCATCGTCGAGCTGGTAATGGGTGATCGCCATGTCGGTGGTGCCGCCGCCGATATCAATCGAGGCCACGCGCAGGGCACGACCCGGTGCACAGCCTGGCTCCGGCTCGCGATCCGGTCGTGCCACGGCCGCGAAGAAGGCTTCGGTCTGGCCGTTGTAATGGGAGATGGCTTCGTTATAGAGCCACACCAGCTGGCCGCAGCTGGCTTCGTCCCACTCCATCTGGATCTCCGGCACCGGCACCACGCTCTTCTCCTGCTGCTTACGGCTGGAGAAGTCGTCATCCTGCGGGTGCCAGCCCATCGCTTTCCAGACGATGGCGATGGCTTCGAACATGCGGCGGCGGAAGATCTCGCGCTCCTGCTTCGGCATCGCCGACGGCAGGGTGAGGATCAGGGTGCGCAGCTGACGCGGCGAGGCCGGGAAGCCCAGACGCAGTCGGGTGGCAACGCTGTTGATCTGCCCCAGCGCCTGTGCCAGCAGTTCGCAGAGCATATGGGTCATCAGGGTGCTGCGGCTGTACTGCGGCGAGAAGACCGGCAGACGCTCATCCTGCGGCAGGGTGAACAGCGGCTGGCCGTCATCGTTCATCAGGTTCATCAGCGGGAAGGCGGTCGCCAGCGGTTCGCGCTGGGTTTTGCTGTTCATCTGGCTGAAGCGCCAGTCCTGCACCACCGGGGTTTCATCCCACAGGTAGCGGCGCGGGCTGGAGATGCCGCTGTTGCCTTCGGTGCCCAGACGCTGGGTTGCCAGCTTCCGCGCCTCGTCGCCGACGCGCACGATGGACGGCCAGACGAAGGCGTCTTCGCGACCGCTCTCCACCGAGAAGTGCTGCTTGCCGAAACGGGCTTCGGAAAACTCAAGACGGCTGGTAAACAGCGGCTCGTTGAGGAACTGCGGTTCGCTCAGGGAGCGCACCTGCAGCTCGGCGGTCTGGCGCAGACCGTCGTTGGCATCGCCGTGGTCTTCAATGATCACGCCGCAGGTGTGGGTGTTGCCGACATCGAGGATCAGATCTACCGGGATCGCCGGGGTGCTGAGGGTGTGGGTGACAAATTTCACTTCCGGCACCGTCAGCTGCTCGCCCAGCATCGCCATAATATTCAGCCAGTGCGCCTGGTACTCAAAGTTACGCATCGCCAGCTGGAGATCGCGTTCGGCGCGGTTCTCCACGCCCGCGGCGTATTGAGTGAAGGCTTCGCGCAGCCAGCCGTCAATCCAGGTCTGGTCGAGGAAGTTCGCTACCTCGTCATCGCGCCAGGCCAGCGCGAAGCGGGTGCCGTTGAGAATATCGTTCTCCACCGGCGACAGCGGGCTGGTGGCGTGGGCGGCAATCTGGCTGTCCAGCGCCAGGGTCACGCGGTGGCTGTTCCCGGCGTTGTCCGGGGTCTCCAGCTTGCGCACCTGCACCCGCGCCCAGTTATCCGGGCCCTCAACAAAGGTACGCGGCGGGTTAAAGCGTAAAAACGGCACCGGCAGCCAGACGCCGTCCAGCACCGCCAGCGACTGCTGGAGCAAAATGGTGCTTTCGGGTTTGACCACTTCCGGCTGCCCACCGCCCGCGGCAGGCAGGGTGTAGCGGCCATTCACCAGATCGAAATCCAGGCGCAGCAGGGGGCCGTTAGCGGTTTTACGCACGAAACGTCCGCTCTGGGCGGAGTCCTGCGGCGTCAGGCCAAAATCAAGAAACTGAACGCCGCTGTTGGCAATCAGCGTGACGCTCTGTTTGTAGTCGCAAAGGTTTACCAGCATAGGATCACGCACCTGCCTTCCTGAATGTCAATGGAACCACGGTTTTCGCATCGTAGCGCGCGCTGCATTCTGCCACGTCGTTGGTACCGGCCTTACAGGTAATGTCCGGCATCGGGTAGCGCGAGCCGTCGGCGCACCGGGCGTTGCCACGGGTTTTAATCAGCAGCTCACCGTTGCTGTGCAGCCCGGAGAAGACCTCCGCGCGGCAGACCACGTTGTCGCCATGAACGACGCGGGCAGTCCCTTTATTGTTCTGGATCTGATAGCGCACTGACGGCGGCTTACCGGTGATCGGATCGGTCACCTCCAGCATCGCGCGCCAGCTGCCGTTAAGAAAACGGGTCGAGCCGGATTTCACCTGACCGGCCTCCATCACCATCGCATCTTTCGGGATCGGCGTAATCACCACCGGTTCAGCGAGGACCGGGGCCGGGGCTTTCACGGCAGCCACTTCCGCCTGATGCAGCGGTAAAGTCAGCGGCAGAGGCTCGACGACGGCCACCGGTTTTGGTGCAATTGCCACTGGCGCAGCAACGGCGACTTTTGCCGGCTCAACGGTTGCAGGCTGCTTCGGCCACAGCAGCGGGGCGGCCACGGCGGCAACCACGACGGCGGCGACTGGCAGCGTCCACAGCGGAACGCGGCGTTTTTTCGCTGCGACCACTACCGGGGCCGGTTCTGGCTCGGGCTCGCTGGCCGTCATCACCGGCGCGGGATGTGCCTCGTACAGATCGTCGGCGGTGATATGCACCGTTGCCGGGGCGGCAACCAGCGGTTCATCGGCTTTTTCAAAGACGATAGCCGGTTCCGGTTCTGGCTCGGGTTCTGGCTCAACAACCGGGGCAGGCATCGGGACCGGTAGCAGGGAGGCGCGCAGGCAGTCGAGAATGTCCTCGCGCGCATTTTCATTGAGGTTCACAAAACCCCAGAAGGTGATCACCGGCTTACCGTCCACCAGGAAAAGGAAGTTTTCCCCCGGGAACTGGAACGCTTTAGAGAGCAGGGAACCAAACAGCTGTTGGGCGGTTTTTGGCGACTGGAGCGATTTCTTGCTCAGGGACTCCACGCTGGACAGGGTGCTTTCCAGCAGGCGCAGCGCCCGGAAGCGGGCATCTTCGTCGGCGGCTTTCCAGCTGGTCACCGCGCCTTCGGTCGGCGAGTACCAGTCTACCCGGTCGCCTTCATCGTTGACCTGCGGGATCGCCAGGCAGTCGACGATCGACTGCTGTTTGCGCAGGCGCAGGGCCTCACGGATTTGCAATGCTGATTCAAATACGGCCTGTCCGCCGCCGCCAACGGCCTGAAAATCATCAAGATTGCCGCTGCGTAAAAGGGTTTTTGCCACGATTTGGTCCCATAGACTTTTTCACGCGTCTACTTTACGAAATCTACGGGCAAGCAAACGGCAGAAGAGACGGCAAAAGGGGCGATTTCTTACTGCATTGATCGCGCGGAAAGTGCTTGACGTTGAATGTACCTTAAGGCAAATCACTGTTCCGCTGGTGGTGAGAAAATCAGCGGAAATAACTGCTTTAGAATAACCTGATAGTGTTTCGTTATTTGCCAGGGGAAGGGGGCTGTGCTGTTATTACTATTCTAAATAATAAATCCAAACAGGTAATAACCATGTCTACAGGGAAAACTCTCCTCGCGCTGGCATTAAGCGCGCTGTTGCCGGCGGGTGCCGCATGGGCGGCTAATAACGACACCATTATCTACTGCTCAGAGGCCTCGCCTGAGTCGTTTAACCCGCAGATCGCCAGCTCAGGCCCGACCTTTGTCGCCAGCTCACAGGTGCTGTATAACCGCCTGATCAACTTCGACCCGGTGAAAAACACCCCGGTGCCGTCGCTGGCGGAGTCCTGGACCATCTCGCCGGATGGCAAAACCTATACCTTTACCCTGCGCAAAGGGGTGAAGTTCAACAGCAATAAATTCTTTAAACCGACCCGCGACTTCAACGCCGATGACGTTATTTTCTCGGTGATGCGTCAGAAAGACCCTAAGCATCCGTATCACAACGTGTCGCAGGGCAACTATGAATACTTCAACGACGTTGGCCTGGATAAACTGATCCAGGAGGTGAAGAAGGTGGATGATACCCACGTCCAGTTTGTGCTGAGCGAACCGAATGCCGCGTTCCTCGCCGACTGGGGGATGGACTTCGCCTCGATACTCTCTGCGGAATATGCCGACGCGATGCTGAAAAAAGGCACCCCGGAGAACGTGGACACCTGGCCGATCGGCACCGGGCCGTACGTGCTGCAGCAGTACAAAACCGACTCGCAGATCCGCTATCTGGCGAACCCGAACTACTGGGATGGCGCGGTGCCAACCAAACACCTGATCTTCTCCATCACCCCGAACGTCGAAACCCGCCTGGCGAAACTCCAGACCAACGAGTGCCAGATCATTCCTGCGCCATCGCCGGTGCAGTTTGACGTGATCAAGAATAACAAAGACCTGACCCTGCACTCGGTAGATGCGCTGAACGTCGGCTATCTGGCGTTTAATACTGAGAAAAAACCGTTTGATAACGTGCTGGTGCGTCAGGCGCTAAACTACGCCACCGATAAAAATGCGATCATCAACGCGGTGTTTATGGGCTCCGGCACGGTGGCAAAATCGCCGATCCCGCCGAATATGATGGGCTTTAATAAAGACCTGAAGGACTACGGCTACGATCCGGAAAAAGCGAAAGCGCTGCTGAAACAGGCCGGGCTGGAGCAGGGGGCGGAAGTGACGCTGTGGTCGATGCCGGTGCAGCGTCCGTATAACCCGAACTCGCGCCGCATTGCCGAGATGATCCAGAACGACTGGGCCAAGGTGGGTATTAAGGCGAAAATCGTCTCTTATGAGTGGGGCGAGTATCTCTCCGGGATGCGCAAAGGCGAGCACGACAGCGCACTGTTTGGCTGGATGTCCGATAACGGCGACCCGGATAACTTTGCCGATGTGCTGCTGGGCTGTGACAGCATTAAAACCGGTTCCAATGCTGCACGCTGGTGCGACAAGGGCTATGATGACCTGGTCCAGAAGGCGAAGCTCACCAGCGATCCGGCTGCCCGCGCGAAGCTGTACAGCCAGGCGCAGGAGATCTTCTACCAGCAGGCTCCGTGGATTGCACTGGCAAACGGCAAAACCTTCTACGCCACCCGCAGCAACGTCAGCGGGTACAGCGTAAGCCTGATGGGGAGCGATTTCTCGAAGGCGAAGCTGAACTGACAGCGTGCCGGGTGGCGGCTTCGCCTTACCCGGCCTATATGTGCACCCGTAGGCCCGGCAAGCGTAGCGCCGCCGGGCAAACTGACAAGGAGTGACAATGTCACATTTAGAGGAAGTTATCGCCCGCGTTGATGCCGCGGTAGAGGAAAGCGTGATCGTTCACATGAACGAGTTGCTGATCGAATTAAGCGAAGATACCGAATTGAGCCGGGAAGATCGCTATACCCAGCAGCAGCGGCTGCGCAATACCATTGCGCATCACGGCAAACACTACAAAGAGGAGCAGGAAGCCCGCGAAGAGAGCCTGACCAAAGGCGGCGTCATCCTCTGAATTCAGAACTGGCGCCTTGCCACCAGCCAGGCGCCAATTACCAGCAGCACCGCGCCGCAGACCGGGCCGATCAGCGCCTTCAGCGGCACCCCCTGGCTGCGCACCACGTCCATCACCAGACCGCCAATAAGCTGGCTGGCGACCAGCACCGCAATGGTCGTTGCCGCGCCGACATACTGATAGCCGCTGATGCTGGCAAAAACAAAAAACGACCCCAGCAGGCCGGGAATCAATGTCCACCAGCGCACCGTATGCACCAGCTCGCTGAACCCGGCGACGCCGTTTTTAATCAGCAGAATCGACACAAACAGCACAATCCCCACCAGCGAGTTGAGCAGCATGGCGATTAGAATGGTGCTTGAGGTCTGGGTGATGCGCACCATCAGGGTGTTCTGCACCACCAGGCCAATGCCGGCTGCCATCAGAAATACCAGCGTCAGCGACTGATTCATCCGATAGCATCCGGGTCGGTGCGCTCATCGAGCTGCAGCTGCATAAAGGTCAGATCCAGCCAGCGGCCAAACTTGGTGCCCACCTGCGGCATCTGACCCGTAGTGACAAAACCCAGGGTCTCATGGAGATGAATCGAGGCGCTGTTCTGCGCTTCAATCCCCGCCACCATCACGTGTTTGCCGATGCGGCGTGCTTCCTCAATCAGGGCCTTCATCAGCGCGCGGCCAATGCCTTTGCCCTGATGATCCGGATGAACGTACACCGAGTGCTCCACGGTGTGACGAAAACCGTCAAAGGCGCGCCAGTCCCCGAAGGAGGCGTAACCGGTCACCACGCCATCGTGCTCGCTGACCAGCACCGGATAGCCCATCAGCTGGCGCGCTTCGAACCATGCGATACGGTTATCGGTATCGACCGTGGCATCGTTCCAGATCGCGGCGGTGTGCAGCACCGCGTGGTTGTAGATTTCACCGATGGCGGCGCAGTCCTCTTTCAAGGCGTGACGAATAATCATGGGGGATCCTCAGGCTGTGACTGTTCACTATAGTGATACGTTTCGTCACAATATTACACAGAGTGACCGGCAAAACGCTACGGCATAAGCCATATCTTTTTGTTATGAAAAAAGCGCGTTGTAATCCATTACTTACACTATAGTATGACGTGATGAATACTATGCCAGACAATATCAATCAACGGATCAGCGCCCGCATCCGGCTGGAGCGTGAGTCCCGCGGCTGGTCGCTGAGCGAGCTGGCGGAACGCGCCGGTGTCTCACGGGCGATGATCCACAAAATTGAACGCGCAGAGAGCAGCCCGACGGCGACGCTGCTGGCCCGGCTCTCCGGCGCGTTTGGAATCAGCATGTCCACGCTTATTGCGCGCGCTGAGCTGCAGGAAGGCAAGCTGTTGCGCTATGCCAACCAGCCGGTGTGGCGCGATCCGCAGACGCACTATCTGCGTCGTCACGTCTCGCCGCGCTCCGATCTGCCTATCGACATGGTGCAGGTTGAACTTCCCGGCGGCAGCGACGTGCCGATGCCCGCCTCTTCTTATGCTCTTGCCCGCCAGCTGATTTGGCTCCAGTCAGGGGAACTGGTGTTTCTGGAAGGGGACACCCGCCACGAAATGCGCGCCGGAGATTGTCTTGAACTCGGCCCGCCTAACGACTGCCGGTTCATCAACGAAAGCAGCGAGCCCTGCGTCTATCTGGTGGTCAGGCTGAACCAGTCTGGCTCGTAATGGCAAAGCAGACAGGGGAAGATGCGGCTAGTCTCTAAGGACGTTTGTCTAAACAGGAGTAAGGTATGAGTCACTCTTCAACGCAGAATCGTCAATGGGTTCTGGCTTCTCGTCCCAAAGGCGCACCCACCGCTGATAACTTTCGCTTAGAAAACACCGCCATTCCAGAACCCGCCGACGGCCAGGTTCTGCTGCGCACTATCTGGCTCTCGCTCGATCCCTATATGCGCGGCCGCATGAGCGATGCGCCGTCCTACTCGCCGCCGGTAGAAATCGGTGCGGTGATGGTGGGCGGTACCGTCAGCCGCGTGGAGAAGTCGAACCATCCTGACTATCAACCCGGTGAATGGGTGCTGGGCTACAGCGGCTGGCAGGACTATGACGTCTCTGATGGCACAGGCCTGGTCAAACTAGGCGCGGATCCCGAACACCCCTCCTGGTCGTTAGGCGTGCTGGGGATGCCTGGCTTCACCGCCTACATGGGCCTGCTCGATATCGGCCAGCCCAAAGCGGGTGAGACGCTGGTGGTAGCTGCGGCTACCGGTCCGGTGGGGGCCACCGTCGGCCAGATTGGTAAGCTGAAAGGCTGCCGGGTGGTGGGCGTTGCCGGCGGTGCGGAAAAATGCCGCCATGCCATTGAGGTGCTGGGCTTTGACCAGTGTATCGATCACCATGCGGATGATTTTGCCGAACAGCTTAAGCAGGCGTGCCCGCAGGGCATTGATGTTTACTATGAGAACGTGGGCGGGAAGGTGTTTGATGCCGTGCTGCCGCTGCTGAATACTGCGGCGCGGGTGCCGGTGTGCGGGCTGGTCAGCGGATACAATGCCACCGATCTGCCGCCAGGGCCGGATCGCCTGGGACTGCTGATGGGCACCATCCTGAAAAAACGCATTCGCATGCAGGGCTTTATCATCAACCAGGACTATGGTCATCGCATTGCAGAGTTTCAGCAGGAGATGGGCGGTTGGGTCAGCGAGGGCAAAATCCACTACCGTGAGCAGGTTACGGACGGGCTGGAAAACGCCCCACAGGCGCTGATCGGCCTGCTGGAGGGTAAAAACTTCGGAAAAGTCGTGATACGTGTCGCGAACAATAACTTATAGTACCGGTTATGGCGGATTATTCCGCCATAATTACCTGGGCAAAATTCGAAATAACGTCTTTAATTATACCAACATAGATTAGTCCGAACGTCTTATACGGAGTGAGGGGCATTAATTAATCAATTCATTTTAGTTTTGATGGGTTACTTCTTTTAAGTTAATCAGGCATGAAGATACAGGATATATCCAACCCGCGGAGGTTCGTTTATCTACTGTGGAATATAAGTTAAGTGTTGGTAACAGGAATTGAACATGCTGGATTTGGACAATTTAGAAAAGGCTCAACGAATGAGCCTGACGATGCAGGTTGAGGTGAGTCTGAAAGGTGCCCTGATTGCAGGGGCCCTGAAGCCAGGCGCACGGCTCGTCACTAAAGAGATTGCGGATAAGTTAGGTACCAGTATTACTCCTGTACGTGAAGCGCTGCTGCGGTTGGTCTCCGCTGGCGCGCTGCACGCCACCCCGGCGCAAGCGTTTCTGGTGCCGGAAGTCTCGCTTGAGCGTTACAACGAAGTCAATGCCATCCGTAAGGAGCTGGAGTGCATGGCCGTTGCTGCCGCCTGCGAGCAAATGTCTGATGAGCGCATTGCGACGCTGCGTACGCTCTCCGACAATTTTCATGATGCGATGAGCAATGGTGAAGTCGAGCGTGCCCTGCATGCTAACCGGGCGTTTCGCTTTACGCTCTATCACTATGCGGATATGCCAACCCTGATGGCGCTGATTGAGCAACTGTGGGTGCGCATCGGGCCCTGTTTTAACTGTCTGTACGATCCCGACATTGTGCTGCCGTCCCGCTCTTATCGCTACGAGGAGTTACTTACTGCGCTGGAACAGGGCGATAAGCAGGCCAGCCGCGCGGCGATTGATAAAGTGATCGACGAGGCAAATGGCATATTGATTAAGCAGTTTTTACCCTGATTTATTAAACAAGCGAAGCGGTAATATCCCTGAATATATCCTCGCATTATTTCCGGCGGTTATCGGGCTGCCGGAAAAACTATTTCGTTTGAAACTGATAAGACCAGCTTGGCTATGAATTAACCAGCATTCCTGCCGATAACCTTAAAAGGCACAGTTGCCTTCTAAGGAGTCAGGAATGAGTGTCAGTCAACGATTACGTAATATAAAAATGAGCAGAAAGCTCGCTGCGGGTTTTGGTCTGGTGCTGCTGCTGGTGGCGGTATCGACGCTGTTGAGCGTGCAGCGCTTTAAAGAGATTCGCGACGTCTACCAGCAAACCAACCTGATCTACAACATCAATATCGAGGTCTTCCAGGCCAAGATAAACCGCCTGAAATTTCTCTATAACGGTGACGAAAAGTCCGGTCAGCTGATGGCAAACTACGTCAAACACGCCGCCGACCTCACCGCTGAAGCCCAGCAACTGGAGTGGACCGCGAAAGAGAAACCTATCATTGACAGCATTGCCGGCCATCTGGCCCGTTTTGGCAGCAGCGTCAGTGAAATGCAGGCCGCGATGGCGACCTGGAACGCCGACAAAAACGATCCGGCGGCTACAGCAGCCCTGAAAGCGGCGGAAGATAAAGTCAAAACTGCCGGCGACGATAGCAGCGCCGCGATCCGCGACATCATCGCGCTGGTCAAAGTCCATAACGACTCGCTGGCCTACAGCTCCAGCACCATCACCGCCATAATTGGCGTGGTGGCTATCCTCTTTGGGATCCTCGTCTCCTGGTGGGTCACCCGCCAGATCACCCATCCGGTCAAACACAATTTACAGCTGGCCGAGCGCATTGCCAGCGGCGATCTCAGCTCTGATATTCACCCCCAGGGTGAAGACGAACTGGGCAAACTGACCGGGGCGATGGGCAGGATGAACGATAAGCTGCGGTTGATGATTGGTGAGGTGCGCAGCAGCGTGGCGCAGGTGTCGCTGGCGGCCAGTGAAATTGCCGAAGGCAATACCGACCTGTCATCGCGTACCGAGCAGCAGGCCGCCGCCGTGGTGCAAACCGCCGCCAGCATGGAAGAGCTGACCGCTACGGTGAAAAACAACGCTGACAACGCCCGTCACGCCAGCCAGCTGGCGGCAGAAGCCTCGCAAACCGCCACCCAGGGCGGGCGGGTGATGCGCGATGTGGTCAGCACCATGAGCGACATTAACACCAGCTCGCAAAAAATTGCCGATATCACGGCGGTGATCAACAGTATCGCCTTCCAGACCAATATCCTGGCGCTGAACGCCGCGGTAGAAGCCGCGCGGGCAGGTGAGCAGGGGCGTGGCTTTGCGGTGGTGGCCAGCGAAGTGCGCAGCCTCTCCCAGCGCAGCTCTCAGGCGGCGAAAGATATCGAGCTGCTGATCAGCGAATCGGTGTCGCGTATCTCCACCGGGAGCGACCTGGTAGCCAAAGCCGGGCAGACCATGGAACAGGTGGTGGACTCGGTGACCCGCGTCAACGATATCATGGGTGAGATCTCCTCGGCGTCAGAAGAGCAGAGCCGCGGCATTGAGCAGATTTCCCGTGCGGTGATGGAGCTGGATACCACCACCCAGCAAAACGCCTCGCTGGTAGGGGCATCCTCCACGGCGGCAGGGGCGCTGGAAGATCAGGCCCGTCTGCTGGAGTCGCTGGTGGCGGCGTTCCGTCTGGATCAGCGCGCGCAGATGGCGTAAAAAAGAACCGGCAGCCTGGGCTGCCGGTTAATTATTACTCGAAGCGATACGAGACGGAAAGGCCCACCCCGTAGTTACGCCCTGGTGCCGGTTCGTAGTAACGCCCGTTTGATTCATTGACGATCACCGAGCCGACATACTCCTTATCGAACAGGTTATCCACGCGACCAAAGACGTCCATGCCCCAGTTGCCGACGTTCAGCTTATAGCCGGTATTCAGACCCACAACGGTATAAGAAGGCGCTTTAGCGTTGTTTTCGTCATCGGCCTCGATATCGCTCATGTAACGCACATCCGAACCCGCATACCAGCCCTCTTCAGGCTGCCAGCCAAACGAGGCGTAGCCCATGTTGCGGGCAATGCCCGGCATCCGGTTGCCGTTACAGTCCGCGTCGCCACAGACGTTGGTGCGGTAGGTGGCATCCAGATAGGTCCAGGCCATCTTCAGCTTCCAGTTCTCAGCAAACTGCTGATCGAGTGAAAGCTCCACGCCCTGACGACGGGTTTTCCCGGCGTTTTTGTAGCTGGTGCGTCCGCCTGAACTCGCGTCGACCACGATCTCATCGTCGGTGTCGGTGCGGAACAGCGCTGCGGTGAACAGGCCGTTGCCAACCCGCGTTTTACTTCCCACTTCATAGGTATTGTTGGTCGACGGCTTGAGGCCGAAGTTCAGACCGCTCTGGTTATCGGAACGATACGAGAGTTCGTTGATGGTCGGGGTCTCAAAACCACGGCCTGCGGCAGCATAGAGGTTCCAGGCATCCGTCACACGGTACTTCAGTGCGCCGGCCGGGAGCCATTTGTGGTAGCTGGCGTCGCCGCTGTCATCGCCGTTCGCGCCCTGTACATAGTGGTCGTTCGAGTCGAACCACACGGAGCTGTAGCGCACGCCCGCGTCGAGGGAGAGCTTATCTGTCAGCTGCCAGTTGGTTTGCAGGTAAGGGTCGACGTTCCACATCAGGTTGCGTTCATCGCGCCGTTTCGCCCCTTTGACGCCATAATCCGGCACGCCGTTGTTCATCACATAGTTTTCATATCCGCGACGATCTTCGCTCAGGTTTTCGTAGTTCAGACCCGTGGTAAAGGTCATCGGCACCAGCAGTTCACCACGGTGGGTCCAGCGGGTGTCGATCCCCTGGTAGTGGCGCTGCATGTCGATCACGCCGCCTGCGTGCGTTGGGCGAAGCTGCGGCTGGTACGGGATCGACTGGTACTGGGTCATCTCACGTTCACCGGCGTAGGCCATGACGCTGAGGTCGTCCTGCGCGCTCAGCTGACGCTCGTAGCGCAGGCCCGCCTGGGTCTGCTTGATGGTTTTACGGGTGTTGTACTGATCCCCACGCGGAGACTGACGCGGGTTGTCCCGCCACTCCTGATAGTCCAGACCGCCGGGATCGTTGGCTTTCATATCGACGCTGTTAAAAATCAGGGTCAGTTTGCTGGCGTCGTCGATGCGCACGCCCAGTTTGGCATTGGCGAGGTTTTTACGCGCGCCGCTGTGATCGCGATAGCCGTGAGTGGTGAAGCGGGTGGTGGAGACGGTGTAATCCACATCCCCTGGCTGAGTGCCGTCGCCCATCGCGCCGGTGGCCTTCATGCCGTAGCGCCAGCTGCCGTAGCTGCCGTAATAGCTGCTGGCCTCGACGGTGGTGGGCTGACGTCCGGTTTCGGTGGTCATGTTAACCACGCCGCCCGAGGCGTTGCCGTACAGGGCGGAGAAGGGCCCGCGCAACACTTCGACGCTCTCGAGGCTGTTGATATCAATATTCGAGGTTTGCCCCTGGCCGTCCGGCATGGTGGCTGGGATCCCGTCGACATAGAGACGGATGCCGCGCACCCCGAAGGTGGAGCGGGCACCGAAACCGCGGGTCGAGAGCTGGAGATCCTGGGCGTAGTTCTGCCGGTTCTGGATCTGCAGTCCCGGCACGCTGCCGAGGGATTCTGAGAGGTTAATGCGCGGGGTGGCCTGGCGCATATCGTCGCCGTTAACCACGCTGACCGCCGCAGGCGTATCCAGCTCAGAGAGCGTTTGTGGCGACGCGCTGACGATCATGGTTTGCTCTTCGGCCGCCATCGTGGCGACAGGTGAAAAAATAACGGGAACCAACAGCAGGGGAAGCGTTGCCTTACGGGCAGAAAAGATTTTCATGAATAAAAGCCGGTTAAGGGAAAGACGAACCAAATGGAACATGTGCTTATATGGTAAATCTTTTGTAAATATTTTGAAAACCATAAAAGCACATAGCGTTAACCTAAGTGTAGGTTAATTCGGCGGATCGTCTTGATGCGATCAAGAATTACTCCACATTGCGATAAATAATGATTACTATTCTCATCAAAATCAGGCAAAGCGATGACTTTGCCGACCGGAAGCGATGTCAGCGATACCATTTACGTTAAAAGGGAGTTGTTATGAATTTACGTCACCTGTGCTCGCCGCGTCTGCGTGGCTCACTGCTGTTAGGTTCTCTGCTGGTCGCCGGGACCTTTAATGTACATGCCGCAGAAGAGATGCTGCGTAAAGCGGTTGGTAAAGGCGCGTATGAGATGGCCGTCAGCCAGCAGGAGAACGCGCTGTGGGTTGCTACCACGCAGAGCCGCAAAACCGATAAGGGTGGGGTGGTTTATCGTCTCGACCCGCTGACCCTGGAAGTGACGCAGGCTATTCATAGCGATCTGAAACCTTTTGGCGCGACCATCAACAACGCCACCCAGACGCTGTGGTTTGGTAACACCACCTACAGCGCGGTGACCGCCATTGACGCGAAAACCGGCGACGTGAAGGGCCGTCTGGTACTGGACGACCGTCAGCGCAGCGAAACCGTCAAACCGCTGCAGCCGCGCGAACTGGTGGCGGACGATACCACCAACACCGTCTATATCACCGGCATCGGTAAAGAGAGCGTGATTTGGGTGGTGGATGGCGAAACGCTCAAGCTGAAAGAGACCATCACCGGCACCGGCAAGTTCAGCACCGGCCTGGCGCTGGATGCGCAGGCGAAGCGTCTGTACACCACCAACGGCGACGGCGAGTTGCTGACCATCGACACCGCGACCCACAAAATCATCGAGCGCAAAAAACTGCAGGACGACGGGAAAGAGCACTTCTACCTGAACCTGAGCCTCGACGTGAAAGGCCAGCGCGCGTTTATCACCGACTCCAAACAGCCGGAAGTGCTGGTGGTCTCCCTGAAAGACGGTAGCGTGCTGAGCAAAGTAGCGGCGTCGGAATCCCTGGCGGTGCTGTTCAACCCGGCACGTAATGAAGCCTACGTGACCCATCGTGAAGCGGGCAAGGTGAGCGTGATTGACGCGAAAACTTATAAAGTGACGAAGACCCTCGACACCCCGACCTTCCCGAACAGCCTGGCGCTCTCCGCCGACGGTAAAACCCTGTTCGTGACGGTGAAGCAGAAGTCTTCCCGCCAGCAGGAAGCGACCCAGCCGGACGATGTGATTCGTCTCTCGCTGTAAGGTTTGTGCCGTGCCGGGTGGCGGCTTCGCCTTACCCGGCCTACAACACCACGTAAACCGTAGGCCCGTGCAAAAGGGTTATTCCGAACGCTGGCACAGGCCGCTTGCCAGCTGTCTGAACACCGCAATGATGTCAGGCAGCGCCTTCTGCGGATCCTGGCTGGCCGCTATCCATAGCGCAGCACTCATCGCGGCGCTGTTTAACATATAGGCTGCGGCGCCTGGGTCCACCGGCTTTATCACTTCGAGTTCGCGCATGTTGATGAGGCTCTGGCGTGTCGATTCCAGGCAGTTCAGCTGACCAGGCCACTGAGCAGGATCGCCAAGAAAAGCGGGGCCATCCAGCAGAACGATGCGTTGTACCTCAGGGTCGAGCGCCATTTTGATATAGGCGACCCCTTCAGCTAACAGTCTCTCCCAGTCATCAACCACCTCAGCGGCCTCAGCCTTAGCCCGTTGCGCCATTTCGCTATCGATCTGGTCGACAACGGCGGCAAGGAGACCTTTTTTATCGCCAAAGTTGTGGTACAGCGCCCCGCGGGTCAGGCCAACGCTGGCGGTTAAATCATCCATTGATGCTGCGGCAAAACCCTTTTCAGCAAAGGCTTTTCTTGCTGCCACAATCAGTTTTGCCCGGTTCTCTTCCATCGTTTCGCTGCGGCGTTTGGCCACCATAGGCTCTCCATCTTCATTTGACATACGCGGCGTATGTGTGATTAATTTGACATACGCCGCGTATATTAAATCATCCGTACGCGTTTTTCACCCTCGATACAGTACAGGACATACTATGATCCAGCGCGAACCGGTTTTCCCAGCCAACCGACATGCTCTCTATGAGGAGCACGGTTATTCCGCCGCCATCCGTTCCGGCGATTTGCTGTTTGTTTCTGGTCAGGTGGGGAGCCGCGCCGACGGCACGCCAGAGCCGGATTTTGCCGCACAGGTGCAACTGGCATTTGATAACCTGAAGGCGACCCTTGCGGCGGCGGGGTGTTCATTTGACGATCTGATAGATGTCATGACCTTTCATACCGATCCGCAAAATCAGTTTGCAACGATCATGGAGGTCAAACAGGCTGTTTTCCCGCACCCGCCGTATCCGAACTGGACCGCCGTGGGTGTGACCTGGCTGGCAGGATTTGATTTCGAAATTAAGGTGATTGCCCGCATTCCGTAGTAACCGTAGGCCCGCGCAGGCGCAGCGCCGCCGGGCAAAAGGGTGGGTGCGGTCTGATGCCCTCACCCCAACCCTCTCCCACGGGGAGAGGGAGCACAGATAAAAAAACGGTCACCTGAGTGACCGTTTTGCTTTTACCTTGAGGTCTCTTCCACCAGCGGACCATCCTGCTTTTCATCGTCCGGGTGTTTTGGCGCGGTACTGTGGATCTCATGCACGCGCTTACGCACACCAAACCAGCCGGCCACCAGCAGAACCGCCAGCAGCGGGATAGTGGCGATAGTGTACGTGCCGTTCGGGTAGTCGAATGCCATCAGCACCAGCACGCTGAACAGGAACAGCAGGGTCAGCCAGGAGGTGACCGGTGCGCCCGGCATTTTGAAGCTCACGTCGGCCGCGGTACCTTCTTTTATCGCTTTGCGCAGACGCATCTGGCACACCACGATAAAGGCCCAGGAGGCGATAATGCCCAGCGCTGCCACGTTCAGCACGATCTCAAATACCTGCGACGGCACCAGATAGTTCAGGAACACGCCAAAGATATAGACCACCAGCGTCGCCAGAATGCCCGCGTACGGCACCTGCTGCTTGCTCATCTTCGACATAAACTTCGGCGCAGAACCGCCCATCGACATGGAGCGCAGGATGCGGCCCGTTGAGTACAGACCAGAGTTCAGGCTGGAGAGCGCTGCGGTCAGCACCACGATGTTCATGATGCTGCCCACGTACGGCACGCCGAGCTTCGAGAAGAAGGTCACGAACGGACTTTGACCCGCCTGATAGGCGTTCCACGGCAGGAGCAGAACCAGCAGCACTACGGAGCCCACATAGAACAGGCCGATACGCCAGATCACGCTGTTGATCGCTTTTGGCACCATGTTCTCGGGATCTTTACATTCGCCCGCCGCGGTACCTACCAGCTCAATGGAGGCAAAGGCGAACACCACGCCCTGAACCAGCACCAGAGCAGGCATCAGGCCGTGCGGGAAGAAACCGCCGTTATCGGTGATCAGGTGGAAGCCAGTCATGTTGCCGTCCAGCGGTTTACCGCTGCCGAGGAACACCGTACCCACCACCAGGAAGATCACAATCGCCAGCACCTTAACCAGCGCAAACCAGAACTCCATCTCGGCGAACCACTTCACGCCGATCATGTTCATGGTGCCGACAATCGCCAGCGCGCCAAGAGCAAATACCCACTGCGGGACATCGCCAAACGCGCCCCAGTAGTGCATGTACAGCGCTACTGCAGTGATATCGACGATCCCGGTCATCGCCCAGTTGACGAAGTACATCCAGCCCGCAACATAGGCGGCTTTTTCACCGAGGAACTCACGTGCGTAGGAGACGAAGCTGCCGCTGGACGGACGGTGTAATACCAGTTCGCCAAGGGCACGCAGGATAAAGAAGGAGAAGATCCCGCACACCAGATAGACCAGTGCGAGGGCCGGGCCAGCCATCTGCAGGCGGGCGCCTGCACCTAAAAACAGCCCCGTACCGATAGCGCCGCCGATGGCGATCATCTGCACCTGACGGTTGCCCATCGCCTTGTGGTAGCCCTCTTCGTGGGCGTTCAGCCAGCGACGTTTCGCAGCGTGATGATCGGCTGCGCTTTTATTGCTTGTTTTCATTGAGTTACCTGTTTACCTGTCTGAATCATGTTTCATGATGTCCTCTCCGGCCATGTGCAATACAAACGATTGCTTTTGCGCGGAAATATGCTGCCTTTCCAGTCATTCTGCGTATGGATAAGGCAAAACATGGCGAAGCATCCTACCTGCAAATAGTAAGGGACGCAAAATATAACGGGCCGAAAGTGAGGTGGCTCTAAATAATTGGTCGGGGCAGTGCTGCCGGGGGCTGGAGGCTGCTGAAACGTGCGCATTTTTGAAACGGCTTTTCGCCTTTTTATCTCAGTATCAATTAGTTTTGCTTAATTGTTGCGCGGTGATAATACGTCAAAACCCACCTGACCCCAGGCCGACAAACCGGGGCAGGAAAACCGCTCTGACTCACCTCGCCATGGCGCAAGCGGTACACGGCAGCCCGGTGGCTGACTGGAGGAAATCACTCACGACCCGTATTCGCCGCCGTAAACCACCTCTTTTTAATCAGGTAGGTCAGCGACACGTCGGTGGGGTGGACCACCGCATGCAGCGCCCGGGTATAGTCCAGCACCAGCCCGGGCGTCCAGGCCATGTTGGTGGCGCGCTTGCGCAGCTGCGCGGCAATCCACAGCTCAGGAATCAACAACAGCCGCACAAAGCCGCCCCGGGTACAGCGCTCTTTTAACGCACCATCCATGGCGGCTTCAAGGGCATAAGCCACGCTGCTGGAACAGTTGCGCCAGGTCAGGTTGTAGGTTTCGGTTTGCCGGTAGTGGCTCCAGAAGCTGGTTAATGATGCTGCATTGAAGGTGGAGAAGTGGATTTTGCGGTCCGACTCGCACCACATATTGGCTTCAAAGCGATAATCGGGCTGATACTTGCCCGCCACGGTATTCGCCTCCACCGCCTTTAGCAGGTTAAAAAATTCCGACGGCGAACGATCAATCTCCGCCGCCGGATAGAGGCTGATATAGAGCGTCGGCGGGAGTTCAAGTGCCGCATGGCCGGTCGATATCACCCCGTCGGCATCGACGGCGGCGATGTAGCGGTTGATCACCGGGCGTGGAAGCGTCTGCTGTTTCGCCGAACCTTCCGGGGTCCAGACGTGAACGATTAGCTGATTGCCCTGCGCATTCTCAACCTCCTGCGGCAGCGCCTCGCGTTCACCGATCCTCAGCGTCTGCGGGACGAGAATATCGAACACCGAGCGGCCGTGGCGAACCTGGCGCATCCGCAGGGAGAGGATCACCGAGTGCACCCCGCCGGTGAGCATCACCATGCCGATAAACTGTGAGACGGTGCCGTCATGCTGTGTCGGAAAGGGCAGAAACAGGAAGATGGCAAACAGGATCTGTAGCACCCCGGAGATCAGGGCGCGACGCCAGTGGGTAAAACGCACCACCACCGCAGAGGCGATGGTGAACAGGCCGGTAATGAAGTACGCAATCCCAAAGACGATCGCCAGCGCCAGAGTGCCGTCGTGGCGACCCGATAAAATCAGGATGGCGATTAACAGGAAGACGCCGCCCTTAAAGTAAAAAATGCCGCGCTGGGTGCCTTTAGCCGCCGAGCCCAGCGCCAGCGAGACCAGGCTGTCGAGCAGCAGAAACACGCCAAAAACGTGCAGCGGGAAGTGCAGTCCGCCCTGCAGGCCATCGATAAAAATAGCCAGCCCCAGCCCGCCCCAGAGCACACCGGCCACCATAAAGAAGGGCGCCGCTTTGCGGACAAAGGCCGCTCCGGCCAGCAAAAAGGCGATCTGTAGCATGGTTAACCCTCCTCCTGCGGCGTGGGCTGAAACAGGTTGCCCTTATCTTCCGACCAGAACGCGACAATCACCGGGCGATCCCGGTCGCTCATCAGCAGCATATTTCGCTCTGTTAGCGAGAAGGGCTGCTCGCCCGGGATCTCCAGGGTAAAACGAAAGGCCTCTGACACGGGCTGGCTGTTGGCCACCGCCTGCCAGCGGGCGACCAACTGTGCCTGCTGCTGCGGGTCGGGAATCCTGGCCAGCAACGCTTCCCGGCTGGTGACCGGGGCTAACGCGGCGGCGAGCGTCGGGTCAGCGTGGAGATCCCAGTCCAGGCGGCCCGTTTCGGGATCGAGGGAGTAGGCTATTGCCCGGGGATGTCGGCCGGCTGCGGTTTGTGATTTCTGGGCGCGAAGAAAGACCAGCAGCAGCGCGGCGGCGGAGAGATAACTTTGCGCCAGCAAAACCGACTCTTCCGCTGCCAGGCGGGCGAAATAAAAGGGGCCAGTTTCGCGCCAGGAGGCATAGATCACCACCGTGCTAAAAAGGATAAACGCCAGCGAGGCCAGGCGATTACCGCAGATGACGGTGGTCGCAGTGAGCAGAACCAGCGGCAGACAGGCGAGGGAGTAAATCAGGGCAATGTTATCGCTGCGATCGGGCACGCCGTTGAAGATATAGAGCGTTGCCAGCAACACGGCGAATACCAGACACACGCCCGTTAACGACTCCTGCCGCGCCCCTTTATCGGCCGGGGCCAGCAAGCCCATCAGCGGTGGGGTGACAAACAGCGTGCCGGTGACGTTGGCGCTCCAGACGATCCATAGCCACTGCATCTGCATGCTCCCGGCCAGCAGGGAGATCCAGCCGACCCCCATCAGCGCCGCCAGCGCGCTGATGACAATCGTCGAAATGACCCAGTTGACGATTTTGTGCAGCCGGTCGTAGCCCCGGGAAAAGTAGCGCACGCACCAGGCGATGCCCAGATGGCTGGTCAGCGAGAACAGGGCCAGCACCAGCGAGACGTGAAGCGTATGCTGAAAGGTCAGCCCCAGTAACAGGCGGGCAAGAAACAGGGTGATCCACAGCGCGAGCCACTGCTTTCGCGTGGTGATTAAAAATGCGGTAACGGCCACGCCCGACGGCAGCCAGATAAAGGCCACCCGGCTCTCGGGGCCGTCGAGGAATAACGAGATCCAGCCCAGCAGATAATAGAGCGCGCCCCAGGCGAGTAACGATACCGCTATCGTCAGTTTATCTGCTTTCATCCAGGGCTCCCGGCAGCGACCGTCGCTTTAAAAAAGATATGACCTTTTCGCCGGGTTAGCCATTTTTGCCGTAGCGTTAACCGCCGAACACTGCAATCGCCTGTTGCAGGCGGGTGGTGCGCTGGGTGAGGTGGTTGGCTGCCTGGGTGACGTGCTCCACCATTCCGGTGTTGTTATGGGTCATCACCCCGATGCGCGAAATGGACTCATTAATCAGGGTCAGGGCCTGGGTCTGCTCCTGGGTGGCGTGGCCGATCTCCTTGATCAGGGCCGACATATTCAGCACGTTACCGATCATGGTGGTCAGCTGGGTTTCGGTCTGTTCCACCATGTCCACGCCGGCATTAACGCTGGCGACATTTTTCTCGATAAGCGCGGCGATCTCCTTTGCCGCCGAAGCGGAGTGCTGGGCCAGATTACGCACTTCGGCAGCGACCACCGCAAAGCCGCGTCCGGCTTCTCCGGCGCGGGCGGCCTCCACTGCGGCGTTCAGCGCCAGGATATTGGTCTGGAAGGCGATACGGTCGATCACCGCGATGATATCGACAATCTGGCCGTTATCCTTTGAGACGGATTGCATTACGCCGATGGTCTGCTTCATTACCGTTTCGCCGCTGTACGCGCTGGCGCTGGTCTGATTGGCCATACGGATCGCCTCTTCCGCCGTCTGGGCGGTCTGTTTTACCGCGCTGGCAATCTCTTCCACCGCCGCAGCCGTCTGCTGCAGATCCCCTGAAGTCTCCTCCGAGCGGGCCTGCAGGGCATCGCCTTCTTTTGCCACCTGCTGGCTGATGGCGCGGATCCCGCTGATTTGCGTGCCGACATCATCCACCAGCGAATTCAGGTTTAAGCCGGACTGGTTAACCAGTCGCATCATTAAGCCAATCTCATCAACGCGATCGAAGTGGTAATAGTCGGTCTTGCGGCCCGACACCACGCGCTGCATCTGTTTGACAATGGTTTTTACCGGGCGGCAGATCTGGGCGTTGAGATACAACGCCAGCAATATAAACAGCAGCGTGAGGCCGCAGGTTTGCAATAATGCGCCAGGGAATAATAAAGGAAAGGCCAAAGCGAGCAGGGCGGTAATACCAAGGGAGTAATTAACCCGCTTCGCGGTGCTGAGACGTTTGAATATCGAAAGAAAAGAGAATATTCCCCGACGCACCAGCACCCCTTTATAAAAGCGGTGGCCTTTTATGTCGTTATTTCGTACCCGCTGATAAAGCGCCTCGCTGGCGTCGATTTCACTGCGCTCAGGAATATTTCGCACCGAAATATAGCCGGTAAGGGTGTCATTTTGATAAACCGGCGTGACGTTGGCTCGCACCCAGTAGTGATCCCCGTTGTGGCGGCGGTTCTTCACCAGCCCGGTCCAGCTCTCGCCCTGCTGTAAGGTAAACCACATATCACCAAACGCCTCCGGGGGCATATCCGGATGGCGGATCACATTATGCGGTTCTCCAATAAGGTGTTCTTCTTTATAACCACTGGCATCAATAAAGGCCGAGTTCGCGTACGTAATATGACTCTGGATATCGGTGGTCGACATTAAGGTCGATCCTTCGTTAAGCAAAAACTCGTTTTGTGTAACGTGATTGTTACGTCTCATGAATAACTCCATGGTGATGTCTGTGTGAAGAGAAGTCGCCCGAGAAAAGGTTTCAGGCAAGGTTAACTAATTATTCTGTAATATTACGGCTGGCGTATTCTCCACAAAAACTAATGAATTAGAAAGCGCCTGAATTAACTGTTTTTTTTATAGTAACCGCTGCTTATGTAATAAAAATGCAATCATCAGGACACGAATATCATTTGTGGCGGGAAATAAATCGACTTAAGGCAAATATAACGAAAATAACGACTCCGTGGCGAAAACCACGCTGCCGAAATCGTGTTTCATTAACATTCATAAAACATTATTATTGTTGGCCCGGTTTTTCCGACCCATCAGGACATGTGATGAAAATCAATATTATTGGCACCAGCGGCAGCGGGAAGAGCACCCTGGCCCGCAGGATCGCCGCCGAACTGGCGCTGCCTTATATCGAAATGGACACCCTGTACTGGCGTCCCGACTGGCAGGGCACCCCGGACGACGTCATGTTCGCAAAGCTGGAGGCGGCGCTCAGCGCCACGCCGGGCTGGGTGCTGGACGGCAACTACAACCGCACCCGCCCGCTAAAATGGCGCAACGTCGATCTGGTGGTATGGGTCGATTACAGCCTGGCCCGCACCCTGCGTCAGGCCGTCACCCGGGCGGTAAAACGTGCCTGGACCCAGCATGAGCTGTGGCCCGGCACCGGCAACCGGGAAAGTTTTCGCCGTTCCTTCTTCAGCCGGGAATCGATCCTGCTGTGGACCCTCAAGACCTGGCGCAGCAACCGGGCACGCTATGAATCCGACATGCAGAACCCGGCTTTTGCCCACATCCGCTTCGTGCGCATCACCTCCCGCCAGCAGGCCGACGCCCTGATCGCTGAGCTGCGTTCGTCCCTGTAATTCCACGCAGTATTTCTGAAATCCGGCAAACCAAATGTAAATTAATTGTTTCTCAGCGGTGAAATCGCCCCTTAATAATGGCGACATGTTTAGTCAAACGAGATTGCAACATGTCCTGGCGAATCAGCATTCTGGATAAAAGTCCTGTCGCAGAAAACGAAACGGCCGCCGATGCGCTGTCGCGCACTTTAAGCCTGGCGCAACAGGCCGAAACCCTGGGTTATCACCGCTTCTGGATTGCCGAACACCACAACACCCCGCAGTTGGCGAGTCCGTCGCCTGAGCTGCTGATTGCCTGGATCCTCGGGCAGACCCGGCGCATTCGCGTCGGCTCCGGTGGGGTAATGCTGCAACACTACAGCCCGTATAAAGTGGCAGAGAACTTCAACCTGCTGGCGGCCATCGCGCCTGGTCGGGTGGATCTGGGCGTCGGTAAAGCACCTGGCGGCCTGCCGCTCTCGACCCGGGCCTTACAGCTCGGCCTCAGCCAGCAGGAGAAGGGCGATTTTGCCGCCCAGCTGGCGCAGCTGAATGGCTGGATTAACCCGACTTCCCAGGAGGAAGCGGTTCGCGCCACCCCGTTACCCCAGGTTCCTGCTGCCGGTTTCCTGCTGGGCGCCAGCGCCGAGAGCGCGCGCCTTGCCGCCAGCCTCGACTGGGACTTTGTTTTTGCCGCCCATCTGAATGGCGACCCCGATCTGCTGCGCGAGGTGATTAACACCTGGCGCGCCCATAGCGCCCGGGAGGTGATTGTCGCGGTGCAGGCCATCGTGGCCCCAACCCAGGCGCAGGCCGAAGATCTGGCCAAATCTGTCGAAGTGTGGGGCGTTGAGCTTGTCAACGGCCAGCGGGTCACCGTCGCCAGCGAAGAGCAGGCTTACGCTTTTGCCCGCCAGGCGGGCAGCGAGCCGCTGCGCATCGCCCGTCGTGCCCAGTCGTTGCTGGCAGGCACTGCGGAGTCGGTGCTCGACCAGCTGGAAGCGCTGCATCAGCAGTGGGGCATCGACGAGTTCATCATTGATACCCCGGTCGCCGATGGCGCAACCCGCGTGCAGTCCCTGCGCCTGCTGGCCCAGGCCCGCGAGCCGCGGGAGGTGGCGGTATGAGCCTTGAACAACAGCTGATC
Organism: Leclercia adecarboxylata; assembly: GCA_002360945.1. Lineage (GTDB taxonomy): Bacteria > Pseudomonadota > Gammaproteobacteria > Enterobacterales > Enterobacteriaceae > Enterobacter > Enterobacter adecarboxylatus_B. The sequence continues at coordinate 13,816 of DERO01000007.1, read as the reverse complement.
GCCTGGCGCCGCGAACTGCACCAGAACCCGGAACTCTCCGGCGAGGAAGTTCAGACCACCGCCCGCCTGCGTCAGTGGCTGGGCGACGCCGGAATTAAGGTTCTGCCTTACGATCTGGCGACCGGCGTGGTTGCCGAAGTGGGGAAGGGTGACAAACAGATTGCCCTGCGTGCCGACATCGACGCCCTGCCGATTGAGGAGCGCAGCGGCGTAGCCTTTACCTCCCAACGCCCTGGCGTGATGCACGCCTGCGGCCACGACATCCACACCAGCGTGATCCTCGGCGCGGCCCTGAAGCTGAAAGAACGGGAAGCCTCGCTGAACGGCCGGGTGCGGATCCTGTTCCAGCCGGCGGAGGAGAACTTCGGCGGCGCAAAGAGCCTTGTACGTGCCGGGGCCCTGCGCGACGTCAGCGCCATCTTCGGCATGCATAACGAACCGGGTTTACCGGTAGGCAGTTTCGCCACCCGCGGCGGCCCGTTCTACGCCAACGTTGACCGCTTCGTATTTCGCATCACCGGCAAAGGGGCGCACGCCGCCCGTCCGCACGAAGGCAACGACGCCATCCTGCTCGCCAGCCAGTTAGTGACCGCCCTGCAGAGCGTTGCCAGCCGCAACGTGAATACCCTGGATTCGGTGGTGTTGAGCGTGACGCGTATTACCGGGGGCAACACCTGGAACGTGCTGCCGGAGAGCGTCGAGCTGGAAGGGACTTTGCGCACCCATCGCACCGAAGTCCAGCAGAACGTGAAGGGCCGGGTGGCGGAAATCGCCGCCGGGTTTGCCGCCGCCTTCAATGCGCAAATCGACATCACCTGGTATGCCGGGCCCACCGCGCTGGTCAACGACGCCAACTGGGCCGAATTTGCCACCTCGGTGGCGCGGGAGACCGGGTATGAGACCCGGCTGGCCGAGCTGCACATGGGCGGGGAGGATTTCGCCGTCTACCTGCAGCAAATCCCCGGAGCCTTCGTCAGCATCGGCAGCGCCAGCCAGTATGGCTTACATCATCCGGCCTTTAATCCGGACGAGGCATTAATTGAACCCGCCGCGCGATATTTCGCCCAGCTTGCGGAAAAAGCACTGAATCAACTTTAAGGGTAAGGAGGGAATATGTCCGCAACACGACAGCTGCGCCTGGGCACGATTTTGCACGGCGCCTCGGGGAATATGTCGGCCTGGCGCCATCCGGCGGCCCCGGCCGATGCCAGCATCAACTTTAATTTCGTCAAAGAGACGGCCCTGAAGGCCGAAGCGGGCAAGCTCGACTTTATCTTTGTCGCGGATGGCCTCTACATCAACGAGAAGTCGATCCCGCACTTTCTCAACCGCTTTGAGCCCCTGACCGTGCTGTCGGCGCTGGCGACCGTCACATCACGGTTGGGGCTGGTGGGCACTTTATCCACCTCCTACAGCGAGCCCTTCACCGTGGCGCGCCAGTTTGCCAGCCTCGATCACCTGAGCAACGGCCGGGCGGGCTGGAACGTGGTCACCTCGCCGCTGGAAGGGTCGGCGAAGAACTTCTCCCGCGACAAGCACCCGGAGCACGCCCTGCGTTACCGTATCGCCGATGAATATCTCGACGTGGTGAAAGGGCTGTGGGACTCTTGGGAGGGCGACGCCTTTGTGCGTAACAAAGAGACCGGGCAGTTCTTCGACCCTAAAAAACTGCACACCCTCGATCACCACGGTGATTTCTTTAAGGTGGCCGGGCCGCTGAACATTGGCCGCACGCCACAGGGCAGGCCGATCGTCTTCCAGGCCGGTGCTTCTGACGATGGCAAAAAGCTGGCGGCGAAACACGCCGACGCCATCTTTACTCATCACGAAACCTATGAAGAGGCCCAGGCCTTCTGGCACGACGTGAAGAGCCAGCTGAAACAGCATGGCCGCAGCGCCGATGAGCTGCACATCTTCCAGGGTGTGAGCGTGATCGTCGGAAAAGACGCCGACGACGTGGAGCAGCAGTATCAGACCACCGCCGCGCTGGTCTCCATCAACGATGCCCTGAACTATCTGGGACGCTATTTTGAGCACCACGATTTCAGCCAGTATCCGCTGGATGAAGCCTTCCCGGACATTGGCGACCTGGGGAAAAACAGCTTCCGCAGCACCACCGATGAGATCAAGCGTAACGCCCGGGAGCGCAACTTAACCCTGCGTCAGGTGGCGCTGGAGGCCGCCTCGCCGCGCCCACGTTTTTCCGGCACCCCGGAACAGGTGGCCGATGGCCTGCAGCAGTGGTTTGAAGGCTTTGCGGCGGACGGCTTCATTATCCAGGGCGGCACCCCGGATACCTTCCCGCGCTTTGTCGACCAGGTGGTGCCGCTGTTGCAGGCGCGCGGCCTGTTCCGCACCGAATACCCCGGCACAACCCTGCGTGAGAGCCTGGGATTAGCACAGCCGGTTAATCAGTTCACACAACAATAACGCACACAACAATAAGAGAACCTGCCATGAAAAAATCATCGCTTATTCTGGCGCTCGCGCTGGCCTTTACCCCTGCCGTCTGGGCAGAGAACGTCAATATTAACGGCACCGGGGTCAGCCTCGAAGCCAACAAAACGCCGATCAACACCGCAAAGAACCCGCAAGCTATCGCCCAGCTGCCCGCCAGCTTCAAGCCGGTGGTGCCGGGGAAATTCACCGTGGCGATTGCCGGCCTGAGCCAGCCGCCGCTAACGGTGTTTGCCGATGACAACAAAACCCTGATCGGCAGCGAGGCCGACATCGCCCGTCTGGTGGCCGACAGCCTCGGGCTGGAGCTGAACGTGGTGCCCACCTCCTGGGAAGACTGGCCGCTGGGCGTCACCTCCGGGAAATACGATGCGGCGATCAGCAACATTACCGTCACCAAAGAGCGTAAAGAGAAGTTCGATTTCGCTACTTACCGTAAGGATTCGCTGGGCTTCTACGTGAAATCCACCAGCCCAATCAAGAAACTGGAAAAGGCGGAAGACATCGCCGGGCTGCGGATCATTGTCGGCTCCGGCACCAACCAGGAGGCAATCCTGCTGGCGTGGGATGCGGAAAACCAGAAGAAGGGGCTGAAGCCATTCACCCCGATCTACACCAAAGATGATGCCGCCCAGACCCTGGCGCTGCAGTCCGGTCGCGCGGACGCCTACTTCGGCCCGAACGTGATTGGCGCGTGGAAAGCGGCCCTGAACGGTAAAACCAAGCTGGTGGGTAGCGTCGACGGGGGCTGGCCGAAAGCGGCACACATTGCCGTCACCCTGAAAAAAGGCAGCGGTCTGGCGGAGCCGGTGCAGACCGCCCTCAACGGCGCTATCAAGAGCGGTGACTACGACAAGGTGCTGAACCGCTGGGGTGAAGGCGTGGAGCGTATCCCGAGTTCCGAAGTCAACCCGGCCGGCCTTGGCGACTAAGGAGAACCTATGAGCGATCTTTTTCGTGACGTTTCGCCGGAGGACGCCGATCTTCAGCCCATCATCGAGGGGCTGTTCGGCGAGTACGCGGCGCGCTACGGCGACTATTTTTCCAAAGATGCCGAGATCGAGCTGACCGAGTGGTATCTGGCGCCGCAGGGGCTGTTTATTGTGCTGGAGCGCGACGGAAAAATCATCGCCACCGGGGCCTATAAACCCTTCGATGCCCGCACCGCCGAGATCAAACGGATCTGGACCGACAAATCCCTGCGTCAGCAGGGGCTTGCCGCACGGGTGGTGCAGGAGCTGGAGCGCCGGGCGGTACTGGCCGGTTACAGCCAGATCTACCTCACCACCGGCTTTCGTCAGCCGGAAGCGGTGCGACTCTATCTGAGCCAGGGCTACGCGGCGCAGTTCGACCTTGACCGCGACCCGGAAGAGTACAGCCAGCCGCCGTTCGACGGGCGGCTGCGCTTCACCAAAACGCTGGTACGCGAAGCGTTCAGTAAATCGGCATGAGGAACGACGATGAACAACGTTGAAACCATCAAAGTGGTCCCGGCGCGCTACCCGCTGCGCACGGTGGGGGCAATTGTTGCGCTGTTTGTGCTGGCGGTTGTCATTCAGTCGGTGGCCTTTAACCCGCGCTGGGAGTGGAGCGTGTTCGCGCGCTGGTTCTTCGACCCGGTGATCCTTGAAGGGGTGGGGCAGACGCTACTCCTGACCCTGATCGGCACCGTGCTCAGCGTGGCGATCGGCGGCATGTTAGCCCTGGCACGGCTGTCGTCCTCGTGGCTGCTGAGCAGCCTCGCCTGGGGCTACATCTGGCTGTTCCGCTCCCTGCCGCTGATTGTGGTGCTGATCATCCTCTACAACTTCTCCTATCTGTACGACACGCTGTCGCTCGGCGTGCCGTTCACCGGCATTACCTGGGGCAGCTTCGAGACCATCAACGTGCTGGGGCAATTCTCCACCGCGGTGGTCGGGCTGACGCTGGTGCAGAGCGCCTATACCGCAGAGATTATTCGCGGTGGCTTCCTGGGGGTCGATCACGGCCAGTATGAAGCGGCAGCCGCGCTGGGCTTACCGGCCTCGCGCCGTACTCTGCGCATCATCCTGCCTCAGGCGCTGCGCACCATTCTGCCGTCCGGGTTCAACGAAATCATCAGCCTCGCCAAGGGCACGGCGATGGTTTACGTCCTGGCGATGCCGGAGCTGTTCTACACCATCCAGATGATCTACAACCGCACCCAGGAGGTGATCCCGCTGCTGATGGTCGGTGCCGTCTGGTATCTGGTGATCACCACCGTGCTCTCCGCGATTCAGCACCTGGTGGAACGCGCCCTGGCCCGCAGCGAGCGCCGCTCGGCGGTGAACTCCACCCGCGCGACCCGCACCCGTTCCGTGACTACCCAATCTACACAGGAGCCTGTCCATGCAAGCCTCTCCTGAAGGACATATTTCGATTACCGGCGTCAGCAAGTTCTTCGGCCGCCACAAGGCGCTGGATAACGTCTCGCTGGAAATCCCGCCGGGTTCGGTGACGGTGATCCTCGGGCCATCCGGCTCCGGTAAATCCACACTGCTGCGCACCATAAACCACCTGGAACGCGTCGATGAAGGCTTTATCCAGATTGATGGCGACTACATCGGCTATCGCCGTGAAGGCAACACCCTGTACGAGCTGAAGGAGAAAGCAATCCTCAAGCAGCGGGTTAACGTCGGCTACGTGTTTCAGAACTTCAACCTGTTCCCACACCTGACGGTGCTGGAGAACCTGATCGAGGCACCCATCGCCCATAAACAGCTGAGCCGTAAAGAAGCGGTCGAACGGGCCTACGATCTGCTGGACGTGGTCGGATTGCGCGATAAGGCCGATGCCTGGTCGCGGCACCTTTCCGGCGGGCAACAGCAGCGCATCGCCATTGCCCGCGCCCTGGCCCTGCGCCCGCGGGTAATGCTGTTTGATGAGCCGACCTCGGCGCTGGATCCCGAGCTGGTGGGCGAGGTGCTGGACGTGATCAAAAAGCTGGCCCGCTCCGGCACCACCCTGGTGGTGGTGACCCATGAGATTGGCTTCGCCCGGGAAGTGGCGGACCAGGTGGTGTTTATGGTCGACGGCAAAATCGTTGAACAGGGCAGCAGCGACGAGGTGCTCAACCGCCCGTCCCACGCCCGAACGCGGCAGTTCCTGTCCAAAGTGCTGTAAGGAGAGAAGATGAAAAAGGGATTACTGGCGTTGTTAATGGTGGCCTCCACCAGCCACGCCGCAATTGATCTACAGGCTAACGAGCAGCCGCTGCCGGTGACGGTGGATAAGCAGGCGGTGGCGAAGATCCCCGCGAACTACAAATTTGTCGAACCAGGCACCTTAACCGTCGCCATTTCGGCCCTCAACTCACCGCCGCTGGCGCTGCTGGCCAGCGATAACCGCACCCGCATCGGCAGCGATCCGGATATCGCCCGGCTGCTGGCGGGCAGTCTGGGGTTAAAACTCAAGCTGGTGCCGACGGCATGGGAGGACTGGCCGCTGGGCATTACTTCCGGGCGCTACGACGTGGCGCTGGTCAACATTGCGGTGACCGAGCAACGCAAACAGAAGTTTGATTTCGCCACCTACCGCGTCGATAACCTGGCCTTCTCGGTGAAATCCACCAGCGAGGTGCAGTCGATCAAGGGCGCGGCCGATCTGTCAGGTAAAAAGGTGATTGTCGGCTCCGGCACCAATCAGGAGCGCATTCTGTTGGGCTGGAACGAAGAGAACAAAAACGCCGGACGCGAGCCTGCGCTGCCGGTCTACCTGACCGACGACGCCTCGGGTAATCTCTATATCCAGTCCGGCAGGGCGGACGTGTTCTTCGGACCACAGTCGGTATCGGCCTATAAAGAGGCTCTCACCGGCAAAACCCGGGTGGTGGGCTTAGGGCCGAAGAAGGCCTATGTCGCGACGACCACCAAAAAGGGTAACGAGCTGGTGTACGCCCTGCAGACAGCCCTCGACGGGGCTATCCAGCGGGGTGACTACCAGAAAGTGCTGGCCCGCTGGGGCGAGCAGGGCGAAGCGGTGGCGCAGTCGGAGGTCAATCCGCCAGGGATAACCTACTGAGGCTGCTCTACACTTAAGGCTTTGACCGAGGTATAGCCGATGATCAAAGTCTATGGCGTTCCCGGCTGGGGCTCAGCCATCAGCGAAGTGATGCTGACCCTCGCCGACATTCCGTATCAGTTTATCAACGTCGACGGGTTCGATAAGCCAGGGGCTACGCGCGAGCTGCTCGAAAAACTCAACCCGCTGTGTCAGGTGCCGACGCTCGAACTGGAGAATGGCGAGATCATGACGGAAACGGCGGCGATTGCGCTGCTGGTGCTGGATCGCTGTCCCGATCTGGCACCGCCCGTCGGGCGCGCGGAGCGCCAGCAGTTTCAGCGCCTGCTGATCTGGCTGGTGGCTAACGTCTATCCCACCTTTACCTACGCCGACTACCCGGAGCGCTGGGCACCGGATGCCCCGGAGCAGCTGCAGCAGAACTGCCGGGAATACCGCAAATCGCTCTACCTGTGGCTGGACGATCGTCTCAAAGCCTCGCCCTACGCCTTTGGCGAGCAGATTACCCTTATCGACTGTTATCTGTGCGTAATGCGCACCTGGGGGCCACGCCCGGACTGGTTTGCCGCCAACACGCCGAACATTACCGCCATTGCCGATAACCTGTGCAAGCTCCCGAAACTGCACAAGGTGCTAAAAGACAACGACATACTCTGCTAGTCTGGAACCCTTATTCAAAAGGAGCCCTGCACATGCCACACGTCAATATCAAATGTTTCCCACGCGACCTGAACGACGAGCAAAAAACCGCCCTGGCCGCGGATATCGCCGAGGTGATTACTCGCCATCTGAACAGTAAAGATCGCTCTATCTCCGTGGCCCTGAACGAAGTTCAGGAAGCCGACTGGAAAGCGCAGGTCTGGGATACAGAAATTGGTCCGAAGCTGGATGAGTTGATTAAGAAGCCGGGATATTCGATGTAAAAGCACAATTATCCCCTCATCGTTGCGGTGAGGGGATAAGCCTGATTAAAGGGTACGGGTATTAACCCGCTTACCAATGTCTTTCAGCTGTGAATATTTTTCCAGCAGTTGCGGTCCGTCATCCAGACTCATCGCAAACATCCACATGTAGGTCATGACCGAGTAGATATGACCGGCATCCAGCCCCCCTTCGAATGACATAGTCAGTATGGTGCTGGCGAATAAAATCGCGGTCACCGTGCCAATAGCTAAATAGCCAAAGGCTTCCCGATCCGACAGTTTAATCCTGAGCCGCGCCAGCACATCGTAGTGCCTGGAAAGCGACATCCGGGAGGCGCTGTTCACAAAGGCGACCTCTTTTTCCAGCCGATCGTTCAGTCTCACAAACAACGCTTCGTTCCTGCGGGTGAATCCCGGTAAAAACAGGGCAAAGAACACCAGGATGAACAGACAGGCGACGCCGGTCCAGAACTGCAGCAGGAGCAACATCACTGCGGCACCAATGATGGACGCGACAGAGGTCACCAGCACCGGCAAGTGTTTCTCGAAAAAATCGACAAATTCACGCGATAGCGCCACGCGAGCGGCAATGGTTGAAGCACTGTGCTGTTCTTCGCGTTGCGCAATAATGACCGGTACCGCCAGTTCGGCATAAATGCGGGCAAAGGTGCGGGTATCAACACTGCGTCTTGCCGCGCCAATCGCCCACATCGTAAACACCATCACCGCATAGAGCACGGCATGTAACGCCTGGCCGTTAACAATGGCATTGATCGCAAAGCCCGCCAGCAGGGGGTAAAGCAGCATGGTGATGTTTTCAGCCGCCACCAGTAAGAAGGTAAGGACGAGTTTTCGGCTATGTCGTTGGCCCAGCAATTTGAGCGTCTTGACCGCACTGTTCGGGACTGCGGCTGGTGCCGCATTTTTTAAGGTAAGCATACAATGTTCTGTTAAGATGGATTTGAGCGGTTGCTCAAATCTGTGGGGTGAGTCTATTTGAGCACTTGCTCAAAGTCAACGTGGGCGTGTAGATGAAAGAAACAAAAGAGGCGTTAAAAGCCAGGATCCTGGACGGGGCTATCGCACTATTTCTGGAGAAGGGGATCGCGAACGTCACTACGCGTGAGTTGACCGAGTCGTTAGGGATCTCTCGTAGCCATATTTACCATTATTTCAGCAACTGGCAGGCCCTGTGTATTGCCGCGCTGGATCGTTTTATGCGCGATGAGCTGGAGGCATTTACCCGTGAGGTGGCGGCTTTACCCTCCACGCAAAAAATGGAACGCCTCGTCGTCGATTTTTTGCCCTTTGAGCCGGATGCCGCCTGGCAGCTGTACGGCTCAACGTGGCAGTTAGCACTACATAATGACGTTTACGCTGAACTAGTGGAGTCCATCACGCAAGCATGGAACGAAATCGTCCGCGGCATTATTGAGGAAGGCGTGGCGAAGGGGAGCTTTCGCGAGTGTGACGTCAGCCGCACCACGCGACAGCTGATTTCACTGTTGAACGGTTATGATGAGTTTCTGGGTGTGCGGCCTTCGGCGGAAAAATGCGCCATGGTCGAAGCCGATATTGCCGATTTTATTCAACGGTTTATTTACAAGGCGTAGGGCAGGCCAGGTATTGTAGGCCGGGTAAGGCGCAGCCGCCACCCGGCGTTGCAGGCCGCAAAACACTAAACATACAGCTCCGGATGCTCCTTCAGCATCGCCAGCATATTATCCCGAATCTCATCCTGCGCTCCGGCCATCCACACCGCCTCCAGCGGCATGCCCATCTGCTCCGCACCGTTCAGCTGGACAAACTTCACCCCCGGCATCAGATAGCGGCTGCTCCAGGCCGGGACAATCGCCAGCCCAATTCCCGCCGCCACCAGGTTGATGATGGTCTGTTTCTCGTCCGCCATCTGTGACACTGTCACTTCAATGCCCGCGTTATGGAACAGATTCATGGTCAGGTCGTGACTGTGGGGACGCGATCGCCGCTCCGGCAGGATCATCGGCATTCCCTCCAGTTCGGCAATATCGACCCTTTCTCGATCGGCAAACGGATGGCTGGCAGGCAGGGCCAGAATGCCGGGCTCGTTGCACAGAAACGCCCGGCCAAACTGCCTATCCAGCTGGGCGGGAGGGCGGATAAACACCACATCCAGCCTGCCGCTTTTCAGCTTTGGCAGCAGATGGACGGTCTTATCTTCGAAGAGCTGAATCTCCACCGTCGGGTAGTGCTGGCGGAACAGTTGCAGTAATCCCGGCAGCAATCCGATGGCCGCGCTGTCGATGGTGCCAACGCGCAAAAGCGGCTGCGCCCGGCGCGGATTTTGACGAAATTGCAACATAATCGCGTCGGCGTGGGCCAGCAGCTTGCGCGCCTCTTCCCGCAGCAACACGCCGTTCTCCGTCAGCGCCACCCGGCGGGTCGAGCGGGTAAAGAGCCGCGTGCCAAGTGCCTCTTCTAAAAGACGAATATTCCTTCCCAGGGCGGAGGGTAGCATATCCAGACGCTGTGCCGCCTGGCCGAAATGCAGGGTCTCGGCCACTGCCAGGAAACAGCGCAGGTGTTGTAGTTCCATTTTGGCTCACTCGCGATTATTGCATTTTTTTGTATAAACCGATGCGCATGATCATGCAAGAAATATCAGCATACTCATCAAGGCAGCCCGACTGCGTACCCTACAAAATAATTATGAGGAACACCTCACATGACCTGCACAATCGAACAACGGGTTATGCGCAAGATCACCTTGCGCATCGTCCCCTTCATCATGCTGTTGTACTTCATCGCCTTCCTTGACCGCGTCAATATCGGTTTCGCGGCGCTGACCATGAACGCCGATCTCGGCTTCTCCCCGGCGGTCTTCGGCTTTGGCGCCGGGATCTTCTTCCTCGGTTACTTCCTGTTTGAAGTGCCATCCAACCTGATCCTGCACAAGGTCGGGGCGCGCATCTGGATTGCCCGGGTGATGATCACCTGGGGGCTGGTCTCCGGCGGCATGGCCTTCGTGCAAAGCACCACCAGCTTCTACAGCCTGCGTTTCCTGCTCGGCGTAGCGGAAGCGGGCTTCTTCCCGGGGATCATCCTCTACTTAAGCTACTGGTTCCCGGCGCAAAAACGCGCCCAGGTGACGGCAATCTTTATGGCCGCGGCACCTGTCTCCACCGCGCTCGGCTCGCCGATCTCCGCCGCACTGCTGGAGATGCACGGCATGATGGGCTTTGCCGGCTGGCAGTGGATGTTTGTTCTCGAAGCGGTGCCGGCGGTGATCCTCGGCGTGGTGGTGCTGTTCTGGCTCACCGATCGCCCGGAGAAGGCAAAATGGCTCAGCGAAGAGGAGCGCGGCTGGCTGATCGCCACCCTGCAGCGTGAGCAGGCGGCGAAACAGGCCACCGCGCAGCACAGCGTCTGGAAAGGGCTGCTCGATAAGCGCGTTCTCGCCCTGTCTCTGGTCTACTTCGGCACCTCCGCCGGGCTCTACACCCTGGGCATCTGGTCGCCGCAAATCATCAAAACCCTCGGCGTCTCCTCTATGACCGTCGGCCTGCTGAATGCCATTCCGGCGGTGATGGCCGTAGTGGCGATGGTGCTCTGGGCGCGTCATTCCGACAAAACTGGCGAACGCTCGTGGCATGTCATTGCCGCCTGCATCGTGGCGGCGGCGGGGCTGCTTATGGCCGGCAGCACGACGAGCATCGTCGGGGTTATCCTCGCCCTGACCATCGTCAACTGCGGCATCAGCGCCTCTAAACCGCCGCTGTGGAGCATGCCAACCCTGTTCCTTTCCGGCTCGGCGGCCGCGGCGGGAATCGCCACCATCAACTCACTCGGCAACCTGGGCGGCTTTGTCGGTCCGTTCATGATTGGCCTGATTAAGCAGCAGACCGGCAGTTACACCTGGGGGCTGTGGTTTGTCGCCGGACTGCTGATCCTCTCCTCCATCGTGGTGCTGTGGCTCTCAGCATCCAGCCGCAAGGCGCAGGCCAATGAAACATTACTTCAGTCAAAACATTAATTTAAGGAAACAGAAATGAAAGATTACGCCATTGCAGCTATCCCCGCAGACGGTATCGGCCCGGAAGTGATCACCGCGGGCGTGGAAGTGTTACACGCGCTGGCCCAGCGTCAGGGGGATATGCGTTTCTCGGTGCACACCTTCGAGTGGGGCTCGGACTACTACAAAGCCCACGAAGTGATGATGCCGGAAGACGGGCTGGAGCAGCTCAAAGCCTTCGACGCCATCTACTTTGGCGCGGTGGGCGCGCCGGACGTGCCGGATCACATCACCCTCTGGGGGTTGCGTCTGCCAATCTGCCAGGGCTTCGATCAGTACGCCAACGTCCGTCCAACTAAAATCCTGCCGGGCATTCAGTCCCCGCTGCGCAAGGCGGTGCCGGGTACGCTCGACTGGGTGATTGTGCGTGAGAACTCGGAAGGGGAATATTCCGGCCACGGCGGGCGGGCGCACCGCGGCCTGCCGGAGGAGGTGGGCACCGAGGTGGCGATTTTCACCCGCACCGGGGTGACGCGCATCATGCGCTACGCCTTCCGTCTGGCGCAGACCCGTCCGCGTAAGCTGCTGACCGTGGTCACCAAGTCTAACGCCCAGCGTCACGGGATGGTGATGTGGGATGAGATCGCCGCCGAAGTGGCGCGCGAGTTCCCGGACGTCACCTGGGATAAAATGCTGGTGGACGCCATGACCGTGCGCATGACCCTGCACCCGGAGTCGCTGGATACTATCGTGGCGACCAACCTGCACGCCGATATCCTCTCTGACCTCGCCGGGGCGCTGGCGGGCAGCCTGGGGGTGGCACCGACCGCCAATATCGATCCGGAGCGTCGTTTCCCGTCGATGTTCGAACCGATCCACGGCTCGGCCTTTGATATCACCGGCAAGGGCATCGCCAACCCGGTCGCCAGCTTCTGGACCGCGGCGCAAATGCTCGACCATCTGGGCGAGGGCGAAGCGGCAACCCGTCTGATGGCCGCCGTGGAAAAAGTCTGTGCTGAAGGCATCATGACCCCGGACGTGGGCGGTACGGCCAATACTCGCGAGGTCACCCAGGCGGTGATCCGCGCCATCGCAGAAGGCTGACCTATGGCACAACACGACGACAGCGCCCTGCGAGGGGCGCTTACTGAGATCTTCATGGCGGCGGTGAAAAGTGCCGACCCCCATGAGGCGCTGATGAGTGCGCTGCCGGAAAAACCGCGCGGGCGCTGCATTGTGGTCGGGGCAGGGAAAGCCAGCGCCGCCATGGCCGCCGCGCTGGAGGCCGCCTGGCCGGATGTCGATCTTCAGGGCGTGGTGGTGACGCGCTACGGTCACGCGGCGCCGACGCAAAAAATTCGCATCGTCGAGGCGGCACACCCGGTCTCGGATGCGATGAGCGAAGTGGCCTCGATGCTGATGATGGAGCAGGTCAAACACCTCACCGCCGACGACTGCGTGATTGCGCTGATCTCCGGCGGCGGCTCGTCGCTGCTGGCCCTGCCGCGCAAGGGGATAACGCTTGCGGATAAGCAGGCGGTCAACCAGGCGCTGTTGAAGAGCGGAGCGACCATCCACGAGATGAATACCGTGCGCAAGCAGCTGTCGGATATCAAGGGCGGACGTCTGGCGCTGGCGGCGCTTCCTGCCCGGGTGATCACCCTGATCATCAGCGATGTCCCCGGCGACGATCCCCAGAGCATCGCCTCCGGTCCGACGGTGGCGGACAGCTCCACGGCGGAAGAGGCGCTGGAAATTATCGCCCGCTATCGCCTGGCGCTCCCGGAGCCGGTGATGCGGGTCCTGAACACGCCGCGCGAGCCGGTGACAACAAAGGAGATCGACAAAGATATACGTCTTATTGCCACCCCATCCGGCGCGCTGGCCGCCGCCGCCGTTGTGGCGCAGCGGATGGGTTATACCCCGCTGATTCTGGGGGATGCGCTGGAAGGCGAAAGCGCCCAGCTGGGGATTATAATGGCCGGGATCGCCAAATCGGTGAAGCAGCACGGCCTGCCGGTGAAAGGCCCGGCGGTGCTGCTGAGCGGTGGGGAAACCACCGTCACGATTGGCGATACTGGCTGTGGCCGCGGCGGGCGCAACACCGAATTTCTGCTGGCGTTAGCCTGTGCGCTGAAGGGCGAGGAGGGGATCTATGCCATCGCGGGGGACAGCGATGGGATTGACGGCACCGAGGAGGCAGCGGGAGCGATAGTCACGCCGGATACGCTGGGTCGCACCTCGCTGGATGCGAAGGTGATGCTGCGCGGGCATGACAGCTACAGCTACTTTGCCGAAGCAGGGGATCTGGTGGTGACCGGCCCGACGTTAACCAATGTGAATGATATTCGGGTGGTACTGATTACCTGATTTTCTCCCTCTCCCCGCGGGTGTACGGTCCGGGGAC
>DERO01000037.1 GCA_002360945.1 Leclercia adecarboxylata | reverse complement strand
ATTTTCAGCTGAACCAGATTAGTCATCACGCCTGCGGGCGGGGTGAGAACAGAATTTGCCTGGCGGCTGTAGCGCGGTGGTCCCACCTGACCCCATGCCGAACTCAGAAGTGAAACGCCGTAGCGCCGATGGTAGTGTGGGGTCTCCCCATGCGAGAGTAGGGAACTGCCAGGCATCAAACAAGCAAAAAGCCCATCCTCACGGATGGGCTTTTTGCGTTGCGGCGGAAAAAGCCGGGTGGCGCTGTGTTTGCCCGGTTTATAGGTCCTGTAGGCCCCGTAAGCGTAGCGCCACCGGGCATAGCAAGCTGCACCCTCTTCCTCCTTGAAACTTTCTCACCTTTCACATGCAGACTCGACATTTGCCACATTCCTGGTTATTGTCAGCTATCTGGATGTCTAAACGTTTATACGTATGCTGTGAGGATTTAAGGTTATGCCGATTCGGGTGCAGGACGAGCTACCAGCCGTCAATTTCTTGCGTGAGGAAAATGTCTTTGTCATGAAGGCATCGCGCGCCACAGGTCAGGAAATTCGTCCTCTGAAGGTGCTTATCCTCAATCTGATGCCAAAGAAGATTGAGACGGAGAACCAGTTCCTCCGCTTGCTCTCAAACTCCCCACTGCAGGTCGATATCCAACTGCTGCGTATTGATGCGCGTGAATCCCGCAACACGCCATCGGAGCATCTCAATAACTTCTACTGTAACTTCGATGACATCCGCGACGAGAATTTCGATGGACTGATCGTCACCGGTGCGCCGCTGGGCCTGGTTGAGTTCAACGACGTAGCCTACTGGCCGCAGATTAAGCAGGTGCTGGAGTGGGCCAAAGATCATGTCACCTCCACGCTGTTTGTCTGTTGGGCGGTACAGGCAGCACTCAACATTCTTTATGGTATTCCTAAGCAAACCCGCAGTGAAAAACTTTCTGGCGTTTACGAGCACCATATTCTGCATCCCCATGCACTGCTGACGCGGGGCTTTGATGACACCTTCCTGGCGCCCCATTCACGCTATGCCGATTTCCCGGCTGCACTGATCCGTGACTACACCGATCTGGAGATCCTGGCTGAGAGTGAAGAGGGTGATGCCTACCTGTTCGCCAGCAAAGACAAGCGTATTGCTTTTGTCACCGGCCATCCGGAGTATGATCCCGATACGCTGGCGAGCGAATATTTCCGCGATGTGGAAGCAGGTTTGAACCCGGACGTTCCGTACAACTATTTCCCGCAAAACGATCCGCAGAACAAACCGCGGGCAACCTGGCGCAGCCATGGCAACCTGCTGTTTACTAACTGGCTCAACTACTACGTCTACCAGATCACGCCATACGATCTGCGCCACATGAATCCAACGCTGGAGTAATCTTCTGACGATCATGATCCTGTAGCGTTTCAGCTCTCCAGTTAAGGCACCTTCGGGTGCCTTTTTTATTTCCGAAATCTACTCCGTCTTAAGAATTATTTTTATTTTCATAAATATCAATGTGTTAAGCGTATTTAAAATTAAAAATGGAAATAGTTTTTGATTTTAATATAAAGCCAGATAATCTTAATTTTGCTGAACGAAAACTACACAACGATCTTTCGTTCGCGTGGGGGAAATGAATTCGGATCAACGACGAGGAGCAGTGGAATGAATCAACAGGCAACCATTATCGATGAACTGGCCTTTAACCAACCGCATGGCGAGCAGGAGCAGCAGGTCCTGACTCCTGATGCCGTTGAGTTTCTTACCGAGCTGGTGACCCGCTTCACGCCAAAACGCAATAAGTTACTGGCGGCACGTATCCAGCAGCAGCAAGACATTGATAACGGAAAGCTGCCTGACTTTATTTCGGAAACTGCTTCCATTCGTGAAGGTGACTGGAAGATCCGCGGTATCCCGCAGGATCTGCAGGACCGACGCGTCGAGATCACCGGGCCGGTAGAGCGTAAAATGGTGATCAATGCGCTGAATGCCAATGTGAAAGTCTTTATGGCGGATTTTGAAGATTCGCTGGCGCCCGACTGGAACAAAGTGATCGAAGGCCAGATTAACCTGCGCGACGCGGTGAATGGCACCATCAGCCACACCAACGAAGCCGGCAAAATTTATCAGCTCAAGCCCAACCCGGCGGTGCTGGTCTGTCGCGTGCGCGGCCTGCATTTACCGGAAAAACATGTTACCTGGAACGGAGAAGCGATCCCCGGCAGCCTGTTCGACTTTGCCCTCTACTTCTTCCATAACCATAAAAATCTGCTGGCAAAAGGCAGCGGCCCCTATTTTTATCTGCCGAAAACCCAGTCCTGGCAGGAAGCGGCCTGGTGGAGTGAGGTCTTCAGCTATGCCGAGGATCGTTTCGACCTGCCACGCGGCACCATCAAAGCCACGCTGCTGATTGAAACCCTGCCGGCAGTGTTCCAGATGGATGAGATCCTGCATGCCTTGCGTGACCACATCGTTGGCCTGAACTGTGGCCGCTGGGATTACATTTTCAGCTATATCAAAACCCTGAAAAACCACCCCGATCGCGTCCTGCCGGATCGCCAGGTGGTGACCATGGATAAATCATTCCTGAATGCCTACTCGCGTCTGCTGATCAAAACCTGTCACAAACGCGGTGCCTTCGCGATGGGCGGCATGGCGGCCTTTATTCCGAGCAAAGACAGCGAGCGTAACAATCAGGTACTGAACAAGGTGAAGGCCGACAAAGAGCTGGAAGCCAGCAATGGTCATGACGGCACCTGGGTGGCACACCCCGGACTGGCTGATACCGCCATGGAGGTCTTCAACCGCATTCTGGGCGATAACAAAAATCAGCTGCACGTAACCCGCGAAGAGGATGCGCCAGTCACCGCCGCACAGCTGCTCGAGCCGTGCGAGGGCGAGCGCACCGAAGAGGGAATGCGTGCCAATATCCGCGTGGCGGTGCAGTACATCGAAGCGTGGATCTCCGGCAATGGCTGTGTGCCCATTTACGGTCTGATGGAGGATGCCGCCACCGCCGAGATCTCCCGAACCTCTATCTGGCAGTGGATCCACCATCAGAAGACCCTCAGCAACGGCAAACCGGTTACCAAAGCCCTGTTCCGCCAGATGCTGTCGGAAGAGATGCTGAACATTCAGGAAGAGCTGGGCGAGCACCGCTTCAGCAGCGGTCGCTTCGACGCCGCCGCACGCCTGATGGAGCAGATCACCACCTCCGATGAACTCATCGACTTCCTGACGCTGCCTGGCTACCGCCTGCTGGCCTGATTTCACCACATAACAATAATGGAGCATCTGCACATGAAAACCCGTACCCAACAAATCGAAGCATTACAGAACGAGTGGACTCAACCGCGCTGGGAAGGCATTGAACGCCCTTATAGCGCCGAGGAAGTGGTGAAGTTACGCGGCTCGGTCAATCCGGAATGCACCCTGGCGCAGCTGGGAGCGGCAAAAATGTGGCGTCTGCTGCACGGCGAGTCGAAAAAGGGCTACGTCAACAGCCTCGGCGCGCTGACCGGCGGCCAGGCGTTACAGCAGGCGAAAGCGGGCATTGAAGCAGTCTACCTCTCGGGCTGGCAGGTCGCGGCGGATGCCAACCTGGCGTCCAGCATGTACCCGGATCAGTCCCTCTACCCGGCTAACTCTGTCCCGGCGGTCGTGGAGCGGATCAACAATACCTTCCGTCGGGCGGATCAGATCCAGTGGGCGTCCGGGATTGAGCCAAAGGATCCGCGCTTTGTGGATTACTTCCTGCCGATCGTCGCCGATGCCGAAGCGGGCTTTGGTGGGGTGCTGAACGCGTTTGAGCTGATGAAATCGATGATTGAAGCCGGTGCAGCGGCCGTTCACTTCGAAGATCAGCTGGCCTCGGTGAAGAAGTGCGGACACATGGGCGGGAAAGTGCTGGTGCCAACGCAGGAGGCGATCCAGAAACTGGTGGCTGCCCGTCTGGCCGCTGACGTGCTGGGCGTCCCGACGCTGGTGATTGCCCGTACCGATGCTGATGCCGCGGACCTGATCACCTCCGATTGCGACCCTTACGACAGCCCGTTTATTACCGGAGAGCGCACCAGCGAAGGCTTCTATCGTACTCATGCCGGCATTGAGCAGGCGATTAGCCGCGGCCTGGCCTATGCCCCTTATGCGGACCTGGTATGGTGTGAAACCTCTACCCCGGATCTGGCCCTGGCTAAACGCTTCGCTGACGCCATCCATGCGAAATACCCGGGCAAACTGCTGGCATATAACTGCTCGCCGTCCTTCAACTGGCAGAAAAACCTGGACGATAAAACCATCGCCAGCTTCCAGCAGGAGCTGTCGGACATGGGCTACAAATATCAGTTCATCACCCTGGCGGGCATTCACAGCATGTGGTTCAACATGTTCGACCTTGCGCACGCCTATGCCCAGGGCGAGGGTATGAAGCACTACGTCGAGAAGGTCCAGCAGCCGGAGTTCGCGGCAAGCAAAGAGGGCTATACCTTTGCCTCGCATCAGCAGGAAGTGGGGACGGGCTACTTCGATAAAGTCACCACCATCATTCAGGGCGGCGCCTCCTCTGTCACGGCACTGACCGGGTCGACCGAAGAAGCACAGTTCTGATGTTTTTCCCCCTCTCCCTTCTGGGGAGAGGGTTAGGGTGAGGGGAATCAATGTCGCGTGGCCTGGAATTACTGATTGCACAAACCATCCTGCAGGGCTTCGATGCTCAATATGGCCGTTTTCTGGAGGTGACAGCCGGGGCGCAGCAGCGCTTTGAGCAGGCCGACTGGCACGCGGTGCAGCAGGCCATGAAGCAGCGTATTCACCTTTACGATCATCACGTAGGCCTGGTGGTGGAGCAGTTGCGCTGTATCACCGGCAGCATCAGTATTGACGCCGACTTCCTGCTACGGGTGAAAACGCACTACACGCAGCTGCTGCCAGATTACCCACGCTATGAGATTGCGGAAAGTTTCTTCAATTCCGTCTATTGTCGGCTGTTCGATCACCGCTCGCTGTCACCGGAGCGGCTCTTTATTTTCAGCTCTCAGCCCGGGGAACGCTTACGCACCCTGCCGCGGCCGCTGGCGAAAGATTTCTTTCCCGATCAAGGCTGGGAGGCGCTGTTAACCAAGGTGTTAGCCGATCTTCCCCTGCGCCTGCCCTGGCAAAATCGCCCGCGTGATGTCGGGTATATCATTGCCCATCTCTCTGAGACGCTGGGTGCAGACAACCTGCGTAACTGCCATCTGCAGGTCGCTAACGAACTGTTCTATCGCAACAAAGCCGCCTGGCTGGTAGGCAAGCTGGTGACGCCGGACGCCACGCTGCCGTTTTTGTTGCCTATTCACCGTAGCGATGAAGAAGAGCTGGCGGTGGATACCTGCCTGACCACCAACGCCGAGGCCAGCATCGTTTTCGGCTTCGCCCGCTCCTACTTTATGGTTTATGCCCTACAGCCGGGCGCGCTGGTGGAGTGGTTGCGGGAGATCCTCCCGGGTAAAACCACCGCCGAGCTCTATATGGCGATAGGGTGTCAGAAGCACGCCAAAACCGAGAGCTATCGGGAGTACCTGCACTATATCGCTCATGCCGATGAGCAGTTTATCGAGGCGCCGGGCATTCGCGGCATGGTGATGCTGGTCTTTACCCTGCCGGGGTTTGATCGGGTCTTTAAGGTGATTAAGGACAGGTTCGCCCCGCAAAAAGAGATGACTGCCGCTCACGTCCGTGCCTGCTATCAGCTGGTTAAAGAGCACGATCGCGTCGGGCGCATGGCGGATACCCAGGAGTTTGAGAACTTCGTGCTCGATAAGCGGCAGATTGCGCCGGAACTGATGGCGTTATTACTTCAGGAAGCGCCGGGGAAAATCAGCGATCTGGGCGACCGGATTGCCATCAGCCACCTCTATATCGAACGGCGGATGGTGCCTCTCAATATCTGGCTGGAGCAGGCAGAGGGGCAGGCGCTGCACGATGCTATCGAAGAGTACGGCAACGCTATCCGCCAACTGGCGGCGGCCAACATCTTTCCGGGCGATATGTTGTTTAAAAACTTCGGCGTCACCCGCCACGGGCGGGTGGTGTTCTATGATTACGACGAAATCTGCTACATGACGGAAGTGAATTTCCGCGAGATCCCCCCTCCGCGTTATCCGGAGGATGAACTCGCCAGCGAGCCCTGGTACAGCGTCTCATCGGGGGATGTCTTCCCGGAGGAGTTTCGCCACTGGCTGTGCGCCGACCCGCGCATCGGAAGGCTGTTTGAGGAGATGCATGCCGATCTGTTTCGCGCGGACTACTGGCGGAGCCTGCAGACGCGCATCCAGAACGGGCATGTCGAAGATGTGTACGCTTACCGGCGTAAGCAGCGTTTTAGCATCAGATTTGCGGTTTAACGCCCGGTGGCGCTGTGCTTACCGGGCCTACAAGACCGTAGGCCGGGTAAGGCGTAGCCGCCACCCGGCAAACTCGACTTAACGAATCCCACCATACGCCAGCGTCACCTCTTTCGCGGCTTTAATCACCAGCGCGCCCAGCTCGGTCACCCGGTCATCGGTCATTCGCGAGATCGGTCCGGAAATAGAGATAGCGGCGAAGGGCTCGCGATGCTCGTCAAAAATACAGGCTGCCAGACAGCGCAGACCAAGCGCATGCTCTTCATCATCAAAGGAGTAGCCGCGCTTGCGCGTCAGGGCCAAATCCTCTTTCAGATGCACCGGTGAGACCAGCGTCGCGTGAGTATAAGCGTGCAGCCCTTTGCGGTGCAGCAGGCCCGTGACCTGCTCTTCGCTGAGCTGGGACAAAAATGCCTTCCCGGCTCCGGAGGCATGCATCGGCAGCTTGCCGCCAATCGGCGCTGACATGCGCATCAGCTGAGTACACTGCACCTGGTCGATAATAATCGCCTGGTGATCGCTCTGGTCGAGCACCGCCAGGTTGACCGTCTCGCCGGAGTCTTCCATCAGCTTGCGCAGGATCGGGTGCACGATAGCGAGCAGGTTACGGCTCTGCAAAAAGCTGCTGCCGACGATAAACGCATGGGCACCCACGGACCAGTGCCCCAGCTCGCCCACCTGACGGACAAAGCCCAGCTGCTGCATGGTGGTCAGCAGGCGATGGGTGGTGGAGTTCGGCAGGCCTGCCTGCTGGGCCAGCTCGGTCAGCGCCACGCTGCTGTGCGACTCGGCTATCCACTCCAGCAGTTTAAGGCCCCGCGTCAGGGACTGGACTTGTCCGCCCGCCGGGGCGGTTGCGGCGGCAGGTTTTCTGCCGCGTTTAGCGGGAACGGTGGCGACCATGACAGGCTCCTTTTTCTGTATCGTGGAAATCATTTTCGTTTTATTTGGCTGTTTTGCAACCGCTATCCTTACTGATCGGAGGAGTTATGGTGAACATGTCTCATGTTACCGCGGTGTGACTTTTCCCCTTTGCAAGATTATGCCAGTATGGTCTGCTGGCCTTTTGGCCTGGTTAAGCGTTGTCGGGAGCAAGTGTGAGCAGCAAAGTAGATCAACTTCGTGCGCAGTTAAATGAACGCATTCTGGTGCTGGATGGCGGTATGGGCACCATGATCCAGAGCTATCGTCTGAGTGAAGACGACTTTCGCGGCGACCGCTTCGCCGACTGGCCCTGCGATCTGAAAGGTAACAACGACCTGCTGGTGCTCAGCAAGCCAGAAATTATCGCCGCCATTCATTACGCCTATTTCGAGGCGGGTGCGGATATCGTTGAGACCAACACCTTCAACTCGACAACCATCGCCATGGCGGATTACGAGATGGAATCCCTGTCGGCGGAGATCAACTACGAGGCGGCGAAACTGGCGCGTGCCTGTGCCGACGAGTGGACGGCCCGTACGCCGGAGAAACCGCGCTACGTGGCCGGGGTGCTCGGCCCCACCAACCGCACTGCCTCTATCTCACCGGACGTCAACGATCCGGCTTTCCGTAATATCACCTTTGACCAGCTGGTGGCCGCGTACCGCGAATCGACCCGTGCGCTGGTGGAAGGCGGTTCCGATCTGATCATGATTGAAACGGTCTTCGATACCCTCAACGCCAAAGCCGCGATCTATGCGGTGAAAGAGGAGTTCGAGGCCCTGGGCGTGGATCTGCCGATCATGATCTCCGGCACTATTACCGACGCTTCTGGTCGTACCCTGTCCGGACAGACCACCGAAGCCTTTTATAACTCCCTGCGCCACGCCGATGCCCTGAGCTTTGGCCTGAACTGCGCGCTGGGGCCGGACGAACTGCGCCAGTACGTGCAGGAGCTGTCGCGCATCGCCGAATGCTACGTGACCGCCCACCCAAACGCTGGCCTGCCGAATGCCTTTGGGGAATACGATCTCGATGCTGCGACTATGGCGGCGCAGATCCGCGAATGGGCTGAATCTGGTTTCCTGAATATCGTCGGCGGCTGCTGCGGCACCACGCCTGAGCACATCTCCGCCATGAGCAACGCGGTGGCGGGCCTGCCACCGCGCAAGCTCCCCGAACTGCCGGTGGCCTGCCGTCTTGCCGGTCTTGAGCCGCTGAACATCGGCGATGAGAGCCTGTTTGTGAACGTCGGGGAACGAACCAACGTCACCGGCTCCGCGAAGTTCAAACGTCTGATCAAAGAAGAGAAATATAACGAAGCGCTGGACGTTGCCCGTCAGCAGGTTGAGAGCGGGGCGCAAATTATCGATATCAACATGGATGAGGGGATGCTCGACGCCGAAGCGGCGATGGTGCGTTTCCTCAACCTGATCGCCGGTGAGCCGGACATCGCCCGTGTGCCGATCATGATTGACTCCTCAAAATGGGACGTGATCGAGAAAGGGCTGAAGTGCATTCAGGGCAAGGGCATCGTTAACTCCATCTCGATGAAAGAGGGAGTGGAGCCCTTTATCCACCACGCGAAGATGGTACGCCGCTACGGTGCCGCCGTGGTGGTGATGGCCTTCGATGAAGTGGGCCAGGCCGATACCCGCGAGCGCAAAATCGAGATCTGCCGCCGCGCGTACCAGATTTTGACCGAAGAGGTCGGCTTCCCGCCGGAAGACATTATCTTTGACCCGAACATTTTTGCCGTTGCGACCGGGATCGAAGAGCACAACAACTATGCTCAGGACTTTATCGGTGCCTGTGAAGACATCAAACGCGAACTGCCGCATGCCCTGATCTCCGGCGGCGTCTCCAACGTGTCGTTCTCGTTCCGCGGCAACGACCCGGTGCGTGAGGCCATCCACGCGGTATTCCTCTACTACGCCATCCGCAACGGGATGGACATGGGCATCGTTAACGCCGGTCAGCTGGCGATATATGACGACCTGCCGGCGGAGCTACGCGACGCGGTTGAAGATGTGATCCTCAACCGCCGCGACGACGCTACCGAACGCATGCTGGAGCTGGCCGAAAAGTATCGCGGCAGCAAGTCGGATGAAGCAGCTAACGTGCAGCAGGCGGAGTGGCGCGCCTGGGACGTAAAAAAGCGTCTCGAATATTCGCTGGTAAAAGGCATTACCGAATTTATCGAACTGGATACCGAAGAGGCCCGTCAGCAGGCAGCGCGCCCTATTGAGGTGATCGAAGGCCCGCTGATGGACGGCATGAACGTGGTTGGCGATCTGTTCGGCGAGGGCAAAATGTTCCTGCCGCAGGTGGTGAAATCCGCCCGCGTGATGAAGCAGGCAGTGGCCTATCTGGAACCCTATATCGAGGCCAGCAAAGAGAAAGGCTCCAGCAACGGTAAGATGGTAATCGCCACCGTGAAGGGCGACGTGCACGACATCGGCAAAAACATCGTCGGCGTGGTGCTGCAGTGTAATAACTACGAGATTATCGATCTGGGCGTGATGGTGCCGGCGGATAAAATCCTCAAAACCGCGCGCGAAGTGAATGCCGACCTGATTGGTCTCTCGGGGCTGATCACCCCGTCGTTGGACGAAATGGTCAACGTGGCGAAAGAGATGGAGCGCCAGGGCTTTACCCTGCCGCTGCTGATTGGCGGCGCGACCACCTCGAAAGCGCACACCGCGGTGAAGATCGAGCAGAACTACAGCGGGCCGACGGTGTACGTGCAGAACGCCTCGCGTACCGTGGGCGTGGTCTCGGCGCTGCTTTCCGCGACCCAGCGCGACGACTTTGTTGCCAGAACCCGCAAAGAGTACGAAACGGTGCGTATCCAGCATGCGCGCAAAAAACCGCGCACCCCGCCGGTGACCCTGGCGGCGGCACGGGATAACGACCTGGCCTTTGACTGGGCAAGCTACACGCCGCCGGTCGCCCATCGCCTGGGCGTGCAGGAGGTGACGGCCAGCATCGAAACCCTGCGTAACTACATCGACTGGACGCCGTTCTTTATGACCTGGTCGCTGGCCGGGAAATATCCGCGCATCCTTGAAGATGAGGTGGTGGGTGAAGAAGCCCAGCGCCTGTTCAAAGATGCCAACGACCTGCTCGACCAGCTCAGCGAGGAGAAGACCCTCAATCCGCGCGGCGTGGTGGGGCTGTTCCCGGCCAACCGCGTGGGGGATGACATCGAGATCTATCGCGATGAAACTCGCACCCACGTGCTGACGGTCAGCCATCATCTGCGTCAGCAGACCGAGAAGGTCGGTTTTGCCAACTACTGCCTGGCCGATTTCGTCGCGCCGAAGCTGAGCGGTAAAGCCGACTACATCGGCGCCTTTGCCGTGACCGGCGGGCTGGAGGAGGACGCGCTGGCGGAGGCCTACGAAGCGCAGCATGATGATTACAATAAAATCATGATCAAAGCGATTGCCGACCGTCTGGCCGAGGCCTTTGCGGAATACCTGCATGAGAGGGTGCGAAAAGTCTATTGGGGCTATGCACCGAACGAGAACCTCAGCAACGAGGAGCTGATCCGCGAGAACTACCAGGGCATTCGTCCCGCGCCAGGCTACCCGGCCTGCCCGGAGCATACCGAGAAAGGCACTATCTGGCAGCTTCTGGATGTCGAGGCCCATACCGGCATGAAACTTACCGAATCCTTCGCCATGTGGCCAGGGGCGTCGGTGTCCGGCTGGTATTTCAGCCATCCTGACAGCAAGTACTACGCCGTGGCGCAGATCCAACGCGATCAGGTGGAAGATTATGCCCTGCGCAAAGGGATGAGCGTTTCTGAAGTGGAGCGCTGGCTGGCACCGAATCTGGGGTATGACGCAGACTAAGGTCACGTTTCCTTACAACAAACAGGGCACCCGCCGGGGGCCCTGTCTCTTTCTTACGTTTGAACCCTTATACTGAACGAAGGCTCCTTCGGTATTGCCCGGTGGTGCTCTCGCTTACCGGGCCTACAGGTAGGCCGGATAAGGCATCGCCGCCATCCGGCAATACAGCGCGCTAAGAGCCTCAGGAAAATGGATAACGAAAAGGAGGACCTACATCCGTGCTGACACTGCTACATCTGCTTTCTGCCGTGGCGTTGCTGGTCTGGGGCACGCACATCGTGCGTACCGGCGTGATGCGTGTTTTTGGTGCTCGCTTACGTACCGTCCTCAGCCGCAGCGTTGAGAAAAAACCGCTCGCGTTCTGCGCCGGTATTGGCGTAACCGCGCTGGTGCAAAGCAGTAACGCCACTACCATGCTGGTCACCTCGTTTGTGGCACAGGATCTGGTGGCGCTGACCCCTGCGCTGGTGATTGTCCTCGGTGCCGACGTGGGGACCGCGCTGATGGCGCGGGTGCTAACCTTCGATCTCTCCTGGCTCTCGCCGCTGCTGATTTTCATCGGCGTGATATTTTTCCTTGGCCGTAAACAGACCCGCGCCGGGCAGCTGGGGCGCGTGGGGATCGGTCTTGGCCTGATTCTGCTGGCGCTGGAGCTGATCGTCCAGGCCGTTACCCCCATCACCCAGGCCAGCGGCGTGCAGGTCATCTTCGCCTCGCTGACCGGCGATATCCTGCTGGATGCGCTGATTGGCGCGGTGTTTGCTCTGATCAGCTACTCCAGCCTGGCGGCGGTGCTGTTAACCGCCACGCTCACCGCGGCAGGAATTATCTCTTTCCCGGTGGCCCTGTGTCTGGTGATTGGCGCTAACCTCGGCTCCGGCCTGCTGGCGATGCTCAACAACAGCGCCGCCAACGCCGCGGCCCGTCGCGTAGCCCTCGGCAGCCTGCTGTTTAAGCTGGTGGGTAGTCTGGTGATCCTGCCGTTCGTCTATCCGCTGGCGAACCTGATGGACAACCTGCCGCTGCCGAAATCGGAGCTGGTGATCTACTTCCACGTCTTCTACAACCTGGTCCGCTGCGTGGCGATGGTGCCCTTTGCTGAGCCGATGGCGCGGTTCTGTAAGCGGGTGATCCGCGATGAGCCGGAGCTGGATGCACGCCTGAAACCGAAACATCTGGATACCTCAGCCCTGGATACGCCAGCGCTGGCGCTGGCCAATGCCGCCCGGGAAACGCTGCGCATGGGCGATGCCATGGAGCTGATGCTGGAGGGATTGAAAAAGGTGATGCATGGCGAACCGCGGGAGGAAAAAGATCTGCGCAAGCTCGCCGATGACATCAACGTGCTCTATACCGCCATTAAGCTCTATCTGGCGCGGATGCCAAAAGATGAGCTGGCGGAGGAGGAGTCCCGCCGCTGGGCGGAGATTATCGAGATGTCGCTCAACCTCGAGCAGGCCTCCGATATCGTCGAGCGCATGGGGAGCGAAATCGCGGATAAATCGCTGGCGGCCCGCCGGGCATTTTCCCTCGAAGGAGTCAAAGAGCTGGATGCGCTGCACGATCAGCTGCTGGCCAACCTCAGGCTGGCGATGTCGGTCTTTTTCTCCAGCGATCTGGCCAGCGCTCGTCGCCTGCGCCGCAACAAGCACCGCTTCCGCATCCTCAACCGCCGCTATTCTCACGCGCACGTTGACCGGCTGCACCAGCAGAACGTGCAAAGTATCGAGACCAGCTCTCTGCATATGGGACTGCTGGGCGACATGAAGCGTCTAAACTCCCTGTTCTGCGCGGTGGCGTATAGCGTGATGGAACAGCCGGATGAAGATGATGGCCGGGATGAGTATTAATCTGTTGCGTTTTTAATGGCTAACCCAAGGCCCAATGCTTTCATCACTGCCAGGGTGGTTTTAAGGGTTGGGTTACCTTTCTCACTGAACGAGCGATAAAGCTGTTCGCGCGAAAGCCCTGTCTGGGCCGCAATCTGCGTCATGCCTTTGGCGCGGGCAACTACCCCAAGGGCTTGCGCTATATAGGCCGCATCACCCGTTTCCAGCGCATCGGCCATGAATACGGCTATTTCCTCATCATTAATGAGCGCGCTGGCAGGATCGTAGTGGGTCAATTTATTCATCGCAAATGATCTCCTGATGGTCGAGCGATCTGGCGAGGATTTTAGCCATCTCTATATCTTTTTTTTGGCTGCTTTTATCACCACCACAGAGCAGGATAATGAGGATATCCCCTCGCTGTTGATAGTAGAGCCGATAGCCAGGACCATACTGAATCCGAAGCTCGCTGATACCTTCACCGACAGGTTTCACATCACCCGCTAAACCCTGTGACAGGCGAAAAAGCCGGGTCGCGATCAGCGTGTTTACACGTCTGTCCTTAATGCTATTTTGCCAGCGCCGAAAGACTTCTGTCTGGACAACCTCCTTCATCATACCTCCCTGTATTTTATAAACTACAATACGGATTAACAAGTGGACGAGAAAAATTAGGGGGCGATAGCGGGCAAGTAAAGGGGGATATCGGCGATTCTGAATACGTCTCGTATTTCTTGGTACTTAACTTTTTACCAGCCCAAACCTAAGGTATATTTCGCCTCTACAGGAGAAATTATGCTGCCAACTCAATCCACCCGATTAAACAAATACATTAGCGAGAGCGGGATCTGCTCGCGTCGCGAGGCTGACCGTTATATCGAACAGGGCAACGTGTTTATCAATGGTAAACGCGCCACTATTGGCGATCAGGTAGCCCCTGGCGACGTGGTCAAAGTAAATGGTCAACTGATCGAGCCCCGGGACGAAGAAGACCTGGTGTTTATCGCGCTGAATAAACCGGTTGGCATTGTCAGTACCACAGAAGATGGCGAGCGCGACAACATCGTTGATTTCGTCAACCACAGCAGCCGTATCTTCCCGATTGGCCGTCTTGATAAAGACTCCCAGGGTTTAATTTTCCTCACCAACCACGGCGATCTGGTGAACAAGATCCTGCGTGCCGGTAACGACCACGAGAAAGAGTACATCGTCACGGTCAACAAGCCGGTGACGGACGAGTTCATTCGTGGGATGGGGG
The DNA here is from genome assembly GCA_002360945.1 of Leclercia adecarboxylata. Classification (GTDB taxonomy): domain Bacteria; phylum Pseudomonadota; class Gammaproteobacteria; order Enterobacterales; family Enterobacteriaceae; genus Enterobacter; species Enterobacter adecarboxylatus_B. The sequence continues at coordinate 18,953 of DERO01000037.1, read as the reverse complement.
CGGGCGTGCCGATCCTCGGCACGGTGACGAAAAAGTGCAAGGTGAAGAAAGAGGCGCCGTTCGCGTTCCGTATCACCCTGGTTCAGGGCCTAAACCGCCAGATCCGCCGCATGTGCGAACATTTTGGCTTTGAAGTGACGAAGCTGGAACGTACCCGCATCATGAACGTCAGCCTCTCCGGCATTCCGCTGGGCGAGTGGCGCGATCTGACCGGCGATGAACTGATTGAGCTGTTCAGGCTGATCGAGAACTCCTCCTCCGAAGCCAAGCCGAAAGCGAAGGCAAAACCGAAAACCCAGGGCATTAAACGCCCGGTGGTCAAAGCCCCGCAGGCGGAAGAGAAAAGTAAAGCCAAACCGGCCGGGAACGGGAAACGCTTTACCCAGCCAGGGCGCAAAAAGAAAGGGCGCTGATTAGCGCCTTCCACGGGTTGGGGTATTTGCCGACCAGGAGAATGTCGCCTCTTTATCCACTTTATAAGCCTGCTCTTTTTTAAGCTTGCGGGCTTTTTTGGCATCCAGTTCACGCTGCGCCATCAGTTTGTCGATGTACTCTTTTTTAACGTGATTGGTTTCGGCGTTGGTCAGCAGTCGGCCATGGGCGATACGGGCGCGATCGAGCAGGGTTTTCAGTTCGCGCTGCTCGCTCTCCGTCATCTCTTTCTGGGTCAATCTCGGTGTGGACATAGCTGAAGCCTCCTGTGAGAGAGGCTTCAGTGTAAAGCATGCCTTCGCTGTCGCGAAGCTGAATTAACCTTCCTTCACCACATCGCGTTTCTTTTGTTCATCGATCGGCTTACCCGACCAGTAACCCGCCAGCAGCGAGCCGGACAGGTTATGCCAGACCGAGAACAGCGCGCCCGGCAGTGCCGCCAGCGGCGAGAAGTAGATTTTGCCGAGCGCAGCGGCCAGGCCGGAGTTCTGCATCCCCACTTCAATCGCCAGCGTGCGGCAGGTGGATTCGTCAAAGCCGAACAGCTTCCCGCCCCAGTAACCGCCCAGCAGGCCGATGGTGTTATGCAGCACCACCGCGATAATCACCACAAAACCAACCGAGGCGATATGCGCCGCAGAACCGGCCACCACGGCGCTGATAATGGCCAGAATACAGATCATCGAAAACGCCGGCAGATACGGCTCCACGGCTTTCACCAGCCGCGGGAACAGGTGGTGGATAATCAGCCCCAGCGCAATCGGGATCACCACGATCTGCAGAATGCTCAGCAGCATTCCCATGACATCCACCTGAATGTGGGCATCCACGTACAGACGCGTCAGCAGCGGGGTTGCTACCACGCCCACCAGGGTGGAGACGGAGGAGATGGTCACCGACAGCGCCACATCGCCTTTCGCCAGATAGATCATCACGTTGGAGGCCGTACCGCTGGCCACGCTGCCTACCAGCACCATCCCGGCGGAGAGATCCGGCGGCATTTTAAAGGCGATAGCCAGCGCCCATGCCGCCAGCGGCATCACCAGGTAGTGCAGGAAAATACCCGCCGCGACCGGGGCCGGGCGTGACAGTACGCGTTTAAAATCATCGACTTTCAGGTGCACGCCCATGCCGAACATGATCAGCATTAGCAGCGTGGTGACCCACGGGCCGATAGCGGTAAAGGTGGATGGCGTGTAATACGCGAGAACAGAGAGCAGCAGCGCCCATAATGGGAACAGCCGGGTGATGGCGGATAACATACGGATTCCTTGCGATTGTGTTGTGTCATGTAGTTATAAAAAAAGCCGGGTTCGAGCCCGGCTTAGAGATAGTGTTTATCCTGCTAATGAATTTTGTTCAACCAAATTTTCTTCATGATCCCGGGTGAAGGCTTTCCCAACTCAGCCCAAAGCGGGCGAGATATTTGCGCAGACGGTCGGCATCGTTAGGGTTGACCTTTTTCATCCGGGAGACCGCAAAGAGTTCCCGACCGGCCTCGGATAATGAGGCGCTACGACGGCACACCTCCAGCACGGTTTCCAGCTGTCGCTGGTCGAAGAGATCGAGTTCCATCGCCGCTGATGGCGTGGCGGTTTGCCAGCTCTCCTGCAGCCTGGCGATCTCTTCCTCAACAAGCGCTAAGGTGATGCGCCCCTGCTCGGCAAGGGTAGCCATTCGTGCCACAGAAGAGCCCAGTTCTCGAAAGTTACCCCGCCATAACGCCTGAGGTGAGTCAGCAAAACGCAGATAGCGCTCGCGCCCCTCTTTATCGAAGCGAACCTGAGATTGCGCTTCGGCCGCAAAGCGCTGCAGTTCGTACTCCACGTTAGGGGCGATATCCTCCCGGCGCTGCGCCAGGCCGGGCAGGGCAAAACTCCACATATTGATGCGGGCGTAGAGATCCTCACGAAAACGGCCTTCCGCCACCCACTGACGCATATCCCGGTGCGTGCCGGCAATCAGCTGAAAATCGCTCCTGACCTCTTTATCGGAACCAAACGGGAAAAAGGTTTTTTCTTCGATAGCTTTCAACAGCATGGCTTGTTCGTCGAGGCCCAGCTCGGCGATCTCATCTAAAAACAGCACGCCGCCGTCGGCCTCACGCAGCAGCCCGGCGCGCGCCGCGGCTGCCCCGGTAAAGGCCCCTTTGACATGGCCGAACAGGGTCGACATGGCATTATCACCCCGTAGCGTGGCGCAGTTTACCGCCACCAGCCTGCCTGTCAGCTGATGGCGGGATTGCTTAAGCTGGTAGATACGATTCGCGAGGAAGGATTTCCCGGCCCCCGTTGGGCCAGTCAGTAACACCGGGGCAGTTGAGCGCAGTGCCACACGCTCAATCTGATCGATCAGGGCGTTAAAGGTGGCATTGCGGGTATCAATCCCGGCTTTGAGGAACGAAATGGACTCCTGCTGTTCACGCTGAAAGCGGCTGGTCAGCGTGGCATAGCGGCTTAAATCCAGGTCGATGATTGAGTAACGTCCGACGGGTACGGCCTCTTCCGGCGCATCCCTGCTGGCGGGGCCGGTCTGGATCAGGCTGGCGGGGAGATACCGCGCTTCGGTCAGCAAAAACCAGCAGATCTGCGCCACGTGGGTGCCGGTGGTGATATGCACCAGGTACTCTTCATGCTCGGTGTCAAACTTATAGTGGGTGGCGAAGTCGAGGAACGCGGCGTAGACCTCTTCAAAATCCCAGGGATCGGCAATGGTGACGGGACACGGGCGCACGGTGGTATGGGGTGAAAGCAGCCTGATATCTTCCGTTATCTGTTCTGCCATCCCCTGATCCTGGGGCTGGTGGAGGAGCTCAAGCCTGTCGACGGGGAGATCGGGCTGCTGGCAAAGCGCGACCGTTGGGCGCCATTTGCGTAAGCGGTTGGCACGCTTGCCGCGTTTGTCCATCACCGTGCCCAGTACACCAATAACCACGCGCCGCTTTTTCATGTTTATCCTGCAAGATAAAAACCAATACTAAAAGATAAAAATATTCTGCAGGTTAAGCAATAACTGAAGAAGGAATGTTAATTAAATTCAATGCAATCAAAAAGATATGTTTTATTTGTGGCGGATAAATATTCTGGCACGCTTCTGGCAATACTTCTCAGTAACAGACAGCCCTGAGGGTCAGCACCATGAAACAGAATGATTTTGATGTGGTAACGGCGCAACACAGCGCACCGGTAAAAATGTGGACACACGGGGTACCCGTTGAGCCAGAGGCGCGCGAGCAGCTGCTGAATACCGCGAAGATGCCGTTTATTTTTAAACATCTGGCGGTGATGCCGGATGTGCATCTCGGAAAAGGGTCCACCATTGGCAGCGTGATCCCCACCAAAGGGGCCATTATTCCGGCGGCGGTGGGGGTGGATATCGGCTGCGGGATGATCGCCGTGCGCACGTCGCTGCTGGCAGGCGATCTGCCCGATAACCTCCACGGGCTGCGCAGCGCCATTGAACAGGCGGTGCCGCACGGGCGCACCAACACCCGCTCCCGCCGCGACAAAGGGGCGTGGGAAAAGGCGCCGGATGAAGTGGATAACCACTGGCGTCAGCTGGCGCCGCGCTTTAAACGGCTGACGGACAAATATCCGCAACTGTTGAAAACCAATAACCATCAGCATCTGGGGACGCTGGGCACCGGGAACCACTTTATCGAGATCTGCCTGGACGAGCAGCAGCGCGTGTGGGTCATGCTGCACAGCGGCTCGCGTGGCGTAGGCAATGCGATTGGCAACGTATTTATCACCCTGGCGCAGAAAGATATGCAGCAGCACATTGCCAACCTGCCGGACAGAAATCTGGCCTATTTCCAGGAGGGGAGCCGGCACTATAACGACTACATCGAAGCCGTAGAGTGGGCGCAGGATTTTGCCCGCCATAACCGCGAGGTGATGATGTCGCGGGTGCTGGCCGCGCTGTCGCGCATTGTGCCAAAGCCTTTCCTCACCCAGCAGGAGGCGGTGAATTGCCATCACAACTACGTACAGAAAGAGCGTCATTTTGGTGAAGAGGTGCTGGTGACCCGCAAAGGGGCGGTGTCGGCGCAGAAGGGCGAGATGGGGATTATCCCCGGCTCGATGGGGGCGAAGAGCTTTATCGTGCGCGGCTTGGGCAATGAAGAGAGCTTCTGCTCCTGCAGCCATGGGGCAGGGCGGGTGATGAGCCGCACGGCGGCCAAAAAACGCTTCACCGTTGCCGATCAGATCCGCGCCACGGCCCACGTCGAGTGCAGAAAAGACAACGAGGTCATCGACGAGATCCCGATGGCCTATAAAGACATCGATGCCGTCATGGCGGCGCAAGCATCCCTGGTCGAAATCGTCCATACGTTGCGCCAGGTGGTATGTGTAAAAGGATAAAGCAGATGGTTGATAACGGTGTAGATACCGCCATGCGCGAGCGCGTGCGGCAGCAACTCAACGAAATAGAACAACGATACAATGTGACCGTGCTCTACGCCTGTGAATCGGGCAGCCGGGGCTGGGGCTTTGCGTCACCGGACAGCGATTATGATGTGCGCTTCCTGTATGTGCATAAACCTGACTGGTATTTGCGCGTAGAGCCGCAGCGGGACGTGATCGAACTGCCGATAGACGACGAGCTGGACGTGAGCGGCTGGGAGTGGCGCAAGGCGCTTGGCTTGCTGAAAGCGGCCAACCCTACGCTTATCGAGTGGCTGGATTCGCCAGTAGTCTATCAGCAGAGCGAAACGGTGATAGCGGAACTACGCGCGCAGGTGCCCGCCTGGTTTTCCCCGGTCCGTGCGCGTTGGCACTACTACTCTATGGCGCGCAAAAACTTCCGCGGTTATTTACAGGGCGAGGAGGTGCGGCTGAAGAAATACTTTTACGTCCTGCGGCCGCTGCTCGCGGTGCGCTGGGTGGAGGCCGGAAAAGGTATACCACCGATGCGTTTTGCCGAGCTGCTGGCGGGAAGCGATCTTAATGCGCCGTTACGTCAGGAGATCGATGCCCTGCTGGGGATAAAACAGCGTGCGGGAGAAGCGCAGTACGGCCCCAGACGCCCCTTGTTGCATGCTTTCATTCAGCATGAACTGGAACGGGGCGAAAACCCGCCCACGCTGCCGGACAGCCGGGATGGCAAAATAGCCTTGCTGGATTCACTGCTGATGAGAACGGTGCTGGCGGGATAAAAAAATGGCCCGGTTTCCCGGGCCATTTTCCTGTTACTCAAACAGGTTATGATGCAGTTTCTGCACAACCTGCTCGGCTTCAGCGCCAGGCACCAGGAAGCACAGGTTGTAGCTGGATGCGCCATAGCAAATCATGCGGATGTTGAACGGCTCCATCACGCCAAACACCTCTTTGCCCACGCCGCTGGCGCGGGACAGCTCGTTACCGATGATCGCCACCAGGGCCAGATCTTCTTCCACCTCGACGCGGCACAGTTCTGACAGCTCCATCAGCAGAGATTGCGTCAACAGGGTATCGCCGGTGGAGGTTGAGCCGGTGGTATCCAGGGTCAGGGCAATGTTCACTTCTGACGTGGTCACCAGGTCCACCGAGATGCTGTGGCGCGCCAGAATGCTAAACACTTCTGCCAGGAAGCCGCGGGAGTGCAGCATGCTCAGGCTGTGCAGGGTCAGCAGGGTCTGTTTGCGACGCAGGGCGATGGCGCGGAACAGCGGTGGGTTTTCAGTGGTGTTGCACACGATAGTGCCGCCCGCTTTCGGATCTTTGCTGGAACCCACAAACACCGGGATATTGCTGCGTACCGCAGGCATCAGCGTCGCCGGGTGCAGCACTTTCGCGCCAAAGGTCGCCATCTCAGCGGCTTCTTCAAAGGCGATCACATCAATACGTTTTGCCGCAGGCACCACGCGCGGGTCGGTGGTGTAGATACCTGGCACGTCCGTCCAGATATCGACGCGGGAGGCCTGCAGGGCTTCACCCAGCAGGGCTGCGGTGTAGTCGCTGCCGCCACGACCCAGCGTGGTGGTACGGCCTTTGACTTCGCTGCCGATAAAGCCCTGAGTGATGACAATCCCTTCCGCCAGGCGCGGGGCCAGCTGTTGGGTGGTCAGTTCGGCAATAGCGGTCACGTCCGGCTCGGCGCGGCCAAAGCGGTCGCTGGTGCGCAGCACTTTGCGCACGTCAAACCACTGCGACTGCACGTTACGCTCGCGCAGCACTTCGACAAACAGCAGGGTCGACATCAGCTCGCCGTGGCTGACGAGTTCGTCAGTCAGGGCGGTGGAGGTGGCCAGAGAGGCGGCTTCCGCCAGGGTGATGATATTTTCCAGCAGGCGCTCAATCTCTTCGCTGATCACGCTCGGATCGCGCAGGCGGCTAAGAATATCGAACTGAATTTTGTGCAGCGCTTCGAGCTTCGCCTGGCGCTCGCTCGCTTCCAGCCCTTCAGCAAGGGCGACCAGCAGATTAGTGACGCCAGCCGAAGCGGACAACACCACCAGGCGGGTATCAGGATCGGCCAGCACCACATCGGCGCTGCGGTTCATGGCATCAAAATCGGCCACGCTGGTACCGCCAAATTTGGCGACAACAAAACTCGTCATAACAACCTCGTGTCAGGGAAGGAAAAAAGCGACCATGGCACAAGGACAAAATAGTTTTATCGGTGCAGGCGCAAATACCGTGTGTATAAATAAAATGTGCAGGGGATCCTGTCAACGCCGGGATTATGCGGATTTTTCATGCTGCCTTCCATATGAGAAACAGGACTTATAACAGCTATACTTTTGGAGCTTTTGCGCCGCACTTGATGCAGGCCAGGCCAATGGCATAAAAACCATCACAATTTTTGGCGACAGAGGCTACAATCGACCGAGGTCACAATTCTCAATTCAGAAGAGTATTGCTATGAAAAATATCAATCCAACGCAGACTTCAGCCTGGCAGGCATTACAGAAACATTTTGAAGAAATGAAAGACGTCACCATCGCAGAGCTGTTCGCGAAAGACGGCGATCGTTTCAACAAGTTCTCCGCGACCTTCGACGATCGGATGCTGGTGGATTTTTCCAAAAACCGCATCACTGAAGAGACGCTGGCAAAACTGCAGGATCTGGCGAAAGAGACCGATCTGAGCGGCGCCATCAAGTCCATGTTCTCCGGTGAGAAGATCAACCGCACCGAAGACCGCGCGGTGCTGCACGTGGCCCTGCGTAACCGTAGCAATACCCCAATTATCGTTGACGGCAAAGATGTGATGCCGGAAGTGAACGCGGTGCTGGAAAAGATGAAATCCTTCTCTGAAGCGATCATCTCAGGTCAATGGAAAGGCTACACCGGCAAGGCGATCACCGACGTGGTGAACATCGGTATCGGCGGCTCTGACCTCGGCCCGTTCATGGTGACCGAAGCGCTGCGCCCGTACAAAAACCATCTCAACATGCATTTCGTTTCTAACGTCGATGGTACCCACATCGCCGAAGTGCTGAAAAACGTCAACCCTGCAACCACCCTGTTCCTGGTGGCGTCCAAGACCTTCACCACTCAGGAAACCATGACCAACGCCCACAGCGCGCGCGACTGGTTCCTGAAAACGGCCGGTGACCAGCAGCACGTCGCGAAACACTTCGCCGCGCTCTCCACTAACGCCAAAGCGGTGGGCGAGTTTGGCATCGACACCGCCAATATGTTTGAATTCTGGGACTGGGTGGGCGGTCGCTACTCCCTGTGGTCCGCTATTGGTCTGTCGATCATCCTCTCCGTGGGCTACGACAACTTCGTTGAGCTGCTCTCCGGCGCGCACGCGATGGACAAACACTTCGCCACCACCGCACCAGAGAAAAACCTGCCGGTACTGCTGGCGCTGATCGGCATCTGGTACAACAACTTCTTCGGCGCTGAAACCGAAGCGATCCTGCCGTATGACCAGTACATGCACCGTTTCGCGGCCTACTTCCAGCAGGGCAACATGGAATCCAACGGTAAGTACGTTGACCGTAACGGCAACGCCGTGGATTACCAGACCGGCCCAATCATCTGGGGTGAGCCAGGCACCAACGGCCAGCACGCGTTCTACCAGCTGATCCACCAGGGCACCAAAATGGTACCTTGCGATTTCATCGCGCCGGCCATTACCCACAACCCGCTGTCTGACCACCATCCGAAGCTGCTGTCGAACTTCTTCGCGCAAACTGAAGCGCTGGCGTTCGGTAAAGCGCGTGATGTGGTTGAGCAGGAGTATCGCGATCAGGGTAAAGATCCGGCGACCCTGGACCACGTGGTGCCGTTCAAAGTGTTCGAAGGCAACCGCCCGACCAACTCCATCCTGCTGCGTGAGATCACCCCGTTCAGCCTGGGCGCACTGATTGCCCTGTATGAACACAAAATCTTCACCCAGGGCGCAATCCTGAACATCTTCACCTTCGACCAGTGGGGCGTAGAGCTGGGCAAACAGCTGGCTAACCGCATTCTGCCGGAGCTGGGTGATAACCAGGATATCAACAGCCACGACAGCTCCACCAACGGTCTGATTAACCGTTACAAAGCCTGGCGCGCATAAGTAAGTCGCTGCGGTCTGTGTGCCCGGTGGCGCTACGCTTACCGGGCCTACAAAACCCCGTAGGCCGGGCAAACGAAGTGCCGCCCGGCAGATCTGCACAAAATATAAACAAAAAATATAGATCCCCGTCACATTTTTGCGTTATACAGGAACCTCGCCCCGGAGAATGAGGTGCTGTATGACATCCCTGACTCGCCCGCGTGTTGAGTTTATCTCAACCATTCTGCAGACCGTGCTGAACCTGGGTCTGCTGAGCCTTGGCCTGATCCTGGTCGTCTTCCTCGGTAAAGAGACGGTGCATCTGGCTGATGTGCTTTTTGCCCCTGAGCAAACCAGCAAATACGAGCTGGTTGAAGGGCTGGTGGTTTACTTTCTCTACTTCGAATTTATCGCCCTGATCGTCAAGTACTTTCAGTCTGGCTTCCACTTCCCGCTGCGTTACTTTGTCTATATTGGTATCACCGCGATTGTGCGACTGATTATCGTCGACCATAAATCGCCCCTCGACGTGCTGCTCTACTCAGCGGCGATCCTGCTGCTGGTGGTCACACTCTGGCTGTGCAACTCGAAACGACTGAAGCGGGAATAAAAAAAGGCGGCCCGAGGGCCGCCGAATACAGTCACAAGTTTGGATCAAGACATCAAGGCAAAGTTGAGGGTTACAGTGGCATAACAATGAAACTTAACCTTTCACGCCCCCCGCGGTCAGGCCGTTCACCAGCCAGCGCTGGGCCAGCAGGAACACGACGGTGATCGGGATAGCGGAAAGTACGGCGGCTGCGGCAAAGTCGCCCCACAGGTAGTTTTGTGGGTTGAGGTATTGCTGCATCCCTACCGCCAGGGTGTAGCTGTTTACATCACGCAGCAGCAGCGATGCGACCGGCACTTCGGTGATAGCGGCGATAAACGACAGAATAAACACTACCGCCAGAATCGGCACGGAGAGCGGCAGCAGCACCAGGCGGAAGGCCTGCCACGGGGTGGCGCCATCCAGCGAGGCTGCTTCTTCCAGCGAGTTATCGATAGTTTCGAAATAGCCCTTAATGGTCCAGACGTGCAGCGCGATCCCGCCGAGATAGGCAAAGATCACCCCACCGTGAGTGTTCAGGCCGATAAACGGCACATACTGGCCGAGGCGGTCAAACAACGCGTACAGGGCCACCAGCGACAGTACCGCCGGGAACATCTGGAAAATCAGCATCCCTTTCAGCAGCGTCGCTTTCCCTTTGAAGCGCATACGGGCAAAGGCGTAGGCGCAGGTGGTGGAGAGGGTAACGATACCGATCGCGGTGATAGTAGCCACTTTAATCGAGTTCCACAGCCACAGCAGAACCGGGAACGGCGGCGGCGTGACGCGGCCATCGGCGTGCTCCACGCTGAAGCCCAGCGCCAGCTTCCAGTGCTCCCAGGAGATTTGATCCGGGATCAGGCTGCCGGTGGCGAAGTTACCCGAACGCAGGGAGATGGCGATAACCATCAGCAGCGGGAACATGATCGCCGCGATAAAAATCAGCAGGCCTAAGTGCGTGGCGAAGAGGCGCAGCTTCTGAGATTTGGGTTGGACCATAGACATGTTCTGTGCCCTCCTTAGTCGAATTTCATGCGTGTGGCTTTCAGGTTCACAATCGCCAGCGCGCCTACCAGCAGGAAGATCAGGGTGGCAATCGCTGCCGCCAGACCGAAGTCCTGACCGCCGCCGCCTTCGAAGGCGATACGGTAGGTGTAGCTCACGAGCAGGTCGGTATAACCGGCTGGCGTGGTGGTGCCGAGACGGTCCGGGCCACCGTTGGTCAACAGCTGAATCAGCACGAAGTTGTTAAAGTTAAAGGCGAAGCTGGCGATCATCAGCGGCGTCAGCGGCTTGATCAGCAGCGGGAGCGTAATCTTAAAGAAGTTCTGGAACGGGGTCGCACCGTCCATCGCCGAGGCTTCGTACAGGTCGTCCGGGATTGCCTTCAGCAGCCCCATGCACAGGATCATCATGTACGGATAGCCGAGCCAGGTGTTGACGATAATGAGCATGGTGCGGGCGGTGGTCGGGTCGCTGAACCAGGCCGGTTTGATGCCAAACAGCCCGCTCAGCATCATGTTGATTTCACCAAAGCTCTGGTTGAACAGACCCTTGAAAATCAGAATCGAAATGAACGACGGTACGGCATACGGCAGGATCAGCAGGACACGGTAAATCGCTTTCCCTTTTAACGCTTCCCACTGGACCAGGCAGGCCAGCACCATGCCGACGGCCACGGTCAGGATCACCGTCAGTACCGAGAAGACCACGGTCCAGACGAAGATGGCGAAGAACGGCTTCTGAATGCCTTCGTCGGTGAAGACGCGGGTAAAGTTGTCCCAGCCGATGGTGACGGTATAGCCCGGGCTGAGCTTATCGTCACCCCAGTTGCCGTCGGCATTCACGGACTGGTAGAAGCCAATCTCGTTGTTCGGACGGTACTTCACGCCGGTCTGGTTGTTGGTGAGCGTGCTGTTATCGCCCAGCGTGTAGAGCGGGCGGGTGCCGGAGAACTGGCGCAGCGAGCTCATGATCACTTTGCTTTCGTCCGGCAGTTGGGCGGTAATCTGGGTCAGTGCCTGGCGGTTCTGGGTGATGACACGCAGGTTAGCGCGTTCCCCTTCCGGTAGGGCGTCTGCCTCTTTCAGGGCCAGTTTCTGCTCGCCGCCAAATTTAAAGGCGTCGGAAACGTAGTATTTGCCTGCGGCATCGTCGGTCAGGGCCAGCTTCCACTCATCACCGGCCGGGTAGAGGCCAAAGTTGAAGGTCTTACCGGCCTGATAAGAACGATCCATCAGCACCTGCTGAGCGCGCTCTTGCGCGAGCTGGTTGGTGCTGCTGTAGTTGGTAAAGGCAATGGCGATGGTGCAGATCAGCGGGAACAGGACAAACAGCCCCATCCCGGCCACGCCCGGATAGACATAGCGCCAGGCGTAGGCTTTACGATTGGCGAAAATATAGAGACCGACCGCGCTTAAGATCAGCGTCATGGCGGCAAACAGGTACTCCCCCTGGGCGTACATCAAAACAATAAGGTAACCCACCAGCAAGCCCAGCAGACCAATCACTGACCATTTCAGCGTGTCGCTTTGCCACCAGTGTTTCTTTTTAACGACATCCATGGGGATCTTCCTCTACAACAATTAAACAACCCTCACCCCAACCCTCTCCCTGAGGGAGAGGGGGCGGTTTTCTCCTTCTCCCTTGAGGGAGAAGGCCGGGATGAGGGGGTTACAGCCAGTCTTACTTAGTAATACGACCCTGAGCATCTTTCAGCGCGGCATCCACAGTCTGACGACCGCTGGCGGCGTTGATCACCGCAGTACGGGTGGCATACCAGAAGGCAGCCATCTGTGGGATGTTCGGCATGATTTCGCCTTTCTCGGCGTTGCTCATGGTGGCGGCGATGCGTGGATCTTTCGCCAGCGTTTCCTGGAAGGATTTCAGCGCCACGGCACCCAGCGGTTTATCCTTGTTCACTTCTTCCAGACCCTGATCGGTCAGCAGGTAGTTTTCCAGGAACTCTTTCGCCAGCTCTTTGTTCGGGCTGGCGGCGTTGATACCGGCACTCAGCACGCCAACGAACGGTTTAGACGGCTTGCCGTTGAAGGTTGGCAGCACCGCAACGCCGTAGTTGATCTTGCTCTTGTCGATGTTGGACCACGCCCACGGACCGTTGATGGTCATCGCGGTTTCGCCCTTGTTGAAGGCGGCTTCGGCGATGGAGTAATCGGTGTCGGCGTTCATGTGTTTGTTCTTGATCAGGTCAACCAGGAAGGTCAGACCCGCTTTCGCGCCTGCGTTGTCCACGCCGACGTCTTTCACGTCATATTTGCCGTCAGCAAACTTGAACGCGTAACCACCATCGGCAGCAATCAGCGGCCAGGTGAAGTACGGCTCTTGCAGGTTGAACATCAGCGCGCTCTTACCTTTCGCCTTCAGCTCTTTATCCAGAGCCGGGATCTCTTCCCAGGTTTTCGGCGGGTTAGGTACGAGGTCTTTGTTGTAGATCAGGGAGAGCGATTCAACCGCAACCGGGTACGCGATCAGCTTGCCGTTGTAACGCACGGCATCCCAGGTGAACGGGAACAGCTTGTCCTGGAAGGCTTTATCCGGAGAGACTTCCGCCAGCAGGCCAGACTGTGCGTAGCCGCCGAAACGGTCATGCGCCCAGAAGATGATGTCCGGGCCGTCGCCGGTCGCCGCAACCTGCGGGAATTTCTCTTCCAGCTTGTCCGGGTGTTCAACGGTGACTTTGATGCCGGTATCTTTCTCGAATTTTTTACCCACTTCGGCCAGGCCGTTGTAGCCTTTGTCGCCGTTAATCCAGATTACCAGCTTACCTTCTTCAATTTTGGCGAGCGCCGGTGCGGAGATCATCATTGCTGCAAGGGCGGACAATGCGAAAACGCGTGCGCCAGTCTTGATATTCATATCTGCCATCCTTTTTGGTGATGTGCTGTGGATACATGAGGTGGTTCAACGTCGCTCAGTCTCCTTATTTGACATCCTCTTTCCATCCTCCCGTCCCCTACGCCCCACCCCCGTTTTATGTGATCTGCGTTGCATAAAATTGAGTTATGTGTCCTGGCGCACATAAAAGTACGGTGAATTTTGCCAGTGACATCACGAATTTAGCCTCAGCCCCCCGGCCGCGCTGGCTGAGTCCTCTCTCTCATCCTCCCGCCTCCTCCCCCATAAAAAAGGCAGGGGGTGGAGGATTCGCGACACCGCGCGATACCGCATAGTCAGCCCATATTGAATGTTTCTGTCGATGACAGGTTGTAACGAAGGGAGTAGGGCATGGCGAGCGTAGAACTGCGTAACGTAACGAAAGCCTGGGGTGACGTGGTGGTGTCGAAAGATATCAATCTCGATATCCAGGAAGGCGAATTCGTGGTTTTTGTTGGCCCGTCAGGCTGCGGTAAATCCACGCTGCTGCGCATGATTGCCGGTCTGGAAACCATCACCAGCGGTGATTTGATGATTGGCGATACCCGAATGAACGATATCCCGCCAGCGGAACGCGGCGTCGGGATGGTATTCCAGTCCTATGCCCTCTATCCGCACCTCTCCGTTGCCGAGAATATGTCGTTCGGCCTGAAGCTGGCCGGCGCCAAAAAAGAGACCATCAACCAGCGCGTGACCCAGGTCGCCGAAGTGCTCCAGCTGGCGCACCTGCTGGATCGTAAGCCGAAGGCGCTCTCCGGTGGTCAGCGTCAGCGTGTGGCGATTGGCCGTACCCTGGTGGCGGAACCGCGCGTGTTCCTGCTCGATGAGCCACTGTCGAACCTCGACGCCGCGCTGCGCGTGCAGATGCGTATTGAAATCTCCCGTCTGCACAAGCGTCTGGGCCGCACCATGATTTACGTCACCCACGATCAGGTCGAAGCAATGACCCTGGCCGACAAGATTGTGGTACTGGATGCCGGTCGCGTGGCCCAGGTGGGCAAACCGCTGGAACTCTATCACTACCCGGCAGACCGCTTTGTTGCGGGCTTTATTGGCTCACCAAAGATGAACTTCCTGCCGGTCAAAGTCACCGCCACCGCTATCGAACAGGTTCAGGTAGAGCTGCCGAACCGCCAGCAGGTGTGGTTACCGGTAGACAGTGCAAACGTCAACGTGGGGGCAAACATGTCCCTCGGGATCCGCCCTGAGCATCTGCTGCCGAGCCACATCGCTGATGTGACGCTGGAAGGCGAGGTTCAGGTGGTTGAGCAACTTGGTCACGAAACACAGATTCATATCCAGATCCCCGCCATTCGTCAGAACCTGGTGTACCGCCAGAATGACGTGGTGTTGGTAAAAGAGGGTGCCACATTCGCTATCGGCTTGCCGCCAGAGCGCTGCCATCTCTTCCGGGAAGATGGCACTGCATGTCGTCGGCTGCATCAGGAGCCCGGCGTTTAAGCAATCCCAATAATAAGCACGAAACCATCAGGTGAAGTGTTCAAAGAAAAGCAATGATCTCAGGAGATAGAATAATGATTACTCTGCGCAAAGTCCCTCTGGCGGTCGCCATTGCGGCAGGCATCCTGTCTGCCCAGGCCGGCGCTGTCGACTTTAAAGGTTATGCTCGTTCCGGCATTGGCTGGACCGGGAGTGGTGGCGAACAGCAGTGTTTCCAGGCAACAGGTGCACAAAGTAAATACCGTCTTGGTAACGAATGTGAAACCTATGCCGAGCTGAAACTGGGCCAGGAAGTGTGGAAAGAGGGCGACAAGAGCTTCTACTTCGACACCAACGTAGCCTACTCCGTTTCACAGCAGAACGACTGGGAATCAACCAGCCCGGCCTTCCGTGAAGCAAACGTGCAGGGTAAAAACCTGATTGAATGGCTGCCAGGCTCCACTATGTGGGCCGGTAAGCGCTTCTATCAGCGTCATGACGTCCACATGATCGACTTCTACTACTGGGATATTTCAGGTCCTGGTGCAGGTATCGAAAACATCGATCTGGGCTTCGGTAAACTCTCTCTGGCAGCAACCCGCTCTTCTGAGTCCGGCGGTTCTGCGACCTTCGCCGATCGTGATGCAAACGGCGACCGTATTTATGACAACGTCGTGCCAAACGATGTCTTCGATATCCGTTTAGCGGGTATGGAAATCAACCCAGGCGGTACCCTGGAGCTGGGCGTTGACTACGGTCACACCAACATTCCTGACGACTTCTACCTGCAGCCTGGTGCCTCTAAAGATGGCTGGTTGTTCACTGCTGAACACACCCAGAGCATGCTGAAAGGCTTCAACAAGTTCGTTCTGCAGTACGGCACGGACTCCATGACCTCTAACGGCAAAGGTATTCCACAGGGCGGTAACGTTGATAACGACGGTTCTCTGCTGCGCGTTCTCGACCACGGTGCCATCACCCTGGCTGACCAGTGGGATCTGATGTACGTCGGTATGTACCAGAATATCGACCGTGACAACAACAACGGTACCGAGTGGTGGACCGTCGGTGTGCGTCCGATGTACAAATGGACACCAATCATGTCCACCCTGCTGGAAGTGGGCTACGACAACGTCAAGTCTCAGAAAACTGACGACACCAACAGCCAGTACAAAATCACCCTGGCACAACAGTGGCAGGCAGGCGACAGCATCTGGTCTCGTCCGGCTATCCGTGTCTTCGCAACCTACGCCAAGTGGGATGAGAAATGGGGTTACGCAAACAACGGCGATACTGGCTACACCTCTGGCATCGCGTATAACGACACCTCTACCAAAACCTTCAGCCGTGGCGACAACGATGAGTGGACCTTCGGCGCCCAGATGGAAATCTGGTGGTAATACGTAGCACCTGATGTACTGACCTAAAAGAGGGGCGCAAGCCCCTCTCTTCGTAGAGTCCTGCGCGCTATTGCCTGGCCACCGCAGTGCTTATGCTATCTGAGGTAAAAACAATGAAAATGAAGAAAAGTCTCGTCGCGCTGTGCCTCTCTGCAGGGTTGCTGGCAAGTGCTCCAGCCATCACTCTCGCTAACGTCAACTTTGTCCCGCAAAACACCAGCGCCGCGCCTGCAGTTCCGGCCGCTGCGCTGCAACAGCTGGTCTGGACGCCTGTCGACCAGTCCAAAGCCCAGACCACCCAACTTTCTACTGGCGGTCAGTCCCTGAATGTGCCGGGGATCGCCGGCCCGGTGGCGGCCTACAGCGTGCCTGCCAATATCGGTGAAATCACCCTGACGCTGAACAGTATTGTGAACAAGCAAACCAGCGTATTCGCCCCGAACGTGCTGATTCTGGATCAGAACCTGACGCCATCGGCCTACTTCCCGAGCGAGTACTTCACCTACCAGGAGCCGGGCGTAATGAGCGCTGACCGCCTGGAAGGGGTCATGCGCCTGACCCCTGCGCTGGGCCAGCAAAAACTCTATGTGTTGGTGTTTACTACCGATAAAGATCTGCAGCAATCCACTAAACTCATCAACCCGGCAAAAGCCTATGCCAAAGGCACCGGCAACGCCGTACCGGATATTCCTGACCCGCTTGCCCGCCACGTCACCGATGGTGAGCTGCGGTTGAAAGTTTCGACCAACAGCGCCTCCAGTGTGCTGGTTGGCCCGCTGTTTGGTTCTTCCGGCACCGGCCCGGTGACCGTGGGTAACACCGCAGCACCAGCTCCGGTTTATGCCGCGCCGGCCGCAGCACCGGCCACCGCTACACCGGCGACCGCTGCTGCCCCGGTCGCTGCGAAGAAGAGTGAGCCGGTGCTTAACGACACCGAAACCTACTTCAATCAGGCCATTAAACAGGCAGTAGAGAAAGGCGATGTCGACAAGGCGCTGAAACTCCTTGATGAAGCCGAGCGTTTAGGCTCGACCACTGCCCGTTCCACCTTTATCAGCAGTGTAAAAGGCAAGGGGTGACCGTCTCCCCACAGTGCTGATTTTGTCAGTAGTTTGGTGCGCCCTTACGGGCGCACTTTTTTTGCACGGTCTGCCGCTGTTGCATCTCTGTTGCGATAATGTTCGCTAGTTCACGTTTGCCCGCCCCCATTCCGCGTTTCTGCGATACAATAGCTTCACGTTATGTATCGGAGAGTCTGGCATGTCACACCCCGCGCTAACGCAACTGCGTGCGCTGCGTTATTTTGACGAAATCCCTGCGCTGGAACCGGAGCAGCTCGACTGGCTGCTGCTGGAAGATTCCATGACCAAACGTTTTGAACAGCAGGGCAAAAAGGTCACCGTGACCCTTATTCAGGAAGGATTTGTCACGCCTGACGCGGTCGCGGATGAGCTGCCGTTGCTGCCAACAGAGGCACGCTACTGGCTGCGCGAGATCCTGCTCTGTGCCGATGGCGAGCCGTGGCTGGCCGGACGCACCGTGGTGCCTGAATCCACCCTCACCGGGCCGGAGCTGGCGCTGCAGCAGATGGGCAAAACCCCGCTGGGACGTTATCTGTTCACCTCCTCCGAGCTTACCCGAGATTTTATTGAAATTGGTCGCGATGCCGGGCTGTGGGGACGCCGTTCCCGCCTGCGTTTGAGTGGTAAACCCCTGATGCTGACTGAGCTGTTTTTACCGGCGTCGCCGTTGTACTAAGAGGAAGAAAAAATGGAGTGGAGTCTGACGCAGAACAAGCTGCTGGCGTACCACCGCTTGATGCGAACCGACAAGCCAATTGGTGCGCTGCTGCTGCTGTGGCCGACCCTGTGGGCGCTGTGGGTAGCAACCCCCGGGTTGCCGCCGCTGTGGATCCTGGCGGTATTTGTGGCGGGCGTCTGGTTGATGCGTGCGGCAGGCTGTGTCGTCAACGACTATGCCGATCGTAAGTTTGACGGTCATGTGAAACGCACCGCCAATCGTCCGCTGCCGAGCGGCGATGTCACCGAGAAAGAGGCGCGTACGCTGTTTGTGGTGCTGGTCCTGCTGTCGTTCCTGCTGGTGCTGACCCTGAACACCATGACCATTCTGCTCTCCGTCGCAGCGCTGGCGCTGGCCTGGGTCTATCCGTTTATGAAGCGCTACACCCACCTGCCGCAGGTGGTGCTGGGTGCGGCCTTTGGTTGGTCAATTCCGATGGCGTTCGCCGCCGTCAGCGAAAGCGTGCCCTTGAGCTGCTGGCTGATGTTCCTGGCTAACATCCTCTGGGCGGTGGCTTACGATACCCAGTACGCGATGGTCGACCGGGACGATGACCTCAAAATTGGCATCAAATCCACCGCCATTCTGTTTGGGCGTCAGGACAAGCTGATCATCGGGATTTTGCAGGTGACGGTGTTGGGACTGATGGTGGCGATTGGTTACCTGAACCAGTTGAACGGGGCCTTTTACGCGGCGGTCGCGGCGGCAGGGGTACTGTTTATCTACCAGCAGAAGCTTATCGCTAATCGCGAGCGCGACGCCTGTTTTAAAGCGTTTCTGAACAATAACTATGTGGGATTGGTGTTGTTTGTCGGGTTAGCGATTAGCTACTGGGCATAAAAAAATGCCCGGTGGCGAGGTAAAAGTAAAATGGCAGCCTTACGGCTGCCATTTTTTATGTTTGCTCCCTCTCCCTGTGGGTGT
>DERO01000016.1 GCA_002360945.1 Leclercia adecarboxylata | reverse complement strand
ACTGCCAGGCATCAAATTACGCGAAAGCCCATCCTCACGGATGGGCTTTTTGCGTTGCGGCGGGAAAATGCCGGGCAGCGGCTTCGCCTTACCCGGCCTACAAGACCTTTATCCATTGCAGGATGAAATTCACTATTCCCTCCGCATCATTGATATCTAATACCGGGACCTGAAGCGACATTGCAACGTCACTGGCCACAGCGATGACATGCTCATCAAGCGTTAACTCATTAATATCATGCCCGGTATCGCATCTGAAAAGCAGGATCTTAGCCACTGGCTCATGTTTAAACCCTTCTACGAGCACCAGATCCAACCTCGATTGATCCATCCGGCTGATGAGATAAGCCAGATCGATCTCCTCTTCGTCGGGAGTTTCCGTCATTAAGGCCCATCGCTGACTGCTGGCGACAAGGGTTTGTGCTGCACCGGCTTTACGCAGTTCATAGCTGTCCTTTCCGGGAGTATCGACATCCATGTTGTGGTGGGTATGTTTGATCAGCCCCGGGCGTACACCTCTGGCAGAGAGTGCCGGGATGATGGCCTTTAACAGAGTGGTTTTCCCCGTACCGCTCCAGGCGGCAATGGCTAAAACCGGTATCATTTGTGCCTCCGGGCAGCCTGCATCTCTTCGAGAGTGTTCATATTAATAAACGCCTGCTTCATATCACTAAAATCAACGGAATGCCCATCCACAAGGCGCATAAAGACCATCACCCGTCGCTCGCCTGCGGCTAAGTAGTCCTGTAGTTTTGGCATCAGTTGGCGGTGCATTAATGCAATGGTGGGATGATCGCGATCGCCGTCATGCGCCCAGACCACGGGCGCTGTTTTCCTGTTTTTCACCAGCCGCTCAGCCAGGCAATCCGGGATAAAAGGGGTATCGCAAGGGCAGAACAGGAACCACTCCGCGTCGCACTGCTGCATGACGGAAAGCATGCCCGCCAGCGGACCGGGGTAATCAGCCAGCAGATCCGCGTAGACGGGATACCCGCTTTCCTGATAAGTGGCGATATTACGGTTGGCACTGACGGCGAGCGCGTCGACCTGCTTACGCAGCGTTCGTGCGACATGCTGCCATAACGGCAGACCGTTCAGCTCCTGCAAGCCCTTATCTTTTCCCCCCATGCGGGACGCCTTGCCTCCGGCTAATACCACCCCGGTGATGCTGCTTATCTGGCTCAACAATATCGCCTCTTTTCTTGTGGGATTGACCCTGCTAACGTGTCACTCTAAATGAAAGGAGTATTACCATGAAATGTAAACGTCTGAACGAAGTTATTGAACTCCTCCAGCCAGCCTGGCAGAAAGAGCCAGAACTTAACCTGATGCAATTCTTACAGAAACTGGCGCAGGAGTCAGGTTATGACGGTGAGTTGGCCGACCTTTCTGATGACATCCTGATCTATCACCTGAAAATGCGTGATTCAGGTAAAGATGCGGTGATCCCGGGTATTCAGAAAGATTACGAAGAGGATTTCAAAACCGCCCTGCTGCGCGCGCGTGGCGTAATTAAAGAGTAAAAGCTTGTAAGAGGCACCACCGTAAACGCCGTTAAATGATATCCTCAATCATTCGTATAATTTCCGGATGATCGGATGAACGACCAGGCTTTTACTTTCCAGACCTTACACCCGGATACCATTATGGATGCGCTGTTTGAACAGGGCATCCGGGTGGACTCAGGCCTGACCCCATTAAACAGCTACGAGAACCGCGTCTACCAGTTTCAGGACGAGGATCGTCGGCGCTTTGTGGTGAAATTTTATCGCCCGCAGCGCTGGTCAGCTGAACAAATTCAGGAAGAGCATCAGTTCGCACTCGACCTGGTGGCCGATGATGTTCCCGTCGCCGCCCCCCTACAATTCAATAATCAGACGCTGCTGTCGCACCAGGGTTTTTATTTTGCTGTCTTCCCCAGCCTCGGTGGCCGACAATTTGAAGCCGATAATATCGATCAGATGGAGTGGGTTGCCCGCTATTTAGGGCGCATTCATCAGACGGGGCAGAAAAGTGCATTTACCGCACGCCCAACTATCGGTATTCAGGAATACTTGCTCGAACCGCGTCAGGTATTTGAAACCTCCACGCTCATTCCTTCCGGGCTGAAGGCGCAATTCCTTGCCGCAACGGATGGCTTAATTAACGCCATCATCCCGCGCTGGGATAACAACGTAACAACGCTGCGTCTGCACGGCGATTGCCATGCCGGAAATATCCTCTGGCGTGATGGGCCGTTATTTGTCGATCTCGATGATGCACGAATGGGACCTGCCGTTCAGGATCTCTGGATGCTGCTGAATGGCGATAAAGCCGAGCAGCGGATGCAGCTCGAAACGATTATCGAAGCCTATGAAGAATTCAGTTCCTTTGATTCAGACGAAATTGCATTAATCGAACCTTTACGCGCCATGCGTTTTGTTTATTATCTTGCATGGTTAATCAGGCGTTGGGACGACCCCGCTTTCCCCAGAAACTTCCCGTGGCTTACCGGGGAAGACTACTGGCGTAACCAGATATCCACATTTATTGAACAGGTAAAGGTTCTGCAGGAACCCCCTTTGCAATTAACGCCAATGTATTAATCGAACACACCCAGGAGAGAGTTGATCATGAAAAAAATATGGCTGGCGCTGGCAGGTATGATTCTGGCTTTTAGCGCATCGGCTGCACAGTTCACCGATGGCAAGCAGTATATTACCCTCGACAAACCGGTTGCCGGAGAACCTCAGGTACTTGAGTTCTTCTCATTCTACTGCCCGCACTGCTACGAGTTCGAGCAGGTTCTGCACGTTTCCGATAGCGTGAAGAAAAAGCTGCCAGAAGGCACCAAAATGACCAAGTATCATGTTGAGTTTCTTGGCCCATTGGGCAAAGACCTGACTCAGGCATGGGCCGTAGCGATGGCACTGGGTGTGGAAGACAAAATTACTGCGCCGATGTTTGAAGCGGTTCAGAAAACCCAGACCGTCCAGACCACTGCCGATATCCGTAAGGTATTTGTTGATGCCGGCGTTAAAGGCGAAGAGTACGATGCAGCCTGGAACAGTTTCGTCGTGAAATCCCTGGTGGCGCAGCAGGAAAAAGCCGCTGCCGATCTGCAGCTGCGCGGCGTGCCGGCCATGTATGTTAACGGCAAATATCAGCTGAATATGCAGGGCATGGATACCAGCAGCATGGACATCTTCGTCCAGCAATATGCCGATACCGTGAAATATCTGGTTGAGAAGAAGTAATAAAGAAAACGCCGGTCAATGACCGGCGTTGTTATATTCCGCTTTAATCGCGTTTATCAGCGCATCTTTCTCACTCCACAGCGTATTCAGCCAGAGCTGAAAACGTCGCTTAAAGTTCTTATCGCTGACATAATCCCCGTGTAATTCCTCCGCCACAGGCACCAGATTAATACGCACCACGATCCGGGTTAACTTGCCGCTGAGCATATCGTAAAACGGCGTCTTATCGTTTTCGGGATAGCAGAGCGTCACGTCCAGCAATTTGTCGAACTGTTGGCCTAGCACGTTAAGCGCCATGGCGATCCCGGCCGCTTTTGGCGGCAGCAGGTTGGCATACGGCGAGCGGGTTTGCTGCTGCTTCTCTTCGGTAAAGCGAGAGCCTTCGACAAAGTTGACGATCGTAGTAGGGTGTGCGCGAAACTTCTCGCACGAGCGGCGGGTCGTTTCAACATCTTTGCCGCGGCGCTCAGGATGGCGGATCAGATAGCTACGTGAATAGCGTTTCATGAAAGGCATATCCAACGCCCAGCAGGCGAGGCCAATAAAGGGCACCCAGGCGAGCTGCTGCTTCAGAAAGTATTTGTTCATCGGGATATGTTTGCGGAACAGCACGCATAACACCACGATATCGGCCCAGCTGTGATGGTTACAGATGAGCAAATACCAGTTTTTTTTGTTGAGCCCTTCCAGACCCTGAACATCCCATTTCAGATGCGGGTTAAGGCGCAGAAGTACCGCCAGGCCTTCGCACCAGCAATACATCATGAAGTTACAGAAAGCAGAGACTGCACGCCAGACGATGGGGATCGGTAATAGCAGTTTTATTATTCCGGCGATGATGATCGGCACAGAACAGGCGATGGTGACCAGAATAGTTAATGCGATACTTAACAGGAGTATGATCGCAGCCAGCAGTCTCGACATGATGAATGTTTTCAGGTAGTTAGCTAAAATTAGCGCCTGATAAACAGACACCGGGCGCTGATTTTACCAGAAAACGCCTGGTGGATGGCGCTTTTACCTGGCGGTAATTCGTATTTGCCTGCCCGGTGGAGAAAAATCCTGTGACGCGGATCCTGCGTGGCTTATATCCACATGGAGTAAATTGTCATCAACCGGAAATATGAGAGCGCGATCAAATAATAATAGGTTGATTATTAAAGGAAATTATTATCTCACCGATCTTCAAATAGCACATTTAGTCCAGGCCGCAGAAACTACTCACAAACTTATCCACAGATTTAATTTGCGAGCGATCCTCAGGATCGCAAAATCTTTGGCTGTATTGGCCGTGAAAAACTGATGTTTTCATCCTTCTGTGGCATCCTTTATCCATAAATTACTCAAAGGCACGGACATTATGGTTCAGATCCCCGAAAATCCGCTTATTCTCGTCGACGGTTCGTCTTACCTCTATCGGGCGTATCATGCGTTTCCTCCGCTGACTAACAGTGCAGGAGAGCCTACGGGCGCAATGTATGGCGTGCTGAACATGCTGCGTAGCTTGATCCTGCAGTATCAGCCGAGCCATGCCGCCGTGGTCTTCGATGCGAAAGGCAAAACTTTCCGGGATGAGCTGTTTGAACATTACAAATCCCATCGCCCGCCGATGCCGGACGATCTGCGCGCGCAGATTGAGCCTCTGCATAAGATGGTGAAAGCGATGGGGCTGCCTTTAATGGCCGTCTCTGGCGTGGAAGCGGACGATGTGATCGGTACGCTGGCGCGGGAAGCTGAGAAGCAGGGCCGTCCGGTTTTAATCAGTACCGGCGATAAAGACATGGCGCAGCTAGTCACGCCGGGTATCACCCTGATTAACACTATGACCAATACCATTCTCGGGCCGGAAGAGGTGGCAACCAAGTATGGCGTGCCGCCAGAGTTGATCATCGACTTCCTCGCCCTGATGGGTGACTCTTCCGATAACATCCCTGGCGTGCCGGGCGTGGGCGAGAAGACGGCCCAGGCGCTGCTGCAGGGGCTGGGTGGGCTGGATACGCTGTATAGCGAACAGGACAAAATTGCCGGGTTATCCTTCCGCGGCGCCAAAACCATGGCCGCCAAACTTGAGCAAAACAAAGAGGTGGCATACCTCTCCTATCAGCTGGCGACGATTAAAACCGACGTTGAACTGGATCTGACCTGCGAACAGCTGGAAGTGCAGCAGCCTGCCGCCGAAGAGCTGTTGGGCCTGTTTAAACAATATGAATTCAAACGCTGGATAACCGATCTCGAAGCGGGGAAATGGCTACAGGCGAAAGGGGCGAAACCAGCCGCTAAGCCGAAAGAGACGCTGATGAATGATGCAGAAGAGGAGCCGGAAGAAGAAGCCAGCGTCCTCTCGTCTGAACATTACGAAACCATTCTCGATGAAGCACAGCTGCAGGTCTGGATTGAAAAATTAAAGCAGGCGCCGGTGTTCGCTTTTGATACCGAAACCGACAGCCTCGACAACGTCTCCGCCAATATGGTGGGTCTCTCCTTTGCCACTGAGCCTGGCGTTGCTGCCTATGTGCCGGTCGCCCACGACTATCTGGATGCGCCTGAGCAGCTCGCTCGCGAGCGCGTACTCGAACTCCTTAAGCCGATCCTTGAAGACGACAAAGCACTCAAGGTGGGGCAAAACCTGAAGTTCGATCGCGGCATCCTGCAGAACTATGGCATTGAGCTGCGGGGCATCGCCTTCGATACCATGCTGGAGTCCTATATTCTCGACAGCGTGGCCGGCCGTCACGATATGGACTCACTCTCCGATCGCTGGCTGAAGCACAAAACCGTCACCTTTGAAGAGATCGCGGGTAAGGGTAAGAATCAGCTGACGTTTAACCAGATCGCACTGGAAGAGGCGGGACATTACGCGGCAGAAGATGCCGACGTCACGCTGCAACTGCATTTAAAGATGTGGCCGAAGCTGCAAAAGCACGCCGGGCCGCTGAATGTGTTCCAGAATATCGAGATGCCGCTGGTGCCGGTTCTGTCCCGAATTGAGCGTAACGGCGTGAAGATCGATCCGGCTGTGCTGCATAAGCACTCGGAAGAGATCGCGTTGCGCCTGAACGAACTCGAGCAAAAAGCGCATGAGATCGCCGGCGAGCCGTTTAATCTCTCGTCCACCAAACAGCTGCAGACCATCCTGTTTGAAAAGCAGGGTATTAAGCCGCTGAAGAAGACCCCGGGCGGCGCGCCGTCCACTTCTGAAGAGGTGCTCGAGGAGCTGGCGCTGGACTATCCGCTGCCGAAAGTGATCCTGCAATACCGTGGGCTGGCCAAGCTAAAATCGACCTATACCGACAAGCTGCCGTTGATGATCAACCCGAAAACGGGCCGCGTGCATACCTCTTATCATCAGGCTGTGGCGGCTACCGGGCGACTCTCCTCAACCGATCCTAACCTGCAAAATATTCCGGTGCGTAATGAAGAGGGGCGTCGTATCCGTCAGGCGTTTATTGCGCCGCAGGACTACGTCATTGTCTCTGCTGACTACTCACAGATTGAGCTGCGTATTATGGCGCATCTGTCCCGTGATAAGGGCCTGTTGACCGCCTTTGCAGAGGGGCAGGATATTCACCGGGCCACAGCAGCCGAGGTGTTTGGTATGTCACTGGAGAGTGTGACCGGGGAACAGCGTCGCAGCGCAAAAGCGATCAACTTTGGTCTGATCTACGGCATGAGCGCCTTCGGTCTCTCCCGTCAGCTCAATATTCCGCGTAAAGAGTCGCAGAAATACATGGATCTCTATTTCGAACGCTATCCGGGCGTGCTGCAATATATGGAGAGCACTCGTGCCCAGGCGAA
The DNA here is from genome assembly GCA_002360945.1 of Leclercia adecarboxylata. GTDB lineage: Bacteria > Pseudomonadota > Gammaproteobacteria > Enterobacterales > Enterobacteriaceae > Enterobacter > Enterobacter adecarboxylatus_B. The sequence continues at coordinate 43,372 of DERO01000016.1, read as the reverse complement.
AGAAAAAGGCTATGTCGAAACGCTGGACGGACGCCGCCTCTATCTGCCGGACATCAAATCCAGCAATGCGGCCCGCCGCGCCGGTGCCGAGCGTGCTGCAATCAATGCCCCGATGCAGGGGACTGCGGCAGATATCATTAAACGCGCCATGATCGCCGTTGATGCCTGGCTGGAGAAAGAGCAGCCGCGGGTGCGTATGATCATGCAGGTACACGATGAACTGGTGTTCGAAGTGCACAAAGATGATGTCGAATCCGTGTCGAAAAAGATCCACGAGCTGATGGAAAACAGCGTGAAACTGGATGTGCCGTTGCTGGTGGAAGTGGGGAGCGGCGAAAACTGGGATCAGGCTCACTAACGCTTTCCGGGATATGAACACTTTCTGTAAGTAAGCAACATATCCATGAACGTTTTGTGATGATCATTAGAATTCCCTATGTAAAGAATGAAAAAAAACTACAAAAAGTGCTTTGTCTATAGTCTAAAAAAGGGTAGAGTTATTCGCGTAGGGTACAGAGGTAAGATGTTCTATCTTTCAGACCTTTTACTTCACGTAATCGGATTTGGCTGAATATTTTAGCCGCCCCAGTCAGTAATGACTGGGGCGTTTTTTATTGCGGAAAAGAAAAATTCAGCGCAAAAAAAAGCGCGGACATCGCCGCGCTTACTATCACTCTTCCGCTTCTGTCGCGGGTTCCAGCTCGCTGTACCAGCGATCCAGCTTCTCACGCAGTTTATCCACGCCGAGTTTCTTCAGTGAAGAGAAGGGCTCAACCTGGATGTCACCGTTGAACGCCAGCACCGCTTCACGCACCATATTCACTTGCGCTTTACGCGCACCGCTGGCCAGCTTGTCGGCTTTGGTGAGCAGCACCAGCACCTCGATCCCGCTTTCGACGGCCCAGTGGATCATCTGTTGATCGAGATCTTTAAGCGGATGGCGAATATCCATCAGCACCACCAGACCTTTCAGGCACAGGCGTTTTTCCAGGTATTCACCCAAGGCGCGCTGCCACTTGATTTTCATCTCTTCCGGCACTTCAGCGTAGCCATAGCCTGGCAGGTCGACCAGGCGCTTGCCCGGCGCAACTTCGAACAGGTTAATCAGCTGGGTACGGCCAGGCGTTTTAGAGATTCGGGCCAGGCTTTTCTGATTGGTCAGGGTATTCAGAGCGCTGGATTTCCCCGCGTTGGACCGGCCAGCAAATGCCACTTCAAGACCCGTATCGGCGGGTAAATGGCGAATATCAGGCGCACTAAGGACAAAATGCGTCTGGTGATAATTCAGGTTGGTCACGTGGTTGTCTCCAGAAATTCGTAACGTTGGGGGGATTATACCTGAACAGAGAGAAAAGGCTTTTCCCATCGGCAAGCTGGCTGTAAGTAAAAACCCTGAGCTTTGTAAGAGATCTGCCCTTTTTACTATGGGAGATTTAAGAAAAGTCGCAGAGCGTTAATAAATCAAAATCATTAAAATCAAACCATTAACGCTTAGTCATAATCTGAAAGTCGCGCTGCTACGCTGTTTGTGGGTTGTAGGTTGAGCCGGACAGGGTAAAGTAGCGTTCAACGGCGAGGATGCCGACAGGAAGCGGACTTAAGGATAAGGGTCAGGAGCGCCAGGAGGCGAAGACAAAGGATAGTCAGGAAGACGCACGCCTGGAGGCGTTGAAAAGGGAAAAGGACATATCACGGACGGTACCTGCTAACGGAAAAACAGGGTTAGTTGTCAGCAAACAGGGATTGTCAGACCCGTAACGGGTTGTGAGTCAGGAAAAAAGGCGACAGATTGCTCTGTCGCCTTTTTTCTTTGCTTGCTTTCTGCTAGATTTCGCCGCAATTCTATACTCAAGAAAACGACGTAAAAGACAAAACACCATGAAAAAACCGACCCCCGCTGCAGGCGCTAAACGTCCAGCAAAAGCACGCCGCAAAACGCGCGAAGAACTGAATCAGGAAGCGCGCGATCGCAAACGCGATAAAAAGCATCGTGGCCATGCTGCCGGCAGCCGCGCGAGTGGCGGTGATTCATCCGGCGCGTCTGCGAAAAACAAGCAGCAGAAAGACCCGCGTATCGGCAGTAAAACACCTGTTCCATTAGGCGTGACCGATGCCCCGGTCACCAGGCAGCACAAACCCAAGAGCGAGAAACCTATGCTTTCACCGCAGGCTGAGCTGGATTTGCTGGAGAATGATGAGCGCCTGGACGCGCTGCTGGCACGTCTTGAAGAGGGTGAAACCCTGAATGCTGAAGAGCAGTCATGGGTGGATGCCAAACTGGACCGCATTGATGAACTGATGCAGAAGCTTGGCCTCTCTTACGACGAGGAAGAAGAAGAGGAAGAAGAAGAGAAGCAGGAAGACATGATGCGCCTGCTGAAAGGTGGAAACTAACATTTGCACCCGGCAGGCTTTATCGTCCTGCTTATAACCCTTCCGGTTATATGTTATCTGGTGTGGTTATTCGTTAAACTACGGCGGTTGTCGCGGCGACAGAAGTGGCTGCGCACCCGATTCGTGGCCCGCACAGGGGCCAGAACGGGCCGCCGTATACGAACGCGACACCAACGGAAGGAGTGAACATGTCTGTACCAACCATCGACTGGGATCTGGCTCTGATCCAAAAATATAACTATTCCGGGCCGCGTTATACCTCTTATCCCACCGCGCTGGAGTTTTCCGACGCCTTCGGTGATAGCCAATTTCAGCAGGCGGTTGCGCGTTACCCTGACCGTCCGCTCTCTCTGTACGTTCATATCCCGTTCTGCCACAAGCTCTGCTACTTCTGCGGCTGCAATAAAATTGTGACCCGCCAGCAGCACAAAGCGGATCAGTATCTGGATGCGCTTGAGCAGGAGATCCTGCATCGCGCGCCGCAGTTTGCCGGTCGCCATGTCAGCCAGCTCCACTGGGGCGGCGGTACGCCGACCTATCTGAATAAAGCGCAAATAAGTCGTTTGATGGCGCTGCTGCGTGGCAACTTTAATTTCAACGAGGATGCCGAAATCTCGATCGAGGTCGATCCCCGCGAAATTGAGCTGGATGTACTGGATCACTTACGCAGGGAAGGGTTCAACCGCCTGAGTATGGGTGTGCAGGACTTCAATAAAGAGGTCCAGCGCCTGGTGAATCGTGAACAGGACGAAGAGTTCATCTTCGCCCTGTTAAATCACGCGCGGGAGATTGGCTTCACCTCCACTAATATCGATCTGATTTATGGCCTGCCGAAGCAGACGCCAGAAAGCTTCGCCTTCACGCTGAAGCGCGTGGCGGAGCTTAACCCGGATCGCCTGAGTGTCTTCAACTATGCGCATCTGCCTACGCTGTTTGCTGCCCAACGCAAAATCAAAGATGCCGACCTGCCTTCTGCCCAGCAAAAGCTGGATATCCTGCAGGAAACCATTACCTCTTTGACCGAGAGCGGCTACCAGTTTATCGGCATGGATCACTTTGCCCGCCCGGATGACGAGTTGGCCATTGCGCAGCGCGAAGGTGTCCTGCATCGTAACTTCCAGGGCTACACCACCCAGGGCGATACGGATCTGCTGGGGATGGGCGTTTCGGCCATCAGCATGATTGGCGACTGCTATGCGCAGAACCAGAAAGAGCTGAAGCTCTATTATCAGCAGGTGGATGATACCGGCAACGCCCTGTGGCGCGGCATCGCCTTAACCCGCGACGACTGTATCCGCCGGGACGTGATAAAAGCGCTGATCTGCAACTTCCGTCTCGATTTCAGCGACGTCGAAGCACAGTGGGATCTGCAGTTTAGCGATTACTTTGCAGAAGATATGAAACTGCTGGAGCCGCTGGCGAAAGACGGGCTGGTGGATGTTACAGAGAAGGCGATTGAGGTCACGCCAAAAGGGCGCCTGTTGATTCGCAATATCTGCATGTGCTTTGACGCCTACCTGCGTCAAAAGGCGCGTCTGCAGCAGTTCTCGCGCGTGATTTAAGGCATACCGAAGTAAGTAGGCCGGGTAAGGCGAAGCCGCTACCCGGCGAACCCTCTAACTAAACAACCCAACCAGCGCCGCACACAGCACAGCTGCAACTGCCGTTTGCGGCGTATGGCTAGCGGCTGCTCCGCCAGACAACATAGTCACGATTGATTCCAGCATGATGATCCCCCCGTTTTCCCGGGCAAGATAATACTCAACTCATCGGAACAGTAAAGCGCAAAATAACGCCAGTTTGCGCTTAATTAACTCCATTTACACAGCGGTAAAACATCACTCCATTCCCAGCTCTTTTAACTTACGCGTCAGAGTATTGCGACCCCAGCCGAGCAGGCGTGCCGCCTCCTGTTTGTGGCCCTGGGTATGGCGCAGCGCGGTAGTGAGCAGCGTGCGTTCCATCTCCGGCTGTGCCTCGGAGAGCAGATTTTGATGACCGGAACGCAGGGCGCGATCGGCCCATTGCGCCAGCAGCGTGGCCCAGCTGTCGGGCAGGGTCTGGCCGGTGCTGCTTTCCGGAACATGGGTTTCAAAAAGCTCAGGGGGAAGATCCTGAATCAGCACCTCCTGTCCGGCGGCCATCACCGTTAACCAGCGGCAGGTATTTTCCAGCTGGCGCACGTTACCCGGCCAGGCCAGACGCGTCAGCGCGGCTTCGGTTTCCGGGTGCAGCAGTTTGGCTTCCACCCCTAGCTCATGGGCCGCATCCTGCAGGAAATGCCGTGCCAGACGCGGGATATCTTCCCGGCGCTCGCGCAGCGGCGGCAGGTGAACGCGGATGACGTTCAGGCGGTGGAATAAGTCCTCACGGAATTTTCCCTCCTGGACGCGCAACTCAAGGTTCTGGTGGGTGGCAGCAATAATGCGCACATCGACTTTGACCGGCGCATAGCCGCCCACGCGGTAAAACTGACCGTCCGCCAGCACGCGCAGCAGGCGCGTCTGGACGTCGAGCGGCATATCTCCGATCTCATCCAGAAACAGCGTCCCGCCGTCGGCCTGCTCAAAGCGGCCCTGGCGAATGGTGTTTGCCCCGGTAAAGGCTCCTTTTTCGTGGCCAAACAGCTCGGACTCAATCAAATCCTTGGGGATCGCCGCCATATTCAGGGCGATAAACGGGGCTTTGGCGCGCGGGCTGTGGCGATGCAGGGCATGCGCGACCAGCTCTTTCCCGGTACCTGACTCGCCGTTAATCAGCACGCTGATGGAGGAGCGCGACAGACGACCGATGATGCGAAAAACATCCTGCATCGCTGGCGCTTCGCCAATGATATCGGTGGTAGGGCCGAAATCCGGGGCGTTACGCGGTTGCTGCTGTTCCTGATAGTGACTGATGGCGCGTTCAACCAGCGCCACTGCTTCGTCTATATCGAACGGCTTTGGCAGGTAATCGAACGCACCCTGCTGGTACGCGCTCACCGCCGCATCCAGATCGGAGTGCGCGGTCATTATGATGACCGGCAGCATCGGATGGCGCTGCTTGATCTGTTTTAACAGCGCGAGCCCGTCCATCCCCGGCATACGGATATCGGACAGCAGCACGTCCGGGGTTTTGGTGGTGAGTGCATCCAGCACCTCGGCACCGCTTTCAAAAGCGGTGCAGCTTAATCCTGCTCCGGTAAGCGCCCGTTCAAGCACCCAGCGGATGGAGCTATCGTCATCAACTACCCAGACTATCCCTCGTTGCATAACCTAACCCTCTATTTCCTGATTGGCAGGTAAACCGAAAACTCGGTATGACCCGGCCAACTGGTAAATTCAATTTTGCCGGAGTGCTGATCTATCAAATTACGGGCAATCGATAAGCCAAGCCCGGTCCCGCCTTCACGGCCGCTGACCATCGGGTAAAACAGCGTATCCTGTAAATGAGAAGGGATGCCCGGGCCGTTATCTTCCACATCGATGCGGGCCGCCAGTCGGTAGCGCGTTCCGTGCAGAGTGAGCTGAAACGCGGTGCGGGTACGCAGGATAATTTCTCCGCCATCCGCCCCTAATGCCTGCAGAGCATTGCGCACGATATTCAGCAATACTTGTTCAATTTGGTCAGGATCGTGCGGCAGTTCCGGCAGACTTGGATCGTAATCCCGAATCAGCCTGACGTTATCCGGTAACTCCATTGATACCAGTTTGACGACGCGCTCGGCCACTTTGTGAATGCTCTCGGTGACGTGCATCCCGGGCTGCTGCGGGCCTAACAGGCGATCGACCAGATTACGCAGGCGATCGGCCTGTTCTATGATGACGTTGGTGTATTCCGCCAGCGCCGGGTCGGGCAGGGCTTTGGTTAACAGCTGCGCCGCACCGCGCAGGCCGCCGAGCGGGTTTTTAATCTCATGAGCGAGGCCACGCACCAGGTCACGGGCAGCAATCTGCTGGGCATGCTGAAGCTGCTCCTGGCTCAGGCGACGCTGATTATCCATCGGCGCCATCTCCAGCAGGATCAGGCCTTCCGGCAGCCGCTGGGCGGTCAGGGAGAGAATATGCGAGCGTCCGTCGATCACCAGCGTGACTTCATTATCGGTAAAGCCTTGTCCCGCCTGCAGGCTCTCCTGCATCAGGCCGATGTTCAGGGAAAAATAACTCAACAGCTCGGGTAGCGGCGCGCCAAACAGTTTGCGTGAACTCTGGGCAAGCAACTGCTGGGCCGCAGGATTGGCGTAATGCACCGCCAGATCGTCGTCGACCAGTAAGATGCTGTTGATAAGAGAATTGAGGATCTGCCCAGCATCGGGCAGCGTGCCAGTTGCCATTCAGCAGTCTCCTGGAGTTGTTTGCACTATTTTAGTGCAGTATAGCGTTTTTGGTGTAAAAAGCGCGTGAGATCAGCGTGTTGGTGGAGAAAAAAGCCCATCCGAAGATGGGCTGAAAAGTTTCCACGGCAACAAAAAAAACGGCTATCAATCTCGCGCGGAAAAACCCGCGCGACAGGGATTGAATTAAACGCTGTAGTACAGTTCGAACTCAACCGGGTGTGGCGTCATGCGAACACGGTCGTTCTCTTCAATACGCAGCGCGATATAAGCGTCGATCGCTTCATCAGTGAACACGCCGCCAGCCGTCAGGAACTCACGGTCTGCATCCAGCGCGTTCAGTGCTTCTTCCAGAGAACCGGCAACCTGTGGGATCTCTTTCGCTTCTTCTGGCGGCAGGTCGTACAGGTTTTTGTCCATGGCTTCGCCCGGGTGGATCTTGTTCTTGATACCGTCAAGGCCCGCCATCAGCAGTGCTGCGAAGCACAGGTATGGGTTAGCCGCTGGATCCGGGAAGCGCACTTCGATACGACGTGCTTTCGGAGACGCAACAACCGGGATACGGATAGAAGCAGAACGGTTACGGGCAGAGTACGCCAGCATAACTGGTGCTTCGTAGCCTGGGACCAGACGCTTGTAGGAGTTGGTGGTTGGGTTCGCCAGGGCGTTGATCGCTTTAGCGTGTTTGATAACACCACCGATGTAATGCAGCGCCTGCTCGGACAGACCGGCATATTTGTCGCCAGAGAACAGGTTAGTACCGTTCTTGGACAGAGACATGTGGCAGTGCATACCGGAACCGTTGTCACCAAACATTGGTTTTGGCATGAAGGTCGCGGTTTTACCGAAACGGTGCGCAACGTTGTGAACAACGTATTTGTAGATCTGAATTTCGTCCGCTTTCTTGGTCATGGTGTTGAAACGGGTGGCGATTTCGTTCTGGCCAGCCGTCGCCACTTCATGGTGGTGCGCTTCAACAACCAGGCCCATCTCTTCCATGATCAGACACATGGTAGAACGGATGTCCTGTGAAGAGTCGACCGGTGGAACCGGGAAGTAACCGCCTTTAACAGCAGGACGGTGACCTTTGTTACCGCCTTCGTATTTGGTGGAGGAGTTCCATGCGCCTTCGATATCATCGATAGCAACGTGGGAACCGGACGTGGTCGCACCAAAACGGATGTCGTCGAACAGGAAGAATTCTGGCTCTGGCCCGAACAGAACGGTGTCTGCGATGCCAGTGGAGCGCAGGTACTCTTCAGCGCGTTTGGCGATAGAGCGTGGGTCGCGGTCGTAGCCCTGCAGGGTGCCTGGCTCGAGGATATCGCAACGGATGATCAGAGTAGACTCTTCGAAGAACGGGTCAATGAGCGCAGTGGATGCGTCTGGCATCAGAACCATGTCGGATTCGTTGATACCTTTCCAGCCACCAATCGAGGAGCCGTCAAACATTTTGCCTTCTTCAAAGAATTCGGCATTCACCTGATGAGCAGGAATAGTGACGTGCTGTTCTTTGCCTTTGGTATCGGTGAAGCGCAGATCAACAAACTTCACTTCATGTTCGTTCAGCATCGTCAAAACGTGTTCAGCGGACATACTTAACTCTCCAGATTGGTCATTGTCGTCGTGGTAACGAGGTCTTCAAATTCTGTGTAAGGCAGGCGATGTTGCCTTTGGTTGCCGTATTTTTTATAAAGCGAAATCTGTGCCAACTTTTAAAACACCCCAAAAAGGCGCTATCATGCGCACCATAGTGCAAAAGGGCTGCACCATGATGGTTTTGTTGCACCAGTATAGTGCTTCAATGTGAACATTGAGCACCATATTGGTGCAATTTACGTTAAAGTGCCCTTTTACCGCTCCGTGAAAGCGATCACAAAGCATCTCTGCGATACTTGTTTGCGGGGGATGTTTGTGATCCTGTTTTGTAGTGCGATTAATCCGTGTACAATAACGCGCTATTTCTAAATGCCTGAGGCAAAGTTGTGATCGAAAATCTGCGTAATATCGCCATCATCGCGCACGTTGACCATGGTAAAACTACCCTGGTTGATAAGCTGCTGCAGCAATCCGGTACGTTCGATGCGCGTGCCGAAACTCAAGAACGCGTGATGGACTCCAACGATTTGGAGAAAGAGCGTGGGATTACCATCCTCGCTAAAAACACCGCTATCAAATGGAATGACTACCGTATCAACATCGTTGATACCCCAGGGCACGCCGACTTCGGTGGTGAAGTTGAACGTGTAATGTCCATGGTCGATTCCGTGCTGCTGGTCGTTGACGCAATGGATGGCCCAATGCCGCAGACGCGCTTCGTTACCAAGAAGGCATTTGCCCATGGTCTGAAGCCAATCGTGGTTATCAACAAAGTTGACCGCCCTGGCGCGCGTCCTGACTGGGTTGTTGATCAGGTCTTCGACCTGTTCGTTAACCTCGACGCAACTGACGAGCAGCTGGACTTCCCTATCGTTTACGCTTCTGCGCTGAACGGTATCGCGGGTCTGGACCACGAAGACATGGCTGAAGACATGACTCCGCTGTACCAGGCGATTGTTGACCGTGTTCCTGCGCCGAACGTTGATGTTGAAGGCACTCTGCAGATGCAGATCTCTCAGCTCGACTACAACAACTATGTTGGCGTAATCGGCATTGGTCGTATCAAGCGCGGTAAAGTGAAGCCTAACCAGCAGGTCACTATCATCGATAGCGAAGGTAAAACCCGTAACGGTAAAGTCGGTAAAGTACTGACTCACCTGGGCCTTGAGCGTATCGAGAGCGACATCGCTGAAGCTGGCGACATCATCGCGATCACCGGTCTGGGCGAGCTGAACATCTCTGATACCATTTGCGACACGCAAGCGGTTGAAGCGCTGCCAGCCCTGTCTGTTGATGAACCGACCGTAACCATGTTCTTCAACGTCAACACCTCTCCGTTCTGTGGTAAAGAAGGTAAGTTCGTTACCTCTCGTCAGATCCTTGACCGCCTGAACAAAGAGCTGGTGCACAACGTTGCGCTGCGTGTTGAAGAAACCCCGGACGCTGACGCATTCCGCGTTTCCGGCCGTGGTGAGCTGCACCTGTCAGTTCTGATCGAAAACATGCGTCGTGAAGGTTTCGAAATGGCGGTTTCCCGTCCGAAAGTAATCTTCCGCGAAATCGACGGCCGTAAACAAGAGCCGTTCGAAAACGTGACGCTGGACGTCGAAGAGCAGCACCAGGGTTCTGTCATGCAGGCACTGGGTGAGCGTAAAGGCGACCTGAAAAACATGAATCCAGATGGCAAAGGCCGCGTACGTCTCGACTACGTGATCCCAAGCCGTGGTCTGATCGGCTTCCGTTCAGAGTTCATGACCATGACTTCTGGTACCGGTCTGCTGTACTCCACCTTCAGCCACTACGACGACGTTCGTCCGGGTGAAGTTGGTCAGCGTAACAACGGCGTTCTGATCTCCAACGGTCAGGGTAAAGCAGTTGCGTTCGCCCTGTTCAGCCTGCAGGACCGCGGTAAGCTGTTCCTGGGTCACGGTGCAGAAGTTTACGAAGGCCAGATCATCGGTATTCACAGCCGTTCTAACGACCTGACTGTAAACTGCCTGACCGGTAAGAAACTGACCAACATGCGTGCGTCCGGTACTGACGAAGCAACGGTTCTGGTTCCACCGGTTAAGATGACTCTGGAGCAGGCTCTGGAATTCATCGATGACGACGAACTGGTAGAAGTGACGCCAACCTCTATCCGTATCCGTAAACGTCACCTGACTGAGAACGATCGTAAACGCGCAATGCGCGGCCCGAAAGAAGATTAATTCTCTTCTCTTCGTCCTCTGAAACCCCGCCTTCTGGCGGGGTTTTTCTTTTCTGCCGTGCCACGCGCCGCATAGCCAAACATCTTCTTTCCCGCTACAGTTAATTTTCACGGCGAAAAGGAGAAACACATGCTCTATATCTTTGATTTAGGAAACGTAATCGTCGATATCGACTTCAATCGTGTGCTGGGGACATGGAGTGATTTCAGCCGCGTTCCGCTGGCGACGCTTAAGCAGAGTTTTACTATGGGCGACGCTTTCCATCAGCATGAGCGCGGCGAGATTTCGGATGAGCAATTTGCCGAAAAGCTCTGTCATGAGATGGATCTTCCCCTCAGTTACGAACAATTTTCCCACGGCTGGCAGGCGATCTTTGTCGGTGTTCGTCCCGAGGTGATTGCCATTATGCACAAGTTGCGCGAGCAGGGGCATCGGGTAGTGGTGCTGTCCAACACCAACCGGCTGCATACCACCTTCTGGCCGGATGAATATCCGGAAGTGAAAGCGGCCGCAGATAAAATTTACCTGTCCCAGGAGATGGGGATGCGTAAACCGGAAGCGCGGATCTACCAGGCCGTTCTGCAGGCCGAAGGATTCTCTGCCGCCGACGCCATCTTTTTTGACGATAACGACGATAATATAGAGGGAGCTAACCAGTTGGGTATCACGTCAATTCTGGTGACCGGAAAACAGACGATACCTGACTATTTTGCGAAGCAGTTATGCTAAAAACCGTTCATCAAAAAGCCAGCCACCACACCCGACCGCTGCGTGCGTGGCTAAAACTCCTCTGGCACCGCATCGATGAGGACAACATGACGACGCTGGCAGGCAACCTCGCCTACGTGTCGTTGTTGTCCCTGGTGCCGCTGGTGGCTGTCATCTTTGCACTTTTCGCCGCCTTTCCGATGTTTTCGGATGTCAGCCTGCAGCTCCGCCATTTTGTCTTTGCCAACTTCATGCCGGCCACCGGGGATGTGATTCAGAATTACATCGAGCAGTTTGTCGCCAACTCCAGCAAGATGACCGCGGTCGGGGCGTGCGGGCTTATCGTCACCGCGCTGCTGCTGATGTATGCCATTGATAGCGCGCTGAACACTATCTGGCGCAGCACCCGCGCGCGCCCTAAAGTTTACTCCTTTGCGGTGTACTGGATGATCCTGACCCTGGGACCGTTACTGGCCGGGGCCAGCCTGGCGATCAGCTCTTATCTGCTCTCGTTACGCTGGGCCAGCGATCTCAACAGCGTGATTGATGATGTACTGCGCATCTTCCCGCTGCTCCTGTCCTGGCTCGCTTTCTGGTTGCTCTACAGCATTGTGCCTACCACGCGCGTGCCCAACCGGGATGCGATGGTCGGCGCGCTGGTGGCGGCTCTGCTTTTCGAACTGGGCAAGAAAGGTTTCGCGCTCTACATCACCATGTTCCCCTCCTACCAGCTGATTTATGGCGTGCTGGCGGTGATCCCCATTTTGTTCCTCTGGGTTTACTGGACCTGGTGTATCGTCTTGCTTGGCGCAGAAATTACTGTCACTCTCGGGGTATACCGCGAGCTAAAAAAAGCAGCAGAAGCCGAAAAACGACGAGAAACAGACCAACCATGATTGCATTAATCCAGCGCGTAACCCGTGCCAGCGTCACCGTGGAGGGAGAGGTGACGGGTGAAATTGGACCGGGACTTTTAGTCTTGTTAGGTGTCGAAAGGGATGACGACGAGCAAAAAGCCAACCGCTTATGCGAGCGCGTGTTGGGTTACCGTATCTTTAGCGATGCGGAAGGCAAAATGAATCTCAACGTCCAGCAGGCGGGTGGTAGCGTGCTGGTGGTGTCGCAGTTTACGCTGGCAGCCGATACCGAGCGCGGTATGCGTCCGGGCTTCTCAAAAGGTGCGGCGCCGGATCGCGCAGAAGCGTTATATGAATACTTTGTTGACCGTTGCCGTCAGCAAGAGATGCCTACACAGACCGGACGATTCGCTGCAGATATGCAGGTCTCGCTGGTAAATGATGGCCCCGTCACGTTCTGGCTCCAGGTATGAGTGAACTGACGGCATGGCCGCGGGTAACAAGAGAGAGTACAGCTATGTATCACCTTCGAGTACCGCAAACGGAAGAAGAGTTGGCGCTTTACTACCAGTTCCGCTGGGAGATGCTGCGTAAGCCATTACATCAGCCGAAAGGGTCGGAACGCGACGCCTGGGACGCCATGGCGCATCACCAGATGGTGATGGATGAAGAGGGCAACCTTGTCGCCGTCGGGCGGCTCTATATCAATGCCGATAATGAAGCCTCTATCCGCTTTATGGCGGTGCATCCCAGCGTACAGGATAAAGGCCTCGGCACGCTGATGGCGATGACGCTGGAGTCCGTGGCCCGTCAGGAGGGCGTGAAGCGCGTCACCTGTAGCGCGCGCGAAGATGCGGTGGAGTTCTTTGCCAAGCTGGGTTTTATTAACCAGGGCGAAATCACCACCCCGCAAACCACTCCGATTCGCCACTTTTTGATGATCAAACCCATTGCCTCGCTGGATGATATCCTGCATCGCGCCGACTGGTGCGGTCAGTTGCAGCAGGCCTGGTATCAGCACATCCCGCTGAGCGAAAAGATGGGGGTGCGCATTCAGCAGTACACCGGGCAGAAATTTATCACCACCATGCCGGAGATCGGCAATCAGAATCCGCACCATACCCTGTTTGCCGGCAGCCTGTTCTCGCTGGCGACGCTCACCGGCTGGGGGCTTATCTGGCTGATGTTGCGCGAGCGCCACCTGGGCGGCACTATTATTCTGGCCGACGCCCACATCCGATACAGCCGTCCTATCAGCGGTAAACCGAGCGCGGTAGCGGATTTAGGCTCGCTGAGCGGGGATCTCGACCGTCTGGCCCGCGGTCGCAAAGCCCGCGTACAGATGCTGGTGGAACTGTTCGGTGACGAGACCTCTGGTGCGGTGTTTGAAGGGACCTATATCGTGCTGCCCGCGAAGCCGTTTGGCGCCTATGAAGAGGGCGGGAACGAGGAAGAGTAGTCTCAGGATCCGGGAGTTACCCGTGGCGAAATGGGTAACTCTCCGTTTTGAGCATCGGCCCGTTCGCTTAAAAACGATAGCCCATGCCCACGTTGAAACCCTTGATCGAATAGTCACGCTCCTGACTGGCCTTCGTGCCTTCATAGCCGATATTAATCGAGAGACTGTCAATTGGGTTCATCACCATACCTACTCCCCAGGCGAAAGACGCTGATTTCTCCGAAATACCGTCATGGTTCACTTTATTATCTCCGTAATTCACCCAGCGGGTATTTCCGGATGTTTTCACCCATGCTGCACCGCCGATGGCATAGAATGAAACATAATCATTAATGCGGTACGCCGGTCCTGCCAGCAAAGAATAATAATTTACATCTATATCATTGTGAACGATGTCGCGGGCCACTAAATAATCCTGTTTAACGTGCGTTTTCATCCAGGAGAAAGAGCCAAGAAGGCTGAGGGGGGCATCGAATTCATAACGATACTGGACGTTAACGCCGTTCAGGTTGTCAAAGCCCTTTACGTCGCTGTGCGCGAAGCCTAAAGAGAAGGTGTGATTATTTGCAAATGCTATACTGCTGGTCAGAGAGACCGCCAGTAAAATTGCCGTGGAAATTTTATTCATTGATATAATCCATTAATCAAAGAAGTTAAATAATATTGATGACACGAGGCAAAGGTGACGGTTTCCTTTCAATTATCACACTGCTTTCGGCGCTTTATTTTGCTAAGGCAATTTTACGGATGCAAATCTTAAATACTTTATAATAAGTATGGGATTTCTTAATTTATTCACTGTTTATATTGGGATCACCCTTTAACTGCCACAGCACCCGCTCGCCATGCAATATCACGAATAACGTCCCGCGCCGCCTGGCTTATACCCCCAAGCTGAAAGAAACCATGAATCACGCCGGACCAGCGCTGACAGCTGCAGTTCACGCCTTGTTCGGTCATGTGGTGATGTAAGGCTTCGCCTTCGTCACATAACGGGTCGTACTCGGCGGTGATGATATGGGTTCGCGGCAGGCCATCAAAATCATCCCGCCATAAAGGGCTGACTTCAGGATGCTGACGTTCGGTATGGGGAAGGTAGATGTTGTATCCGCTGAGGAGCGTATCGCGGGTAATAACATAATCCAGTCCATTACGGGTGTAGCTTTCAAAATACGCCGTTGCGTCGAGCATAGGATAGATAAGGATCAGCTGCGCGGGCTGCCACACACCTGCAGCCTTGAGTCGTAGCGCCGTGACCAGTGCCAGGTGGCCTCCCGCGCTGTCTCCGCAAAGGGTAATGCGGTTTTTATCCACCCCAAGCGTGTCCGCGTACTGCCAGACCAGATTCGCGCCTCGTTCAGCGTCGTCATGGGCGGCAGGGAAGGTGTGTTCGGGAGCCAGTCTGTACTGCACCGCGATCACCCGGCAGTGGCCGTAATACGCCAGCTGACGCAGCTGGTTATCGTGAGTATCAAAACCGCCGCTGACAAAACAGCCGCCATGATAATAGATGACGGTGGGCAGCGTTTCAGGTGCGTTGAGCGGGGAGACGATACGCAATGTTATTCCGTCCAGCTCCTGCGTTGCGATTTGGACACGTGTTTCCTTCTCTCCGGCAAGCACCGTACTGGCAACATAGCCAGCCCTCCGTTCATCAATATTCTGACAGAGCGGAGAGGGTCGCCCTGTGGCGATAAAGTCCTGAACCAGCTTATCAATGCCCTTTTCCAGTGCCATAGTTAAAACCTTTAATCTGTATGGATATACAGCGTTATAGCCTGGTTTTCGGTGGATGAAAACAGCGGATTTGGGTGGGGGTATGAATCTGGAAAGCGGCTCGCAAAAGCATTCGCAACTATGCTGATTCTCTTTAACCTTAAATTAATAAGGTGTATTTTGCCTGAAAATTAACCATGGATGATATGCTGGGGTGATATATGAGTTTATCGGTGAATATGGATATGGGCAGAATTCTGATCGATTTGTCGGATGATGTTATTCAGCGGCTCGATAATCTGAAGCAGCTGCGGAACCAGCCTCGCGCCGAATTGTTAAGGGAAGCGATAGAACTCTATCTTGACCAGCAAAGCTCCTCCGTTATCCGTGATGCTCTTGGTCTATGGGGCAATCAGCAAGCAGATGGGCTTGAGTATGAACGTAAGCTGCGTGAAGAGTGGTGATGCATTGCCGAAAGAAGCGTTTTACTCCGCATTAAGCATGGGATGAAACTTCCTGATGCCATTATTCTGGCCACAGCTCAAAGTCAGAATTGCTCGTTAATATCGAGAAATACCAAAGATTTTGCAGGAATACCCGGGGTAGTTTCACCCTATCAACTGTAGGCCGGGCAAGCGTGCGCCGCCCGGCACTATCACAGGAGATTACTCCCCTTCACCCGGGAACAGGAACGGGTTAATAGAGCTGCGGGCAAAGCCCTCTTGCTCCATTTTGGCGTCCAGAATCAGCGTGGCGAGATCGTCAGCGACGGCCTCCACTTTCGGGTCTTTTTCCTGATACAAAATCTTCAGGTAGGTGCCGCAGTCGCCGCAGCTTTCGGCTTTCACCGCTGACTGCTCGTTCTCCAGCGACCAGTAGTGCAGATCGCGGGTCTGCTCGCAGTTGCTGCATTTGATGCGCACCACGTGCCACTCGGTTTCACACAGGTTGCAGTGCAGGTAGCGCAGCCCCTGAGTGGTACCGATTTGCACCATGCTGGAGACCGGCATCGAACCGCACACCGGGCAGAACTGGCGTGCTTCACCGTATTCGGCGCGAGCTTTACCTGGGATCAGGCTGGCCATTTGTGCCCAGTAGAGCGACAGGGCAGCCCAGATAAACGGCGCTTTATCGCTGCTGACTGAGGAAAAATCAGAGGCAAACAGCGCGCTCGCCATCTGCTCCAGTTCCTGCTCAGAGGCTTTCTCGAGATTCTCGATCACCGCCAGCGCAGGGCCGCTCATCTCGGGCTTCAGCTCGGCAATCAGCGAGTGCAGCAGCGTGTGCCAGTGCTTATCGCGCGGTAGCACGTGGATGTCCAGCGGCGGCTTGCCCTGAACGTTCGCCTCTTTGATGCGTGCGGTCAGATCCATCTGCAGCGGATGGTCGTACAGCACCACTTCCTGAGCGTGGGCGATCAGCCCGGCAAAGCGCAGATAGTCGCCAAGCGGGTTGTTCTCTGCCAGCTCACGCAGGCGTTCCGCGCGTCGGTTATAGAGGTTTTTCAGTCTGGGGAACAGTAGCGGCGGAATCACTTCCGCCGTGCGTTTCTCGCTCGAACCCAGCTCATCTTGCGGGATTATGCGAATACTCATTCAGATGACTTTTCCTGTTTCTGGCGGACTTCACGGTACCAGCGCGGGTGATGTTTCTTCGCCCACGTCTTAGTAACCCAGCCTTCCACCATCGCGGTAATGGTGCCTTTCACCCAGAGGGCGGCGTAGATATGCACCATGATAACCACAATTAACGCCACTGCGGCAAATGAATGCAGCATTAACGCAAATCGGATCACCGGGATTGAGAAAGCAGGCGCAAAGTACGGACGCCAGATGACCACGCCACTTGCCAGCAACAGGACCAGGAAGATAATCGCCGCCCAGAATACGCATTTCTGGCCGAAGTTATAGCGTCCGGTATCACCCACTTCCTCGTTGACGACGATCTTACGAATATTCTTCGCCCAAAAGATATCATCCCGATTGATTAGGTTGTGGTGCCAGTAGCGGAAAAACATGATGATGAACGAGGCGAACATCACCACCCCGACGAACGGGTGCAGGATGCGCGCCAGCTGCGGCGTACCGAGGATCTGCATCAGCCAGTTGAAGGAGGGGAAGAAGAACCCCAGCCCGCTTATCGCCGCCAGCATAAAGCAGAAGGCGGTGACCCAGTGGTTGATACGTTCCGGCGCCGTGTAGCGCACGATGGTGTCACGTCTTTTCATTTGCGCACCTCGTCTTTCTCTTCATGCAGGTTGTCGTCTTCCTCTTCCGCGCGGTTCGGACCGACACCGACATAGTGGAAGATGCTCGCAGCGAAGGTCGCGGCAAACCCGACGGCGGCCAGCGGTTTCCAGATGCCTTTCCAGAATTTCACCGTGGCGCTGATCTCCGGGTTCTCCGGCAGGCCGTGATACAGATTCGGCTTGTCGGCGTGGTGCAGCACGTACATCACGTGGGTACCGCCAACACCGGCTGGATCGTACAGGCCTGCGTTGTCGTAACCGCGGGTTTTCAGCTCGGATACACGCTCGCCCGCCAGGGTTTTCATGTCCTCTTTGGAGCCAAAATGAATGGCGCCGGTTGGACAGGTCTTCACGCAGGCCGGCTCCTGGCCGACAGTTACACGGTCAACGCACAGCGTACATTTGTAGACGCGGTTGTCTTCCGGGTTCAGGCGCGGCACGTCGAACGGACAGCCGGCGATGCAGTAGCCGCAGCCGATGCACTGTTCAGACTGGAAGTCGACGATACCGTTGGCATACTGAATGATTGCCCCTTCAGACGGGCAGGCCTTCAGGCAGCCCGGATCCGCACAGTGCATACAGCCATCTTTACGGATCAGCCACTCCAGTTTGTCGTTTTGCTCCACTTCCGAGAAGCGCATCACCGTCCAGGATTTGGCGGTCAGATCGGCGGGGTTGTCATACACCCCGACGTTGTGACCCACTTCATCACGGAGGTCGTTCCACTCCGAACAGGCCACCTGACAGGCTTTACAGCCGATACAGGTGGTCACGTCGATAAGCTTCGCCACTTCCTGCTGGTGGTCCCGCGCCTGTGGCGCGGGGGTGAAACTGTTAGTCGCGGAACGACGGATAATGTCTTGCGATTGATAAGCCATAAGTCGTCTCCGTTACACCTTTTCCACGTTCACGAGGAAGGCCTTAAACTCCGGCGTCTGCGTATTCGCATCACCGACGAACGGCGTCAGGGTGTTAGCAATAAACCCTTTCTTCGCCACGCCCTCATAACCCCAGTGAATCGGAATACCGATGGTATCCACATCCTGACCGTGAACCTTCAGCGTGCGAATACGCTTGGTCACCACCGCTTTGGCTTTGATATAGCCGCGGTTGGAGGAGACCTTGACGGTATCGCCGTGGGCGATGCCGAGCTTGTTCGCCAGCTTCTCGCCGATCTCCACAAACTGTTCCGGCTGCGCGATGGCGTTAAGCAGCGCGTGTTTGGTCCAGTAGTGGAAGTGCTCGGTCAGACGATAAGTGGTACCCACGTACGGGAACTTGTCTTTTTTGCCCAGCGCTTCGAAATCGCCCTTAAAGATACGGGCTGCCGGGTTAGAGACCACGTTCGGGTGCAGCGGGTTGGTGCCCAGCGGCGTCTCAAACGGCTCGTAGTGTTCCGGGAACGGCCCTTCCGCCATCTTATCGATCGCGAACAGGCGGCCCATCCCTTCAGGCTGCATGATAAACGGCCCAACATCGCTGCCCGGAGGCGCGGTGCTGTAGTCCGGAATATCCACGCCGCCCCATTTCGCGCCGTCCCATTTCAGCAGCTGACGCTTCGGATCCCACGGGTTGCCCTGCGGGTCAGCGGATGCGCGGTTATAGAGAATGCGGCGGTTCAGCGGCCATGCCCACGCCCAGCCCAGCGTATTGCCGAGACCTGACGGGTCGGCGTTATCGCGGTTGGCCATCTGGTTGCCTTTCGGCGTCCAGCTCCCGGCAAAGATCCAACAGCCGCTGGAGGTGGTACCGTCGTCACGCAGGTGCGCGAAGGTGCTGAGCTGATCGCCTTTCTTCGCCAGAACGGCACCGGTGGCCGGGTCGATAACGTCCGCCAGCGCCTTACCGTTGCTCTCCATCGCCACTTCTTCCGGAGATGGGTTCTCCGGCGTCGAGTAGTTCCAGCTCATGTTCAGCACCGGTTCCGGGTTCGCGCCGCCTTCTGCCGCATACATCTTACGCAGGCGTAAGAAGATACCGGCCAGGATCTCGCCGTCGTTCATGGCGATGCCCGGGGCGTCCGCGCCTTTCCAGTGCCACTGCAGCCAGCGGCCGGAGTTGACGATAGAGCCGTTCTCTTCCGCGAAGCAGGTGGACGGCAGACGGAACACTTCGGTCTGAATCGTCGATGGATCGACGTCGTTCGACTCACCGTGGTTCTGCCAGAAGGTCGAGGTCTCGGTATTGAGCGGATCAATGGTGACCAGGAACTTCAGTTTCGACAGCGACGCCACAACCTTGTTCTTGTTCGGGAACGACGCCACCGGGTTAAAGCCCTGGCACAGATAGCCGTTGACCTGGCCCTGGTTCATCATCTCGAAGTACTGCAGAACGTCGTAGCCCTTGTCCCACTTCGGCAGCCAGTCAAAGCCCCAGCTGTTTTCCGCCGTCGCTTTATCGCCATAGAAGGCCTTCATCATTGAGATGAAGAACTTCGGATAGTTGCCCCAGTAGTTCACCTGGCCTTCGAGCAGCGGTTTTGGCGTGCTGGCCGTCAGATAGGTTTGCAGGTCGGTCTGCTTTTCGCTTGGCAGGTTCATATAACCCGGCAGGCTCTGCGACAGCAGGCCGAGGTCGGTCAGACCCTGAATGTTGGAGTGGCCGCGCAGGGCGTTGACGCCGCCGCCTGCCATCCCCATGTTGCCAAGCAGCAACTGCACCATTGCCATGGTACGGATGTTCTGCGCGCCGATGGAGTGTTGTGTCCAGCCGAGTGCATACAGGAACGAGGCGGTTTTATCGTGAGCGCTGGTTTCAGCGATCATCTCGCACACCTTCAGGAAGTCCGCTTTCGGCGTCCCGCAGATGTTTTCCACCACCTCTGGCGTATAGCGGGAAACGTGCTCTTTCAGCAGGTTCCACACGCAGCGCGGGTGTTGCAGAGTGGTGTCGCGCTTCGCAAAGCCTTTCTCATCCAGCTCGTAGTTCCAGCTGGTTTTGTCGTATTTGCGTTTATCGGCATCGTAACCGCTGAACAGGCCATCTTCGAAGTGGTAATCCTCACGCACGATCAGGCTGGCGTTGGTATAGGCTTCGGTGTATTCGCGGTTATATTTTTCGTTGGTCAGCAGGTACAGCAGTACGCCTGACAGGAAAGTGATGTCAGTACCTGAACGAATAGGGGTGTAGAAATCCGCCACCGACGCCGTACGCGTAAAGCGGGGATCGATCACAATCAGTTTCGCACCGTTGTGGATTTTGGCTTCCATCGCCCAGCGGAACCCGACAGGGTGCGCTTCAGCGGCGTTACCGCCCATCACCACGATAAGGTTGGCGTTCTTGATGTCGACCCAGTGGTTGGTCATCGCACCGCGACCAAATGTTGGAGCAAGACTTGCTACCGTTGGTCCGTGTCAGACACGCGCCTGGTTGTCGACCGCGAGCATGCCGAGTGCGCGCGTGAATTTCTGGGTTAAATAGCCGGTTTCGTTACTGGAGGCAGAGGCACACAGCATCCCGGTGGAGAGCCAGCGGTTAACGGTGGTGCCTTCGGCGTTCTGCGCCATAAAGTTAGCATCGCGGTCTTCTTTCATCAGCTTAGCGATGCGATCGAACGCTTCTTCCCAGCTAATTTGCTGCCATTTATCTGAGCCTGGCGCGCGATATTCCGGGAATTTCAGGCGGCTTTCTGAGTGGATGAAGTCCACCAGACCTGCCCCTTTCGGGCAGAGCGCACCGCGGTTGACCGGATGATCCGGATCACCTTCGATATGGAAAATAGATGCTTTGGCGTTTTTTGCACCGTCGCCGAGGCTATACATCAACAGCCCACAACCGACAGAGCAGTACGTACAGGTGTTACGGGTTTCGCGGGTGCGCAGCAGTTTGTACTGCCGTGTTTCCGCCAGTGCTACACCGGGTGCAAAGCCCAGTGCCGCCGCCGTGGTGCCTGCCATACCGCCAGCGCAGATCTTAAAGAACTGCCTTCTGCTGACCTGCATGGTCACTCCTTGTTTCGACATTGCTACCCTTCACTCCTCGCGCCTGCGCGCGAATTATTGGGGGTAATTATTGTTTTACTTCACGGCTGTTTTTTTGACCGCAAAGTTGAAAATTTGCGTTAAACCCTCATTTCCACGAGGGGTATGTCAGAATACCACAATGTCGGTACGCTTGTTCCAACAGCGTTAAAACAAAGTGAACGTATTATCACGGTGATGATTATAAAATGTGATATTGATCACATGGCGCACCAAAACTGTTACAAACCTGTTTCTCCGTCAGATTTGCATCTCCGGTAAAGTTGCGCGGACAGGGCGGTAAAAATTGATCCATACTATGCGCCAGGCCGGAAAAGTATGGTGCAATAGCAGGCTTCCCCCGTGGTTGCTCAGGATATTCGTTGTGTTGAAACAAAATGGTGATACCCGCATTACGTCGCTGCCTGTCGGCGTGGCAGAGCGCCGGGTACACAGACCCCCTCAGATTAGCCTCCCGATGCCCGATTTCCTGGCGGAAGAGGTGCCCGTCGCGCTGGTTTATAACGGTATCTCCCACGTGGTGATGATGGCCTCGCCGAAAGATCTGGAGCTGTTCGCCATCGGCTTTTCGCTGTCTGAAGGCATCATTGAGCACCCGCGTGAGATCTACGGTATGGAGGTGATATCCGTTTGCAATGGTCTCGAAGTGCAGATTGAACTCTCCAGCCGCCGCTTTATGGGATTAAAAGAGCGTCGGCGGGCGCTGGCGGGGCGCACCGGCTGCGGCGTCTGCGGCGTGGAGCAGCTTAACGATATCGGCAAGCCCGTGGTGCCGCTGCCCTTCACCCAGCGCTTTAACCTTGCCCATCTCGATCGGGCGCTGGCGCATCTCAACGACGTGCAGCCCATCGGGCAGCTGAGCGGATGTACCCATGCCGCCGCCTGGGTATTACCGAACGGCGAGATTGCCGGCGGGCATGAAGATGTCGGACGGCATGTGGCATTGGATAAACTGCTGGGCAGGCGCGCAGGAGAGAATGAGACGTGGCAACAGGGGGCTGCGCTGGTCTCCAGTCGGGCGAGCTACGAGATGGTGCAGAAGGCGGCCATGTGCGGAGTGGAAATCCTGTTTGCGGTATCTGCAGCCACCACCCTGGCGGTGGAAGTAGCCGAGCGCTGCAACCTGACGCTGGTGGGCTTCTGCAAGCCAGGAAGAGCGACGGTTTATACCCATCCGCAACGCCTGATAATTGATCAATAATTTTGAATGTTGAGAGCAAATCCTTCCGCTATCAGTTGTCGGTGATGAGGCCTATTATTTATCACATCAAGGCACAACGCCTTACACCAACAACTCATCGCAAGGATTTATATCATGAAAAGCATCAAAACTTTTGTTGCAGTAATCGCTCTGGCTACCTCTTTCGGTTCTTTCGCTGCGCAGTCTGTGACCGCCTCCGCCAGCACCATTGATGGCGCAGAAGCTAAAATCGCCGCTCAGGCCCAGCAGGCTGGCGCATCGTCTTACACCATTACCCAGGCATTCACCGGTAACCGTGTACACATGACCGCTGAACTGAACAAATAAAAGCAAAGTATCTGTCGAAAGAGCGCCCCCGGGGCGCTTTTTTAGTTTATGCCTGCCAGGCGTAATAATGCCGTCACTACTGCCGCCGCGACGATCACGAAAATCAACGGCACCTTGCGCCACGCGAGGAATACCGCAAAGGCCACGCCCAGCACCCGCGCCATTCCGGCAAAATGCTCCCCTTCATAGAAGGTGGTCGCCAGCGCCACTGAAAACAGTAACACCGTGGCCGCATCCGACAGCAGCGCCTGGGAGCGCTCAGACAGCGCTAACCGACTGCCCAGCTTCGCGCCGCCGAGACGCATCAGGTAGGTGCCCGCCGACAGCAGGGCGATACCGAGAATAAAGACGGTCATGTTTTCCATTATTTCTTCCTCGTCGCCAGGCCAAGCAGGGAGAGCAACACCGGCAGGCCCACCGGCGCAAAGGGTACCGCGGCCAGTGATAGCGCGGCACCGCTGCAGGCGCGGATAAGCGTAGTGCGGTTCTTAAAGGCCGGCACGACCAGCGCCAGTAAAATGGCCGGGAACACCGCATCCAGCCCGATGGTTTCCGGGTCGGGCAGCAGTTTACCGACCATCGCTCCCAGCAGGGTGCCCAGCGGCCAGATAATGGCGACGCCCAGGCCGCAGAGCCAGTAGGCGGCTTTGCGCTGCTCCGGCGTTTTTTGCGACAGGCCAAACACCACGCTTTCGTCATTCATAATGTGGCAGCCGAGGAAGCTGGCGCCGCGTTTGCCTACCAGCTCGCGCACCGTCACGCCGAAAGGAACATGGCGGGCGTTGACCAGCAGCCCGGCCGCCGCTGCGGCGAGGGGATTGCCCCCGCTGGCGACGATGCCGATAAACATAAATTCCGAGGCGCCCGCCAGCACTGAAATGGAGAGCACGAACGGCACCCACAGCGGGAAGCCATACGCCATCGCCAGCGAGCCGTAGGACATCCCTACGACGCCCACCGCCAGACACACGAGAATAATCGCCTTGATGGTGTCGCCTTTGAGACAAGAGAATGCGTGTTTCATAGAGTTTTAGCCATATCGAACGAGTATCCATTATAATGAACGCATCACCTTCGTTTATCAAGATGAACGATTCGTTCGTTTTATAGAACAAGAGACCGTTTTATGACGCAGCCAATCAGCGTAATTGCGAAAAGTCTGGTGCGGGAGCGCATGCGGACCGGGCTTTCACTGGCGGAAATTGCTCGCCGGGCCGGGATCGCAAAATCTACCCTCTCCCAGCTGGAGTCCGGCAACGGCAATCCCAGCCTCGAGACCCTGTGGTCGCTCTGCGTGGCGCTGGATATTCCCTTTGCCCGTTTGCTTGAACCACAGCAGCCTACCACCCAGGTACTCCGCCTTGGAGAAGGCACTAAAGTGGTTGCCGAGCAGGCTAACTTTGAAGCGATTTTACTGGCGGCCTGTCCGCCGGGGGCGCGACGCGATATCTATATTCTGATGGCGCAGCCCGGAGCCGACCGTATTTCCCATCCGCACCCGCCGGGGTCGGTTGAGCATATTATCGTGATGAAGGGGCGGGCGCTGGTGGGCCTCACAGAAGAGCCAGAAGCGCTCGGGGTGGGGGACTATATTTGCTATCCTGCCGACCAGTCGCACATCTTCAAAGCCCTTGAGCCCGATACGTATGCGCTCATGGTGGCGGAACAAAACTAATACCCAAAGACACGGATAATCATGTCGCTTAAAGCCATTGCTAAAGAACTGGGACTGTCGGTAACGACGGTGAGCCGCGCCCTCAACGGCTATTTTGACGTTTCCAGCGAGACGCGCGCCCGCGTGGAAGCCGAAGCGCAGCGCCGTGGCTATCGGCCGAATACCTTCGCCCGCCGTCTGAAGATGGGCAAAATCGACGCCGTGGGGCTGGTCTTCCCGGTGCATCCCGTTCCGCTCAATAACAGCGTCTTTATGGACATGGTCGGCGAAATTAGCCACCAACTGGCGCAACATGAGATCGATTTACTCCTGATTGCCGATGACGATCTGGCCGACAAGCACAGCTACATGCGGATGGTGCAGAGCCGTCGCGTGGATGCCCTGATCGTAGCGCATACCCTCGATAACGATCCCCGTCTCGAACAGCTGCAGGCCGCCGGGTTCCCCTTCCTGGCGCTCGGCCGCAGCCATCTGCCGGAGCCCTATGCCTGGTTCGACTTCGATAACTATGCAGGCACATATACCGCGACCCGGCGGTTAATCGAAAAAGGGCATCAGCGCATCGCGCTGTTGGGTGAGAGCAACAATCAGGCGTTTATTACCCAGCGTCGACAGGGCTATCTCGATGCCCTGAAAGAGGCGGGGCTCTCCAGCGAATGGCTGCGCACCATGCCGCCTTCCCGCCGCGCGGGCTACACCACCACTCAGGCACTGCTGGCGCTGGATGTTCCCCCGACGGCGATCGTTACCGACTGCAACACCCACGGTGACGGTGCCGCAATGGCGCTGGCGCAGATGGGTCGTTTAACCGGCGAAAACGCCGTGGCGCTGGTGGTCTATGATGGCCTGCCGCAGGACAGCATTGTCGATATCGACGTGGCGGCGGTGATCCAGTCCACCCGTCAGGGAGTAGGCAAGCAGATTGCCGACATGGTGCTGCAGCTGATTAACGGCGACGACATCAGCCAGCTACAGGTGCTGTGGCAGCCAGAATTTACGCCAGGCCAGACGGCATAATTTTCCCCAATTTCTAAACCCGATCACAAATCCGAAACGTTTTGGTTTGTATCCGAAACGTTTCGGATCAACACTCAGGATATCCCGATGACAGGAGATGTCCGATGCAAGAGGCAGTTTTACGACTCGCAAGCGAAACGGTCGATGTGGTGATCAAAACCCACCCGTTCGCCGAAATTCTTTACTGGGGGCCGCACCTTCGCCACTTTTCGCCGCAGGATGCGGCCACGCTTTCCCGCCCGATCGCTAATGGCAGACTGGACGTTGACTCACCGGTCACGCTGATGGCGGAACTTGCCCACGGCCTGTTCGGCGCGCCGGGCATTGAGGGCCACCGTCAGGGGCTGGATGGTTCGCCGCGGTTCCGTACCGTCGCGGTATCTCAGCAGGGACAAACCCTGACCCTTACCGCCGAAGATGACACCGCCGGCCTGCGTCTGACCAGCGAGATCGCCCTCGATGACAGCGGCGTGCTGGCGGTTCGCCACGGCCTGACCAACCTTAAAAGCCAGCCGTGGCAGGTTGAGCGTCTGGCCGTCACCCTGCCGCTGGCGGAACGCGCCCGCGAGGTGATGGCCTTTCATGGCCGCTGGATCCGCGAATTTCAGCCGCATCGCCTGCTGCTGGAGCACGACAGCTTCGTGATCGAAAACCGCCGCGGCCGCAGCTCCCACGAGCATTTCCCGGCCCTGATTAGCGGTACGCCGGGCTTCAGCGAAATGCACGGTGACGTCTGGGGCGTACATCTGGGCTGGAGCGGCAACCATCGCCTGCGCGCGGAGGCCAAAACCGATGGCCGTCGCTATCTGCAGGCCGAAGCGCTCTGGCTGCCGGGGGAAATGGCGCTGGAGGAGGGCGAAACCCTCTGGACGCCGCACCTCTACGCCAGCTACTCCTCCCAGGGGCTGAACGGCATGAGCCAGCAGTACCATCGCTATCTGCGCAGCAACATCATCCGGTTCCCGGAGAACAAACCGCGCCCGGTGCACCTTAACACCTGGGAGGGGATCTACTTTAACCACGATCCTGAGTACATCATGCGGATGGCAGACGAAGCGGCCTCGCTGGGGGTGGAGCGCTTTATCATTGATGATGGCTGGTTTAAAGGGCGCAACGACGACCATGCTGCGCTGGGAGACTGGTATCTCGACGAGCAGAAATACCCCAACGGCTTAACGCCGGTGATCAACCACGTTAAAAGCCTCGGGATGGAGTTTGGTATCTGGGTCGAGCCGGAGATGATCAACCCGAACTCCGATCTGTATCGCGCCCACCCGGACTGGGTGCTGGCCCTGCCGGGTTATGAGCAGGTCACCGGCCGCCACCAGTGGGTGCTAAACCTCAACATTCCTGCCGCCTTCGACTACCTGCTGGAGCGCATGAGCTGGCTGCTGGGTGAGCATCAGGTGGACTATGTGAAGTGGGACATGAACCGCGAGCTGGTGCAGCCGGGCCATAACGGCAAGGCCGCTGCCGATGCCCAGACCCGCCAGTTCTACCGCTTGCTGGACACCCTGGGTGAGCGCTTCCCGCACGTGGAGTTTGAATCCTGCTCCTCCGGCGGCGGGCGTATCGACTATGAAGTCCTGACCCGCTGCCATCGCTTTTGGGCGTCGGATAACAACGACGCGCTGGAACGTAATACTATCCAGCGTGGCATGAGCTACTTCTTCCCGCCTGAGGTGATGGGCGCGCATATCGGTCATCATAAATGCCATGCGACTTTCCGCCAGCACAGCATCGCCTTCCGCGGCCTGACGGCGCTGTTCGGCCATATGGGGCTGGAGCTGGATCCCCTTGCCGTGGATGAGCAGGAGCGCGAAGGCTACCGGCACTATGCGGCCCTGCATAAGCAGTGGCGCGAGGTGATCCATCACGGCACCCAGTGGCGGGTGGATATGCCCGACAGCACCACCCTGGCGCAGGGGATCGTGAATCAGGATCAGCGCCAGGGGCTGTTTATTGTCAGCCAGTTAGCGATGCCGGATTACACCCTGATGATGCCGCTGCGCATGCCGGGGCTGGCGGCCAACGCCCAGTACCGCATCACGCTGCTCGACCACCCCAACATCCGCCTGACCGGGGAAGGGGGGCACACCATGCGCAAGCTGCCGGCGTGGATGGAGACCCCGCAAACGGTGAGCGGCGAATGGCTGATGCAGGCGGGGCTTGCCCTGCCGGTTCTGGATCCGGAAACCGCCATCCTGATTGGCGTTGAACGCGTATAAGGGCAATGGGCCGGGCAACCGGCCCTGAGTTGAGGATAAAAATAATGAACACGACTGCCTGTACCCACAAAGACAACCCGAACTTCTGGATCTTCGGGTCGTTCTTCTTTCTCTACTTCTTCATCATGGCCACCTGCTTTCCGTTCCTGCCGATCTGGCTGTCGGATATCATCGGCCTGAATAAAACCCATACCGGGATCGTCTTCTCCTGTATCTCGCTGTTTGCCATATCGTTCCAGCCGGTGCTGGGGATAGTGTCGGACAAGCTGGGGCTGAAAAAACACCTGCTGTGGATCATCGCGGTCCTGCTGTTTCTCTTCGCGCCCTTCTTCCTCTACGTTTTCGCGCCGCTGCTGAAAACCAATATCTGGCTCGGGGCGCTGAGCGGCGGGGTCTATATCGGCTTCGTCTTCTCGGCGGGGTCGGGGGCGATTGAGGCCTACATTGAACGCGTAAGCCGCAACAGCTTCTTTGAGTACGGCAAGGCGCGGATGTTTGGCTGTCTCGGCTGGGGGCTGTGCGCCTCGACGGGCGGGATCCTGTTCGGGATTGATCCCTCGTATGTGTTCTGGATGGGTTCCGCGGCGGCGCTGGTGCTGATGGTGCTGCTGGTGGTCGCCAAACCGAAGCCTAACCAGACTGCCCAGGTGATGAACGCCCTCGGCGCTAACCAGCCGCAGATCACCGCCCGAACCGTGATTAACCTGTTCCGCCAGCGCAAAATGTGGATGTTCATTTTGTACGTGATTGGCGTGGCCTGCGTTTACGACGTCTTCGATCAGCAGTTCGCCACCTTCTTTAAAACCTTCTTCGCCACGCCGGAGGAGGGCACGCGAGCGTTTGGTTTTGCGACCACCGCCGGGGAGATCTGCAACGCCATCATCATGTTCTGCTCGCCGTGGATCATTAACCGCATTGGCGCGAAAAACACGCTGCTGATTGCCGGAGTGATAATGGCGACGCGCATTATTGGTTCGTCATTTGCCACCACCGCCGTGGAAGTGGTGGCGCTCAAGATGCTGCACGCCCTGGAAGTGCCGTTCCTGCTGGTGGGCGCCTTTAAGTACATCACCGGCGTGTTCGATACCCGACTGTCGGCGACCATCTACCTGATTGGCTTCAACTTTGCCAAACAGCTGGCGGCGATTTTCCTCTCCGCCTTTGCCGGGAATATGTATGACCGGATCGGCTTCCAGGAGACCTACCTGATGCTGGGCTGCTTTGTGCTGGCGGTGACGGTGCTGTCGGCGTTTACGTTGAGCAGCAGACATGAAATTGCGGCGCGCAGTAATGCGGTAGAGGCGAACTGAAAAAACGATGAAATCCACCAGAGGTGGGTTTCATCAATCGCTTTGCCAATAATGTACGCAATCAAAACCTATTAAAGGGGAAGTAAGCACTAGGGGATGTTTGTGGGTAAGATCAATATCGTACTGAAAAAGGCGTTATATGATTCCAGGGGCGTTGATTAACCACAAGGAATCATTTTATGGCAACAGGATTTGCAGTCAGGGAAGAGTTCGCTCATTACTCTATCTTTCATTTCCAATTACCGCCTGGTAGAAGACAAATCCCTAAAAGATTATTACTTCTATAATGTTTTAATCTTTTGCGCAATTAATGGGGTGATGATGATAGAAATCGTAAGTGGCTCAAGAATATTACGTATTTCGCCATTTGAAAGACAAAATACGCCAGAGGTTCCCGCATATGACTGGATAAGAACATATATTGAATATCAACTTCCTGAATTAAAGACACAATATCAGGCATCATTTTGTATTGGAGAGCTCACAGATTTTAGAGCGGGCATATATTCTCTTCATCAGGGGGTGATTAATGGCAGCAAGCCTCATGATGTAGTCTTCGATAGCACAGAAAATCAGTTGAATATTTTTTTTAGCCCTATGCCTGATGGTTCTATCGCAGTGACGTTAATGCTCAGACCCGAAAGCCCAGCTGAAAGTGTCATCATAAAAGATTCTTTTGGTATAGATGAAAGCTATATTCCGGCGTTGCTGTCCGGCCTTGATGAGATGATTAACTGGCAGAACTGAAGTGGAATAGGAAACCGTTTAGCCAGAAGAACTTTGCGCTAAAAGCAGGTGACACTTGCGTTGCATCACCTGCTTTACCGTTACGCTAAATAAAATACCTCCTGCAGCCCGGTACTCACCGGGCTGTTGTCCGGATTAGACGGCATCACCTCCCCCATATATTTCCACCAGCGCTGGCAGACATCGGTGTTTGCCACCGCGTTCCAGCGCTCTTCCGATTCGATTTCCACCGTGGCAAACAGCAGGTTGCGGGTCTTATCCAGATAGATGGCGTAGTGGTGCGCGCCGTGGTCTTTCAGCACCGCTTCCAGTTCGGGCCAGATCGGGTTGTGGCGACGTTCATACTCCTCGTGTGCGTCAGAGTTCACCTGCATCACAAAGGCTTTGCGGATCATAATGCCTCCAGATAGAGTTCGCGCACCTCGTCGCGGCTGGCGCTGCGCGGGTTGCAGGGGGCGCACGGGTCGGCGAGGGCTTTGTCGAGCCAGCCTTCGATATCGGCCTGGGTCACACCCAGCTTGCTGAAGCCGGACGGAATGCCGACGCGGGTGCTCAGATCGCGAATTGCCTGAATGGCGGCCATGCTGGCCGCTTCGTCGCTCATCTCGCGGGTATCGACGCCCATCGCCTGCGCCACGCGGGCAAAGCGCGCTACGGCGTTCGGACGGTTAAAGTTTTCGATGATCGGCAGCAGGATGGCGTTGCACACGCCGTGCGGCAGGTTGTGCGTGGCACCCGGCTGGTGGGCCAGGGCATGTACCAGCCCGAGTCCGGCGCTGTTAAAGGCCATCCCCGCCAGATACTGGCCGAAGGCCATCTGTTCGCGCGCCTCGATATTATGCCCGTTGTCCACCGCTTCCGGCAGCCAGTGGGCGATCAGGCGAATGGCCTCCAGCGCGTTGGCGTCAGTCAGTGGGTGAGCACCCACGGAGACCCAGGCTTCGATGGCGTGGGTTAACGCATCCATCCCGGTGGCGGCGGTGACGGAAGCCGGGATGTCGAGCATCACGCTGGCGTCATCCACGGCGATATCCGGGATGATGTTCGGGTCGATAATCACCTCTTTGACCTGACGCGCAGAGTCGATGATCACCGCATTGCTGGTCATCTCCGCCGCCGTGCCGGCGGTAGTGTTGATCGCCACCAGCGGCACCCCGGCGTTGATCACCTTGCCGACGCCGGAGTAAGCGGTAGACGGGCCAGGATTGGCGGTGAGAATTTTAATCGCTTTCGCGGTGTCGATCGGGCTGCCGCCGCCGAAGGCAATGATGTAATCACAGTGCGCGTCCTGATACGCGGCAAATCCTTTTTGTACCAGCGCCTCGGTCGGGTTCGGGAAGACTGCATCGAACAGCTGATAAGTCATCTGCTGCGCGTCGAGGGCGGTAAACAGGCTGTCGAGCAGGCCCATTTTCACCAACTGGCCGTCGGTGACGATCAGCGCCTTGCCCCACTGTTTGTTTGCCACCAGCTTAACCATATCGCCGATTGCGCCTGCGCCGTGCAGGCTGATTTTCGGCAGCGCCAACATAAAGCTCATGATCATTCTCCTTAATTACGGTGATTTTTATGCCCGGCGGCGCTGCGCTTGCACGCAGCCTCGCCCGGCATTTAGATCCGTCTTCGCTGCATCACGCGGCGGGTGATGATCGGCAGAGAGATCACCACAATCAGCATCGCGCCGATAATCACCGACATCACGATGCCCGGCACGTTGAGCAGGCTCAGGCCGAAGGTGACCAGCCCCATCAGGAAGGCGGCGATAATCACGCCCACCATGCTGCCGGAACCGCCAAGAATATTGACCCCGCCAAGCACCGCCATGGTCACCACCGCCAGCTCCCAGCCCATCGCAATGGTCGGGCGGGTACTGCCCAGACGCGAGGTGAGCAGCACCGAGGCCAGCCCGGCCATCAGCCCCACCAAGGCAAAGAGGATCAGGTTGTGGCGCTTCACGTTAATGCCGGAATACCAGGCCCCGGTCGGGTTATTGCCGATGGCGTAGGTGCGACGCCCGAAGTTGGTTTTGTGCAGTACGAAGGCAAACAGGGCCGCCAGCACGATAAACAGCGCGAACTCAAACGACAGCGCCCCCCAGACGTACCCCTGACCAAACCACGCGAAGCTCTCCGGGTACGCGTTCAGCGCCTGGTCGCCCAGCAGAATGTAGGTAATGCCGCGATAGAGGCTCATGGTGCCGATGGTGATCACAATCGACGACAGGTTAAAGCGGGTCACCAGCAGGCCGTTGAACAGCCCGCACAGCAGGCCCACCCCTAAGCCCACGCAGACAAGCCACGGCGTATCCAGCCCGGCCGCCGCGCAGAAGCCCATCACCGTGGAGCTCAGGGCGATGGTGGAGGCCACCGACAGGTCAATTTCACGGGCGATGATCAGCATCGCCATCGGCAGCACGATGATCGCCTTTTCGGTGAAGTTGAAGGTCGCATCCGACAGGTTCCAGATATCGAGGAAGTACGGGGAGGCCAGGGCATTGCCGACGAACACCGCCAGGGTCACCGCCAGCAGAAAACCTTCCCAGCACAGCAGGCGCTGGAAAATGCCTGCCGGGGCGGGGGTGTTTTTAATCTCTTCAGACGTCATTACTTTACTCATGATCTTACCGCCTGTTTCTGACGTGCCAACGCCGCATCGCGCAGGATCAGCCGTCCTTTGCGTTTGTTGCCGCGCTCATTGAGCAGCACCGCAATCACGATCACCGTCCCGGAGATCGCCATCTGCCAGAACGGCGACACGCCGATCACCGGCAGGGCATTGTTGATCACCCCAAGGAACAGCGCCCCGCACAGGCAACCCAGCACCCGACCGGTACCACCCATGGTGCTGATGCCGCCGATCACGCAGGCTGCCACCACCTGCAGCTCAAAGCCGTTCGCCACGTCGACATAGGCCACCGCAAAGCGGGAGATCCACAGATAGCCGCAGAAACCGGCCAGCGCGCCGGAGAGGCAGAAGCTGACGAACTGCATCTTCCCGGCGTTGATCCCGGTGTAGTACGCCGCCGTGGCGTTACCGCCCGCCGTATAGAGCGCACGCCCGGTGCGGCTGTAGCGCAGGAAATAGCCCACCAGTAGCAGGGCGGCAATGGCGCACCAGCTCAGTACCGGCAGGCCCAGCACCGACGCCCGCGGCAGGCCGAGGAAATCGGCTCCCATCTGGTTGGAGTTGACCCAGCCGCCGCCGGAAAGCAGAAAGATAATTCCGCGGTAGATGCTCATGGTGCCCAGCGTCACCACAATCGCCGGGATACCCATCTTCCATACCAGCAGGCCGTTAATTACGCCCATCAGCAGGCCGAGCGCGGTGGCCAGGATCAGCAGCGCCCAGACCGGCACATCGGGGTGATGGAAGTTAATCAGGGCGACAATCATCCCGGTCAGCGCCAGGTTGGCCGCCATCGACAGGTCGATGCCTTTGGTGAGCAGGACCATCATCTGCCCGAGGGCGAGAATGACCAGAATCGAGGTGTCGTTAAACATCTCCACCAGGTTGCCCGGCGCGATAAACGACGGGATGCGGGCACCGATGGCGATCGTCATCAGCACGATCACCGCCGCCAGCAGCGCCTCGCGGTGTTTAAGCAGCTGTTGCAACATTATGCGGCCTCCTGTCTGGCACCGCTGGCGGCGCTGACGATGGTTTCCGCCGTCGCGCCCCCCGCCTGATATTCCGCCACCATTAACCCTTCATGCATGACGATGATCCGGTCGGCCATGCCCATCACTTCCGGCAGTTCGGAGGAGACCATGATCACCGCCAGCCCCTGACCGACCAGCTCGGACATGAACTGATGGACCGCCGCTTTGGAGCCGATATCGATCCCTTTGGTCGGTTCATCGAGGATGATGACGTCCGGGTGAGTCGCCAGCCATTTGCCGATCACCACTTTCTGCTGGTTGCCGCCGGAGAGGGTTTCCACCGCCTGCTTCCAGCTAAAGGCTTTTACCTGCAGGCGCTTAGCGTATTCATCCGCCAGCTGCCACTCGCGATCGTCATTCAGCACGCCGCTGGCGTTGAGCTTGCTGAGCTGCGGCAGGCTGATGTTCTGCGCAATCGACAGCTCGATAATCGCCCCCTGCTTCTGGCGCTCTTCCGGCACGCAGACGATCCCGGCCCGGATGGCGTCCGCCGGCTGGCGGAAATGCTGCGCTTTGCCGTTCAGCACGATGCTGCCGGAAGACGGGCGCGAGATGCCGGAGAGCGCCTGCATCAGCTCGGTACGCCCGGCCCCCACCAGGCCGTAGAAGCCGAGGATTTCGCCTTTGCGCAGGGTAAAGGAGATATTGGCGAACTCGGTCGGATGGCAGAGATCCTGCACCTCCAGCACGGTGTCGCCTTTTTCGCACGCCACTTTCGGGAAGGTCTGGGTAATGGCGCGGCCAACCATCATCGCCACCATCCGCTCCTCGGTGATGTCGTTGATGGCACCAGCACCGACAAACACGCCGTCGCGCAGGATGGTGTAGTGATCCGCCAGCTCAAAAATCTCGTCGAACTTATGTGAGATAAACAGGATCGCTTTCCCCTCCTGCTTCAGGCGTTCAACGATCTGATAGAACTCGAGAATTTCGTGCTGCGACAGGGCGGCGGTGGGTTCATCAAGGATCACCACCTGGGCGTCAAAGGACAGCGCCCGGGCAATCGCCACCATATGCCGCTGGGCGATGCTCAGGGTTTTCAGCGTCGCGCGCGGGTCAATCTGCACCTCCAGACGGGTGAGGATCGCCTGCGCCCGGCGGTGCATCTCCGGCCAGTCGAGCTTTTTGAAAAAGCCTTTATAGAGGTACTGACCAACAAAAATATTTTCGGTGACCGACAGCTCATCGAACAGCACGGTCTCCTGGTGGATCGCGGTAATACCCACCTTGTGCGCCGAGTCGGGGGTCGGCAGCTGAATGGGAATGGCTTTATAGAGGATCTCGCCCTCGTCGGGCTGGTAGATACCGGTCATCACTTTGACCAGCGTCGATTTGCCCGCGCCGTTTTCACCGATCAGGGCGGTGACTTTGCCGGGCCAGAGTTCAAGCTGCACGTTCTCAAGGGCGCGCACACCGGGGAAAACCTTGGTGATGCCTTTAAGCTGAAGCAATGGGGTCATGATAGTTCTCCGTTTGATCCCCTCTCCCACAGGGAGAGGGAGAAAGAATCAGAAGATTTTCGAGAACTTATCAATGTTGCTGGCATCGTAAACAAACGGCTCAGCCATCGCGCCGCTGCCGTCGGCATCCAGCTTCACTTTGCCCAGTTTGCCCATGCTGGCTTCGTCTTTGGTGGCGGTGCCTTTCACCAGGTCATCCGCTAAGTAAGTCGCGGCATAGCCGAGGTCGATCGGGTTCCAGATGGCGAAGCTCTTGCTGGCACCGGATTTCACCGCGCCCGCCATTTCAGACGGCAACCCTAAGCCGGTGACATACACTTTGCCGATCTTGCCCTGATCTTTCACCGCCTGCGCTGCCGCCACGATGCCGACCGACGACGGGGAGACGATCACCTTCAGATCCGGGTAGGTTTTCAGCAGGCCGACCGCTTCGCGGTAGCTCTTATCCGACAGATCGTCGCCATAGGCCACGGTCACCAGATTGACGGACGGGTACTTCGGCAGCACCTTTTTCATCTCGGCAATCCAGGTGTTCTGGTTGGTGGAGGTTGGGGTGGCGCTCAATACCGCCACGTCGCCTTTCTCCACGTTCAGCGCTTTCAGCGCTTCGGCTGCCAGCTTGACGTTGGTCTCGCCAATCAGCGCGTTATTGGAAGGGTTAAGGTGGATCTGGCGGCCGGCCTTCGCCACGCCGGAGTCCCAGGACACCACTTTGATCCCGCGCTGCATCGCTTTCTTCAGCACCGGCACCACGGCATCAGGATCGTTGGCGGAGATGGCGATCGCATCCACCCCCTGGGCGATCAACCCGTTCAGCACTTCGATCTGGGCTTCGGCGGTGGTCGTCGTCGGGCCGGTGTAGATCACTTTGACATCACCTAACTCTTTGGCTGCCTCCTGGGCACCCACGTTTGCCGCTTCGAAGAAGCCATTACCTAAGGATTTCGCCACCAGGGCGATTTTTACTTCCGCTAAAGCAGAACCGGACAACGCCAGGGCGGCAACGGTGAGGATCAAGCTTGTCTTTATTTTCATTGCTTTTACTCCACTTAATGAGGTGATTTGTGTAGGGATTGCAGGTGTAGTTCGCCCCGTCTCAATGAGCGGGGCGCGATGTTCTTATTTGTACAGATCTAACGCCGACTGCATAGGGTTAACGCCAAAGCGTTTGCCCAGCGCAATCAGCTCTTCCCGGGTGATGGTCTGCTTCATGCCACCCATCGAATACACTTTTACCAGCACTTCGGCTGACTTCTCGGCGGTGTCGATCAGGCCAAAGGTTTCATCCAGCGTCGGGCCACTGCCGAACACGCCGTGGAACGGCCACAGCACCAGGGAATGTTTTTGCATCTCAATCGCCGTGGCTTCGCCGATCTCATCGGTACCCGGCACCATCCACGGCAGAATGCCCACGCCATCCGGGAACACTACCAGGCACTCGGTGCTGCCTTCCCACAGCTGGCGGGTAATGACGTCGGTGTTGTTTTCCAGCACGAAGGTCAGGGCGATCAGGTTGGTGGCGTGGCAGTGCATGATCACCCGATCCTTCCCGCCCGTGGCCTTGATACGCTCGCAGTGGGAAAGGAAGTGGGCCGGCAGCTCGGAGGTTGGCACCGCTTCGTCAGTCAGCCCCCAAAGAATGTGGTAGCCCGCGCCGTCGCTGTCCACTTTTACCACCCCTAAATTGGCGGTGGGATCGAGCTGCACGTTGCGGAAGAACTTGCCGGAACCGGTGACGATAAACGGCGTGTTGGCGAGCAGCGGCATCGGCTGGCTGAGGGCGATATAGCGCGGCTTCTGATGGAAGTCGGCGGCAAAGGGTTCAATATCCGCG
This sequence comes from Leclercia adecarboxylata, assembly GCA_002360945.1. Lineage (GTDB taxonomy): Bacteria > Pseudomonadota > Gammaproteobacteria > Enterobacterales > Enterobacteriaceae > Enterobacter > Enterobacter adecarboxylatus_B. The sequence goes on along the minus strand of DERO01000016.1, from coordinate 6,431 downwards.
TCATCCAGGCGCAGCGTCAGGTTGCCGCCGTTGCGCTCGTCCCAGCCTTTCAGCCAGGCGTCGGAGGTGGCTTTGATCATGCCCTGGACGAACCAGGATTGAGTGATGGTCTGCATTCTGTGTTTCCTTTGAAAATGCCCGACGGCGCTTCGCTTGCCGGGCCTACAGCTAAACGTAGGCCGGGTAAGCGAAGCGCCACCCGGCAATGTTATTTACTGACGAGCGGTCAGAACGTCCTGCTCATACGCCCGCACGGTATCCAGCCACTGGCTGCCCGCCGGGGCGTCGTTGCGCTGGCAGTACATCTCCCATACCGCCTGCCACGGCAGGGATTTTTGCTCTTCCAGCAAAGCCAGACGCGCGGTGTAATCGCCTGCGGCTTCCAGCGCGCGCAGCTCGGCGGTAGGCTCCAGCAGGGCGCGCAGCAGGGCTTTTTTCATGTTGCGGGTGCCGATAACCCAGGCCGCGATGCGGTTGATGGAGGCATCGAAGAAGTCGAGACCGATGTGCACCCGGTCAAACAGGTCATGGCGAATAATCTCGCTGGCGATGGCCTGGGTTTCGTCATCCAGCAGCACCACGTGGTCGCTGTCCCAGCGCACCGGACGGCTGACGTGCAGCAGCAGGTGCGGCACGTACAGCATCGCGGCGGAAATTTTGTCGGAGATCACTTCGGTTGGATGGAAGTGGCCCGCGTCCAGACACAGTGCGGTCTGGCGGCTGGTGGCGTAACCCATGTAGAACTCGTTGGAACCCACGGTGTAGCTCTCGGCGCCAATGCCGAACAGCTTGCTCTCCACGGCGTCGATGTGGTGCGCCGGGTTCAGCTTTTCGCTAATCACCTCATCCAGCGCCGCCAGCAGACGCTGACGCGGGGCGAGGCGGTCAACGGTAATGTCTTTCATCCCGTCCGGGATCCAGATGTTCATCACCGACGGGGTGCCCAGCTGTTCGCCAAAGTACGCCGACACGCGACGGCTGGCCTTCACGTGGTCGATCCAGAACTGACGGATCTCGTCGTCAGCGTGGGCGAGGGTAAAGCCGTCGGCGCTCAGCGGATGCGAGAAGCAGGAGGGGTTAAAATCCAGCCCCAGCTTGTTGGCTTTGGCCCACTCGACCCAGTGCTTAAAATGTTCCGGCTTGATGGCGTTGCGATCGACCGGCGTGTCGGACTCCAGATAGATGGCGTGCAGGTTCAGGCGTTTTGGCCCGGGGATCAGGCTCAGGGCCAGCTCCAGATCGGCCCGCAGCTCAGCAGCGTTACGCGCCTTGCCCGGATAGTTACCGGTGGCCTGGATCCCGCCGGTCAGCGCGCCGCCCGGGTTCTCAAAACCGGCGACGTCATCGCCCTGCCAGCAGTGCATAGAGACGGGCAGACGGTCGAGCTGACGCAGAGCCTCCTCGACATCCACGCCCACGGCGGCGAAACGCTGTTTAGCCAGTTCCCAGGCTTGTTCAAGTTGAGTGGTCATGCGCAAAGCTCCTTTGTCGGTCGTTGTTGCTGAAACTGCGTGCGGTAGCGGGCAATCTCATGATCGGGATGAGGGGTAAAAGTGGTCAGGCCGTAGTTGTCGGTCACCACCTGACGGAACTGGTCGACGTTGGTTAGCTCGTCGAGGGTCATCAGCTGAATGCCGATATTGCCAAGCGTCGAGGCCTCAACCGGACCGGCGATCACCGTGATGCCGCAGGCGTCGGCGCACAGCTGGTTAAGCAGCTGGTTCTGGCAGCCGCCGCCAACAATGTGCAGCTGACTGAACGGCTTGCCGCGCAGGGTGGCCAGCTCGTGCAGCACTTCGGCATACAGCAGGGCGAGGCTGTCGAAGATGCAGCGCGCCAGCTCGGCGGCGCTCTCCGGCACCGGCTGGGCGCTTTCGCGGCAGGCGGCCTGGATCTCGGCGCTCATGTTGGTCGGGTTGATAAAGCGGTCATCGTTGGGGTTGATCAGGAAAGTGCAGGCCGTCAGCTTTTCGGTTTCTGCGATAAGCGCCGGCAGGTGGGTGATGTTCTGCTCTTTCAGCACCCGCTGCAGCAGCCACAGGCCCATAATGTTTTTCAGCACCCGGTAGCGGCCTTCGGCTCCGCCTTCGTTGGTGATATTCGCCGCCAGCGCGTTGTCGCTGGTGTAGGGGGTTTTGCTCTCAAAGCCCATCAGCGACCAGGTACCGGAGGAGAGATACGCCGCATCCTGTGAGGCCAGCGGGGCGGCGATCACCGCGCTGGCGGTGTCGTGGCTGGCGACGGCCACCACCGGAATGGGGTTCTCCTGCGGGCAAATCCAGTGGCCAATCACGTTGCCCGGATGGGTCGGGGTGCCAAACCAGTCGCGCGACGCCCCGGTCCAGTTGAGCAGATTCTCGTCCCAGGAGTCGGAATTGATGTTCACCAGCTGGGTGGTGGTGGCGTTGGTATATTCCCAGTTCATCTGGCCGGTGAGACGGTAGCTGAAGTAGTCCGGGATCAGCAGGGCGTGGGCGACGTTCGCCACCAGCTCCGGCTGCTGTTCCACCAGGGCGCGCAGCTGATACAGCGTATTAAAGGGCAGGAACTGGATGCCGCTGCGGCCATAGATCTCCGCTTTTCCCAGCTGTTCCAGCGCGTGCGCCATCACCCCGGCGGTGCGACTGTCGCGATAGGAGACCGGCAGGCCCACACGCTCGCCTTTGTTGTTCAGCAGCACGTAATCCACGCCCCAGGTGTCGATCCCGATGCTGTCGATGTGGATGCCCTCTTCGCACACCTTATTCAGCCCGGTGCGGATCTCCGCTTCCAGGGTGTCGATATCCCAGCAGTCAAAGCCGTCCTGCTTGTGCAGACAGTTCACGAAACGGTGGATTTCGCGCAACGACAGGGTGCGCTGCTCGCGGTGGTAGCTCGCCAGCATTACGCGGCCGCTGGATGCGCCTAAATCGACTGCCACACAATGGCGAAAAGTCATGGTCCGGTCCTTCCTGTAGTCATTGCCGGACAGTGTAAAAAAGGGAAGCGTCAGTGACCTTCTTACCACTGACAGCGCATTTCAGGCGCTGGCAAGAAAGCAAAGATGAACGTGAGAGAGTTCACATTTCGCGCTAAAAGGCGGGAATTCAGGGGATGTGACGGTGGGCGCATTTCCGGATCTTTCCCGCCGTTTCTTGAAAAAGCGACAGGCTTTGCGCTTTTTGCTGTCGAAAATTTAAGGTGAGGCGGGGAACCCTAAATTACTATTTTGAGAACATTTATCATCTGGTGACCCGTTATGACCGTACTGCACAGCGTGGATTTTTTCCCTTCAGGCCACTCGCCTGTGGCGATTGAGCCGCGGCTGCCCCAGGCTGCCTTTCCGGAACATCATCATGATTTTCATGAGATCGTCATCGTGGAACACGGCACGGGCATCCATGTCTTCAACGGGCAGCCGTACACCATCAGCGGTGGTACGGTGTGCTTTGTGCGCGATCATGATCGCCATATGTATGAACATACCGACAACCTGTGCCTGACCAACGTGCTCTATCGCTCCCCGGAAGCGTTCCAGTTTTTGTCGGGGCTGAACCAGCTCCTGCCCCAGGAGCAGGATGGCCACTACCCGTCACACTGGCGGGTGAATCAGGCCACGCTGCAGCAGGTACGTCAGCTGATCGGCCAGATGGAGCAGTCCGAAGAGGGGCAGACCACCCACGCCCTCGCCAGCCGCGAGATCCTGTTTATGCAACTGCTGGTGCTGCTGCGCCGCGGCAGCCTGGTGGAGGGGGCGGCGGATAACGACGCCCGGCTCAATCAGCTGATGGCCTGGCTGGAGGATCACTTTGCGGAGGATGTCTGCTGGGAGACGCTGGCGGATACCTTTTCGCTCTCGCTGCGCACCCTGCATCGCCAGCTGAAGCAGCACACCGGGCAGACGCCCCAGCGTTACCTGAACCGTCTGCGGCTGATCAAAGCCCGCCACCTGCTGCGCCATACCGATGAGAGCGTCACCGATATCGCCTATCGCTGCGGTTTTGGCGACAGTAACCACTTTTCGACCCTGTTTCGTCGGGAATTTGACTGGTCCCCGCGCGACATTCGCCAGGGCCGGGATGCCTCGCTTCAGTAACGCGAGGAAAATCACCGTTTTATTGCCGTAAACCGGGTAATAATGTCAGGTTAGTCCCCGGTGAGGTAGTGATGTGGCAGGACAGTTGATTCTTCGCAGAGCCGATTTTTTTGCATCCGCCGCCCAGGCCGTCGCGGTTGCGGACCGCTATCCACAAAATGTCTTTGCCGAGCACACCCACGATTTCTGCGAGCTGGTGCTGGTGTGGCGCGGTAATGGCCTGCATATCCTCAACGATCGCCCTTACCGCATCACCCGTGGCGACCTGTTTTATATCCGCGCGGAAGACAAACACTCCTACGCCTCGGTCAACGATCTGGTACTCCAGAACATCATCTACTGCCCCGACCGGCTCAAGCTCAACGTGGACTGGGGAGCGAACATACCCGGTTTTCTCAAGGCGGGCGGTTCGCCCCACTGGCGGCTGGGCAGCAACGGCATGGCGCAGGTGCGCCCGGTGATCGCCCAGCTGGAGCAGGAGAGCCTGAAGAACGATCCCCACGCCTGCGATATGGCCGAGCTGCTGTTTGCCCAGCTGGTGCTCATGCTCAAACGCTACCGTTACGCCCCGGATAACCCCGCCGCCAGCGAGCCGGAAGCGCTGCTGGATAAGCTGATCACCGCCCTGGCGGGCAGCCTGAACCGCAGCTTTGTGCTGGAGAAGTTTTGCGAGCAGGAGCAGTGCAGCGAGCGCGCCCTGCGCCAGCAGTTCCGCACCCAGACCGGCATGACGGTAAACCACTACCTGCGCCAGCTGCGCATCTGCCACGCGCAGTATCTGCTGCAGCATACCGAGCTGATGGTCAGCGAAGTCGCCATGCAGTGCGGCTTTGAGGACAGTAACTATTTCTCGGTGGTGTTTAACCGCGAAGTGGGGATGACCCCAGTTCAGTGGCGACACCGCAGTACGCATGCGGCGTAATTGGGGTCTGATGCTCAATGGATCGAAAACTCACGTTAAGAGATTATGTTAATCTAGGATAAGCAAAAAGATCCTTATTAGATCTTTTTACTTGTGGGAACCTTAGTTATCTATATGGCTCTGAAGTGAGCTTATGAAGAATTTAACTTACTGTCAGTTATTTGATTTTTCCGGTAGCCCCATTTCGACAGTCTCAAGTGATTTAAGCATGTAGGGGGTGAAATCGACTTCTTTGCCGTCGACGAGGTTGATCATCGATCCTGAACCACAAAATGCAGCTTCATCATGTATGAGGCAGAATGACAGGTTTTTCTTCACCCCTTTTTGTTGTTCTTGCAGAGGGATATTGCTGTCGATAACTGCATAACCACTGGCATTCACGGACTGAATATTATACAGATCCACAGGCTGTAGTTTGTTCAGACTTTTGATGCCATAAAGTTCCAGGGAACGCTGGGTACTTTCTTTGCTCAAGGTGTACCTTTTCTTTTTCCATATTCCTGTTTTTTTATCAAGGTAGACCTTTTCAGGCAGTGCTCTACCCGGTCCGTACCCGTCATGTATAACATCGACTGCAAACAGGCAAAACCAGGTATTAAATGGAGGATTTTTTATTTTTGATGATATGTATTCAGGAGGATAGAAATTTTCAAAGGATACATAACCACAACTTCTTCCACCATAACCAGCAGTAGATATGTTTTTGTAATAATTGGCAAACCTGTCTTTTTTGAAATTAGATGGAATATCTATTTCAGGAATAATGGCACTCACTGTGCTTTGTGATAACAATGCCAGAGTCAATAAAATTAAAATTTTCTTCATCATCCTCTCCTTAGCTGGTCTGATTCAGGTTTCTCGTTGACCAGAGTGTTATTGCTGTCCGGGAATTTCTGCTCGGTAAGGACGGCTATCGCACTGCCGTATACGCAGCAGCGTTCATCAAAACCATTCAGTCCCTGATATTGTGCGTTAGTAACCTGACTGGGTAAATTAACGGCAGCGCTGGCCTGCCAGAAGGCCTGGCTGCGATAGTAAACCTTTATTCCGCTCCCACGAGCGTTGACGCTGTATCGCTCCAGTTGATGTTCGGCATCGGCGTAATACGCCATATTCATCGATACCCAGTAAAACCCGGCGCTGCTGGTCGCCTCATGGCTGTCACTGCTGACGTTATTTCGCCACCGGATAATATTTTCAGGGACATGGTTTTCCGCATCAGACAGGTGATTATCTGTGTAGCGTATGCCCCGGCGTGAATACAGACGATTATATTCATTTATCAGATTGTTTCTGATATTTTCAGGGCAGGTTCTTCCCCTGAAACTGAAATAATCAAAGTAGTTTCCAGGGTTAGTCAGCTGTAACAGGCCACGTCCGTACCACGGGTAATACCAGATGTTGTAGCGTCGAATGACCTGATGCGTACGCGGG